>JANOQV010000084.1:0-54619 GCA_031414955.1 Pedosphaera sp. | reverse complement strand
GGCCGCGCTTGCCCGGAAGCCGCCCGCCGCGCGGCGGCTTCCTTCGATCCCCCCGCCGCGACCAAACTCGCCTTCCCCAAAGACCACCCCGCCGCCCCGGTCGGCCACCGCCATGCCGAACACTATTGGCTACCAGCCCGTCTCGTCTCGGCTACCAGCCGGACGAAACGGGTGCGACGTCCGCAAGCTCGGCGCGCTTGAAAAGTTTCGTGGCCTCTCCCATTCCGTCGGGCTGGTAGCCCGACGGCACAGGCAGGTTGCCTGTGCTGCCCGCCGGTTTTCCATCAGCGTTTATCAGCGTCCATCAGCGGTTCAAAAATTCCCTCAAAATTTTTGGCCCAAACAGCTTCGCCACTCCGCATGTCTTGGTGAACAGCCGGTGCGGCTGGAAACAAAATGAAACTTATGAAAACAAATGGCCTCCATCATTCGGTGAAACAGTTCGTGGTCCTCGCGCTCACGGCGCTGATGGCCCTGGCGTCCTTCACGGCCGCAGGCGTGGAGAAAATCTTGTTCGACAAGCTCAACCTCAACGGCACGGAGGTGAAGAACGTGCGTGTGTCCAAGGTCACGCCGGTCAGCGTGATCGTGCTTTATGACGGTGGTGGTTCGCAGTGCGACCGCAAGAACCTGCCGCCGGAACTGGCCGCACTCTTCCCCTATGACTGCAAAGCGGCGGCGGAATACGAGCGCCAGCAGGAGGTGGAACGCCAGGAGCGCGCCCGGCGCTTGCGCGAGCGGCAGGGACAGGCCAATCAGGAGTACAAACACACGCTGCTGCGGCAGCGGCAGTCGGTGAAAGAGCGGCTGGAGGTGCTCGAACGGGAGATGGTGCTGCTCGACCAGCAGATCGCGCTGGCCTGGAGCAAGGCGGCGCGGCGGCCTCGCTCGATCGAGCGGCAGGAATACAACCGGCTCGTGGAACAAAAGCAGGCGCTCGCAAAGAAACAGGGCGAGCATCAGGATTTGCTCCGCAGCGTTGACCGGCAACTGTCGCTGATTCCGTGAAGTGGGAGGGGCAACTCCCGGCGGCTTTGGAGCCTGTGGATCAGAGGTCCGCGCTCTATGTCGGATTGTGGGATTGTAATCGGGGCCGGTTCCGCCAGCCTCCGCGGATGAGACTGCGATTTGAATGGAACGTGCGGTGCGCCATCCTGCTCCTCGCGGCGCTGAACGTGGTGGCGGCGGAATCCATTCCGGTCCGTATCCGCGTCGATGCCGCGAAGCCGGTGGGCGGCTTAAAACCCATCTGGCGCTTCTTCGGCGCGGATGAGCCGAACTACGCCTACATGACGAATGGGCGCAAGCTCATCGCCGAGTTGGGCGAGCTGGCCCCGAAACAGGTTTTCTTCCGAGCGCACAATTTGCTCACCTCCGGCGACGGCACGCCGGCTTTGAAGTGGGGTTCGACCGGCGCTTATCGGGAGGATGCGGAGGGCAAACCGCTCTACGACTGGACCATCGTGGATCGCATCTTCGACACGTATCTCGCGCGCGGAGTGCGGCCTTACGCGCAAATCGGTTTCATGCCCAAGGCAATGTCCACCAAGCCCGAGCCTTACCAGCACAAGTGGACGCCCCGCGCGCGCTACGACGAGATTTACACGGGCTGGGCGTATCCTCCGAAGGACTATGACAAGTGGCGTGAACTGGCGTTCGAGTGGACGAAGCATTGCGTGGAGAAATACGGGCGGGCCGAAGTGGAGTCTTGGTATTGGGAAGTCTGGAACGAGCCGAACATCGGCTACTGGCGCGGCACGCCGGCGGAGTTCCGCAAGCTGCACGACTACGCCATCGACGGTGTGAAGCGCGCGTTGCCCACCGCGCGGGTCGGCGGCGCGGACACGGCGGGCAGCGGCGGCAAGTTCACCCGTGATTTCCTCGAGCACTGTTTGCGCGGGACTAATTTCGCCACGGGCAGGATCGGCACACCTATCGACTTCATCTCGTTCCACGCCAAGGGATCGCCGGTCACGACCAACGGTCATGTGCGGATGGGCATCGCGAATCAATTGCGCAACATCGACGACGGATTTCGCATCGTGGCGTCGTATCCGGAGTTGAAGAGCAAGCCCATCGTGATCGGGGAGTCCGATCCCGAAGGCTGCGCGGCCTGTCAGGGGTCGCAACTCGCCTACCGCAACGGCACGATGTATTCGAGCTACACGGCGGCGAGCTTCGCGCGCAAACACGATTTGGCTGACCGCCATGGCGTGAATCTTGAAGGCGCGCTGACCTGGGCCTTCGAGTTCGAGGACCAGCCCTACTTCGCCGGCTTCCGTTCGCTGGCCAGCAACGGCATCGACAAGCCGGTGCTCAATGTCTTCCGCATGTTCGCCAAAATGCGCGGTCAACGCCTCGCCGCCGAGAGCAGCGGCTCTCTCACCCTGGATGACATGATGCGGCGCGGGGTGCGCGTCCAGCCGGACATTGCCGCGCTGGCCAGTCTCGACGGCAACCAGATGAGCGTGCTGGTGTGGCATTATCACGATGATGACGTGGTGGGGCCGGAGGCCGAGGTGGAATTGAACCTGAGTGGCCTGGTCGCGGCGCAGGGCGGGGCGCGGCTCGAGCACTTCCGCATCGATGAAGACCACAGCAACGCCTTCACCGTGTGGAAGCGCATGGGTTCACCGCAAGCACCGACGGCCGCGCAGTACGCGCAACTGGAGAAAGCCGGACACCTCGCCACGCTGGGTGAAGCGCAAATCGTACGCGTGAATGACGGCGCGAGCACGGTGAAGTTCAAGCTCCCGCGCCAGGGCGTGTCGCTCCTGCAGTTCTCGTGGTGAAGAAATCTCTCCGGTGCCGGATCGGTCTGGCTGTGCTCAACCTCTCCAATCCGCAGCCAAGGGCGCGATCTGCCGCCGCGTCGTCCTGGGCAACGAGGTCATTTGCTGCAACAGCTTCAACATGAGGAAAGGATCGAAGGGCTTGGGGATAAAGCCGTCGGCCAACGAAGGATCTGGATTAGGCTGGCCGCTCATCATCACGCGCGGGATGCGGGCCGTGGCCGGGTCGGCGGCCAGTTCGCGGAAGACATCCGAGCCGGCCATGTCTGGCATGAACATGTCGCACAACACCACGGCCGGCTTCAGTTCACGCGCCAGTTTCAGGCCGTGAAAGGCGTTGCGCGCCACGGCCGCAGGCTGCCCGACGGAGGCAAGAATTTCCCGCACCGCTTCGCTCAAGGCGGGATCGTCGTCAATAATAAGCACCGGGGCACCCAAGTTCATCGTCGCCTCCTATCGGCAATCTGGCGACAGCCTTGAATTGTCGAACGTGGGGACATGGGGGTGGGGCACAAACAGTTCTTCCTCTCCCGACGTGAGGGTCGCCGACTATAGTTGCTGATAAGGTTAGGTGCTTGGGGCGAAATCCCAGACACTGGCTCATGAGTGCAAACGAAATCTATTCCTGTCTCCGGGATCTCCAGGTCGTCGCCAGCGTGCCCCACATCACCGAGGAGCAGATTGTGGAATTGCTGAAAAAGAAGCTCATCCAGCGCACGGACAAGTCGGGTGGCATCTGGCTGACCCAACTCGGCGTTCACACCAAGACCGGGCAAGTCTGAGCCGACGCGGGAGACTAGGCCCAGGCGGGGCGGGCCTGCTCTGCCCCGCGCGGATCACTCCATCTGCACGTTGCAGAACCAAGGTGGGGAAGGGTGGGAGTGTTCCAGGTGGGGCTTCCCCCCGAGGGACAGTTGTGGTTTGAGCACCTGGCTGGAGGTTATCTGAAGCCAGGGCCGCCCGCCGTGCGGCTCTCCTTGGCTTTATGACAAAAGTTTCACCCACCCTCCCACGGCAGAATCGAGGATACCTCTGGATTTTGCCCTGAAATTGAGGGATAACAACGCCGCTCCGGTTCGGTAACGACAGACATTCAGATTCAGGACGGATGACCAGCACAACAGGAAGGTGTTCCTTCGCCGCCGGCCCAGGTCGTGATCTTGAGCCGGCTCACTTGGCGCGTTCCCATTTCCTCACCCTGCTTGCGCTGGGGGTGGGGTTGCTGTTCGGCCTTTCGCTGGAGCGTGCGGCGGAAGCGGCCGGTTTTCCGCTGGCCATCACGGCGGACAACAAGAGCCGGTCGATTGGCCAGACCAATCCGCCGCTCTCTGCGACTTACTCGGGCTTCGTTAACGGCGATACGGTCTCGAATCTCGACGTGGCCGTGACCTTGTTCACGGCGGCGACGAGCAACAGTCCCGCCGGCACCTACGCCATCGAGGCGGGCGGCGCGGCTGACGCGGATTACGACATCACCCACTTCAACGGTGTGTTGACTATCACCAACCCGGTGCCCGCCGGCTTCGGCCCGCGTTCCTTCACCAACACGACTTCCATCGTCATCCCGGATTCGGGCGCGTCGGCTCCTTATCCCTCGGTGATCAACGTGGCCGGTCTGGACGGAACTTTGGGCAACGTGACTGTGACCTTGCGCAACCTGACCCACACCTGGACGCGCGATATCGACGTGCTGCTGGTCGGACCGGGCGGGCAGGCGTTGATCCTCTGCTCGGATGCGGGCAACGGCGGAGTAAACAACGTGACCTTCACGCTCGCGGACTCGGCGGCTCTGGCGCTGCCGTTGAATCCCTTGCTCAACAACACGGCCTATCAGCCGGGAAACTTTCTGCCGGCCGAGATTTTTCCCGCGCCCGCGCCCGCCGCACCTTACGGAACCAACTTCGCGGTCTTCCACGGGCAGCCCTACAACGGAACCTGGTCGCTCTACGTTTTCGACGGCGGGCCGGGGGACCGGGGAAGTTTCGCCGGTGGCTGGAGTCTGACCTTGACCACCTTCTCAGCGGGTGGTGTGCCTCCGGTGATCTCCGGAGTGGCGAATCAGACGATCAACGAGGATGGCACCACGGCGATTCTGAATTTCACAGTGAGCGACGCGGAAACTCCCGCCGCCAATCTAACCTTGAGCCAGGCCGCCGCGAATCCGTCTCTCGTGCCGATGGAGAACATTGTTTTCGGGGGCAGTGGCAGCAATCGCACGGTCGTCGTCACACCCGTGGCCAATCGCAGCGGCACGACCGCCATCACGCTCACGGTCAGCGACGGCACCAACTACACGAGCGCGAATTTCCTGCTCACGGTGCTGCCGGTGAATGATGCGCCGGTCATCACGCCGGTCGCGGATCAATCCATCAACGAGGACGCGGCGACCAGCCCGCTGAGTTTCACCGTGGGCGATGTGGAGACGTTGGCGGGCAACTTGACGCTGGCCGGCGGATCCTCGAATCCGGCGCTCGTGCCCACCAACCGCATCACCTTCAGCGGCAGCGGCAGCAATCGCACGGTTCTCGTGAACCCGG
This sequence comes from Pedosphaera sp., assembly GCA_031414955.1. Lineage (GTDB taxonomy): Bacteria > Verrucomicrobiota > Verrucomicrobiia > Limisphaerales > SIBH01 > JANNGC01. The sequence goes on along the minus strand of JANOQV010000084.1, from coordinate 49,290 downwards.
CCCCGGACGCGCACGGCACGGCGCTCATCACCTTGACCGTCAGCGACGGCACGAACAGCGCGAGCACCAGCTTCGTGCTCACGGTCCATCCGCTGCCTGACTTGCCGACCATCGCCAGCGTGGCCGATCAAGTGATCAGCGAGGATGGAGTCGCCGGCCCGTTGTCCGTGCTGGTGAACTCGGTGGACCTTGGCCCGCAAAATCTGACGCTGCGCGCCGGCTCCTCCAATCCGGCACTCGTGCCCACGAACAGCATTGTCTTCGGCGGTTCCGGTTCCAATCGCACGGCGACATTGGCGCCTATGGCCGAGGCGCACGGTACGGCGGTCATCACGCTGACCGTGAGCGACGGCACCAACAGCGCGAGCGCGAACTTCTTGCTCACGGTCCAGCCCGTGAACGACGTGCCGCTCATCACCAGTCCGGCTGATTTGTCCGTCAATGAAGACGCGTTTGCCGGGCCGGTCTTCTTCAACGTCGGCGATGTGGAGACACCGCCGAGCAACCTGGTCATGTCCGCCAGTTCCTCCAACCTGCTGCTGCTGCCGGTCAGCCGCATCGTGCTGGCTGGCTCTGGTTCGAATCGTTTCGCCATTCTCACGCCGGTTGCGGATGCATACGGTTCGTCGCAGATCACGCTCACGGTCCGTGATGGCACGAACAGCACAAGCACCAGTTTCCTGCTCACGGTCAATCCGGTGAACGACGCGCCGAGCCTGGCGACGGTGGACGCGCAAAGCATCGACGAGGATGGCGCAACCGGATTTCTCAACTTCACCGTGGGAGACGGGGAGACGCCGGCCGCGAGCCTGACCCTGAGCGGCCTTTCCTCGAACCCGGCCCTGGTGCCGACGAATCAAATCGTCTTCGGCGGCAGCGGGAGCAATCGCACCGTGCGAGTGACGCCGCAGCCGGATGCCAACGGGACCGTCACCCTCACGCTGCGGGTCAGCGATGGCACGAATGTTTCGAGCACGAGCTTTTTGCTCACGGTGCGCCCGGTGAATGACGTGCCGTTCCTCACGGGCTTCGACGGCCTGCTGACCAACAACCAGGACACAGTGCTCGGGCCGCTGCCTTTCGCCGTGGGCGACATGGAGACCAGCGCGGAAAATCTGGTGGTGAGCGGCGGCTCGTCGAACCCGCTGCTCGTGCCGACGGGCAACATTGTCTTTGGTGGCGGCAGCAGCAACCGCACCGTGAGCGTGACCCCGGCGGCGGGCGAGATCGGCCTCGTGACCATCACCCTGACGGTGAGCGATGGCACGAACAGCGCGAGCACCAACTTCTTGCTGCGGATCAAGCCGGTGAATCTCCGGCCAACCCTCACCGGCGTGGCGGACCAGAGCATTGTGGAGGATGGCGGGGCCGGCCCCTTGAACTTCACGGTGGCCGACGAGGAGTCGCCCGCCGGGAGTCTGGTGGTGACGGGTGGCTCCTCCAATCCCGCGCTGGCACCGACGAACAACATTCTGTTCGGCGGCTCGGGTTCCAACCGCACCGTCACGGTTGTGCCCGCGCTGAATCAGCACGGCGTGACCACGATCTTCCTGACGGTGAGCGATGGCACGAACAGCCTGACCACGAATTTTGTGCTGACGGTGTCGCCGGTGAACGACATGCCGACCATCACCGGGATTGGACCGCAGGTGATCGCGGAAGACAACATCGCCGGGCCGCTGGCCTTCACCGTCGGCGACGTGGAGACCAGTCCGGAGGATTTGGTTGTGACTGGCGCTTCCTCGAACCCCGAGTTGGTGCCGGTGGGGAACATGGTGTTCAGCGGCGACGGCAGCAACCGTACCGTGAACGTCACGCCCGTGGCCAATGGCAGCGGCACCGCGCTGATCACGATGACCGTGAGCGACGGCACGAACCGGGTGAAGAAAAGTTTCCTGCTGACGGTCAACGCGGTGAACGATCCGCCGACCCTCACCGGCGTCGGCGATCAAGTGATTGATGAAGACGACCTGGCGGGGCCGTTGGAACTGGTGGTGAGCGACGTGGAAACGCCGGCGGCGGGATTGGTCTTGAGCGCCGCCTCGTCCAACCCGGCTTTGATTCCAACCAACCGCATCGTGTTCGACGGTAGCGGCAGCAACCGCACCGTGATGCTATCGCCGTTACCCCTCGCCAGCGGCACGGCCATGATCACGCTTGCGGTGAGCGACGGCACGAATGTCACGAGCACGAACTTCCTGCTGACGGTGGTGGCGAGGAATTACTCACCCACAATTACCGGACCCGGCGCGCAGCAGATCAACGAGGATGGTGCGGCCGGGCCGCTGGCGGTGGTGATTGGCGACGTGGAAACGGCGGCGGCGGACCTGTCGGTCAACGCGGTTTCCTCGAACCCAGCGCTGGTGCCGGTGAATCAAATTGTTTTTGGCGGCAGCGGGAGCAACCGCACGGTCACAGTCACGCCCGCAGCCCAGGCCAGCGGACTCGCTTACATCATCCTCTTCGTGACGGACGGCACGAATTCCGCGAGCACTTTCTTCCTGCTGACGGTTCTGCCGGTCAACGATCCACCGGTCCTCGCGGGACTGACCAATGTGGTCATCAATGAAGATGCCGTGGCCGGGCCGCTGCCGTTCGTGATGGCCGATGTCGAAACCCTGGCGGACGATCTCACACTGGAAGTTGAATCCTCCAACCTCGCCCTGGTGCCGCTGGCAAACATCTTTCTCAACGGCGGCGGGAGCAATCGGACGTTGACCCTGGTGCCGCTGGCGGAAACGAGCGGAAGCACGGTCATCACCCTGACCGTGAGCGATGGCACCAACTTGGTGAGCACGAACTTCCTCCTCACGGTCAACACCATCAATGACGCGCCGACGATCAGCGGTGTGCCCAACCAGACGATCATCGAGGACACCGCCACGGAAGTCCTGGCTGTGCTGATTGGCGATGCGGAGACGCCGGCCGGGGAGTTGGCCCTGAGTGGCGACTCCTCCAATCCAACGCTGGTGCCGGTGGCGAACATTGTCTTTGGCGGCAGCGGGAGCAATCGCACGGTGCTGGTGACGCCGGTGCCGGATGCGAGCGGACTGGCGACCATCACGCTCACGGTGAGCGACGGCACGAACAATACGAGCACGAGTTTCCTGCTCGATGTGACGCGCGGGCCGGTGACGAACTACGTGGCGAGATGGGGACGCTTCGAGGCCGCGATCACGAACGAGACGGCTTACGCTGATCCGTATCGTGACGTGACGCTGAACGTCACCTACACGAAGCCGGACGCGAGCACGGTGAACTTCTGGGGCTTCCACGACGGCAGCAACACCTGGCGGATGCGTTTCATGCCGGACCAGTTGGGCTGGTGGAACTACACGGCCAGTTTTTCGGACGGCTCGCTCTCGACCACGGGCCAGTTCCTTTGCGTGGTCAGCGACATTCCGGGGTTGATCGGCGCGGATGAAACGAACCCGCAGTGGTTCGGCTTCAAGGGCGGCGGCCAGCGGTTGGTGCGCAGCTTCCACGTCGGGGATCGTTTCTTCGCCGCGAACTGGCCGGCCACCAATCGCACGGCCTTCCTCGATTGGGCGCAAGGGCAGGGCTACAACATGCTGGCCATCGGGAGTTTTTATCTGAATCGCAACGCGAACGGGCGTGGGCAGGGCTGGAACACGCCGGACCTTTGGGACGGCGGCACCCACAGCCTGAAGGCGAACGAGTATCAGAAGATGGAGGCGATTCTGGATGACTTGGCGAATCGCAAGATGGTGGTCTTTCCCTTCGCCGGTTTTTTCGGGAAGTCCTCGGATTTCCCGACCAACCACATCGATCAGGAACTCTATCTTCGCTACACGCTGGCCCGGGTGGGTCCGTACTGGAACATGGTCTTCAACGTGGCCGGGCCGGAACCGCTCTACGCCACGGATGTCGCGCTGTTTCAAAACGCGATGGGGATGACCAACCTCACCCGGCTGGGCAATTTGGTTAAGTCGCTGGACGTGTTCGGCCACCTTGTCTCCGACCACAACGTGACCGGCGAGAATGCCTTCAAGGATGAACTGTGGGAGGATTTCACCACGCTGCAAGGGCCCAAGACCCTGAACCGCCAGGCGCTCAGCGCGGGCTTGCTGGAGGCCCACACCAACCAGCCGCTCTACGCCATCGAAGCGCTCTGGCCGGGCAACACCCTCGGGCATCCGGCTTATTCGAACACCGACATTCGCAAGAACGGCTTCGTGATCATGATGTCCGCCGCCGCCTTGAATTTCGGCGATATGAACGGCACTTCTTCGAGCGGCTTCAGCGGCTCGCTGGACCTTGCGGAAAAAATCCAGTCCCGCCACGACATCATCAAACAGGTCTGGGATTTCTTCGAGACGCAGACCTTCCAGCGCATGAGGCCGCGTCAGGATTTGGTGAACAACGGATTTTGTCTGGCCGAACCGGGCCACCAGTATCTGGTTTATCTCCAGTCGCACGGGAGCGTCAGCATCAGCTTCAGCAATGGCCCGTACGCCGTCACCTGGATCAATGCCCAGAACCCCCAGGACCGGCGCGTGACCAACAACACGCTCAACGGACTGAACCTCGCGCCTCCGCCGGATGGCGACGACTGGCTGGTGCATCTGGTGGCGCTCGCGCCCACCATCACCGGCGTGCCGGCGCAGACCATCGACGAGGATGGCGCGACGGCGGTCCAGTTTTTCACCGTGGACGATCTGCATGTGCCCGCCGCCGCCCTGACCATGAGTGCGGGTTCCTCCCATCCTTCGCTGGTGCCCACGAACCAGATTGTCTTCGGGGGCAGCGGCAGCAATCGCAGCGTGACGGTGACGCCGCTGCCCAATGCCTTTGGCGTGGTGAACATCATCCTGACCGTCAGCAACGGCACCAACAGCACGAGCACGAGTTTTCCGTTGACCATCAACCCGGTGGACGATCCGCCGACCATTACGGGCCTGGACGATCAGTGGCTCAACGAGGATTCCTCGACGCAGCCGTTGAGCCTCCTCGTTGGCGATCTGGACACCGCCGCAGCGGGTCTGACGCTGAGTGCTGCTTCGTCCAATCCCTACTTGTTGCCGACGAACCGCATTGTGTTTGGCGGCAGCGGCAGCAACCGCACCGTGACCGTGACACCGGCGGCGAACGTGAGCGGCACCGCCACCATTACCGTGACCTTGCGCGACGCGACCAACAGCGCAAGCACGAGCTTCCTGCTCAATGTGCAAGCCGTGGAAGACGCGCCGACGATCCTCGGTTTGAGCGAACTCACTCTGGACGAAGATGCCGTGGCCGGACCTTTGATCGTGGTGGTCGGTGACGCGGAAACCGCCGCCGATGATTTGTGGCTGGACTCGCTTTCTTCCAATCCTGGGCTGGTGCCGACGAATCAGATTGTGTTCGGGGGCAGCGGCAGCAACCGGACGGTGACGGTGACCCCGGCGGCGGACGCCCACGGCACGGCGGTCATCACGCTCGTGGTCAGTGATGGAACGAACACGACTAGCGCGAGCTTTCTCCTGACCGTGAATCCGGTGAATGATGCGCCGCGCCTCGGGCCGATGACCAACTGCCTGGCGAACGTGGGCGAGTGGCTTTGGGTCACCAACCAGGCCGTCGATGTGGATGGGCCGGAACAGACCATGACCTTTGCTCTGCTTGATTCCCCCGAAGGCGCGGCGCTGGATCCGATCAACGGCGTATTTGCCTGGCGACCGATTCAGGCCCAGGTCGGAACGACCAACCTCGTGGTGTGGATGGTCGCCGACAGCGGTGTGCCGGCGCTGGGCGCGACGCAAAGTTTCAACGTGATCGTCCGCCCATTGCAGGCGATCACCGTGACCCAGGTCCTGGTGAACAATGACGAGGTCACTCTCCAGGTGGGGGGCAACGCCGGCGTCAGCTACACCGTGCAGGCGTCGGAGGACTTGGCGGACTGGACCGACTTGTTCACCACCAACGCTCCGGCGGCTTCCTTCCCTTGCACGGTCACGAACGTGGCCGGCTTCCCGCGCCGCTTTTTCCGTATCTTGCTTGGGCCATGAGTGCGGCTAGATTGGGCGCGTGTGCGGTTTGGACGTGTTGAACTTATGAAGGACAGCCCCTGGGCGCGGATTCTTTTGCTCTGTCTCCTGCTGGCCGGCCCGGCAGGCGCGGTGAATTATCCCGTCAAGGTCAGCGGCCAGAATCCGCATGTGCTGGTGGATCAGAGCGGCGTGCCCTTCCTGCTCCAGGGCGATTGCGCGTGGGCGCTCATGGTCACGTTGGATCATGAGGGCGTGGAGAAGTATTTGGAGAACCGGCGGCAGAAGGGTTTCAACACCGTGGTGGTGATGCTCGTTGCCAATCATGGATCCATCAACGGCGGGTTCAGCGAGAATGTCTATGGTGTCGCGCCGTTCAACATCCCTGGGGACTTCAGCACGCCCAACGAAAGTTACTTCACCAACTGCGACTGGGTGATCGAGCGCGCCGCGGCCAAGGGCATCCAGGTGGTGCTGGCCCCGTGCTACGTCGGCTACGACGCGGCGCAAGGCTGGCAGGACGAGATGGTGGCGAACGGGCTGGTCAAGTGCCGCGCTTACGGACGCTTCGTCGGCGAGCGCTACAAGAACCGGCCGAATCTCATCTGGCTGCACTCGGGCGACAACGGCGACACGAATTACTTTCCGTTGATCAAGGAGATCGCCGCTGGTGTGGCGGAACGCGATCCCAACCATCTCGCGACGGCGAAACTGTTTCCCGAACAGTCGGCCCGCGATTTTTTTGACGGAGAAGACTGGCTGACCCTGAACACGACCTACGCCTACGGCATCAATGGCTTTTTCGACCGGCGCGTTTATGCCAAGACGATCGAGGACTACAACGTCGCGCCGGCGCTTGCCTCGTTCCTGGTCGAGTCCACGTTCGAGAACGAGCACGGCGCGGACGCCTACTGGGTCCGCCGGCAGGCTTACTGGTCGGTGTTGGGCGGTTCGAGCGGGCAGGTCATGGGCAACCGCGACATCTGGCCATTCTATACTGGCTGGGAAACGCAAATCGATGGCGACGCCTCGGTGAGCATGTCGCATCTGAAGTGGCTCTTCGACCGCCGCCCCTGGTATGCGATGGCTCCCGACACCAACGTCGTCACGTCCGGGTCTGGCACCTTCGAGGCGGACGACTATTTGACCGCGCTGCGCCACACGAATGGCCATTGCGTGATCGCCTACGCGCCGACGAAACGAAATTTCACGGTGGACCTGGGGCGGTTGTCCGGCGCGCAGGTCCATGCCTGGTGGTTTAATCCGCGCACGGGCCGCGCGACTTTCAGCGGCATATTCCCCGCCAGTGGCAGCCGTGTCTTCTCGCCGCCCGACTTCAACGACTGGGTGCTGGTGCTGGAGGATGCGGCGCGCAGGTTCACGTCGCTGGATCCATTTCTGCCGGGCAAGTTCAACGGGTTGTTTGCCGAGGAGGACAACGTGCAGCAGGGAAGCGCGGGGTTCATCAGCGCGTCCATGACCAGTCGCGGGACTTACTCCGGCTCGTTGCGCATGGGTCGCCGACTGTTTTCGTTTCGGGGAAAGCTGACGCGCGATGGCCTGGGCACGAACGTGATCAAGCGCGCCGGGACGAACGCGTTGACCGTGGAACTTCAGTTCACCCGGGGCGAGGACGGTTCGCCCCGGCAATTGCTCGGCCGGGTGACGGACGGGAACTGGATCGCGCCCTTGCGCGGCGAGCAGGCGGTGTTCAGTGCGCGGACCAATCGCGCGCCCATGACCGGCCGTTACACCATGACCATCGCAGGTCACGAGGACAGTGCCGCCGTGCCGGCCGGCTGCGGTTATGGCACGGTCATCGTGAGTTCTGGCGGCACGGCGGGCTTCAGGCTCACCCTGGCCGACGGCAGCAAACTGCTGCGAAGCGTGACGGTTTCCGGCACCGGGCTGGCGGCGTTTTACGGCTCGCTCCAGCGGGGCCGGGGATCGCTGATGGGCTGGCTGGCCTTCACCAATCGCGACCTGGACGACATCCACGGGTCGCTTAATTGGATCAAGGCTGCGGATGAAAGCTCGAAGTTTTATGCCGGCGGTTTCAACACCAACTTCACTGCCATCGGCTCGGCCTACCTCGCGCCCAGCGGTTCGACCAACCGTGTCTTGATGCTGACCAACGCATCCATCCAATTCTCCGGCGGCAACATCGATCCCGCCTTCTCCAACCTGGTGCGGCTGATTTCAAGCAGCACGATTACGAACCTCGGCCGTAACCCGCTGGCCCTGACCTTCTCGCCGGTGAGCGGCATCTTCCAAGGGAGTGCCACGGATCCGGCGGACGGAAGTTTGCGCTCCTTCAGCGGTGCCGTTTTTCAGAAACTGAATGCCGGACAAGGATTCTCGCTGGGCACGAATCAGAGCGGACGAGTGGTGCTGGGGCCGTGATCCCGGCCTTGTCGACAAAGCATCCGCTCGGGGTGGTTTCTGAATTCACCGAGTTCTCACCGTCGCCACCAACGCAAGCGGAGCGCATTTCCGATTACCACCGTGTCGGACAAGCCCATGGCCGCCGCGCACAGGATTGGACTCATGAAGCCCAACGCGGCCAGCGGCACGCCCAGCGCGTTGTAAAAGAAAGCCCAGAACAGGTTTTGGCGGATCGTCCTCAATGTTGCCCGCGCCAGCCCGAGCGCCTCGGGGATCGCCTGCACGTCGGACTTGAGCAGCACGATGTCGGCGGCCATCTGGGCCACGTCGCTGGCCCGGCCCACGGCGATGCCCAGATCGGATTGTTCCAGGGCGGGCGCATCGTTGATGCCATCGCCGATGAAGGCCACGCGCTGGCCGCGGTCCTGGAGCGACTTGACGAAGGCCGCCTTCGCCTCCGGCCGTATCTCGGCCGCCACGTTTTGCGCTGGAATGCCCAGCGCTGCCCCGACCGCGTTCGCGGAGCGATGATTGTCTCCGGTCAGCAGATAGATTTCGTGGCCTTGAGTCTGCAACTCGCGAATCACCGCTCCGGCCTCGGGCTTCAGTTCGTCCTGCAAGGCGAAGAGCGCCGCCAGTCGCCGGCCCGCCGCCAGTCCCACGACCGTGGCTCCGCGCGCGGTCCATTGTTCGGTGAATTCACGCGCGGTCGGGATCTCGAAGCCCGCTTCGCCCAGCCAGGAAGGAGATCCAAATCGAAAGGAACGGTTGGTGCCGTTTGAGGAGACGCTCGCCTCCAGCCCTGAGCCGGCCCGTTCACGCCAGTCGGTAATCGGGAAATCGGTGGCCGATAATTTTGCCACGGCCTGGCTCAAGGGATGATTTGATCTTCGCGCCAGGGCTGCGGCCAGCGCCACCGCGTCGAGACTCTGATCCAGCACGAGGTGCTCCACCACGGTCGGTCTTCCGCAGGTCAACGTCCCGGTTTTGTCGAACACGATGGTGGTGATGGTGCCGGCTTTTTCCAGCGCGAGGCCGTCGCGAATCAGGATGCCGCGCTCGGCCGCCGCGTTCGTTCCCGCCATGATGGCGGCGGGGGTGGCCAGTCCCATCGCGCACGGGCAGGCGATGATGAGCACTGCCGCACAATGAATGATGGCCGCAGCCAGCGTGGAAGTGGGAAGGGAAATGGGCCAGAGATAATTCGAGAGGCCGTGCGCCGTTCGCGCCGCCGTCTCCGGCAGCAATCCCCACCAAAGTGCCGTCAGGATCGCCACCACTATTACCACGGGCACAAAGATGTTGCTCACGCGGTCGCCGAGGCGTTGGATGCGGGCGCGGCTATTCTGGGCGCGTTCCACCGACGCCACGATTTGCGCCAGCGCGGTCGCCTCGCCGGTGGTGGTCACGCGGAAGGTGAGGAGGCGGTTCAAATTCACAGTGCCGCCGTAAACGATTGCGCCGCTGGATTTGTCCACGGGCAGCGATTCCCCGGTGAGCATGCTTTCATCCACGCTGGATTCGCCTTCGATGACCAGGCCGTCTGTCGGCACGCGCTCGCCGGGGCGCAGGGACACGATGTCGCCAGGGTGCAAGGCCGCGACTGCCACCCACTCTTCGCCGCCCGCGGCCTTGCGCCGTCGTGCCTGGGCGGGAGCCAGTCCCAGGAGCTTCTTCATCGAACTGGCCGCCCGCGCGCTCATGCGCGACTCCAGCCAGTGCCCGACACTGATGAGGGTGATGATCGACGCCGCTTCCATGAAATAGGCGTGTGCGTGCCGGGTCATGGCCCAGACGCTGTAGGCGTAAGCCGTGGTGGAACCGAGCGCCACCAAGGTGTCCATGTTCGAACTGCGCGCCTTGAGTTGAAGCCAGGCCCCGCGATAGAAGCGCGCGCCGCACACGAACTGCACCAGCGTGGCCAGGGCGAAGGCGAGCCATTGGAACCAGCGCGTCATGGCCAGTTGGAAGCCCCACTCGCCCAGCATGAGGATGAAGGTCACGGGAAAACCCAGCGCGATATTCAGTGCCCAGCCTTGGAGCAGGCTGGTCTGGGGCGGTTGGGTCGTGGAACTGCCCGTCACAGCCAGGGCCTCGTATCCGGCCTGCTGAATGGCGAGGATGGCTGCTTGGACATCGGGCGGAACATCCGCCGCCCAGCGCGCCGTGGCGCGCTGCGCTTCCAGATCGACCACCGCCGAGGCCACTCCGGGTACTGATTGCAGTGCCTCGCGCACCTGCCGCGCGCAGCCTTGGCAGGTCATGCCGCGCACGTTCAACTCACTCCGGGACGGAATGATGGATTCGCCGGCCCCCATCGTCGAAGCCTCACTGCTCATGCGAAAAAAGTAAGGCAAGCCGGCGACAAATACAGTTTAATGACCCCGACTCAATGAAATGGATTTTGTCAGTTTTGCTCTGTGCGCTCTCCGCTTGCGGGGCGCAAACGAAATCGTCGCTGCCCAAAGGCAGGAAAGTCGCGCCGGGGGTGCTGGCCCTCGGACGCATGGCCAATCCCCGCATCACGGAAAGCTCCGGCGTGGTGGTGAGCCGTCGTGATACGAACGTGCTCTGGACGCATAACGACGGCGGCGGCAAACGCCAGATACTCTACGCCATCAGTCGTGCCGGAGTCCCGCTCGCGGACTATCATGTCACCGGCGCGCTGCTGGACGACTGGGAGGACATCGCCGTTGATGATCGGGGACATCTCTTCCTGGGTGACATCGGGGATAATGATCTGAATCGTTCGACCATCGCCGTGCATCAGGTCGAGGAACCGGAGTTGACCGCGAACCGCAACGGCATTGTGCGCGTCACGCGGTCGTGGAATTTGCGCTACCCGGAAGGCCGGTTCAATAGCGAGGCGCTCATCGTCTGGGGGGAGAGCGGCTACGTAATCACGAAGGTCTTCGATGACGCGCGGGCCGAACTCTACCGTTTCTCCCTGACCAATTCCGCCGGGATTCAAACGCTCCAACGGGTCGGAGAAATGCGCATCGAGGCTCCCGTCACGGGCGCTGGCATTTCAGCCGACGGCCGGCTCCTGGGGGTGGTCTCAAAGGCAGGCGCCTATGTCTATCGCATCGATGGCGACCTCGTCCGCGCCACTTTGGGGAAGCCGTATCGCACCAAGTTCGATGACGCCCACATCGAGTCCTGCGCTTTCGTGCCCGAGGGATTGCTTGCGACCTCCGAGGCCCGGATCATCTATCTCTTCACCGACGAACCATTCCGCACCGGGCCGCCGGTGACGGATAAGCAAAAGAAGTGAGCGGAAAAGCGGACGGTCGAGTTCCTCAGGCGAAACCTTGGGCCGGCTAAATCACAAACTCGAGTTCCGGCGCGCGCGGGATGAGGTTGCGTTCATGCGCCTGCCGCAGGAACCGTCGGATCGACTCGCGACCCTTTGCCCCGTAATCCAGCGTCCAGTGGTTCACGTACATCCCTACAAACTGATCAGCCAGTTCACGGCCCATGTCGCGGGCGTATTGCAGCGCGTGCTGCACAGCCTCGGCCCGGTGCTCGAGGCTGAACTGGATGCTGGCCGTGAGCGTATCTGAGATTTTCTTCCGGGCCTCGGGGGCGAATCGTTTGTGAATGACGTTGCCACCGAGGGGCAGGGGGAGACCGTCGTTCTCCCGGCCCCACCACACGCCGAGGTCTTCGCACATCACCAATCCCTCGTTCTGATAAGTAAGCTGGCCCTCATGAATGATCAGGCCCACGTCCGCCCGGCCCTCGCGCACCGCCTGAAAGATTTGATCGAAGGGCACGACGATATGATCGAACTCACTGGCCGATTTGCCCAGCCAGAGCTGAAGGGCCAGGAAGGCACTGGTCATGCGTCCCGGCACGGCGAGGCGTTGCCGGCCAACTGCTTCGCGGGAGAATTTCGACTTGGCGACCAGCATGGGACCGTAGCCATCGCCCATGCTGGCTCCACTGGGCAGCAAAGCATATTGATCACTCACGTAAGCATAGGCGTGAATGCTGATCGCGGAGATGTCGAGTTCTCCGCGTGTGGCGCGTTCGTTTAAGGTCTGGATGTCCTGGAGGATGTGTTCGAAGCGAAAGCCGTGCGTCGGAATTAAATCTTTGGCCAGGGCATAGAACATGAAGGCATCATCCGGGTCCGGTGAATGTCCGAGAGTCAGGGTCCGTTGTTCCATCGCGGTGAATGTAGGGGAGGGGACGAGCCTGCCGCCAAGCGGAAACTGCACGGCGAGCAACGGCTGCGTTCCAGAAGCATTGCGAACCAGGAGGAGCGCCGGTCCAATGGACCGGTTTCGTGGCTTCGCCCCAGCCCCCGAATCACTCTGGTTCGCGGCTCTACGGACGGTGAACAACTTGTTAAAAATTTCCGCAGAAAATTTTTGAAGTCCCGCCGCGCTTCTGCTGTCATTACTAGCAGCAAGCCTGAAGCTTGGCGTTCATCGGTTCCTCACGCTCAAGTCAGTGGTTTCCAAATGACGGAAGAAGTGTGTCGTGAAGTCGTGAGAGCATGAACCTGTTTTGTATTTTTGCCGCCGCCGCCGCGAAGCCGAAGGAGGTGGAGTTGTCCTATATTTGGGGACAGTCCACCAATGAGGGACGCATCATCATCGGTTGCCTGCTGGTCTTCTCGATTTTCTCCTGGTCGGTGATGGTGGCCAAGGGCATGCAAATGCGCCGCGCCAAACGGTTGAACCGCCTCTTCGAGAACGAATTCCGAACCCAAAAGCACGCCCTTGATGTCTTTGACCGCCGGGTGAACGTGGAGGATTGCCCGCTCTTTGTCGTCTATCAGGAGGGCTGCAAGGAAGCCGAGACGCGGCTCAAGACTCCCGAGGGCGGGCGCAAGACCCTGCTCTCGATCAAATCGTTGGAGCACATTAAGCGCACCTTGGAGAGCGCGGTCGCCTCGCAGTCGCTCAAGTTGGAGTCGGGGCTAATCCTCCTTGCGCTGGCGGTGAGCGGCGCTCCGTTTCTGGGGCTGTTGGGCACAGTCTGGGGTGTGATGAGCGCATTCAGTTACGTGGCGATGAAGGGTAGCGCAGATCTGGCCACGATGGCACCGGGCGTGGCGGCGGCTTTGATCACGACGGTGGCGGGTTTGCTCGTCGCTATTCCATCGATGTTTGGTTACAACTATCTCGTGCATAACCTGCGCGTGCTCACGGTCGAGTTGGACAATTTCGCGCAGAAACTCGTCTCCCAACTGGAGACGGAATACTTGAAGGACGAAACGTGAAGAGAATGACGAATGACAAATTACAAATGACGAACCGCGTGCGGCGCGGCGGGTCATTCGTCGTTAGTCATTCGTCATTCGTCATTTCGTAAGATGCGCCGTTTCTCACAACGCAATTCGCTGGTCACGCTGAGTGAAATCAACATCACTCCGCTGCTCGACCTTGCGTTCGTGCTGCTCATCATCTTTGTCATCACCACGCCGCTACTGGATCAGGGGTTGAACATGAATCTTCCTCAAGGCGGTGCAGCCGACACGAAGATCATCAAGGACAACGTGCGCATCGTGGAGATTGATGCGCGCGGTAATTTCATGCTCGGCAAGGCCAGGATGTCGCCGGCGCAAATCGAGACGGCCCTCGTCAGTGATTTCAGGAAGAACCCGAACATCATCGTGTATGTGCGGGCGGACAAGGATGGGAAGATTGAGCCGTTCGCCGACATCATGAACCGTTGCATCAAGAACGGCCTCACCAAGTTTTCCTTCCGCACTTCGCCGGAGAAATGATGAACCGATTCGAGAAAAAATGCTTCATCGGCTCGGCGGGCTTTCACGGCCTGCTGTTGCTGGTGTTTGTGTTCGGCTCGGCCTTCATCTCCTCGCGGAAGACGATCGAGATTCCGCCGGTCGTCAACCTCTACGCCATTCCGACCGACAAGATTATCAACTCGGGCGGAAATCCGAACTCGGTTCAGCCTCAGCCTCAGAGTATCCAGCAGCCTCAACCGCCCGCACCGCCGCCGGTCATGAAGGAGAAGCCTCCCGAGCCTGAGCCGGAGCAGCAATTGGAAAAAAAGCCGGTGCAGACCAAACGGGTTGAAACCAAGCCCAAGGAACCGGTGCAGAAAGAGACGGCCAAGCCCAAGGATAGAGGCGACCTGCCGACCACCGCGAAGAAATCGGACATCAACACGAATGTCGTTGTCCGCCCGAGAGCCGACTTGGTGAAATTGCAAAAGGAAGCCGATGCCCGCGAGGCCAGGCAACGGGCGGATCGTGAGGCCCAGCAGCGCTATGCGGATGAGCGCAGGCGGATCGCGAAGGACGTCGGCAGCGCCGTGGGCAATTTGAACAACAGTTTGAGCAAGAATGTGGTGGTGGATGCTGGCCCCGGGCCAGGCGGACCGGCCTTTGCGAATTACGGCGGGCTCGTGGGTGCGGCTTACAAACGCGCTGTGGATGCCAACCACCCGCAAAGTGATGAGGACGTGGATGCGCTTATTCGCGTGGTCGTTCTGCGCGATGGCCGGGTGCAGAGCGCCGAGTGGGTGCGTCGCACGCCCAATTCACTCCTCAACAAAGCGGTGGATGGGGCTTTGAAGTCGGTGCGTTCCGTGCCGCCATTCCCGGCGGAAACAAAGGACACGGAGCGCGAGTTCACCATCCGAATTTCATTCGAGGCAAAAAGAGGTTCAGCATGATGAAGAGATTGTTGGTTTTGATTGGTAGCAGTTTATTGCTGGCCGCCCAGGCCGCCGGACCGACGATTGATGTCGTGATCAAAGTCGATCCCCTGGGCTTTCCTTTGCCCATCCCCGTCTCCGTCGCCGGCTTTTCGGGCGAGGCGGATTCCGTGCTGCGCTTCGACCTTTCCTTCATGGGCTTTCAGGTAGTTGAAGCCAAGGAGGCGCGCTATAACATCCAGAAGAACAGCGCGTCGGGCGTCGGCGCTTCCGTCATCGATCCATTGATGCCCGCAGCTTCGCGGATGATTTACAACAAGAGCTTCACTGGTGGCGCGACCCGGCAGCAGGCGCATGCCCTGGCTGATGACCTTGCCAAGTCGCTCACGGGCAAGTCCGGCATTGCCCAGACCCGCATCGCCTGCAAGGTCCAGCAAACCGGATACGGAGCGGGCGAGATCGTGATTGCTGATTACGATGGCTTCAACCCCACGCCCGTGACGAAGGACGGCGTGATCTGCGCCGCACCGTCGTGGTCCGGCCGCAACATGCTCTTCTACATGTCTCACAAGATTGCCGGCAAACCGGACATCCTCTCGCACAACCTCGGCACCGGCGCGCGCAAGCGCGTCACCACCACCACGGGCGATAACTTCACCCCCGCCGTTTCACCTGATGGCCGGCGGGTGGCGATGATTTTGAGCAAGAGCGGCAGTCCCAATCTCTACGTGAGCGATCCCGATGGCGGCAACCTGAAGCAACTCACTACCACGCGCGACGGCGAGTCCTCGCCCTGCTGGTCACCGGACAGCCGCACCATCTGCGTGGTGTCGCGCCAGACCGGCAAGCCGGCGCTCTATACCATTCCCGCTGGCGGCGGCGCGTTGACGCGCCTGTTCGTCAACGCTCCGAGTCCCACTGAACCAGACTGGTCGCCCGACGGGAAGTATCTCGTCTTCACTTCCCAATCCGGCGCCGGCTTTCAGATTTGTGTGACTCCGATGGAAGGTCCTCTCCGCGGAACGGCCACCGTGTTGGTGGCCGGCGAAGATCCAGTGTGGGCGCCCAACTCGCGCGCTGTGATGTTCGTTCGGACGGTGAACTATCGACGCGTCTTGTCGTTGCTTGACGTGCCGAGCAAACAAACGAAGGATATTGCCCGAATAACAGGGAGCGCCTCCCAGCCGAGTTGGGCGAGGTGAACCCGCTGCAAAAAACCAAATGAAAATATCGACACTGCTCACTCTCGCGACGGCTTCGCTGCTCGCGTTCGCCCTGACCGGCTGCAAACAAACACCGATCCGTACCACGGTCCTGCCCGGTCACTCCGTGGCCGGCAACACTCTGGCCGCGTCCGCGCCGTTGGACTTGAGCGCACCCCCGGTCACGACCACGGGTGGCATCGGCGAAGTCACGCCGGTGGCCAATGAGTTGGATCAACTCAAGGCCGGCTTGCCGGACGACACCAATTTGGAAGGCCGCGACAAAGATCGCAGCATCTTCGCCAACGAGACGGCTTATTTCGACTATGACCTCTCGAATGTGCGCGGCAGCGAAGCCTCGAAGGTGGAGCAGGTGGCCGGGGCGTTCCGGGCCAAGGGTCCTGGTTTCGATCTGCTGATCGAGGGTCATTGCGATGAGCGTGGCACGGAGGAATACAACCGCTCCCTCGGTGAACGCCGCGCGCTTGCCCTCCGCGAACTGCTCATCAAGTCGGGCGTGGACGGCGCGCACGTCTTCACCCGCAGCTTCGGCAAGGACCAGCCGGCCATCGCCGGCCATGACGAAGCTTCGTGGAGCAAAAACCGCCGTGGAGAATTCATCCTTGTCTTGCCGAGGAAGTTGATTACAACCCAGAATACGAAATGAGATTGAAACAGCTTTCAGTGTTGCTTGTCGCCGGAGTGCTGGCCTTGGGCCTGGCCGGTTGCAAAAAGAAAATGGATCGGGTCACGCGGCTGCCCGGTTACGGGTCGGGCGGGAAGATCGGCGACGGTTCCCTGAGCGGAAACATTCCGACGGGGGAGAAGTTGCCGCCCATCGGCGACGGAAGCGGCAATGTTAATCCTAACCCGCCTCCCTTCAACCCGAACGCTGGCATCCCGTTTTCCGGCAACCGCAGCATTGAAGGCCGCTCCCAGGACCGCGAGAAGTTCAAGAATCAGATTGTTTTCTTCGACTTCGATCGCTCCACCGTGAAGGCCGCCGAGGCCGCCAAAGTGCAGGAAGTCGCGAACCGTTTTAAGAATGAGGATCCGAACTCGGACCTACTCGTCGAGGGCCATTGCGATGAGCGTGGCACCGAGGAATACAACCGCTCATTGGGCGAGCGCCGGGCTTTGGCTCTGCGCGAGTTGCTCGTGGCCGCCGGCATTCCGGCGGATCGCGTGCATACCATGAGCTTTGGCAAGGACAAGCCGGCCGAGACCGGCCACAACGAGGCGGCGTGGTCCAAGAACCGCCGCGGCGAGTTCATTCTCGTGCTGCCCAAGTAAGGCTTGAGCCTCTCAACCAGAAAGCGGCGGTCAGTGACCGCCGCTTTTTCTTTTTGAACCGGGTACGCGGACCGAACAATCTGCGCGCGACCAGATGAACTTTGAACCTCGAACTTTGAACTTTGAACCTCGAACGGGGCGGGGCGTGCCAGTTCAAAGTTCAAAGTTCAAAGTTCAAAGTTCGAGGTTTGCCCCGCCAGGATGAAAACCCTCCACCGCTACCTCACCCGCCAGGTGCTCGCGTCGCTGCTGATGACGGTGGCGGTGTTCACCTTCGTGCTGCTGCTGGGAAACGTGCTCAAGGAAATCCTCAGCCTGCTGGTCAACCGCCAGGCCTCTCTGCTCATGGTCGGGCAGGCCATCGGGCTGCTCATTCCCTTCGTGCTCGTCTTCGCGCTCCCGATGGGAATGCTCACCGCCACCCTGCTCACCTTCGGCCGGTTCAGCGCCGACAACGAACTCACCGCCGTGCGGGCCAGCGGCATCAGCCTGCTCTCGCTCATCTCGCCCATCCTGATCCTGAGCGTCCTCCTGAGCGGCGTGTGCGCGCTGGTGAATCTCGAACTCGCGCCGCGTTGTCGCGTGGCCTACCGCACGCTGCTCTTCAAGAATGTGGATCGGCTCGAGTCCATGCTCAGCGAGAAGTCTTTCATCAAATTCCCACCCTACACCATTTACCTCGGACGCCTGCGCCACGGCGAGGCGCGCGATGTGCAACTCTACAAGTTCGACCGTGCGGGCACGAATCTTCTTAGCTACACCCGCGCGCCCTACGGCACGGTTTCGTTCGACAAGACGAACAAGACACTGCACCTGGTGTTGCGCGAGGCCTGGTATTACGGAGCGGAGCAGGGCGGGGATGAAGGCGGCGAGCGGCGACCGGTTTACTTCGGTTCCTGGCCGGTGGATTTGACACTTCAAGACAAACCGCCCAAGGACACGCCTCTCAGCGAAATGACTTTCCGGCAACTCTGGCAGGAGCGCTCGGAGTTGAAGGCTCAAGGTGTCATGACCACGCCGGTCGATGTGCAGATTCATTCCCAGATCGCTTTCTCCTTCGCCTGCATCGGCTTCACGCTCATCGGGATTCCACTCGGCATCCGCGCGCACCGGCGCGAGACCAGCGCAGGCATGGCCATGTCGCTGGTGCTGGTCATGGCGTATTACAGCTTCCTCATCCTCGGCCAGTCGCTGGACACGCGGGAGGATGTTTTCCCCTACCTCATTGTCTGGCTGCCCAATTTTCTTTTCCAAGCGCTCGGGTTGGTGATGTTGCGGCGGGTGAACCGCGGCGGGTAGGAGGTCATCAATTTTGTTGCCGCCTCCGCGCTGAAACAGGAGTCTTTCCGCCGAAGTGCCGATTTTTTCCGACTATGGCCAGTGACATCGCTGCGACCGCGCCCCGCTCTCCCGCGAACCCGGCGGAACAGGGGAGTCGTGCCCGCGCCCCGGTAAACGTGGTGCGTTTCGTCTCCATCGTCATCCCCGTGTACAACGAGGATAAAGCCCTCGATGCGCTTTTTCGCGAACTGCAACGCGTGTTCAAGGAAGTCCTCGACCCCGCGCTCGAAATCGAAGTCGTCCTGGTCAACGACGGCAGCAAGGATCGGAGTTGGTCCCTGATTAGCGCCCAATGTGAACATGATCGCCGTTTCGTGGGGGTGAATCTCTCGCGCAACTTCGGCCACCAACTCGCCCTCGCCGCCGGGCTCGAGTCCGCGCGCGGCGATGTCGTCATCAGCATGGATGCCGATCTCCAGGATCCGCCCGAAGTGCTGCCTCGCATGATCGAGGCCTACCAGCAGGGCTACGATGTGGTCTACGGCACGCGGGCCGAGCGCGGCCAGGAGCCGTTCACCAAGCGCATCACGGCCCAGATGTTTTACTGGCTGATCGAAAAGATCAGCGGCGTGGCCATCCCGAAGAACACCGGCGATTTCCGCCTGCTCAGCCGCCGCGCGCTCACCGAACTGGCCAGGCTGCGCGAGTCGCATCGCTTCCTGCGCGGACTGGTGCCGTGGATTGGCTTTCCCCAGACGCAGGTTATCTACGACCGCGCCGATCGGGTGGCGGGTGAGACGCATTACCCTTTCCACAAGATGCTGCTGCTGGCCTTTGATGGCATCGCCTCCATGTCGCGTGCCCCGCTCCGGCTGGCCTACCTGCTCTCGCTCGGACTGTTCGCGGTGTTCGTCGGCTACATTTGCTACGTGCTCTACGATCACTTCGTTCGTGGTGGCGTGCTGGTGCCGGGCTGGACCTCGATCATGTCGGCCATCACCATCTTCGGGACGATTCAACTCCTGCTCTTCGGTGTGTTCGGCGAATACCTCGGCCGCGTCTATGAGCAGGTGAAGCAGCGTCCGCTCTACATCATCCAGGAAATCAAACGAGGCGAGGCGGGCACGACTCCACCGCCAGCCGGGGAGGCTAACCGTGGCTGATGCTTCTCCCGTGTCGGCCGGCGGCGCGCGCGCCCAGACGCTCGCACCGCTGCCGTTCGATGCCGTGAAAGTCATGCTCGCGGCGCTGGTCGTCGTGACGCTGTTCCGCCTCTGGTTCATCTCCCGGATGCAACTGTTCCCCGACGAGGCCTATTACTGGCTCTGGTCGAAGAACCTGGCCCTTTCCTACCGGGACAAGGGGCCGCTGGTGGCGTGGTTCATCGCGCTGGGAACCAAACTCTTCGGTGACACCGCCTTCGGCATTCGCGTCTTCGCCGTGCTTTGTCTCTCGGGCACGAGTTGGATTCTCTTCTCCTTGGCGCGCCGGCTGTTCGACGAGCGCACCGCGCTGTGGTGCTTCGCCCTCGTTTTGTTCATTCCACTGTTCGCGGCCGAGGCAATCATCATGACCATCGATCCCATGAGCATCCTCTCCTGGGCGTGGGGCCTGAGCCTGTTCTGGACGGCGATTCATTCCGGGCGCATCTGGCATTGGATCTTGCTGGGCGTGGTCATCGGGCTGGGCTTCCTGGCCAAGTTCACCAACGGCGTGCAGTTGGTTTCCATCGCGCTCTTCCTGCTCTGGTCCAGGCCGCACCGCAAATACTTCTTCAGTAGGCAGAGCATTCTCATGTGCCTGGCCTTCTGCCTGACCATTTCGCCCTTGCTCTGGTGGAATTACCAAACAGGCTGGGTTCATGCGATGGCCCTCAGTTCGCGCAGCGGCGCGGAAGGCTCGTTCGGGATTCATCCCGCCGAGTTCTTTCAATTTGTGGGCGGCCAATTCCTCGTGCTCTCACCGTTGCTGGGGCTGGGGATGCTGGTGGCCGTGCTCGGTCTGGCCCGCCGCCAGCATGACGATCCGCGCATCCGATTGTTGCTCACGCAACTGATTCCGCTCACCGGCATCTTCCTGTTTTTCAGTCTTAACAAAGCCGGCAAGGAGAACTGGACCGCGCCCGCCCTGCTTGCCGGCATCGTTCTCCTGGTGGTGTTCTGGCGGAAGCTGACCGCGCATTCTCCGCGCTGGCGCTGGGCGGTGATTCCGGCGCTCGGGCTGGCGCTGGTCATGACCGTCCTGGGGCACGACACGGATCTGTTGCGCCTGAACGGCGACCTCGATCCATTGCGCACCGCCAAGGGCTGGGATGTTTTTGCGGCGCGCGTTCAGCAGGCCCGCACCAACCACGGTGCCACCGTGCTCATCGGCCACCGTTACCAGGAGGCGAGCATGATGAGCTACTATCTGCCCGACCAACCGCGCACTTATCTGCCGCGTGAGAAGTTTGGCAGCAGCCAGTTCAGCCTCTGGCCTTACTTCAATCCCACCAATCATCCCCGCGCCCTCTACGTCACCATGATGCGCCGTCGCGAGCCGGTGCTGCCGCGCGAACTGCTCCGCGACTATCCGAGCTGCGAGCAGGTGGACGACTTCTGGTCGGAGCATCAGGGCCGGCCGATGATGCGGTTCCGGGTTTATCTCTGCACGCGACCAGGAGCAGTAAATCAGCAATCTGTAAAACAGTAAGACAGTGCTGCGCGCTGCGCGCTCCGCTCCTCCCACTGCATACTGTTTCACTGATTACTTTCCCCCCACCCTCCCAGCTTGACGCCCGCGCTGGGATCGTCTGGACTTCGCCCATGATTCCAAACGCATTGATCCGCGCTCTCGTCTTGCTGGCGCTAGGCCTCGTTAGCGCGCACGCCGAGGTTCGCCTGCACAACCTCTTCACTGATCATATGGTGCTTCAGCAGGGCACGACTGTGCCGGTCTGGGGCTGGGCGGATGACGGCGAAAAAGTCACCGTCGAATTTGCCGGGCAGAAAGCGTCCACCACCGCGCGCGGCGGGCGTTGGTTGGTGAAGTTGAAAAACTTGGAACCGGGCCGGCCGGGCGTCCTGAAAGTCTCCGGCCAGCGCGAGGGCCAGAGCACCGTAGCGCAGGTCAACGACGTGGTGGTGGGCGAGGTCTGGGTGGCCAGCGGCCAGTCGAACATGGAATGGAGTCTGGCCAAGTCTTTCAATTCCACCAACGACATTGCCGTCTCGGCGAATCCAAACATCCGCCTCTTCACCGTGCCCAAGCTCAAGCTCAACGCGCCGACCAACAACGTGAACTCGAAGTGGG
Source organism: Pedosphaera sp. (assembly GCA_031414955.1). Taxonomy (GTDB): domain Bacteria; phylum Verrucomicrobiota; class Verrucomicrobiia; order Limisphaerales; family SIBH01; genus JANNGC01. Next base: position 27,215 of record JANOQV010000084.1, on the reverse strand, counting down.
TCGAGTGCGGGCCGACGACGGTGCCGGGCTTTTCGGCGGTGGCGTATTATTTCGCGCGCGATTTGCAGAAGGCGCTGGGCGTGCCGGTCGGCGTCCTTCACACCTCGTGGGGCGGCTCGCCGGCGGAAGTGTGGATTCGGGAAGATCTGATGGCGGCGGATGAGGATTACCAGCGCGACATCCTGAACAAATACCGGAATGACCTGGCCAAGTTGCCGGCTCAAATCACCGCCTGGGAAAAACGTCGCGATGCGGCCAAGGTGGCGGGCACTAGGTTCATGGAGCGCCAGCCTTCCCTCTGGAAACCCGCCGAACTCTACAACGGCATGATTGCCAACATCATCCCGTACGCCGTCAACGGAGCCATCTGGTATCAGGGCGAATCCAACGCGGGCCGTGCCTGGCAGTATCGCCGCCTTTTCGCGGACATGATCAAGAACTGGCGCCGTGACTGGGATCGCGACTTCACTTTCCTCGAAGTGCAGCTTGCGCCGTATGATCGCGTGAACGGCCGCATGCAGCGCACCTTGGAGGAAATTACCGCCCAACCAGAACCCAGCACCTGGGCCGAACTGCGCGAGGCGCAACTGCTCGCCACGAAAAATCTGAAGAAAGTCGGCATGGCGGTGATTACGGATGTCGGGGACAAAGATGACATTCACCCGACGAAGAAGGAACCGGTCGGCGCGCGCCTCGCCTTGCTGGCGCGGAAAATCACCTACGGCGAAAAGATGGTGGCCGACGGGCCGAGCCTCTCCGGCGCGAAGTTCAGCTCGGGTAAGGCAACATTGAGCTTTGAGAATGTGGGCGGTGGACTGGAGGCGCGCGGCGGTCCGCTGACCGGCTTCGCCATTGCCGGCACCAACCAAGTCTTTACCTGGGCGACGGCCACCATTGAGAGCGGCAAGATCATCGTGAGCCATCCGGCCGTGCCGCAGCCCGTCGCCGTGCGCTACGGTTGGTCTGATTTTCCAGTGGTGAATTTGTTTAACAAGCAGGGTCTGCCGGCCACGCCCTTCCGCACGGATGACTGGAAGATGGTGACCAAGCCGGAGCAGAAGGAGTTCAAACAGTGAACTGCCCTGCGCGTGTGTTCCGCCTCCTCGCCGGGCCGTGGAAATTCGTCGCGATCCTCGCGCCGCTCCTTCTGGCTGGTTGCGTGACCAGCCGGATGCCCTTCACCGTGCTGAAGTCGGAGTTCATCTACGACACCGCGCCGTTTCCCTCCTGCCACGCCTCGACCATCGAGGAATCAAGCTCAGGATTGGTGGCGGCATGGTTTGGCGGGAGCGACGAAGGCAAACCGGACGTGACGATTTGGGTGGCGCGGCAGGACGCCCGCGGCTGGACTGCGCCCGTGCAGGTCGCAGACGGTGTGCAGGCCGACGGCCAACGCTGGCCGTGCTGGAACCCCGTTCTCTTCCAGGCACCTGACGGTCCCCTTTGCCTCTATTACAAGGTCGGGCCAAAGCCGTCGAACTGGTGGGGCATGGTCACCTATTCGCCGGACGGCGGAAAATCCTGGTCCCGGCCCGAGCGGCTTCCCGAGAACATTCTTGGCCCGATCAAGAACAAGCCGGTGCTCATCGGCGACCGGCTCTGGTGTCCTTCGAGCAGCGAGGATCGCGGTTGGCGCATCCACCTGGAGTTCACGCGCGATGCCGGCAAGTCCTGGTCGCGAACGGAGGCTTTGAATGACGGCAAGGAGTTCAGCGCCATCCAGCCGACCGTCCTCGCGTGGAAACCCAATTCGATCCAGCTCCTCTGCCGCAGCCGCCAGGGCAAGGTCACGGAATGCTGGACCACGGACGGCGGGAAAACTTTTTCCCCGATGCGCGCCACCTCCATCCAGAATCCAAGCAGTGGCCTCGACGCCGTGATGTTGCGGGATGGCCGGGCCCTGCTGGTTTACAACGACACGCCCAAAGGCCGCAGTCCGTTGAACCTGGCCGTATCAGCCAATGGGCGGGAATGGAAGAACGTGGTCACGCTGGAAGGCGCGCCGGGGGAGTATTCTTATCCCGCCATCATCCAGACCAGCGACGGCCTGGTGCATGTCACTTACACCTGGAAACGGGAAAAGATCCGGCATGTAGTGCTGAAGCCTTGAGCGGATGCTTCGGGCGTTGCCTCAGGAGCCGGTCTTCGTGTCGAGTTGCGCGAAGGGATTGTTGGCAAAGCCGGACTGCGCCGGCGCGGCCTGGGGCGCGGAGTGAGGTTTCAGCGGACGCTCGCGCTCGGCCACATGGCCGTTCTGCGGCGTGTGGGGCGAGCCATCGCCCGACTCCTTCGGATGCTTGGCCCGCTTGTTGCGGGGCAGGGGACTGATCATGGCGTTGATGCCCTTGCCGATCAGCTTCGGTTCAAAATCCGGATGGCCCCACGGCCCCAGCTCCACGATGAATTTCTGGACCTGCTGGAAACCGAATTCCTTGTGGGCCATCTCGCGACCGCGAAACTTGAGCGTGACCTTCACCTTCATGTCCTCGCACAGGAAGTCGATGGCGTGATTCAGCTTCACCCCGAAATCATGCGGATCGATCTGCGGGCTGAGCTGCACTTCCTTCACCTTGTTGGCGTGCTGGTGCTTCTTGGACTCCTTGTCCTTCTTGGCCTGCTCGTAGCGGAATTTCCCGTAATCGACGATGCGACAGACCGGCGGCACGGCGGTCGCGGCGATCTCGACGAGATCGACACCGAGCGCCTGCGCCTGACGGATGGCTTCGGCCAGCGGGAGGACGCCCAGTTGCTCGCCCTCCAGGCCGATGACGCGGACGTCACGGGCGCGGATCTTGCCGTTGACTTTGACACTGGGGGCACCAGACCACGATGAGCGGGAAGGGAAAGGGCGGCTCATGACGCCCTCCTGGAGAGGAAGTTCATGCAGTTTCGATTGAACGAATTGCGGCCATACCTGGCATGTTTCGCGAGGCCAAATTAGCGATGACCTTTAGCGAGGCAAGCCCAAACATGCCGCCCGAAAGTTCACTTCGCCGTCAGCTTCAAGCCCACAATTCCCGCCACCACGAGGGCGATGCTGGCGATACGCCAGGCGTCGCGGGTTTCTCCGAAGAGCAGCATTCCCGCGATGACTCCACCCACTGCGCCGATGCCCGTCCACACCACATAGGCCGTGCCGACAGGAATAAACTTCAGACACAGCGAGAGCAGGTAGAAGCTCAACGTGCCGACGGCGAAAACAATGACGGTGGGCCAAAGCTTCGTGAAGCCCTGGGAATATTTCATCGCAATCAGCCAGACGATTTCCAGCAGGCCGGCGGTGATTAACAGCATCCAGGCGAGGCCGGGACTCATACGGTTACTTCGCGCCCGCGGACTTTTTCGGGGCCTCTTCGCCGATCAATTCCTTGCGCAACGCGGGCGTCCAGGCGCGGTTGTCGCCGGGCGGATTTAGGATGAACAGGATCAGGTCGCGGAAATCCTTGTCGGGAATCTGCTCCAGTCCTTCGGGCATCAGGCTCACTTCCGTTTTGCGCACCGCGAGCTTGCCGTTCATGACCTTGATGTCGCTCTTGGCGATGGTGTGCTCGGTCGGCCCTGTGGCCACGAGCTTGATGCGTGTGCCGGTTTCCTCCACCACGCGGCCGCTCACGCTGGAGTCGTCCTTCAAGGTCACTTCCGTCGCCTCAAAGCCGTTGCCGATCACTTCATTCGGATCAATCACGTTGTGCAGCAGCGCGTCGAGCGTGCTGCGGCCCACGCCGGTCAGGTCGGGGCCGACGTCCGCGCCTTCGCCGTACATCTTGTGGCAGACGTAGCAGGTCTTCTTCGCGACTTCGTGGCCGTGCTTCAGGTCGGCCGGGCCCGCGAGCACCACGGCGCGCTTTTCGGCAATCAGCTTCAGCTTGTCAGCTCCGCTCGCGCGATACTTGCCCAGCAAACGATCGGCGGTGTCGGCGATGGTCTTGTCCTCGCTGGTCGCGAAGGCGCGACGGGCCGTGGCGGAAATGTCGCTGGGCGAGACGGTCTTCTTCTCCAACCCGGCGAGAAGCGCACGACCCGTCTTCGTGCCTCGCGCCAGCGTCTCGGCAGCGGCGATGCGCGCCATGGGCGGCAACTGCGGCCAGGCCTCCACGACGGGATAAGCCTGATCGTAGCCGTAGGCCATGAGCGAACGGACGGCTTCAGACTTCAAAGTCGCGTAGCCGCCGACGTCAGTCGGCGCTGATCCGTTCGCGCGCGGACTCACGTCCGCGGCTACAGGGGTCTTGATGAGCTTCAACAGTTCATCCCGTGCGCCGTCTGTTTTCGCTTCCTTGGCGGCGATGACGCCTTTCAGGCGTTCCTCAAGGCTCGTCTTGGGATCGTTGATCTTGGCGACGAGCAGGCGCGTGGCGCTCTTATCGCCGAAGGCGGAGGCGAGGCGCTGGGACTTCTCGGCCAGCGCGGGATTCGACGAGAGCTTGGCGAAGATGGGTTCGAGCGGGATGGTCGGCGGCGCACCTTTGCTTTTGCTGGCTTCGATCAAGCCGTCGAGCGCCGCGCTGGCGATGCCGGTCTTCGCAGCGTTGTCGGCGAGCCATTGCATGGCGGTATTCAAGTGCTGGGCGCGCGCCGTGGCGTCCGTGAGGTCTGAGATGCGGCGCATGACGCGACGCGCGCAATACGCAGAGACGGAATTGTCGTTCGCCGCGAGCAGCGGGAAGAACGGCGTCGGGTCCGCCGCCACGCGCGGCTCCATCGCCATCCAGACGATGTGCGGGTAGTAGGTGTCGGCGGGGACGCTGGGGCGGGCGAGGAGTTCTGAAAAGTGCGGCAATAAAGAGTCTGTCGCGAAATTGACTTTCGGTTTGGTGTTAACGGTCAAAGCGCCGGAGCCAAACAGGCGAAGGGCAACTGCCGCCGCCGCGCGAACAGTTACATCTGCATCCGCAGTCAATTTTTTCAAAACCTCTAAGTCTCCTGGGTCGTTGAACCGAATTGAACCAATACCGTACGCAGCCCAAGCCCTGACCGAAGGCTCGCGCTCCGTGGCAAAGAATGAGCCACCAGGCATTTCTGATCTGGCGAGCATTGTCCAAATGCTATGCCGCTTACCTTCCGGAGTCGTGGTCTTGAAATTTACATTTGCCTCACCTGTTTTCGTGCGTTCGATTAGAAGCCGTTGCGCCTGACGTCGCTGCCAGATGTTTTTGTCATCCAGCGTTTTCACCAAATCCTCGCTCGAAACACTGGTTAAGTTCATCGTCTTGGTGGGCCGGCTCGCCACCGCCTTCCCCGGTTGATCACCCACCCACACCACACGCCAGATGCGGCCGTATTCGCGGTCCACGCCTTCGGGGTCGGCCTGCGCGTTTTGGTAGCACGGATATTTGTCATACCAATCCATGACCCACATCGCGCCGTCGGGGCCGGTCTGATTGCTCACGGGACGCACCCAAGGATCGCGGCTGACGAAGAAATTGCCCGGCCCGAGATGCCGCCACTCTTCGCCCTTCTCGACTTTCTCGCCGGTCTTCTTCCGCAAGGCTTCGCCCGCCGGACCGAGCAGCGTGGATTCCTTCGCCGCCGTGTAGGTCGCGCCCACGGGCGTGAGACGATCCACGTTCAGCGCGTTCTGGTGAATGTTCCCGAGGAAGACGAGGCCGCGCCATTCCGCCGGCCACTGGTCGCCCTGATAAATGGCGATGCCCGCGTGCGCCGCGCGGTAGTGACGGAAATCCACGACCGCCGGCAGTCCCTTGCTCGGCAGGTCGCCGACGTAGCCGTAAGGATTCGCCCACTTGCCGCCCTGACGGTTGTATTGGCCGCCCGGCGCCATGTGGAAGAGATGTTGAATCACGCACGCGCTCACGAAGGCGTCGCCGCGCTCGTTCCAGTCCACGCCCCACGGATTGCTCGTGCCGTCGGCGAACACTTCAAACTTCTTCGTCACCGGATGAAAGCGCGCGAGCGCCGCGTCCATCTGCACGCCGAAGCCGTCGGGGTCGTGCCCAGGCTCGCCGGTTTGCGGGTCGCGCACCTTCGAGAACGTGAAGACGCCGTGCGTCATGTAAAGCCAGCCGTCCGGTCCCCACGCGAAGCCGTTGAGCAACTCATGGCGATCCTCCATGCCGAAGCCGGTGAGGATGATCTCCTGCGAGTCGGCCTTGTCGTCGCCGTTGGTGTCTTTGAGGAAATACAAATGCGGAGCCTGGCCGAGATAAACGCCGCCGTTGCCCAGCGCGATGCCCGTGGCGAGGGAGAAGCCGTCGGCGAACACGGTGGCCTTGTCCGCCACGCCATCGGCATCCGTGTCTTCGATAATCTTGATGCGGTCGCGGCCCTTCGCACCTTTCGGTGCGCCCTTGGGATATTCGTAGAGTTCCACCACCCACAAACGCCCGCGCGCGTCCCACGTCATCGCCACGGGATTCACGACCATCGGCTCGGCGGCGAAGAGGCGCACCTCGAAGCCCGGCGGCACCTGGATTTTCTTCTGCGTTTCGAGCGGGGCTAGGGCGGGTTCCTTGGCCGCGCGGCGCACCGGGTCGTTCTCGAGCGTGTTGCCCGGCGGGTTGTTCCGGTAGATGGGAAAGTCGAATCCCTCGCGCGGCGGCTGGTAATCACCCGCGGCGGCAAAGGAGACGGCGACAGCGGAGAGCAAGGCAGCGGCGGCGCACAACATTTTCATAGGCTTGAGTGGACGTGTAGTAGCCGGGGCGGCTTCACGGGGCAAACGATTTTAAGCTGTGAGGACGTGGCCCGCCCAGAGCGTGCGATGGTGGCCAGAGTTGTGCCTTCAAGCAGCACCCCAGTCGCGCCTGGCTCGGAAAAACAAATTGGTATTCCCGGCCGCGCTCCGTAGCTTGCGCGCGGTTGTGACGAAGACATTCTCGGAATTAAATTTCCCCGGACGGCTGATCGCCGTGGAGGGCCTGGATGGCTCTGGCAAGTCCACGCAAATCCACCTGCTCAAGAAGTGGCTCGAGTTGCAGGGGCTGAAGGTTTTTTTCAGCTCGTGGAATTCCTCGGCCATGGTGAAGTCGGCCACGAGCAAGGGCAAGAACGAGCACCTGCTCACGCCCACCACCTTCAGCCTCATTCACGCCACGGATTTCGCGGATCGCTACGAGCGTCAGCTTATGCCCTTGCTGCGCGCGGGCTACATCGTGCTGTGTGATCGCTATATCTTTACCGCCTACGTGCGCGACGTGGTGCGGGGCTGTTCCTCCGGTTGGGTGCGCGGGCTGTACCAGTTCGCCGCGTTGCCGGACCTGACGTTTTTCTTCCAGGCGGATTTGGAAGTGTCGCTGGGCCGCATTCTCGACGGGCGGCCGGAGCTGAAGTATTTCGAGGCCGGCATGGACCTGGGCTTATCCAAGGATCCGTATGAAAGTTTCCGCATCTTCCAGGGGCGGATGCTGGAGCGTTACATGGGTATGAGTGAGGAATTTCGCTTCGTCACGGTGGATGCGAACCAGCCGATTGAAACCCAGCAATCCTTCGTGCGTGAGACGGTGGCATCGCGGCTCAACCTGGAAACCTTCGCGCGTACCAAGGCCCGGGCCGTATGACCACCAAGACCGCAGTTCCATCCAAGAAGCGGAACATCATTGTGCTTCCGCCGCGCACCAAGCGGCGTTTTTACGGCGACGGCATTCCAGGCGCGGACCTGGAGACCCTGGCCGGGAAGCTGATTGTCATCGAGGGCGCGGATGGCTCCGGCCGTTCCACGCAGATCAACCGGCTGGTGGAATGGCTGGAAGGCTGCGGCCACGCCTCGATCCAAGTGGGGTTGAAGCGATCCACGCTGGTGAGCGATGAGTTGGACCGTGCTCAGAACGGCAACGTGTTGAGCCGCACCACCCTGAGCCTGTTCTACGCCACGGATTTCGCCGACCAGTTGGAAAACGTCATCCTGCCCTCGCTGCGCGCCGGCATGATGGTGCTGGCCGACCGCTACATTTACACGCTGATGGTGCGCGATCTGGTGCGGGGCATGGACGAGGAGTGGCTGAAGAACCTTTACGGACTTGCGCTCGTGCCGGACGCGGTGTTTTACCTGAACGTCTCGCCCGAGGAACTGGTGCAGCGAACCTTCCAGAAGAATCTCGCCCTCGACTATTGGGAAAGCGGCATGGATCTCGGCTTGTCGCGCGACATGTTTGATTCGTTCCTCAAGTACCAGACCCTGGCCGAGGCGCAGTTCAAGCGGCTGCAATCGCTCTACGGCTTCACCATCATCGACGGGCATCGTCCGATGGACGCCATCTTCGCCGAACTGCAGCAGCGCATCGAAGCGGTGGTGGCGGGGACGGCGGCGTAAGGCTGGAATTGCCTCGACGAATGGGTCCTGGTGATGGCCAGGGAACCGCACGGCTGAAGTTCCTGGATGGTTTGTGATTTGGTCTCAATCAGCGCGCGCCTCGGCAGACCGCCGCCAAACGGTTTTTCACCGGAGCTGACACGAGCCATGAGGGGAAAGCAGGCCGCGTGGAATCCGTTCTCACCATCCGTGTGGTCCGTGTCAGCCGTGGTTAAAACTCCATCCCTCCCTTACACCAGCCCTGCAACGCCGCTTGCTCAAGAGCCTTCTGAGACTCTGGAGCCTCAACGATAAATATCGACCAGGAAGATCACGGCCTCCCCCTTGCCGGTATTGATGATGGCGTGGGGCACATCGGCGCGGTAGTTCGCAGAATCGCCGGGGTTCAAAATTTCCGAATCGCTCGCTGATTCCACGCGCACCTGGCCTTTTTGCACGGTGAGAAACTCGCGCGTGCCCTCGAAATGCGCCGCGCTGCGCAATGCGCCGCCGGGCTGCAACTGAACTTCATAGAACTCCACGTCCTTCTCCAGCTTCAGCGGCGAGAGGGTGCGGATGCGGCAGAACTTGTCGGAGCGATAATGGAACGCATGATCTTCGGCGCGAATGACGGAGACAGCGGAGGTGGCACCAGGCATTTCCAGCAAGTCGCCGAGATTCATGCCGAAGGCCTGGGCGATGCGAAGCGTGACGGCCAGCGTAGGATTGGCCTGCTCGCGCTCAATCTGACTCAACATGGAACGGCTTACGCCGCTGGCCGTGGCCAGTGCTTCCAGCGACCAGCCGCGCATGGAGCGCAGTTGTTTCACGCGCGCTCCAAGATGTTTGTTGATCGCCTCGGCGGGGCGGGCGGGCGGGGCAACATTGGTCTTTTTGGCTTTCGTGCTCATTTCAATTCTCGAATTTTGATTTTCACCGGCGAGTCCCGCCGCCCGCCAATCGCGGAGCGATTGAACGTGAATAGCCCCGGATGCAATCCGGGGTGACTTTTCAACCCCAGAGGGGTTGAACTCCGTGCGCATCCTGGCACCGCCGTTCAACCCCTCCGGGGTTGGAGGACTTCGGACGTACTCACCCCGAATTTCATCCGGGGCAATTCACGTTCAGCCCCGCCGGGGCTGGCTACGTTCCAGCTCACCCGCTCCGCACCCGCCGTTACCGTGTTCGCTATACCGGAAATACTTCTTGCATACCGGAATCATCTCTCTAGTTTATCGGAACTGTTTCCAAGATACTGGATGGAGTTTCCCGCCTTGGCAACAGTCGATTTACCCAGACCAAAGCATGAAAGCCCTCGTCAAAGCGGAAGCGAAGCCCGGCCTCTGGCTGCAGGATGTTCCTGTGCCTGCCACCGGCATCAACGACGTCCTTATCCGTGTCCACAAGACCGGCATCTGCGGCACGGACCTGCACATTTACAAGTGGGATGCCTGGGCGCAGAAGACCATCCCGGTGCCGATGGTCGTGGGCCACGAGTTCGTCGGCGAGGTCGTGGAGATTGGTTCGAACGTGAATGACTTCCGCGTGGGTGACATCGTCAGCGCCGAAGGCCACGTCGTCTGCGGGCGCTGCCGCAACTGTCTCGCGGGGCGGCGGCACTTGTGTGCGGACACGAAGGGCATCGGCGTGAATCGCGCGGGCGCGTTTGCGGAATTTATTTCTGTCCCGATGACAAACGTGTGGCATCACCAACCGACCGTGGATCGCGAAGTGGCTTCCATCTTCGACCCGTTCGGCAATGCCGTTCACACCGCCCTCTCGTTCGACGTGTTGGGGGAAGATGTTTTGATCACGGGCGCGGGTCCCATCGGCATCATGGCCGCCGCCATCGTCAAGCACGCGGGCGCGCGCCATGTCGTCATCACCGACGTGAATGATTACCGCCTCGCGCTCGCGAAGAAGATGGGCGCGACGGTGGCGCTCAACGTGAAGACCGGCAACCTGCGCGAGACGCAAAAGGAACTGGGGATGAAGGAAGGGTTCGACGTGGGTCTGGAAATGTCCGGCAACCCGCAAGCGTTCCGCGACATGATCGAAGCCATGGCCCACGGCGGCAAGATCGCGATGCTCGGCATTCCGTCGGAGCAGATCGCCATCGACTGGAACAAGGTTGTGTTCAACATGCTGACCATTAAAGGCATCTATGGCCGCGAGATGTACGAGACCTGGTACAAAATGTCCGTGATGCTGGAGAGCGGCCTGAACATCAAGCCGGTCATCACGCACCGGTTCCATTACACCGAGTTCGAGCAGGGGTTTGAGGCGATGCTCTCGGGACAGTCCGGCAAGGTGATCCTCGACTGGTGGGGAGGAAAGGCGTGAGGCCGCGCTTGTCCGGGCTTCATTTTTCAACTGGGGTCGGTTAACTTGCGGCCATTCATGAAAGCCTGCTTGCTCCGTGCGCTTGCCGTTCTCGTGCTGATGGTGATTTCCGATCCGCTGTCTGCAGCGGTCGCACCGCCGAACATCATATTCATCCTCGCCGACGACCTCGGCTACGGTGACTTGAGTTGCTACGGGCAGCAGAAGTTCAAGACGCCGAATATTGATCGCATCGCCAGCGAGGGAATGAAGTTCACGGCGCACTACTCCGGGCACAACGTCTGCGCGCCGTCGCGCTGCGCCTTGATGAGCGGGAAGCATCCGGGCCACGGCTACATCCGCGAGAACCGCGGAGGGATGGGGCCGGAAGGCGAGGGGCAGGAACCGGTGCCGGCGGGTGAACTCAAGCTGCCGCTCACGCTCAAGCAACTTGGCTACACGCTCGGCGGCTTTGGCAAATGGGGTCTCGGCCCGGTCGGCAGCACGGGCGATCCGCTTCGGCAGGGCTTCGACCGTTTCTTCGGTTACAACTGCCAGGCCGTGGGACATAACTATTACCCAACGCATCTCTGGTCGAACGACACGCGCATCGCGTTGAGCAATCCCAAGTTTGCCGCACACCAGAAACTTCCCGCCGGTGCCGACACGAACGCGCCCGGCAGCTACGTGAATTTCAATGCGAGTGATTACGCGCCCGACCTCATCGGCGCGCAGGCGTTGCAATTCATCCGTGATCATCAGAGCAAGCCATTCTTCCTGTTCTATCCCACGACCGTGCCGCATCTCGCGCTGCAAGTGCCGGAAGATTCGCTCCAGGAATTCGCGGGCAAATTCCCCGAGACGCCTTATCCCGGCGGGCGCGGCTATCTCCCACACCGCACGCCGCACGCTGCCTATGCCGCGATGGTCACACGCCTGGACCGCGAGGTCGGCCGCGTGCTCGCGTTGGTCAAGGAACTCGGCCTCGACGACAACACGCTCATCGTCTTCACCAGCGACAACGGCCCGCTCGACAAGAAACTCGGCGGCACGGACGCGGAGTTCTTCAACAGCGCCGCCGGTTTTCGCGGCCGCAAAGGCTCCTACTACGAAGGCGGCTTCCGCGTTCCGTGTGTCGTGCGCTGGCCGGGCAAAATCAAAGCTGGCTCAATGAGCGACCGCGTGACTGGTTTCGAGGATTGGATGCCCACGCTGCTTGAACTCATGGGCGAGACGAGCGCCACGCCCAAGGGCATCGACGGCGTGAGCTTCGCCCCCACGTTGCTCGGCAAGAAACAGGACGCGCGTCCGTTCCTCTACCGCGAGTCGCCCGGCTACACCGGCCAGCAATGCGTGCGCGTCGGCGATTGGAAACTGGTGCGCCAACATCTCAACCCCGGCCCGCGTCAGGCGAATCCGCCCGCGCCGACCACCGAACTCTACGACCTCGCCAACGACCCGCACGAGACCACCGATGTCGCCTCCAAGCATCCCGACGTGGTGAAGAAATTGAGCGCCCTCGCGCGGGAACAGCATGTGCCCTCAAAGCTCTGGCCCATCCGCGTTTTGGATGCGAAAGAGTGATTGCTTTCAGAGACGTATGAACAAGCCATCCACCCTGATTCGCTCAGTACTGATTAGCGTGATCCTAGCTGCGGCGCTTTCCGCGGCCCGGGCTGACATCGCTTCCGACTACGCCGCACTGACCGCCGGACTCACGAACATCCCCGGCAGCGGCGGCACGCCGGGCACCGTCGTGATGCACGGGCGGACGGCGTTCCCCGTTTTCACCGAGAGCACCAACGGCACCGTGCCAGTGGTGGCGGCGGGACATTGGAACGACGACACGAACGCGGGGCGCGGCCTGGCCTACGCGCACACCGGCTGGACTTCGACCACGGGCGACATGGGCGTGGGCATGTCGAACGCCCTGCGCTGGGCGGCGCGTGGGAAGCCCAACGCCGTCATTGCCAAGGGCGCGGGCGTAAGCACCACCTTCATCAACTCGCTCGGCTTCACCGTGAAGACGGTGGACACCACGATGGCGACCACGAACACCGACCTCACGGGCGTGGATGTGTTCCTGATGAACGGGCAATCCGATTACGCTTCGGGCGCGGTGACCAAGATCACCAACTTCGTCGCGGCGGGCGGTGGTGTGATCGTTTTCTCAACGCCTTGGGCAGCGAGCAGCGCGGCCCTCGCGGACGCGAACACCGTGCTGTGCGGCGTCGGACTCACCTTCTCCGGCGACTATCGCTCCGGCGGGCCGTACAACGTGCCGGCCACGGCGTATCCGAGTTACGTGAGCGCGCTCATCGGCCTCGACTTGTTGCTGGCGCAACGCTTCGGCACGACCAACGTCGCGGTCTCGATTCAACAAGCCGCCGCCGACGGCATCGACGGGGTGCTCGCGGTGCGCCCGCTCTTTCCGCCACTCACGAATGGACTCGCGCAACTGCTCGCGACTTATGGCGGATTCATTTCCGTGAACGCCGGACGAACGCTGATCAAGGCGAATGTGCCGATTGAATCGCTGTGCGAGCGTTACCAGGCCGGCCTGTTCGATCTCACGCCCGCCGCGTTGCTGCCGAAGCATCCTGACGCGGATGACTTCCCTGGCGCAGTCGCAAGCAGCGCGTCGGTCGTGAACAAGACCGTCATCGTGCAGGGCAACGCGCCGCCCGATGATCCCGCGCTCATCAATCAAGGCTCGCACGGCGTGCGCCAGCCCGTCGGCCTCTACGCCCGCGCGGGCACCGTCGTGCGCGTGAAAATTCCGGCGGACAAAACGGGTGCCGGCCTCCGCATCCAGATCGGCCATCACCACGATGAGAATTTCCATCTCGATTCGTGGCATCGTCATCCCAAGGTTGCGCGCTACGAGCCGCTCACGAATATCGTCAACGAAGTCGCGTCGCCCTACGGCGGATTGATTCTCGTGCGCGTGCCGCCGGATTCTTTGCTTGGGGACTTTCCCATCACCATCGAGGGCTCGGTGGAGGCGCCGCACTTCGAGCAGGGCGTGGACTCGCCCGCCGACTGGGCGCGGCTTAAGTCGCTGCCCGGCGCGCAGGGCTACATTCGCTCGACGAACTTCACCGCCTACATTTCACGCGGCGCACTGCAAGGCGTGAGCGATCCGACTGTGCCGATGAATCACTGGGGCAACGCCATTTCCACCGCGGATTTTTACATGGGCTATCTGCGCCGCTTTCGCGAGGAGGCAGGCAAGACCGACCGCGACATCATCGCGGGCGGCGGGCACGCGGGTTATCCCTTCGTGATGGCCTACGGGCGTGACAACGACGAACTGGTCAACGGGATTGTCGGCAACGGCGACTGGGGTTTCTATCACGAGCTGGGCCACACGTTTCAGGACAACGGCCACGGGTGGAACAGCACGGCGGGCGGCGAAGTGGATGTGAACCTCATTCCGAATCTCCTGATGACGCTCATCCACAAGCGCAGCCTCTGGGACAACAACACACACTCGACGATGGACGCCGCGAATCGCGCCAGCGGACGCGCCACGTTCTTCGCCACGCCGCTCGCGCAGCGTTCGTGGTTCGCGGTCAACGGCGGCGATGTGGCGGGCTACGATTTCTTTTTCAGTCTGCCCGAGAGCTTCGGCTACGACCTGTGGCACCGAGCGTTCAGCCGCTTCTATCGCTGGAGCACGAACAACGCGAGCGAGCCGAGCTTCGCGGGATTGGACAAATACAACCGCTGGTTCGTCGGCATGTGCGAGGAAACGGGTTACAACCTCGGGCCTTACTTCGACAACTATGGCTGGACGAATCTCACCGCCGCCGTGAAGTCGCGCTTCACCGCGCTGCCGACATGGAGCGAGAACCGTCCTCCGATTTCACTCAATCTTCCCGCGCCCATCACGCTCAACGAAGCCACGCCCGCCGGCACACTCGTCACGACGTTCACCACCACCGATCCTGATCCGGGCAACCTGTTCATCTACTCCATTCTCTCCGGCAACGAGGACGGCGCGTTCACGCTTGACCGCTGGAGCGGCGAGTTGCGCGTCGCGTCGATCGACTACGAGCGCCAGAGCAACTACGTCCTCACCGTCACCGTCTTCGACAACGCGCTGCCGCGTTACTTCCTCACCAACACGTTGAGCCTTACGGTGACGAACACTTCCGAGCCTCCCACGCTCGTCGCTCCCTTGATGGTCGCTTCGAACACGCTGTTCGCCGGCACCGGCTTGGGCACCATCATGGCCACGGCGGACACCGGCAAAACCATCACAGGCTACGCGCTGGTCAGCGGCGGTCCGGTCTTCGCCGTGAATGCGGTCAGCGGTCTGATTACCCTCCAACAGCCCGCGTCACTGCCGGATCCCGGCGTGCTCAGCCTGCTGGTGAGCGCGACCGACAGCGCCGGAGTAAGCACGACCGGACGGACTCATGTGGTGTGCAATTCTCCGGTCGGCCTGCGGGAGCGACGCTGGAATGGCACGAGCGCGACCGGCCCGCCCGCCTTCGAGGCGTTGATCTTTCCCTGGCCCATCACGAACACGGGCGACAATTACGTGCGCCGCCTGACCGCGTGGCTCGTGCCGCCGCAGACGGGCGCGTTCACCTTCTGGATCACGGGCAGCGACCGCGCTACGCTTTACCTCGGCACGAACTCGAGCGCCTCCTCGCTCGTCGAGCTTTGCACCGGCGCCAGCACCGGCGTGGGCAACTTCTCCGCTGATCCCGCGCAACGCTCCGCGCCTGTGTGGCTCGAAGCTGGTCAACTGTACGCGCTGGAAGTGTTTCAGACCGAAGTGACCGGCAGCGATTACGCGCAAGCTGCGTGGCAGGGTCCAGGGGTGCCGGTGCTCGCGCTCATTCCTCCGGCGGTGCTGATCCCCGGCAGCGACCTTTTCCTTCCACCCGGCGGCGGCACCGCCCCCGTAACCGGCGTCACTCTCCGCTTCGGTGCGAGCGACCCAACGACGCACCTCGCGCCCGCGAGCATTCCGGTCAACGCCGATTTGTCCGGCGACGCCGCGAGTGTGACGAATGTGCAGTTCGTCGTGGGCGGCTCGACGGTCGCGAGTGACAACACGTATCCGTTCGGCGGAGCGTGGAACGGCGTCGCCGCTGGCAGTTACGTCGTGCAGGCCGTGGCGCGGGACACTTTCGGCCATGTCATCACTTCGCTCGCGCGACTCGTGAACGTGTTCAGCAACCTCACCACCAACACACTCGTCCTGAGCAACGGCGTTTGGAAATACCACAACCTGAACCAGGACTTGCTCACGGCGTGGCGCGGCACCAACTACGACGACAGCCTCTGGGTCAGCGGCCCGACGCGCATCGGCTTCAGCGACGGGGCGGTCACGGTCATTGACATCGGCCCTGATGGCGCGCGTTATCCCACGGTGTATTTCCGCCGCACCATCGTCATCACGAACCTCGCGCGCTACACCGGCTTCACCATGAGCATCGCGCGCGACGACGGAGCGGTGGCCTACGTGAACGGCGTGGAAGTGTTCCGCACGAGCATGAATCCCGGCGCGGTCACGTTCACCACGCCCGGCGTGAACGCGGCGGATGAGCAGACGTTCTTCCCCACCAACCTGCCGCCGTCCGTGTTCGTGGAAGGCACGAACACGCTGGCCGTGGAAGTGCATCAGGTGAACGCCACGAGCGGCGACCTCGGCTTCGCGATGAAACTGGAAGGCGCGTTCACCACGCCGGCGTTCAGCGCGGTCATCACCGACCCTGCGCCGGGCACGAGTGTGTTGCGGCCCGCGATCCTCGCGGTCAGCGCGCACGCCATGACGCCGAACGGGGTGGTGACGAACATCGTGGTGCGCGCGGACGGCGTGAACATCGGATCCGTCGCGGCGGCGAGCGGAAGCGTGGCGTGGACAGCACCGAGCGTGGGCGCGCACACGCTCACGGCGGTCGCGCAGAATTCGCTCGGCCAGTCCGTGACCAGCGCGCCGGTCGCGGTGAACATCCTCGCGAATAATTCACCCGCCGTCGCCTTGCTCACCGCCGGTGGCACGGTCACGAATCCGCCGATGCTTTTCATCGACGCGAGCGCGGCGGATGGCGATGAGTTTGTCGCCTCCGTCGAGTTGTTCGATGGCGCAGCGAGTCTTGGTCTGCTCAACGGCCCGTTGCTGACGTGGCTGTTCCCGTCGCCCGCGCTCGGCCTGCACACGCTGCGAGCCGTGGCGACGGACAACCACGGACTCACCAGCACCAGCGCGCCAGTCTTCTTCAACGTTGTCGCCGCGCCTCTCGTGACGAACCTCACGCTGGTCGCCAGTAACAGCCTTTGGAAATACCACGACGAGGGAGTGAGCATCGGGAACACCTGGACGAACGTGGGCTTCAACGACGCGACCTGGAGCAACGGCGTCGCGCGCCTCGGCTTCGGCGGCGATGGCGAAGTCACCACGCTGCGCGGACAGCCGCGCGTGACCTATTACTTCCGAACGAGCTTCGTCGTCCCCGCCGGTTTCACAGGCACGAACGTGACCGTGCGACTTTCGCGCGACGATGGCGCGGCGGTTTATCTCAACGGCATGGAAGTGGTGCGCGATAACATGCCGGCGGGAGCCATCGGCTACGCGACGCGCCCGAGCGCGACGGTGAGCGCGCCGAACGAGCAGGCCTTCTTCACGTTCACCACCAACGCCAGCGCTTTGCATGTCGGCACCAACGTCCTCGCCGCCGAGGTTCACCAGATTGACGGCGCGAGCGGCGACATCGGCTTCAACCTGGAGTTCAGTTCCACCGGTCTGCAAACGACGGTGAACAGCCCGCCGCCCTTGCTGAATCTGGAAGTGCTCTCGCCGGAGCAACTCCGCATTTCCTTCCTGGACGTGAACGGACTGGCCTACGCCGTGGAAGGCTCGACGAATCTGCCGGCGTGGTTCCCGCTCACGACCAACCTCGTGAGCGGCGGGGTGTTTCAATTCGTGACCAGCGCGACGAACCCGCCGGTGCAGTTCTTCCGCGTGCGAAGAGTTCCTTGAGAATCGTCAAACCGTAGCTGCCGAAGAGCATGGAAATTCCAAAATCCAAAGTCCAAATCTCAAACAAGCTCCAAATTGCAAATTTCAAGGAGCTCGCCGCCGGGTCGCCAGGCCGCAATTTGAGATTTGAAACTTGGAGCTTGGAATTTATTTGGGATTTGGACTTTGGATTTTGGAATTTGCCCCCTGCCCCTTGATGCAACTCTGGCTCGAACATTTCGGCATCACCGTCTCCGCCATCTCCGGCGTGCTGGCAGCGCGGGGCAAGCGCGTGGACTTGTTCGGCGTGCTGGTGCTGGCGCTGGTGACTTCCTTCGGTGGTGGGACGGTGCGCGATCTTCTGAGCGGCGACACGCCGGTCGCGTGGATTCGCGAGCCGTCGTTCCTGCTCAACGCCACGGTCACGACCTTTGTCACGTTCTTCGTGCGGCGTGCGCGCGAACTGCCGCGCGGCTTCCTGCTCGTCGCTGACGCCTTCGCCCTCGCGCTCTTCACCATCGTCGGCACGCGCAAGGGCGTGGCGCTGGAATTCGCCGCGCCGGTGGCGGTGATGCTTGGCGTAGTCACCGGCGTGGCGGGCGGCATTCTGCGCGATGTGCTCACGGGCGAGGTGCCGATGGTTTTCCGCCCGCAAATTTATCTCTACGCCACGGCGGCGTTGGCGGGCGCGGTGGTGTTTGTGGTGTGGAATCATTTCGCGCCGAATCAGCCTGCCGCCACCATCGTCTGCACGGGACTGATTCTCGCGCTGCGACTGGCGGGCATCCGATTGAAGCTGTCGCTGCCGGTGTTGGAAGAAATGGGGAAGGACGAAAGAAGGAAGCCATGAATATTTCACCGATGAATTTTGAACGTGCCGAGGCCGGAAGACCGGAGGGCTTCTATTTGAATAGCTCGCGGTGCAACCGGGGAATCAAGTCCGACAAGCGTCGCAACCCCGGAGGGGTTGAATCGTGTGATGTGAGCCGCCGGGTTCAACCCCATCCGGGGTTGGCCGAATTCCGGGGCCGTGATCCCCGGGTAGGCTCGTGCCTCGCCAACGCGGGGCTATTCACTTTGAAGCCCTCCGGGCTTCTCGCGCAGCTCGCCTTGACGCTGCTGATTGGATTTCAACTTCACTCCGCCGACGCCACCAATTCCGCCCGCGCCGAGATCGCGCCCAAGGTCGCCGCTGCGCGCGCGATTCTCGATCCGTGGCTGGCCGCGAACCCCGAGCCGGCGAAGAAGAAAGTTCATCTCGTGCTCTGGGCGCCGAAGGATCGCGAGCCGGCTCCGCGTTATCGCGAACGGCTCTCGGCCATCTTTGTGGACATCCAGAAATTCTACGCACGGGAGATGGAGCGGATCGGCTTCGGCCCGCGCACCATTGGTCTGGATCTGATGGACGACGGATTGTTGCGGGTGCATCTGGTGCGCGGGCTGAACGATTACACGAACTATTCCACGCCCAGCGGCAGCGCGATTCGCAAGGAGTGCCTGCCCGCGCTCGAAGCCGCCGGGCTGAATCCCGCCGAGGCACTCATCGTGATCTTCTGCAACATGTCAAACTGGGACGCGGAGAAACGCACCATCTCGCAGAACAGTCCCTATTACGCGAGCGGCACGCATCGCGGCGGCACGGCGTGGCAGGTGGACTCGTTGATTCTCGACCTCGCGTTCTTGGAGGAGAAAGGGAAGAACGTGCGCGACGGGCAGTACGGGAACATTTCGCTCGGGCGCTACAGCAGCATCTTCATCGGTGGCGCGTGCCATGAACTCGGCCACTCGCTCGGTCTGCCGCACAACAAGGAGCGTGCGGATGAGCGTGCGGCGTTCGGCACCGCGCTCATGGGCAGCGGCAACCGCACCTACGGCGAACAATTGCGCGGCGAGAGCAAAGGATCGTTCCTCACGCTCGCGCACGCGCTGCGGCTGGCGGCGCATCCGATGTTCAGCGGTTCGGCGAAGGGCATCAACTTGCCGCGCTCGGCGAAGCCGGAGCAGTTGGCGATTCAGCCGAAGGGAAAAGGTTTCGAGTTTTCCGGTCGCGTCACCACCGCGCCGAACGAGCCGCCGGTCTATGCCGTCATCGCCTACATGGATCCGTCGGGCGGCAGCGACTACGACGCCACGACTACGACCGCCGTTCCGGATCAGAGCGGAAAATTCACGCTCGACTGCCAGGCGCTCGCGCCGGGCAAGACCGGCGAACTGCGCGTGGTTTATTTGCAGGCGAACGGACAGGCGTCCGGCTTCTTGTCGGCGACGCCGTATCGTTATCCCTACCTCGTGGCGAAGGACGGCACGGCGGACATCGCTCCTGCCCTCGCAGTGTTGAATCGCAACGCGCGTCCCGCCGCCAACACCGGCGGCGCGAACGCGGACACGAATGTCCCTCCTTCGCTGAAGGCGCTGGCCGGGAGCGAGTGGGCGCTGAAGGATTTGTGTGGCACGCCGGTGCCCGCCAATTCCCGCGCAAGCCTCAGCATCGGCAGCGATGGCGCGCTGTCCGGGAACGCGGGCGTGAACCGCTTCAACGGACGCGCGCGCGGCAGCAACGAAAAAATTCAGACCGGCCCGTTCATGTCCACGAAGATGGCCGGGCCGCCTGAGTTGATGGCGCTGGAGATGAAATTCCTCAAAGCGCTCGAAGCCGCGACAAAGTTTGAAGCGGATGGCGACACGCTGCGCGTCACCTGCACAGGGCACGAGAAGCCGCTGGCCTTCACGCGAAAGGCCGCGCAGTGAACGGGGAATTGAGACAGGAAAATGGGAAGAAGTTTTTCTCTTCATTTTCCTGTCGTCCATTTTCCTGTCTCAGTTCCTTTTCCACGTTGCACTGACTGTGACCGACTCGAATCCACCATGAGATTGAAACCCTTGATTCTTTGTTCACTCGCCTGCGCCGCGCTGTCGGTGGTGGCGGCGGAACCGTTGCGTGTGCCCGCCTTCACCGCCTACACCGACCCGGATGCGAACGGCGCGCGCTTCTCCCAAAACTCCGGCGTGACGGGCTGGCGTGATCCGGCCATCAAGGTGAGCTGGTTCGGCGACATCAAAGCGGCGACCACCATTGAAGCGGCGGTGGAATTGCGCCTGCCGACGAACGCGACTTCCAAGCTGCGCCTCACCGTCGCAGGGCAGTCGCGCGAGGCGGAAGTCAAAGGCGCGGGCACGAACCTCGTCAGCGCGCGCTTTGGGAAGTTCACCATCAAGGAACCGGGTTACCAGCGTTTCGCGTTGGACTCGTTGAGTGAAGTTGGGAAGCCCTTCGGCGATCTCTCCGCGCTCCTGCTCGATGGCGTGACCACGAACACCGCGCACTTCAACTACAAGTCGCGCCGCAATGCCGCCTCCGTTCATCTGAGCTATCCGTCGCCCAAGGGCACCAACGTCGCCGCGTTCTACTGCGAGATGACCGGCATTGAGGACACCATCCCGACCTACTACATGGCCTGCGGCTGGCATCGCGGTTACTTCGGCATGCAGGTCAACAGCAAGACCGAGCGCCGCATCATCTTCAGTGTCTGGGACAGCGGCAACGAGTCGGTGGCCCGCACAAAGGTCGCGGACACCAATCGCGTCATCCTCATGGGCAAGGGTGAAGGCGTGAACTCGGGCGACTTCGGCAACGAAGGCACCGGCGGCCACAGCCATTTGAAATACAACTGGAAGACCGGCGAGAAGCAGAAGTTCATCGTCACCGCGCAACCGACGAACGAGACGTTCACGATCTTCTCCGGCTACTGGTTTCATCCCGAGCAGCAGCAGTGGATGCTCATCTCCTCGTGGCGCGCGCCCAAGGATGGCGGCTGGCTGCGCGGACTCTACTCGTTCAGCGAAGATTTCGGCGGCAGCCGCGGCCATCTGCCGCGCAAGGCGCTCTACGGCAATCAATGGCTCCGCACCGACACTGGCGCGTGGCACGAAGTCACGACCTCGAGTTTCAGCCACGACGGCACGGGTCGCGCGGATCGCCTCGACCGTTTCATGGGCGTGGAGAACGGCCAGTTCTTCCTGCATCACGGCGGCTTTGTGAACGGCTTCACCAAGTTCGGCGAGAAGTTTACGCGCCCGCCGAGTGGTAAGCCACCGTCCGCCCTGGCTCTGCCTGGATGGCCAGGACGGTGAAGGAGAGGCCGTTTCGCTTGCGGCTCGTGCTCTGAAACCCGGAAGCGCCGGGCGTGGCGCGCACCGCGCCGTTGCTTCGCGGGGCAGTTCCTCTACTCTTAGCGCGTGTTTCGTCCCTGCATTGATCTGCATGAAGGCCAGGTGAAGCAAATCGTCGGCGGCACGCTGAACGAGAGCGGCGCGGGCTTGCGCACAAATTTTGTCTCCGAGAAATCCGCGGCGTGGTTTGCCGACCTTTATCGTCGCGACAGCTTGTCCGGTGGCCACGTCATTTTGCTTGGCGCAGGCAATGATGCGGCGGCCCGCGCGGCACTGGCCGCTTATCCAGGCGGGCTTCAGCTCGGGGGAGGCGTGAATCTCGATAACGCGCGGCGCTGGCTCGAGGCCGGTGCCTCGCACGTCATCGTCACTTCCTGGGTGTTTCGCGAAGGGCGCGTGGACTGGGACCGGCTCGCGCAACTGGTCGCCGCCATTGGCCGGCAACGCCTGGTACTCGACCTGAGCTGCCGCCAGCGCGCCGGCGATTATTTCGTGGTCACGGATCGATGGCAGAAATTCACCGCCGAGAAGATTTTGCCGGAGTTGCTCAACAAACTTGCCGCTTGCTGCGATGAATTTCTGATTCACGCCGCCGATGTGGAGGGCTTGTGTCGCGGCATCGATCATGAATTGGTCGGGAAGCTGGCCCAGTGGACGCCTTTGCCGACGACCTACGCGGGCGGCGCGAAGTCGTTGGCCGACTTGGAGGAAGTGACTCGAGTCGGACGGGGCCGCATCGATCTGACCATTGGCTCGGCGCTCGATATCTTTGGCGGCCACGGAGTGAAGTATGGGGACGCCGTGGCGTTCAACCGCCGACGGGCCGCCCCTGTCCCGCTGTCGAAACCGGTCTGAAGACGCCACCGCCCGGGCCACGCCGGCGGCACCTTACGTCAGCGCGATTTGTCCGCTGGCGACTCGCGCGAAGTAGCCCCCGCGTCCGAGAAGTTCCTCCGGCGAGCCGCACTCGGTCACGCGCCCGGCTTCCATCACCACCACTTTGTTCACGCGGCGAATGGTGCTCAGGCGATGCGCCACCATCAGGGTGGTTCGACCGCGCATCAGGTCGAAAATGCTGGCGACCACCTGGGCCTCGCTCTCGGCGTCGAGCGCGCTGGTCGGCTCATCGAGCAGCAGGATGGGCGCATCCTTGAGGAAGGCGCGGGCGATGTTGACGCGCTGGCGCTCGCCCACGCTCAATCGCGCCGCTCCCTCGCCGACCATGGTCTGGTACTGCTGGGGCAAACGGGCGATGAACTGGTGGGCGTTGGCCGCGCGGGCCGCCGCCTCGATCTCCACCGGCGTGGCGCCGGGTTTTCCGAAAGCGATGTTCTCGGCAATGGTGGCCGGGAGCAGAATCGGTTCCTGCAAGACCACGGCAATCTGGGCGCGCAAATCTTTCAGGCGCAAGCCGCGCAGGTCCACGCCTTCAAGCTGGACCGTGCCGCCGTCGGGATCGAAGAAGCGCGGCACCAGATTCATGAGCGTGGATTTGCCGGCCCCGCTTGGCCCGATGACCGCGCAGCATTCGCCCGGCTGCAACTCGAAGCTGACGTCATGCAGCACCGGGCGATCCTGCTCATAACCAAACGAGACACCCTCGAACGCAAACCGCCCCGAGGCGACCAAGACTCCCTGACCTTGGACTTTGGACCTTGGACCTTGGACCCGTCTTGCGTCCGCCGCGTCGCGCACCTCCTCCGGCGTGTCGATGACTTCAAACACCCGGGCCGTCGCCGCGAGGGCCGTGGCGGTGGTGGCACCAACGTGCGAAAGCTGGTTGAGCGGCTCATACATCTGGCCCAGATAGGCGAGGAAGACGATCAGGCCGCCGACGGTCAACCGTTGGGCCAGCACCTCGTGGCTGCCCACCCAGACAATGGCCGCCGTACCCGCCGCGAAGACGAGCGAGATGCCAAGCCAGTAGAGCAGTTCCCAAGCGTGCTGCGAAAGCCGGCGCTTTTGCGCCACGGCGGCTTGCTCGTCGAAGACGCGCTGCTGTTCCTCCTCGCGGGTGTAACTCTGAATGAGGGGCAATGCGCCGATGTTCTGTTGCACCAGCGAAGTCACCTGGCTGTCGGCCTGTTGCGCCGCCGCGCCGCGCGCCTGCATCTTCGGGCCGACCAGGCGGATGATGGCGATGATGAGCGGCATGGTGCCGAGGGCGATGAGGGTCAGTTGGTGGTTCATCGGCCACATGAACGCCACCATCAGGATGAGGGAGAGGGCGGCGTTCAGCGCCGTGAGCGCCCCTTGTTGGAACAAGGTCTGGAACGAGTAGGTGTCCCAAGAAGCGCGAAAGATGAGGTCGCCGACGCGCGCGCTCTGATGAAAGCGCAACGAGAGCCGCTGCAAGGTGGCGAAGACGAGGCTGCGCACGCGGCGCAGTCCGCCCAGTCCGATCTGGATGGCGACAAAGTTTTGCGCCGCCGAGAGCAAACCTTGCGAGGCATGGATGGCGAAAAGGCCGAGCGTGAGGGCGGCAATCCACCAAGCCGGGCTGGTTTGACCGCCGCTCGCCTTGAGCAGCCATTGGGGAAATGATTTTCCCTGGAGCACACCATCCAGGATGAGGGCCACGGGCCAGGGTTTGAGCACATTGCCCGCAATGCTGGCCAGGCTGAGCACGAGCACGATGGCGATGCGTCCCGAGTCGGGACGGAAAAATTGCAGCGCGCGCCGGATGTGATTCATCGCGCGCGGACAGTAAGCAGCGGCGCGGCCCACGGGCGAGAATTTTGCGGTGCCGTCGCGTGACCACTGAATTGTCCCGCGAAGGGAGAATGGGAGCGCAGGCGGGCTGATCGGTTTTGCCTTCGTGGCCTTCGCCCCGGCGCGGTAAATGATTTCAGCGTCTTCCCAATGCCCCCGAAGGCTGGCTGGTCCTCGGTCAGTTTGGAGCACCGAGCATCGTCCGGCCCGATCGGAGACGATCCCGCCGCCGGCCGAGCCTGGCTTGTCGCTCCGCTGGCAGGCAACCGGCACCGCTGCCGGCCCGCAGGGCAGACGCATCAAAATGTTTGGTTCCGCGGGCTAAAACCCAAAATCCAAATCCCAAATAAGCTCTCCATTCCAAACTCCCATGGGAGTGCGAACGCCTGGTTTTGGAATTTGAGCCGTTGGAATTTATTTGGGATTTGGGATTTGGGTTTTCGTGCGAAACGCCGCGAAATTAGAGGCGTCTGCCCTGGGCCGGCCCGCCACAGGTCTTGACCTGGGATGTTCCGTGCCGGAGCATCCGTGCCGGCTTTGCACACGTTGTTCAGGGCCAAATTACAAAACATGACTGCAAAGATTATTACGAACCTCGCTTTGGGAAGCCTGCTCGTTCTGGGCGTTCAAGCTCAGGACAAATTGGACCTCAAAGAACCCAAGCAACGCGCCAGTTACGCCATCGGCCTCGACATCGGTGGCAACCTCAAGCGCCAGGAGATTGATCTCGATGCCAAGGCGCTCGCGGCCGGCATTGCCGACGCTTTCGCGGCCAAGCCCCAGCTCACCGACGCTGAGTCCAAGCAGGTGTTGAATGATTTTCGCACCCAACTCATGGCCAAGATGGAAGCCAAGGAAAAGGGAGCGGGCGATAAGAACACGAAGGACGGCGAGATGTTTCTCGCCACCAACGCCAAGAAGGAAGGCGTGAAGACCACGGCCAGCGGCTTGCAGTACCGCGTCCTCAAACCCGGCGACGGCAAGGGCAAGTCGCCCAAGGCCACCGACACGGTGAAGGTGCATTATCATGGCACGCTCATCGACGGCTCGGTCTTCGACAGTTCGGTCGATCGCGGCGAGCCGATTTCTTTCCCGCTGAACGGGGTCATTCCCGGCTGGACCGAGGGGCTGCAATTGATGAAGGAAGGCGACAAGTTCCAATTTGTCATTCCCGGCAAGCTGGCCTATGGCGAACAAAGCCCCAGCCCGAAGATCGGTCCGAACAGCACGCTCGTCTTCGAGGTGGAGTTGCTGACGGTCGAAGTGAAGAAGTAACCGTCTCCACCAAAATTCTTCCGGGGCGTTCCGCTGTGGAACGCCCCGTTTTCTTTTTCGGGCGGGCGCGGAGGACGGTCTGCCCTCGCTCCGCCGGTTCCTGGTCAGGCCCGCCCGCAGAGCCTGTGTCCAGTTGCGGTCCTTATTCCTGCTGGTTCGTGATCATGCCGCTGAGCAGGCCGACTTTGCTGCCCCCGCTCCAGGTGCCGGCGTAGGTGTTTTCATAGATCAGCACGCGCGCGGAGTAGGTGCCGCCGCCGGGCACGGTCATCTTGTCCACGATGATGACGGGGGTGTCGCCGGCCCATTGCACTTTCACCGGGATGGGCGCGATGATCTCCCGGCCTCCGTAATTCATCTTGGTGCCGATCACCCAGGAGTCGCCTTCGAGTTTCTTCGCGCCGAGGATGGTGTATTTCTCCTCCTTCTCGGGCGTGAGGGCACCGTCCTGGATCAGGCACCAGCGGCCCGTCATGGTGGCCTTGCTCAGGGTGGCGATGAACTTGGCTTCGAGTTCGGCGGACGTGAGTTTGGGCTTTTCTGCCGCAGCCTTGGGAGCGGCCTCCTTGGGCTTCGCGGTCTGTTGGGCGAGGGCCGGCCAGGTCAGGGCCACCACGGCGTGCAGCAGGACGAGAGTTGTTTTCATAGTCATCGACGGTCTCGGGGAAGGTGACGCGTGGCGCGGGTTGCTGGTGACGGAAATCGCCATTGTCCAAAGTGCCGGGCGAGGTTACGGCCCGGCTTGAAGTTCAATGGTGCCAAGGTCGATGGTGTTGGGGGAGTTCTCGGAAATCGTGAACGAACGCTCTGCTCCGCGATAGTTGTAGGCGGCGGGAATGAGGGCATCGGTGCCGTATGACTTCCGGGTTTGTTCGGCCCGCGAAAGCACGCGTAAGGTGTAATGGCCGGGCACCAGACTGCGATAGGCGTTGGTGAACCAGTCAGCGTAGATATGGCTCGGTAACAGTTTGCCGTTCTGAAGCACTTCGACGGTCGGGCGGACGGAGAGCGACGGGCCGCCCGGCGGGTTGACTTGATATTTCAGGTCCGCGCCTGATTCGAGCCGCGCGGTGACTTGGGCACCGTTCCCGCCGTGGTTGATGTGCTCCGACTGCCAGAAAGCCGCACCGGGTATGCGCACTTCCAACTGATAGCGACCCGGCTGGAGCGAACTGAAAACAAGGTTCGTCGCGAAGGGAACCACGAAGTCGTCGGAGATGATTTCCATTACGAACCCGTAGCTGGCCTGCCGGCCGTGGCGCAGTCGCAGACGCACGTTCTCACCGGCGACCCTGGCCAGTGGAAAGGTCGCGGAGAGCGAGAGCGAGAGCGGCCGGAGTTCCACGGGGACGGTCGTGATGCGTGCGAGGGGGTGCATCCGTACACCGTTCTTAATTAGGCGGGTTGCCAGAGTTGATCCCAATGGTGGTTGCGGCGGGCTTCGTCGAGGGCGAGCAGAGCGCGCAAGCCGGGCCGCGTCCAAAATTGTCCGGCCCGCTTGAAGCGGCA
>JANOQV010000083.1:0-11169 GCA_031414955.1 Pedosphaera sp. | reverse complement strand
CATGAACGACGCCCACATCTATTGCACCGAGGAGCAGTTCGCCGACGAGTTCCGCGCCGTGAACGACATGTATCTGAAGTATTTCAAAATCTTCGGCCTGGAAAAATATCAGATGCGCTTCAGCACGCACGCGGCGGAAGGACTTGGCAAGAAATACGTCAACGAACCGGAGTTGTGGAAGAAAACCGAGGACATGGTGCGCAAGGTGTTGATCGAATCGGGCATCAACTACGTGGAGGTCGCCAACGAGGCGGCGTTTTACGGGCCGAAGATTGACGTCCAGGTGTGGAGCGCCATCGGGCGCGAGTTCACCATCGCCACGAACCAGGTGGACTTCGCCGTGCCCGCCAAGTTCGGCCTGACCTACCGCGACAAGGACAACTCGAACAAGACGCCGTTGTGCATCCATCGCGCGCCGCTCGGCACGCACGAGCGGTTCATCGGCTTTCTCATCGAGCATTACGCGGGCAACTTCCCGCTCTGGCTCGCGCCGGATCAGGTGCGCGTCATCACGCTCAACGACGACGAAGCGTTGATCAACTACGCCAAGCCCATCGTGGCCGAACTGCGCGCGAACATGGTGCGCGTGGACTCGGATTTCAGCGCCACGCCGTTCAAGGCGAAGATTTCCAACGCGGAACAATTGCGCGTCCACACGATGCTGGTCATCGGCGGGCGCGACATGGAAGCCGGCGCGGTGAGCGTGCGACTCCATCACGGCGGCCCGCAAGGCGCGAAGCCGAAGGGGGAGGTCGTGGCGGATATTCTGGCGGGCATCAAAGAGCGGCGGGCGTGAAATTTTTCCAAGAAAAATCCAAAGAGTTTGCCGAGAAGGGAAACGAGCTTTACGCCAAAGCGTGAAATGGAAATCATTGCTCACGCCTCAAATTTATGGTTTATGAAACGTAGCGGAATGCACAGATGAAAATCTTTTGGATCATCATCGCCCACGTCGCAGTGATCGCCTTCCTTTTGTGGGGTGGCGTTTCACTTAATGATGTGATCCTCCATTCGCAGAGTCGCTACCCCGGTGTTGTGTCGGTTTTTTCCGTCGCCTTTGCCGTTTACACAACTGCTTTGAATTTCCTCTATCACCGGAATCTTGCGTTTCATCTGTTTGTGAATCGAATACGGCTGCGGCTCGCTCGCACTCACACATATTGGCAACCGCACGTCGCTATGACACTCGATTCTGGGTCAGTTCGTGCAACTCTTCTTGACGAAATCTGGCAGATGCTTGCCGATGGCAAGCATGGTGTGCCTCAACGCCGGGAAATGACGCCGACGACTCTGAGCGTTGCGCTCGACGAGCTTTTCGTCATTCGGTTTCGCCTGGACGAGCAGCGTCTATACATGGATTTCGAGCAAAAACTGATTGTGCCTTCGCATCTCTACGACCATTTCCGAAAACGGTTGGCGAGTCTTGCCGACAATGTTGCACGGTTGGCCAAACCAAACGCGGTGCAGTGCGGGCTTGTGGTGAGCTTTGACGAGCGGGACAAAAATCCTTACTACGGGCTGTTTGTGAATCGGGTGCAACCTGAAATGCTTCAAAATTTTCAAGTCACTTTTCGTCTGGACGCCAACTCGTCGTGCCGCGTCGAGGCGGGGAAAAATCACGTCAACATTGAAAGCCAAAACCTGCCTGACCTTTTTGAAGCTTTGAGGACTGTCGTGAGCTTAAAAGCTCTGCCTGTTGAAAGGAATACATGAAACCTTTCCAATTCTATCTGGTGAAGGATTTCCAGAAGCCTGCCGTGGGGAAGTCTCTGAGGAATCAAGTGCAAATGACGTTTTCAGGTGAAAACGAAGACGTGGATACAGTAATCACCGTCGAGGCTGAAAATTACGAGGGTGATCTCGACCTCTTACGAATTAAGAGTGAAATCCGCCATCAAACAGTCGGCTTTATCAAAACGCTTGTCGGCTCAAAGCGTGAAAAAATTCAATTCATCGAATACCTGCAACCAGTAGATTTCCCCGCATATTTTCACAAAGGCCGCAATCTCATGATTTTTCAAGCGCCGAAAAAAGTGTGCAGTGGCGTTCTCGGTCTTCTCAAAGCTAAACTTTGTGGCATCGAATTGATTGAGGTCGAACTCGACTTCGGCGCGGTCTTAAAATTAAACAGCGAATATCTCGGAGCGTGGTTTCGTGGCGCGTCAAGCCGAGTGCAATCGGTGGGACTGTCGGGAAATCAAATTCAAGATGATAGCTTGTTCAAGAACTTGCAGCAGGTTGCCGATCTTTCAAACGTTACGATCCCGTGGATGCACAACGGAGTGCGGCATCCGGTTATGCTAACCAGTCGTGGCGGTGTGGTTCTGGTGCAAAATTACCAGGACATCGGCCTTGAACTCGAACTTGTCATGGATGTGCAAGAAAAGTTGCTGCAAAAAGTTTGGCACGAACGCACGCCCCAGTGCAAAACCGACCAAGATTTGCCCGATGAAGTGTGACATGAAAAAAACTCCAACAATGCGAAAGCAAGTTCGCCCGTCTCGTAGTCGCCCCAAGCAAAAGGCGGAGGCAATGGTTTTGCGCGAAGACGCGCCGCCGTATCGCGTCAATGGTGATGTTTTGCGGCACGGACGGACAGTGCCGCCACCTGTCGCTCGTCTCACGGAAAGAAAAAAACTTATTCCGTTCGGCTGGTATGGCGGAAAGTTCTCGCATCTCGACTGGCTGCTGCCGTTGCTTCCCGATTGTCATCATTATTGCGAGCCGTTCGCCGGGTCGGGTGCGGTGCTGCTCAATCGCGAGCCGTCGCCAGTGGAAACGTTCAACGATCTCGACGGCGAAGTGGTAAATTTCTTCCGCGTTCTCCGCGAGGAAAAGCAACGGCTGATTGAGGCCATCGGTTTGACTCCGTTCGCGCGCGAAGAATTTGCGATTGCCTGTGAAGTCAGCCCCGATTTGACAGCTTTGGAGCGTGCCCGCCGTTTTTTTGTTCGCGCCCGGCAAGTCCGAACGGGACTGGCGCAGACTGCTACCATCGGTCGTTGGGCCAACTGTAAGAACACAAGCCGCGCCGGCATGAGCGGTGTCATCAGCCGGTGGCTTGGATCAGTAAAAGATTTGCCTGCGGTGGCGGAACGGTTGCTCCGCGTTCAAATCGAAAACCGTCCCGCTGCGAATATCATTCGCCTCTACGATTCACCGGTCACGCTATTTTACTGCGACCCGCCTTATGTCCACTCGACGCGCGGCGACTCGAAGGCTTACGGATTTGAAATGACCGACGCGCAGCACAAGGAACTCGCGGAAGTTCTTAACGCGGTTCAAGGCATGGTGGCTTTCTCGAATTATCAGGCTGGAATCCTTGACCAGCTTTATCCTGCTCCGAAATGGCACAAGACGGTTTCACCAGAACGCACGAACCATTCGACGAAAGACAAGCGCGTGGAGATTCTCTGGACAAATTACAACCCACAAAAAATCAAACGCAACGGCAAATCCCATGGAGAACTGTTCGCCACTGCTTGAGGCTGCGCTAAAGCGCGCTCAAAAGAATCTCGGCCATTCGTTTATTCACGACGAGGAAATCGCCGCGCGTGTCGTTTCGGTCGTCAACTGTCCGAGTAATCGCGCGGGCGTGCGGCTAATCTTGGCTTGTATGTTGGCGAAAGCACATCGCCCGGAAATTGACCCACGCAAGCCCTACACGAAAATTGGTAGCAAGGATTGTTTCTCTGGCCGCAGTTACGACGAGCAATTCATCGGCGACTTCATCACGCGCCACAATCTTCCCTGCAATTCCACCACCGCGTTTCTCACGCCGACGCTGCGGAACATGGACCAAACGCTGACAATCAAAGTTGTTTTGGTGGGGCGTCCGATGGTGATGTATCACGATGCTTTGGAGCTTTTGGACGATGTGCGGGCTGGTCGAGTCTCGGCCAAGGATGTCTTGGATGAGTCCATTCGATTGTTGCTGCTCGAACGTGATGCGCGGAAAGTTCGACTGAAGACTTTGCTCTCGGGCGTCGGTCGTGTCGTTGGTGCGCTTCCGCTCTCATCCGAAGACACTGTGAATCTGATTGAGCAGCATCTGCGCTGCAAAGGTTCGAGTCGTCTGCTGGTCTTGATTGTTGCTGCCGCTTACGAATCGGCAAAAACGCGACTCGGCGAGCGTGTGCTCAATCTCACCGCTCACAACGCCGCCGATGAACAGACCGGAGCGGTGGGCGACGTTCAAATCACGCTGCTCGGCGAGGACAAAGTGGTGACGAGCTATGAGATGAAGAACAAGGCGGTGCAGCGTAGCGACATTGACCGTGCGCTCCAGAAAATTGCCGCCCAAGGAAAGCACGTTCAAAACTACATCTTCATTTCAACCGAGTCGGTCGCAGACGACATCCGCGAATATGCCCGCTCGAAGTATGACGAAACGGGTGGCGTTGAAATCGCGATTCTGGATTGCATCGGATTCCTGCGGCACTTCCTGCATCTGTTTCATCGTCTGCGGAAGGATTTTCTCGACCAATACCAAGTTCTTGTTCTTCAAGAAGCGGACAGCGCGGTCAGTCAGGCGTTGAAGGAAGCGTTCCTTGCATTGCGCCAAGCGGCCGAGAGTGCAGATTGATTTGAGCGGAGTTCGCAGAAACTTTTTACGCGAGTTGAATTTGAAAAGTTTTGCCCAAGTTGAACCACGTTGTCACCAGACGCGCCAGGTGTTGATCGAATCGGGCATCAACTATGTGGAGGTGGCCAACGAGGCGGCGTTCTACGGGCCGAAGATTGACGTGCAGGTGTGGAGCGCCATCGGCCGCGAATTCACCATCGCCACCAACCAGGTGGACTTCGCCGTTCCCGCCAAGTTCGGCCTGACCTACCGCGACAAAGACAACACGAACAAGACGCCGTTGTGCATCCATCGCGCGCCGCTCGGCACGCACGAGCGGTTCATCGGTTTCCTCATCGAGCATTACGCGGGCAACTTCCCGCTCTGGCTCGCGCCGGATCAGGTGCTCGTCATCACGCTCAACGACGACGAGGCGTTGATCAACTACGCCAAGCCCGTCGTGGCCGAACTGCGCGCGAACATGGTGCGAGTGGATGCCGATTACAGCGCGACGCCGTTCAAGGCGGAGAGTGCCAACGCGGAACGTTCAGGAAGCTTCCCGCCTCCTCACGTCGTCGGCTACAGTCGTCATCGGCGGTCGTGACACGGAAGCCGACGCGGTGAGCGTGCGTCTGCACCACGTCGGTCCGCAAGCAGTATGGCCACCTGCTCGTGGTTGTCCCCGCAGTGGCGGATCTGCTGGTGCCCAAGCGCAAGCGAAACGAGCCAAGGGATCGCGCACATGCCGCTTGGGCCGAGCGCCTCGCTCTGCCATAGTGGGGATCATGCAGACAAACACAGAAAACGTCCGAAGTGTCTGGGGCGACTACCCGAATTGGGATGACGTGGCCCGTTTTGTTTACGGACGCCGCATGTGGCGTTTGCCGGAGATGCGCGCCCGTCTTCTGGCCCATTGGATGGATCAGCGCCATCCGTATCGTGAACGCTTTCAAGCGCACCGCGAATTGATTGAGGAAGTCCTCGTCTCGGAAGAGCCGGCGGAACGGCTGGATGCCGCCTTGCGCCAGCGCCAGACCAGCCTGCGTTGCGTGGCTCGGGAAATACCGCCGGTCTTCGGAGGCTTCTTTGTATGAATGGCGCGGTGAGCGTGCGTCTCCACCACGGCGGCCCGCAAGGCGCGAAGCCGAAGGCGGAGGTCGTGGCGGATATTTTGGCGAGTATTTGGGAGAGAAGGGCGTGAGCTACACTTGGCGATGTCGGAAGCTACGGCGGTGAAATTGCGGCGCGATAGAACATTGCCGCATTTGTCATCGGCACGCTGAGGGAGTGAAAATCATTGGTTGCGGTAAAGGTTGCCACCGACTGCCAGTTGGTGGTTGCGAGCGCGACGGACTGCTCGATGGCATAGTCGAGGCCATACACCAAGTTGGTCAGTTGCAGGGCAAAGTTTGAGTTCGTGATGGTAAATGCGCCAATGGTTGGAGGCTCATCCGCCGGCACGCCGAGCGGGAAGAAGATGGTTGAGTTTACCGCGCCGGTGCTGTTCAGGAAATAGCTGTAAGTGTTTTTTCCCACCACCAGCAACTCGGACGGCACGTCAATTTCATAATACTCGCCCACGTCAAAATCGGCGAGTGGGAGACACATAAAGTTCGTTCCGTTGGCTGCCAACTCAATCCAATCTTCATCGCCTTTAGCTTCGATCATCATGTGAATAACCTCGCCTGCGAGGATATTCGATTGGGTGAGCGTGAAATCAAGCAGTGCCCCATCCGGTGAAGCTTCAATCAGGTCAATACCGATGAACTTCTTGTCTAGTGAACATCGAGTCCCCACCACCGCCGAAGGGGTTTTTATTCTAAACAAGTTTTTATTTTCCTTAGGCTGCGGTCTCGGTCTGTATCTGTATTGGTATTCGTCGCTGTTGGGGTCGTATTTGTTGAACAAGTTTTGTATGGTTATTTTCCTTTTAATCCGGTCAACTCGTTCGTGGTTTTGCCTTGGATTATTTCGCCAAATGATCGTGACAGACTCCGAGCAAAGTTGAATGCCACCAAAAAGACCATTACCTATAAGATTGTAATCTACAGTATAGACATTCCAGCCGTCGCTTCTTGGTCCGTGGTATGGCGCTATACTCTCGGTAGTCCATGTAAATGGGTTAGCTGATGCGGCGTAGTCGTGCTGACAGTGACCGCGATTATCCACTGTCGTATAAATTTCACCCCGACTGGTTAACGGATAAACAGTTGCCCACACGAGCAAGACAGTTATCCCAAGTCGGCGCAGCTTGTGTGTAAGAATCACATTCATAACAATGCTCCTGATTTTAATTTCTCGCAGTTCATTCGCCAATAATCCATTCTTTTGTCTCCAAGGTCAAGTTGGCAAGTCAACTCGTGAGGAAGCCAACTTTTGAGCAACTCTCAACAGGGCCAAGATGGCCGCTCTGGCTCGCGCCGGATCAGGTGCGCGTGATCACGCTCAACGACGACGAAGCGTTGATCAACTACGCCCAGTTCATCGTGGCCGAACTGCGCGCGAACATGGTGCGCGTGGATGCGGATTTCAGCGCGACGCCGTTCAACTCCTATAAATCGCGAGCGGGGGCGATGATTTCCAACGCAGTAGCGCAGACTGGCAGTCTGCCGTGTCGCAGATTGCCAATCTGCGGGGCGGTGCTGCGCCGGAGGTCGTGGGATATTTTTTGCGCGTTCTGTCTGGCGACGCCCTGCCGACTGCCAGTCGGCGATACGGCAGATTGCCAATCTGCGTTACGACGTCATCGGCGGTCGCGACATGGAAGCCCGCGCGGTGAGGGTGCGTCTCCACCACGGCGGCCCGACCGGCGCGAAGCCGAGGCCGCCCGCTGGGGGCAGGCCGTGTTCGAGGGCGACGAGGAAATCTGGCTTCTGCTGCTCGCCGCCGGCCTGGTGCTCCAGCGTGTGGCGCGGCGCGATGGGATCATTCTGCTCGGTGTAGCCGGGCGCAATCTCCTGCCCGTTGATGCAGCACTCGAAGACTTCCACCGTGGCCGGGTCGTCGGGCGAGAGCTTGGCCAGCGGCACGAGTTCCTTCGGCTACGGGCTGGTCACGCCACTTCCAATTCAACCGGCAAGTGGCTCGCGAGCAAATCGTTCAAGGTCTCCACTTTGCGAGAGGCATTGAGGACTTCCATGCTCACCAACGCGCCGCTCTCATCCAAGTCCGCCAGCACGCCGGGGCGCACCTCTTCGGTCCCCGTGATCGCGCTGCTCTTCAGCACAATCAACAGCGTGTCGGTCTCTTTGTCGTATGTGAGCTTCATGGTGCTTCCTTCCAATATCGTTTGACCTGCGAAACAGGATAAACCGTCACCGCCACAATTTCAGCTTCCGTTTCTTCAACCACCACCCGCAGCAGCTTCTCTTGGCCTTCGCCGTAGAGGCGGTCAGTCGCGATAAACTTCTCGGCGATGACCGATGCTGCCGATGACAATCCGTTTCAATTTCGTGTCCATGAAATACAGCACCCGATAGTCACCGACGCGAATACGGTAGCCGTCGCGGTTCTTAAGCTTTTTGCAGCCGTTCGGGAAGGGGTTGTTCTCAAGCGCGAGGATGGCCTTGGAAATCCGAATCTGCATCTGCGAATGAAGGCTGGCGAGTTCCTTGCGGGCATCGCGGGCGATTTCAATCTGCCAGTTCACGCCTTGATGCCGAGTTCTTTCAGCACCTGCCGGAAGGGCTGGCGCGGCTGATGGCGGCGCGCTTCCAAAGCCAGCGTGTCAGCGATGTCAGCGGAAATACCCTCGTCTTCCAGCATCCGTTCCAGCACGGCCTCGCGCTGGCGCGGCTTCAAGGACTTGAACGCGGTGACGAAAACTTCCGCCGTGGCTTCTGCTGCACTCATGGACGCACTATCGCGAGGAGCGATGCGGGTTTCAAGCGTGCTGTCACTTCGGCTTCAACTGCGGAAACGGAATCACGTCGCGGATGCTTTCCTGGGAGCATCAGGCAGAGGCGGTCGATGCCGATGCCGAGGCCGCCCGCTGGGGGCAGGCCGTGTTCGAGGGCCACGAGGAAATCTGGCTTCTGCTGCTCGCCGCCGGCCTGGTGCTCCAGCGTGTGGCGCGGCGCGATGGGATCGTTCTGCTCGGTGTAGCCGGGCGCAATCTCCTGGCCGTTGATGCAGCACTCGAAGACTTCCACCGTGGTCGGGTCGTCGGGCGAGAGCTTGGCCAGCGGCACGAGCTCCTTCGGCAGAGGCGTGCTTTGATTACGCTTTCGTCCAGTCTTCCGCCTTCAATCCAGCAACACGGCTGAACTCGCTCGTATTGTTGCTGACCAGCGTCAATCCATGCGCAAGGCAGATGGCGGCAATTTTCAAATCGTTTGGCCCGATGACTTGTCCGCGTGTTTCCAAATCATGCCGGACAGCCGCGTAGTGGCGCGCGGCAGCGTCATCAAAGGGCAGAGAATTGTAGCGGGCGAACACCTCCGCGAGTTTCGCCAGCCGCGACTCGCGGTTGCCGAATTTTTCCGCGCCATGCCAGAGTTCGGCCTTCACCAAGGAGCAAAGAAGGATTTCACTTTCCTGAAGTGCAGCCAGCCGGTCGGCGATGGCCTTCCCAGCCGGCTGACCCGGCTTCAAGAAGCTAATCCACGCATTCGTGTCCAGAAGCCACGCCATCACCAATCCTCGCGCTTTTCAAACTCTCCCTGCGGCGGACGCTCAAATGGCTCGTCGCCAAATGAACCGCGCAGGCGTTGAATGAATTCACGGTGCGATTCCTTCGGTGCGGCGGCGCGCTTCTGCTCGGCCAGATGCAAGGCGTCCCGCACCAGTCGCTCCACGGAGGCGGCAGTGTCGGGATCAAGACCTTGAAGTTTCCGGTCCAATTCGACGGCGATGGCATTCACACGGGCAGTGTAGGGCGGAGGCGTGGATTTGCAACGCCGCTATTTGGGCTTCAACTGCGGGAAGAGGATCACGTCGCGGATGCTTTCCTGGCGAGGAGCATCATGCACAGGCGGTCGATGCCGATGCCGATGCCGCCCGCCGGGGGCATGCCGTGTTCGAGAGCGACGAGGAAATCTGGCTTCTGCTGCTCGCCGCCGGCCGGGTGCTCCAGCGTGTTGCGCTGCTGGATGGGATCGTTTTGCTCGGTGTAGCCGGGCGCGATCTCCTGCCCGTTGATGCAGCACTCGAAGACTTCCACCGTGGTCGGGTCGTCGGGCGAGAGCTTGGCCAGCGGCACGAGTTCCTTCGGCAGATGCGTGACGAACGTCGGCTGAATCAGTGTCGGCTCGATGAGTTTCTCGAAAGCGGCATCGGAAGTCTGGAAGTCTTGATGAACTTGCCGAACGCCCACAAAGCCATATCGACCCGGCGCTCATTTGAACCGGCGAAGGCTCTGTGAAATGCAAGATAATCGTCCAAATACGAAGCGACTTTTTCTTTGTCGGACCATGCCCCTATCTCCTCACACTGGCCAAATTTGATCGCACTCATCGCCCGATGGACGTGCTGATCATAGATTGGGAATCGTTTGTGACGCCAGCAGTGCAACAGGAAAATCCGAAATACCGCGCCGCCCTTTGAAAAGCGCCGCAGAAAAACGTCCGCTCCGAGATTGTTTGGCAACGTGTTCAACTCGTCCAAACGCGGAATGATTTCTTTTTCTACTGCCTTTCTCGTCGTCACTGCGAACCGTAGCCCAAATTTCCAGAGAAAGAGGTCTTGGAGAGCTTTCTGTGAGAGATGACCGATGTTCAGTCTGTACAGGTCAGCGTCTTCCTGTTCGGGGTAAACCTTGCTCCAATACTCAACAAACTCATCGGGAGAAGCCGATGTTGGTTGGTAAGTCATCAGCTTCATTCGCAAAAGCTGTTTCACTTCGGTTTCAACTGTGGAAACAGAATCACGTCCCTGATGCTCTCCTGCCCCAGCAACATCATGCACAGGCGATCAATCCCAATCCCGATTCCTCCCGCTGGCGGCATCCCGTGCTCAAGGGCCACAAGGAAATCCTCATCGAGCTTTTGCTGTTCGCCGCCCGCTTGGTGTTCCAAGGTGTTGCGTTGCGCGATGGGGTCGTTTTGTTCGGTGTAGCCCGGCGCGATTTCCTGTCCGTTGATGCAGCACTCAAACACTTCCACGGTCGTCGGGTCGTCAGGCGAGAGCTTGGCGAGCGGGACGAGTTCTTTGGGAAGGTGAGTCACGAAGGTTGGTTGGATGAGCGTTGGCTCAATCAGCTTCTCGAAGACCGCGCCCGTCACTTCAAAGTCCTCGTATTCTTTTCCAATCTCCGCGCCGAGATCGTGGGCACGTTGGCGGCGTTCGGCAGGAGAGATGTTGAACCAGTCCGTGCCAGCCTTCTCTTTCACGAGGTCTTTGTAGCGGGCGCGCTTCCATTTCGGCGAGAGGTCAATGGACTTGATCACTTGGCCTTCCGCATCCTTCGTCTCGATGACGAGGCCGCCCAGCACCTTCTGCGCGACGGTGGTTATCAACGCCTCCACCGTCTCCATCATCGACTCGTAATCGCCGAACGCGCAGTAGGCTTCCAGCATCGTGAACTCGGGATTGTGCCGGCGCGAGAGTCCTTCGTTGCGGAAGTTCTTCCCGATCTCGAACAGCTTGTCGATGCCGCCCACGAGCAG
>JANOQV010000082.1:0-9666 GCA_031414955.1 Pedosphaera sp. | reverse complement strand
CCCCCCTTGTTACTGTGTTTTTATATCCGTGGCCTTCCCCCAAACGGGGTGGGGCGGGGGGTAAAAACCCCGCGCCCCGGCCCAAGGCCTCCGCCGCCCATCTCATGGGCCTGGGATTCCTTCCCAGGCTGCGGCTTGAATCTGGGGCGAGGCCAGGCTCGTCGGTGGTTGCAAAAAAAGAGCGGCGGTCATTGCTGACCGCCGCTCCTGCTGAAAACCAGGACGTTCAGGACAACGGCAGCGTGCCGTAGCTGATGGCCGAGACTTCCTTGCCCGTGCCATCGGTGATCTTGCGCGACTTCTCGTCGAAGAGGCAGGTCATCTTGAGGCGCTCGGACATTTCGGCGAGCGAGATGACCGTCTGCACCCGGATGGCGAGGTCGATGCCGGCGTTGGGCTGCTTGCCTGAGCGAATGCAGTCGAACCAATTCTTCTCATGCACGGGGATGACCTCCGGCTGCATGCCGGAGAATTGCTGCGGATCGATTTCCTCGGTGAAAGGCTGCTCAGGCAGCAGTTCGAAGCGGTTGCCCTGATCCGCGAGGTTCAGCGTGGCCTTGTGGCCATACATGACGAAGCCGGGGCTCTTCGCGTTGACCGTGCTGCAAGTGACGGTGAGCACGTAGCCGCTGGGAAACTCTGCGGTCAGTTGCACATATTCCGGCACGTCGCGCTCGGGCGTGCCCGGCGTGTAATTGTCGCTGTGGACGTTCTTGGTCCCGATGCTGGTGACACGGGACGGAAACTCCGGATTGCCCGAGGCCAGCATGAGCGGATGCAAACGGTGCGGCACGAGATCGCCCAGCAAGCCGCCGCAGTAAGGATAGTATTTACGCCAGCGATGGAAATGATCGGCGCTGAACGGCACGCGCTTCTTGATCGGACCCATCCACGTTTCCCAATCGAGATTGGCCGGCTTGGTTTCCTCTTCGATGGGGTAATTCCACTCGCCCTTGTTCTGCGAGGCGGGGCCGGAGTTACGGCAATAGTAACCCTGGCTCCAGACCAACTGGCCGATCTTGCCAGCCTGAATCAGCTCGGCCGCCTTATGCCAGGCGCCAGCCGACGTGCCCTGCGAGCCGACTTGGAAAATCTTCTTCGTCTGCTTCACCTTGTCGTACACATCGAAGGCCTCACCCAGGTAGCGCGTCATGGGCTTCTCGCAATAGATGTGTTTCCCGGCGTCCAGGGCGTCGCAGGAAATCGCTTTGTGCCATACGTCGTGCGTGGCGATCACCACGGCGTCAATGTCCTTGCGCTCCAGCAGCTTCCGGTAGTCGCTGAAAAGATCCTTGTCCGCGAGGCCACCCTTTTCCTTGGCCCAGTCGCGGCGCTTGTTGAACAGATCGCAGGCCGCAGCCATCACGACGTTGTTCTCGCCGCCATTCTTGATCATGCTCTCGAAGTGGTTCTTGCCGATGCCGTTGCCGACGCCGATGACCGCGACCGCTATCTTGTTGTTGGCACCGGCCACGTTGGCCGAAGGCGCCGTGGCCTGGCCGTAAACCGGGGTTTTCAGAAAGCCGGTGGCGGCGACGGCGGCGCTGGCGGCGGCAGTTTTCTTGATGAAAGTCCGGCGATTGTCACCGGACGGTGTTTTGCTTTGCTTTTGCATAAATTTCCTTTCGCTCATGTTTAATGGGACGTGGTTTGGAGCGTAGCCATTGAAGTTTTCGGGTCAATGAGGTTTTGCGACGGCGGCGCTCCCCGGGCGCATCTTGAGGGCAACTTGCCCAAACCATTCCACCGCCACCGGAGCGAGGGTTTTCAACCCGCAGCAGCGCCCAACCGGCGATCGCTCTCATAATTTCACCGGACGTTCGGATGAGGCTGGCCTGCTGCGGGTTGCAAACCCGCATCTCCGGGGATTGGGCTGCGGCTTAGTTGGCCGGCCCGGCGGCGGGCGTCATCTCGCCGTCCACCATCCGCGCCACGCGCGGTGCGCGGGCGGCGAGGCGGTTGTCGTGGGTGGCGATGAGGAGCGTGGTCTGCCGCTCCTCGCGCAAGGCCAGGAGCAGGTCGAGGATTTCATCGCCGGTGTGCGAGTCGAGGTTGCCAGTCGGCTCGTCGGCCAGAATCACGTCCGGGTTGTTGATCAAAGCCCGGGCGATGGCCACGCGCTGCTGCTCGCCGCCGGAAAGTTCAGTGGGGCGATGGTCCAGGCGTGCCCCGAGACCGACGCGCTTGAGCAACTCCGTGGCGCGACGCACCGTTTCGCCCGCCGGCACCCGGGCCATCCGGGCGGGCAGCGACACGTTCTCCAGCGCGTTGAGTTCCGGGAACAAATGATAGGCCTGGAAGACGAAACCAATCTTCACGTTGCGCAGGTGGGCCAGATCTGGATTCGAGAGGCGGGCCACATCTTCGCCGCCGAAAAGGATCGTGCCGCGGTTGGGCCGGTCGAGTCCGCCGAGCAGATGGAGCAGCGTGCTCTTGCCCGCGCCGGACGCACCTTGCAACGCCACGAACTCGCCGCGGGCCACGGAGAAATTCACCTCGCGCAGCACGGTCAGCTCGCGCTTGCCCGTGGTGTAGCTCCTGGTGATGCCGCGCGCTTCGAGCAGCACCCCAGACCCCAGACCCTGGACGCCAGACGCCACCTCACTCATTGCGCAGCGCCTCCACGGGTTGGAGCCGGCTGGCCTTCCAAGCCGGCAGCAGCCCGGCCAGCATGCAGATAAGAAACCCGCCGCCGCAAATGATCAGCATGTCATGCGGCAGCAACTGGTAGGGTACTTCGGAGATTTTGTAGATCTCCGGCGGCAGCACTTGAATGCCGCTCCGGCTCAAAGCGTGGAGCAGGTGGTTGATGTTCTTGAGGAACAACCACCCCAGTCCAAAGCCCAGCCCGACGCCGAGAATTCCTATCGCGATGCTGTGCCCGAGGAAAATCCACATCACTTGCCGATTGGAAGCGCCGAGTGATTTGAGCAGGCCGATCTCCTTCATCTTGTTCACCGCGAAAGTGATCTCGGAATTCACGATGGCGAAGGCGGCCACAATCATGACCACGAAGAGAATGATGTACATCATCGTCTTCTCCGTCGCGAGCGCACCGAAGATGATGTTGTTCTCCTTGGTCCACGAGATCGTGCGGTACTCCTGGCCGAGCGCGCTGCCCAACTGCTTCTGCGCCTCCTCCACCCGGAACGCGTCGTGCAGCATCACCAGCAGTCCATGCACCTGGCCTTCCATGACTTGAAGATCCTGCGCGCTCTCCAGCGAGGACACGATCATCATCCGGTCGAAGTCATCGAAGCCCACGTTGAAGATGCCGCGCACCTCGAAGTCATCCGGCAGCACCGCCTCGTCCTGCTTCTTCTGCGCCGAACGCCATTTCGTGAGTGTGGCCGCGGAGACAATGGCGACGTGATCGCCGACGTTGAGTTGCAACTCATAGGCCAGCGCACTGCCAATGACGATGCCCTTGCCGCTCAGATCGAATTCCCCGCGCACGATGCTCCGGGGCAGCACGCTCACTTTTGACTCCTGCTCCGGGTCCACGCCGCGCAGCACCGGGCCGCTGATCATCGGGTTCTCGTTCGTGTCCGCCGGCTGCGTCTCCAGCATCACCTGGGTGATGATGAATGGGGCCACCCCTTTCACGAGCGGGTTGGTGGCGATGATGGCCGAGGGTGTCTGCGTGTCGCGCATCAGGCCGTTCGAGGTCATCACCTTCAAATGGGCCGTGGCCGAGAGGATGCGGTCGCGCCACTCGCGGTCGAAGCCGCTCATCACCGCGATGACGATCATCAACACCGCCACGCCCAGCATCACGCCGAGGATGGAGATGATGGTGATGATGGACACGAACGTCCGCTTGGGCCGCAGGTAGCGCAGCGCAAGGAAGAGTTCAAACGGCATTCGTGACACGGCGCGTAAAGTCAGAACCGGGCGGGTGAATGTCAAAAGTAAAAGCGTCCGGCCTCGGTGGGCTGGGCCGTGGTGGATAGCCTCGCGCTGCGAGGCGGGGTTGGTTTGGGACTGCGCTCGTAGCGCGAGTGCCGCCACCGGAACGGCGCCTGGGCGCACGCTGCGTTCAGGCTGAATAGCACCGTGGGAGCGGCAGTCGGTTTGCTAGCTCACTCACTATGAAAACACGACTCCTGATTCCTTGGGGTCACCGGCCCAGAGTCCCAGTGCTCGCGCTGTCAGTCGTCTGTCTGTTCGGTGGGATGCTGGCGGGGCACGGCCAGAGCGCCGGCCCGGACTGGTCGCAGTTTCGCGGGCCGGGCGCGCGGGGAAGCAGTGAGGCGAAAGGCGTCCCGCTGAACTGGAGCGACGAGAAGAACATCGTCTGGAAATCCACGCTGCCCGGTCCCGGCGCCTCCAGCCCCATCACTCTTGGAACTCGCATCTTCCTCACCTGTTTCACCGGCTTCGCCACTTCCTCGCGCGAGCCGGGTGACATGACGAATCTCAAGCGCCATCTCCTCTGCCTGAGCCTTGCGGATGGGAAAATCATCTGGGACACCGATGTGCCTGCCGAGCAACCCGAGCAGGATCGTATTCGCGAGAGCCACGGCTACGCCTCCAGCACGCCGGTGGCGGATGCGGCGCGCGTTTACGCCTTCTACGGAAAGTCCGGCGTGTTCGCCTTCGATCACAGCGGCAAGCAGGTCTGGCAGACCAAAGTTGGCGACAAGCTCAACGGCTGGGGCTCCGCCACTTCACCCGTGCTCTACAAGGATTTCGTCATCGTCAATGCCAGCATTGAAAGTGATTCGCTGGTGGCGCTCGACCGGAAGACGGGCCGGGAAGTCTGGCGCGCGGGCGGTCTTAGTGAGTCATGGCACGCGCCGGCCTTTGTCACCGCGCCGGACGGCAAGACCGAGATCGTCATGGCCAAGAACGGGCGTGTGCTGGGATTTGATGCTGATACAGGCGCGGCTCTGTGGAACGCCAAGACTGGAATCCCTTGGTACATGTGCCCCACTCCCGTGGCTCAGGATGGGATTGTTTACACCATCGGCGGGCGCACGCCCAACGGCGCGCTGGCCATTCGCGCCGGCGGGCGCGGCGATGTCACCAGCAGCCACGTCGTCTGGAAGCTCGGCAAGGGATCGAACGTGCCCTCGCCCATCCTGCATGAGGGGCATCTCTACTTCGCCCACGAGAATCTCGGCATCGTTTACTGCGTGAACGCCAAGACGGGCGCGGTCGTGTACGAGGAACGCCTGGAGCCTTCGCCGGGACAGATTTACGCCTCGCCGGTCCTGGCGGATGGGAAAATTTACTTCACCGGTCGAGGCGGTCGCACCGTGGTTATCGCCGCCCAGCCCAGGTTCGAGCGTCTTGGGGACAACACGCTGGAAGGAAATCGTGGCGTGTTTAACTCCACCCCGGCCTTCGCCGGTTCGCGCCTGTTGTTGCGCTCCAACCGCGCGCTCTATTGCCTCGGCCAAAAGTAAGAGGGGACGGCCTGGGGTCAGCGCTGCGCCACCGCCTCCGGCGTCACATCCAGACTGGTCTTCAGTGAAAGCATGGGGCTTTGGGCATCCCGGCGGGCTTTGACCTGCAACTGATAGCGGCCGTTGGGCAGCAAGCGTTTGAATTCCTGCTCCGGTGCGAAGACGAAGACGGCGCCATCTTGCCGCTCGACCCGCCATTGCTGGACTTGCAGCGGGGCGCGGCTGTCGCTGGCGAGCCGCAGTTTGAATTTCATTTCCAATTCATTCTTGGAGGCACCCCGGCCCGTCCGTTCCACATCCAGCACCAGAGAGTCGCCCGTTCCGGCGGCAGGGGGGAGCACCAGGGCGGATTCACTCCGAGGAGGGGCGGTCGCGACCACAGGAATGTTCACTTCGATGAAGTTGGTCATGGGCTGGCGGATCCAGTTGGTGCGCGTGGCCACGACCGTTTCCCAATTGGTCAGCGAGAGCGTGGTCAAGTTGGTCACCGAGCGCGTCACCGTGTTGGTCTCGTAGCGGACGACGAGATTCGTGTCGTAGCGAGTCACGAAATTGGTGCGGAACACATCCACGGTCACCGTGTTGGTCACGGCGCGCTGGGTGAGGTTG
Source organism: Pedosphaera sp. (assembly GCA_031414955.1). Taxonomy (GTDB): domain Bacteria; phylum Verrucomicrobiota; class Verrucomicrobiia; order Limisphaerales; family SIBH01; genus JANNGC01. Next base: position 3,646 of record JANOQV010000082.1, on the reverse strand, counting down.
GTGCGATACTCGTTCACGAAGACGTTCTGCGGCGCGCGCACCTCGATCACGTTGGTCACGTAGCGCGCGGTCCAGTTGGTCAGCACGAGTTCCACTGTCCGCACGTTGGGCGGCGCGGACTCGGCGCGGCCCGTCACCTGGGCGGCGGGTGCGACGGACATCTGGCAGGCGGCCAGGGCAAGCAGCACGATTCGTTTCGCGGCGCGGACATGGTTCATTTTCATAACAGACAATTTACAGCTCGCACGCTTATGGGGGCCACCGCGACGCAGCAGCCGCTCAGAAGCTGGAAGCCATTCACGGACTTCTGGATTGGTCATCGTCATTTCCGGGCGCTGACTTGACGTCTCGCCCTGGTTCATCTGTTGCGGAGGTTGAGGGCGTTGGCCGCGGTCCGGCCGGTTTGATCGAGGACGGGCGCAAATCTCATGCAAGGTGTCGCCTTCTCTTGACCATTCATTAACCAAATGGCTGCTGGCAGGTGAGGAGGCCTGAATGACGCCGGCGCTGGAGGTTCATCGGATGACAACGAAACTTCTGCGCCGTTGCACGTCCAGTGCGCCGCCTTCGGGCGGGCGTCGTCATCGGGTGCGCCGGTCACGCTGCTGATGCTGCGCCGCCGGCGGGCCAGACCATTTATAGCGCGGTGAAATAGGGGGCGGAGGGCCGCTGGGTTTCGATTCAGCCCGCGCCTTGTTCTGTCGATGATTGAGGGGTGAAAAATTTTGTCTCGACGTGGATTTGGCTGCTGACGGCTTTGAGCTGGCTGGCGGGTGCGGCCGGTCTGTCGGCCATTTCGGCCGATGATCTATGCCCGATTTGCAGCAAGCGTTATGGCTCCTCGGTGTATGGCGTCACACGCACTGGGCATGAGGCCAAGGTGTTCGTGTGCGGCAGTTGCGCCAAGCTGGAGACGACTTGCTATATCTGCAACATCCCGGTGCTGCACAAACTGACCAGGCTGGCCGATGGTCGGCTGCTGTGCGAAGACGACACCAGGCGGGCCGTGCTGACCCAGGACGCTGCGGCCCGAGTTTTCGACGACGTGAAGCGCGACACGCAGACGATCCTCGCCCGGGTCGGCCTGTTGCCGCACCACAACATCCAGTTGACGCTGGAGGCCAAGGCTCGACTGGACAAGTCCGGCGCGAACCTGATCTCGGCCCACGATGACCGGTTGCTCATGGGCTTGACCCGCAGCACGGGCACCGGGGCCGGGCAGATGCAGCATTCCATCTCCCTGCTCTACGGTCTGACCCGCGAGCGCATGATGGTGGTCTCAGCGCACGAGTACGCCCACGCTTGGATGCACGAGAATGTCCGCCGAAAATTAAACCAGGACACGGTGGAGGGCTTCTGCGACTGGATCGCTTACAAGCTGATCACGAAGGGGATTTTCCCGCAGGAGACGAAAACCTTGCTCGCCAGTGATTACAGCAAGGGCCAGTTGCAGGCCTTCCTTGCGGCTGAGGAGCGCCACAATTTTTACCGCGTCATCCAGTGGGTGAAGTCCGGTGTCGATCCGGAAATTGAGCCGGAAAAGTTGGAGCGCATCCTGGCGCTGCGGGAGGAGCCGAGCGCGCCGCTGGAGGAAACATTTGCTTTCGCCCCGCCGGCCCCGGTGCGCGCCGTTCAGACCAACCTGATGCTCAAGGGTCTCTCCGGCTCGAAGACGCGGCGGTTTGCGCTCATCAACGAGGGAACCTTCGGCGTGAACGAGCAGGGCAAAGTGCGTCTCGGCGAGAGCAACGTGGTGATTCGCTGCCTGGAAATTCGCCATGATGCCGCCGTGGTGCAGGTCACGGGTGAAGCCGCGCCACGCACCCTCACGCTCGATACGGAGCCGTGACGCTGGGCGCGGCTATTTGGCCGACACTTGCAGCGCTGTCAGCAGGGCCTCCGCCAATCGCTCGCTGGCCTGCGCGCTGTTTTTCCCCAGTCGCATCAGCGCCGGGATTTTTTGGGGCGCGCGGGCCATCGCCCAAGCCAGCTTCACCGGACTTAATTTCTGCTCCCCGGTCATCAGTGCGTTGAAGTCGAGGGGCAAATCCTCGTGAGCGGTGTCGGAGATGACGCGCACGGTCTGGCAGGGCAGGGCGAACTCGCGGCAGACGCGGGTGATGATCTCAGACTCCATCTCCACGGCGTCCGCGCCGGTTCGCTTTCGGAGTGCCGCCTTCTCGTTCACCGTGATGGCCACGCGTTCGGTGCAAACGAACTGAACTGGCTTCGTGCCGGTCAGGATCGAATCGCGCGGGCACACCACGTCACCAATTTTCAACTCGGGATGCAGCGCGCCGGCGAAGCCGCAGGTGAAGACCCGGGCCGGCGAGAATTCCAGGAGCGCACCGCGCAGGCTGGTCTCGGCGTTCCTCGCGCCCACGCCGGTTATGAGGCAGCAAACTTCCTCGCGGCCGCGCGCCCATTTCAGGAACGGCTTGGCTTCCTGGGGCACGGCGAAGCAGACGAGGACGGGGGCGCGACGCGGGGCAGGGGTCATTTGATGCCCGCGAGCCGGTCCTTCCAAATGTCGTAGAGCTTCACCGTGGCCACCACGTCGCGCAGGCAGTACTCGGCGATCTCGCGGTATCGCTCCTCGCTCATCAGTCGCGCCACGTCCATCCCGGTCACGCCGTGGCCCTTGGGCGACTCGATGCCGAAGGCCTTGCAGTAGAAATCGAGGTTGAACTTGCGCGCCGCCCCGTCGCGTCCGCTCACGCTGTAGAAGGTGAGTTGCTCCGCCAGATCGCAATGCGGCTCGGTGGCGAAACGATAACCCAGCCAGTTCTTGCGCGTGATGGGCACGTTGAGCTGGGCGGAGCGGAGATAGAGGAATGGCACGTCGAAGCCACGCCCGTTGAAAGTGACGATGTTGTCGTAGTGCTTGGCCACGTCCCAGAAGGCGGTAAGCAACTCGGTCTCATCGCAGCAAGGCACGAACTCCACCGGGCCGGCGGCGTCGGAATCATCCTCGTGGTCCTCGGCCGTGAAGAGCACCTGGCCGCGGGCGCTTTCAGCGTTGAGCATCGCGATGCAGACCACGCGCCCGGTCAAAGGCCAGAGGCTCATCATCCGTTGCAACTCGGCCCGGCGCTTCTCGCTCTCGGCGGGATCCGGCAGGCGCGCGGCGTCGCGGAAGAGGTATTCGGTCTGGGTTTCGTCGAAGGATTCGACCGGAAGCGCGGAGGTTTCAATGTCAAAAACAAGGGTGGCCATAAACACAAACCAGGATGGCGCGAGACGCACCATCCTGGTTCAGAGGGTTGAACTACTTCTTCTTCTTCGTTGCGGGTTTCTTAACAGCTTTTTTCTTAGCGGCCATGTGCGGTCACCCCCAATCGAGTCAATGTGATTGTCATGGGACATTCTTGTAGTGAGAAGTTTCGCGCGTGGGAAGATATTTTCGCAGAGAAAATCAAATCATCATCGCGCCGAAATCCTCCCGAAATTTTTTTCCCGCGGGAAGATCGATCAAATGGACAAGATCAAGGCGAGCGTCGCGCCGGTCGGGTGCATCCGTACACCGTTCTTAATTAGGCGGGTTGCCAGAGTTGATCCCAATGGTGGTTGCGGCGGGCTTCGTCGAGGGCGAGCAGAGCGCGCAAGCCGGGCCGCGTCCAAAATTGTCCGGCCCGCTTGAAGCGGC
>JANOQV010000081.1:0-7920 GCA_031414955.1 Pedosphaera sp. | reverse complement strand
GATTTTTTCCGACGCGCCCCAAGTCATCACCTTGCTGCGCCCGAGGGCGGGCGCACTCCGCCTCCGAATTTTCAGACTGGCTCTTACGACAAAAGTTCCTTCACCACATCGCCACGCACATCGGTCAACCGCATGTCGCGGCCACCGAAGCGATAGGTCAGCTTCTCGTGATCCAGGCCCATCAGGTGCAGGATCGTCGCGTGGAGGTCGTGCATCTCCAGTTTGTTGACCGTGGACTTGTAGCCCCAGTCGTCCGTCTCGCCATAGGCCAGGCCGCCGCGCACTCCACCACCAGACAGCCACACGCTGAAGCCAAACTCGTTGTGATCGCGACCATCTTTGCCCTGCGCGAAGGGCGTGCGGCCGAACTCGCCCGCCCAGACGATGAGCGTCTCGTCAAGCAGGCCGCGTTGCTTCAAATCGATGAGCAGGCCGGCAATCGGCTGGTCGATGGCGCGGGCGTTATCACCGTGGTTCTTGGTCAGGTTGCCGTGCGCGTCCCAGCGCTGGTAGCCATCGACCATCGGGATCGTGAGTTCGATGAAGCGCACGCCGCGCTCGACCAATCGCCGGGCCAGGAGGCATTCGCGGGCGTAAGTGCGCGTGTGGTCGTAGGCCGCGTCCAGGCCGTAGAGCTTCTTCGTCGCCGCGCTCTCGCCATCCAGGTCCATGAGATCGGGAATGGCCACTTGCATCCGCGCGGCCAGCTCGTAGTTCGCAATGGCGGATTCGAGCGCGTCAGCGCGACCGGCCTCTTCGAGGCTTTGCTGGTTCAAGCGCCCGACCAGCCGGCGCTTCGCTTCCTGCAGTTGAGCGGTCTTCTCGCTCGGCACGACATTCGCCAGCGGCGTGCCCTTCGCGTGCAGCAGCGAGCCTTGATAGGTCGCGGGCAGGAAACCGCTGCCGAAATTGTCGAGGCCGCCCGACGGAATCTGCCCGCCGTTCAGCACCACGTAGCCGGGCAGGTCGTCGTTCAAACTGCCCAGCCCATACGTCACCCATGCGCCCAGGCTGGGCCGGCCCTGCAGCCCGCTGCCGCTGTGCAGAAAGTAATTCGCGCTGGTATGCTCGGGAAAGTTCGAGGTCATGGAGCGAATCACGCACAGGTCGTCCGCCCGCGCCGAGATGTGCGGAAAGAGGTCGCTGATCCAAAGCCCGCTCTGGCCGTGCTGCTTGAAATTCCACGGCGACTTCAGCACCTGGCCGACGTTCTCGAACTGCGTCTTCTCCAGCTTGCCGATGGCCTGGCGCGGATCCTGCCCGTGATACTTCGCGAGCATGGGCTTGTAGTCGAAGCTGTCCACCTGCGAGACCGCGCCCTCCATGAAGAGGAAGATGACGCTCTTGGCCCGCGGCTTGAAGTGCGGCGACTTCGGCGCCATCGGACGCTTTGGCGCGACGGCGGGAGCGGCGAGCAGACTCGAAGTCGTGTGGCCGAACAACGCGGTCAGGGCGAGCGCGCCGAAACCGTTCGAGGCCCGACGCAACATCTCGCGCCGGCTGATGCGCGGGTCGAGGAAGAGAGGGTTGGGGCGCGTGTGATTCATCGCGATTCGCGGAACGACCGATTTGAAAGCGCCGCCCGGCGCGATAGAAAGCAGCCCACGGCGCAAGCCGTGGGTTGGGTGTCTCCAGTGTTCAGATCCCCGGAGGGGCGATAGATTCTGTCGCCCCGATGGGGCTGGCCCTGTGGGCCACGCAACTCACGGCTTGCGCCGTGGGCTAATCTCTGTCGCCGCTCGGCGGCTCCAAACGGCATGACGGATTCAAAATTCATTTCACGTAGATGAACTCACTGGCATTGAGCAACGCGTGGCAGAGGTCGCTCCATGCTTCCACTTCCTTGGCGTCGCCGGAATGGAGCGCGCGGAACTCGCCGAGAGATTCGACGCAGGCGTTGACTTCGCTTTCGGTCGGCAAACGTCCGTAAGCCGATTCAAACAACCAGCGCGCGCGCGCCGCGACTTCGGCCTTGGGTTGCTCGCGCAGGAGTCGCTCGGCCCAGACGCGCGCTTGCTGGTGGAACAGCGCGTCGTTCATCAAGGCAAGCGACTGGCCCGGAACATTCGTCACGTTGCGCTTGCCCACCGTGCTGAAGGGCGTGGGCAGGTCGAAGGTTTGCATCAAAGTCGGGAGGAAGTTCCGGCGCATCGCGGTGTAGATGCTGCGGCGACCGTCGCCATCCAGCGGGCCGCCCTGCTCGGGGCGGCCGCGCCCGACGAGGAATTCCGTGAGATGCACGGTGATGGGCGGGCCGCCGACCATCGGATTGAGCCGGCCGGACACCTCCAGCAACGCATCGCGAATCGCTTCGCCCTCCAACCGCCGCACCAACATGCGATGCAGCAACGCGTTGGAAGGATCCAGTTCCTCGGTGCGGGTCTCGGCGGCGCGGCTACTCATCGCGAAGGTCTGTGTGAGCACAAGCCGTTTGATCAGCCGCTTCAACGACCAGTGGTCCTCCTGCGTGAACTGCCACGCGAGATGGTCGAGCAGTTCGGGATGCGTCGGCCGGTCGCCGAGCGCGCCGAAGTTATCGACCGTCGCCACAAGGCCGCGCCCGAAGACGTGGTGCCAGACGCGGTTCACGACGGTGCGGGTGACGAGCGGATTCGCGGGATCAACAAGCTGACGGCCCAGTTCATAACGCCCGCTCGACGCCGAGGTGGTGATGGCTTTGGCCGAGGCAAACGCGACCGGCAGGCTGCGCGGCGCAACGGCACCGGGCTTGAACGGCTTGCCGCGCACGAGGATATTTTCGTCCACGCCTGTGCCGTCGAACAGAGCGATGGCCGTGGGCGATTCCCAACGCACGCGGCGGGCAATGTTGCTCTGGGCAGCGAGAAACTCGTTCGCGAGGCGCACCGTGGCGGCGTCCGGCGCATCGCGGACGAGCCGCGGGTTCTGGACCATCCAGTTCGCCAGCGCGGCCTGCGGCCGGTCGGCGATGGCGGCGCGGCCGAGTTGCTTGTTCGCGGCGGCGACGGTGCGCTGAAACTCCGCGGGGTTGTTCAGTGAGAGCGCCGCAGTGGCCGGCTGCCATTTCGGCTGCCCGCCACTTTCCACGACCATGAGCACTTCCAACTCACCTGCGCCTTCGGGACCGAACTCGACGTGCGCGCGGTGACCGCCGTAGGCGCTGAGATCGTGCGTGACCCAGCGCGGCGTCGCGCTCGTGCCGCCGTCGAAAGTCTCGACGAGTCGCCCGTGGAGCGGGCCTTCGATCATCAGGTGCGAATCGACGGCGGCATAGACGCGCGTCCGGCCCTTGAGGAGGTAATGCAGCTTACCGACGCCGAGCGTGACCGTCGGCGTGCGGAGCATCTGACCGGCACGCGACGTTGCGCCGAGTTTGCCGGAGTCATTCTGATTCCCCGCCGCCGTCTTGAGACCGCTCCAGAACAAATCCCGCCGCGCCGCGCCATAGGGCATCACGCGCGCGATGGGATTGGTCGGGTTGCTGCCGAGAAGGATGTCGCCGGTGACGGCCGGCCGGGAGCCGAACGCTTCCCCATCGGCCTTCCACGGTTGCCGGCCCGGCTGGGTGAAGTCGGCGATGACGCGGAACATCTGCGTTCCGGGTTTTGCGTTCTGGATTTCGGGCGACGAAGTTTGAGCCTCGTGACCCCGGCTGCCGCGAGCAAAAGAGTTCAGCGGATGGGTCGCGTTCGTCGCGGCCGCACGGAGTTGGGCCGACCACAGTTCGAGCCGTTTCGGGTCGAGCGCGGAGGCGACGGAGCGCCGGGCACCGCTCGGCTCTGCCGCCGCGCTCGGGCCGAGCGATGCTCGGCGCTCCGTCGCTTGCGCTGCGAGCAGGTAATCCGCGATCCGTCCGATACCGCGTTCGTTCGAGGCCGCGACGGCTTTCGCCAGCTTTGGTGTGAACCGTTCGCGCAATCCCGCCAGTTCCGCGGCCATCGCGCGGTTGTTCTCCATGGCCTCAAAGCGCACCTGCCGGAAACTGGAGCCGAGGAAGAAGCCGCTCATCGCGTAGTAATCCTGCGCGCGGATGGGGTCAAACTTGTGGTCATGGCAGCGCGCGCAGGAGATGGTCAAGCCGAGGAAGGTCTTGCTGAAAACGTCCACCTTGTTGTCGATGCGCTCGCACTCGTCCTGCCGAATGTCCACCGGCGAATGATTCTCCTCGCCGAGAAAGGCCCAGCCGGTGGCCAGCACGGATTCATTGATGTCCGTGCCGGGACGCAGGCGCGGCTTGGGCAGGAGATCACCGGCGAGGTGTTCGAGCAGGAACTGGTCGTAAGGCACGCCCTCGTTGAAGGCGCGGATGAGGTAGTCGCGATAGTGCCAGGCGTTGGCGATGATGTAATCGCCCTCGTGCCCGCGCGACTCGGCGTAACGCATCAGGTCCATCCAGTGCCGCGCCCAGCGCTCGCCGAAGTGCGGCGAGTCCAGCAGCCGGTCCACGACCCGCGCGCGCGCGCCGGGCTTGGGGTCAGACAGAAAGGCCTGGATGTCATCGCGGCCTGGCGGCAGGCCGGTGATGACGAAGTAAACTCGCCGCAGCCACGTCCGGTCGTCGGCACGCGGCGCGGGCGTCAGGCCGGCTTGTTCGAGCTTCTGCAGGATGAATCGATCCTCCGGAGCCAGCGGCCAGTGCGGATCTTTGACCGCCGGGATTTTCTGCCGACGAGGCGTTTCCCAAAGCCACGCCTGCTTCTGCTTGCGCTCTTGGAGGTTGAAACCCTCCGCCTGGCTGGCGGCGGAGTTTGTCTCCGAACTCGGCCAGTTGGCACCCTCCCGAATCCATCTCTCGAAATCCGCGATGACGGCCTCAGGCAACCGCGCTTTCTTCGGCGGCATGGCCAGTTCCAGATCACGATGAGCCAGGGCGGCCAGCAGCAGGCTCGATTCGGGTTTGCCTGGAACCAGGGCCGGGCCGGTGTCACCGCCCGCGAGAAGTTCCTTCCGTCCATCGACCCGCAATCCCCCTTTGAGCTTCTTGGCCGAGGCGCTGTGGCACTCGTAGCATTGCTCCGCCAGGACGGGACGAATCTTCGTCTCAAAGAAGTCGTCGCCGGCGTTCGCCGCGCGCGAACGCAGCCCGGCCGCCATCGCGCCGATCACGAGGGCAAGGGTCAACATTGCTGGCCGGCATTTCATTCGTGGTTCGCTTGCGAATTTAGCGGTGTTACTGACGGGGTTGAATCGAAATCGCTTCATCCGACTCGCGAAGAAAACTGCTTTCACCCGGAACGCGATTCTGATGAGGTCACTGCCACTCACATGCGCGCCAAAGTCATCCAACCCGTTTTCGCCCTGCTCGGGCTTGTGCTTTGCGGCCCCGCCGGCTTCCCGGCCCAAGGAGCAGAGGCGGCGGCCCTCCGACATTCCTATCTCGTCCTGGGCAGCAAGACCGCGATCATCGGCGAGGACGGGAAGGCGCGGTGGGAATACAGCGGCGGTTCCCGCGATGGTTTCGTCCTGCCCAACGGCAACGTGCTGATCGCCTTTGCGGATCGCGTGGAGGAAGTGGTCCCGGCCGGGGAGAAGCTCAATCAAGTGGTCTTTACTTACCAACGAAGCAAGGAGAACGGCGAGATCAGCACCGCCCAGCGGCTCTCCAACGGCCACACGCTGGTGACGGAACTGGGCCAACGCCCGCGCCTGCTCGAATTGAATGCCAAGGGCGAAATCGTGCTCGACGTGCCCCTCCAGCCCGAGACGGACAACGTCCACATGCAGACCCGCATGGCCCGGCAGTTGAAGAATGGAAACTATCTCGTGCCGCACCTGCTCGCCTTCGCGGTGAAGGAGTATTCGCCCGAGGGCAAAGTCATTCGCACGCTCAAGACCGACCTCGATGAACTCGGCGGACGGAAGGCCGAGAACTGGCCGTTCACCGCCATACGCCTCGACCACGGCCATACGCTGGTCTCCCTCACACACGGCAACAAGGTCGTGGAGTTTGGCCCGCGCGGCGAAGTCGTGTGGAAGGTGGACAACTCCCATGTGGGCGGAAAGTTCGCCGACCCCTGCGGCGCACAGCGCCTCGCCAACGGGAACACGGTGATCGGAAGTCACGCCGCGAGCAAAGGCATCTCAATGATCGAGGTGACACCGGAACATAAAATCGTCTGGACAAGCGACCACCCACTCGCCGCGGGTGTGCATCACTTTCAAATCCTCACCACCAACGGCAAGCCGGAGCCGGGGGTGCCATTGAAGTAGGTCCGCCCGCCACCACGAATGCGACCCAACTGCTCCAGGCGAGGGAGCGCCGTGAGGTCAGGGCTGCGGCGGAATTGCTCCCACTGGCCTATGACGAGCCACGGCGCCTGACCAGAGGAAACACCCGGCGGCACCGCCGAGACGGGAAGGGCACAGAGATCGCGGGCCAGAAAATCTCTGCGCTCTTCCCGTCTCGGCGGTGAAGACGTGAGTCGGCTCCCTGTTTCCCTTCGTCAATTCGTGTTGATTCGTGGTTTTTGACCGCATCGGAAATTGACGCCACTCAGAAGCCGGGGTCCGGCCTTAGCCGGAACAATGCAGCAGCAAAGACCCTGGGTCTCGCGAAGGATGCAAAGGGCGCGAAGGAGGGACGATATTTTGCACCACAGGCCGGCTCACTGCTCAGTAGACGAGGTGCAGGCCACGCCTGGCTCGATTCCTTCGCCGCCTTTGCCTCCTTCGCGAGACCCCGATATATTTCAAAGGAAGGGCTACGGCTTAGATCCTGTCTGAAAATTCGGAGGCGGAGTGCATCCGTACTCGGGCGCAGCAAGGTGATGACGTGGAGCGCGTCGGAAAAACCCATACCCGCTGATGTTCGCACATTGCTGCGCCCGAGGACGGGCGCACTCCGGGGCGGGCAGCTTGCGCTGCACCAGTGACTTTTCCGACCGGCTCTTAAAGATTTTTAAAAATAGTTCCATACTTTTTGCCGCCCGAGTGCGCATGTAGAAGCAGATGAACAATTCATCCATGCCATCATCCCAGGAACGTGAGGCCGCGCTGTTCGCGCTGGCCGTCGGGAAGCCCGCCGCCGAACGGGCGAAATTCCTACAGGCCGTGTGCGGAAACGACAATGCCCTGCGTCAGCGCCTCGAAGCGCTGCTTGCCGCGCACGAGCAGCCGGAGGAGTTACTCGGCAACGACGTTGCTGCGGCCACGGTGAAGGCAACCATCAAGCTCGACCTCGCCGATGCCCCCGCCGAAGCCGTGGGCCAGACGCTCGGACGTTACAAGCTCTTGGAACGGATCGGCGAAGGCGGCTTCGGCACGGTCTATGTCGCGGCGCAGACCGAGCCGGTGCGGCGGCGTGTCGCGCTGAAAGTGATCAAGCTGGGCATGGACACGCGCGAGGTCATCGCGCGCTTCGAGGCCGAGCGGCAGGCCCTGGCCATGATGGACCATCCCAACATCGCCAAGGTGTTGGATGCGGGCACGACAGAACTGGGCCGTCCCTACTTCGTCATGGAACTGGTGCGCGGCATCCGCATCACCGACTACTGCGATCAGACCAATCTCAGCACCAAGGAACGGCTCGATCTGTTCATCAAGGTTTGCCAGGCCATCCAGCACGCGCATCAGAAGGGCATCATCCATCGCGACATCAAGCCGTCGAACATCCTCGTGACGCTGCACGACGGGGTGCCGGTGCCGAAGGTGATCGATTTCGGCATCGCCAAGGCGACGGAAGGCCGGCTGACGGACGCGACGGTCTACACGCAGTTGAACCAGTTCATGGGCACGCCGGCTTACATGAGTCCGGAGCAGGCGGAGATGAGCGGACTGGACATCGACACGCGCAGCGACATCTACAGCCTGGGCGTGTTGCTCTATCAGTTGCTCACGAGCAAGACGCCCTTCGATGGGAAGGAACTGCTCTCCATGGGCATCGACGCGATGCGCAAGACAATCCGCGAGAAGGAGCCGATGCGGCCGAGCACGCGGCTGGCG
>JANOQV010000080.1:0-12869 GCA_031414955.1 Pedosphaera sp. | reverse complement strand
CCCCCCGTGTTATTCCTCTTCCAAACTTCCTTTTGGGCCCCACCCAAAACCGTATGTGGGGCCCGCCCCCCCCCCTCCTGGGGTACGCACGGCGGCGAACGCGGGAACGTGAATGCCTGGCAGGCCCAGTGGCGCTGCGTCCGAAAGCCCGTTCCGCGTTCGCTCGTTGGTCCAAACTCGAACCGTTGCTTGAGCGGGTCAGCTTGCTGCCGGCTCGGCTCGTATCCAGACAAGTATGAGTCAGAACAACACGTCCATCCTCTACGTCGGCCTCGTCGTTGCCAAAGCTTCCTTGCAACTCGATCTGGCCGGTCAGCCTCACTCCCTCACCAATGATCCCAAGGGCCACGCGCAGTTGCTCAAGCTCCTGCGCAAGCATCCCACCGCCCAGATCGTGTGCGAAGCCACCGGCGGTTATGAAAAAGCCGCCGCGCGCGGGCGCCACTTCGCTCGCGCCCTGGGTCAGCGCGCCAAAACCGATCCCATCGACGCTCCCGTCCTGAGCGCCTACGGCCGGGCCAGCCAGCCGCCCGCCACGGTCGCGAACAATCGGGCGAACAAGTCGGGCGGCATCCGGGGCCATCGCGGCCGAATCGATCTGAACCATTGCACCGTTACGGCCAACTCCTGCGACAAAGAATGGGCCGGTGGGATCGGGCTGTTCGAATCCGAGCTGACCTTTGGTAATTCCATCGTCGCGGGCAACCGCGATGCGGATGAAGTCATCACGCCGAACAACTTTCGTGGTGCCAACCTGACCAGCGGCGACCCGCACCTGGCCCCCTTGGGACGCTACGGCGGCCTTACTGCCACCATGCCGCCGCTGCCCGGCAGCCCGGCCCTCGACGCCGCCATCAGTTCCGTGTTCACCAACGACCAGCGAGGTTTCCCGCGCCCGACCTCGGCGCGGTGGAAGGCACGGTCGCACCCGGCACGAAGCCGCGAGCGGCATTCTCTCCCACCATGCCTGCTCCAACCGACCTCCCCGCCGTGCGCGCCGCCGCGCAGTGGATGGCGAAGAACCAATTGCAATTCACGATCACCACGGCGGGCCGGACGATCGAGGTGAAGCGGGAACAGGACATCCCGGCGCAGGACTTCCAAATTACCGGCCTGGAGTTTAACCGGTGGGCCTCCGACTTGCCCGTGCCGCCGGCCGGGGAATTCCAGGTGCTCAGCTCCGTCACAACGCTGCGCTCGGTCTTCATGCAAACGCTCCCCGGACGGGCGGATGAGGGCTTCGCCTTTCTCGCACAAAATACCCAGCTCGACCGCCTGCAAATTGACGGGAGCGAAGGGCTTTCGGATGGCATGGTGAGCATGGCGAAATACATTTACGGGCCGAAGCGGCTGGAGAATCTCAAGCTGGCTCACGCTCCGCGCCTGTCCGGCTGGGGGTTCGCCAACGCCGCGTGGCTCCCTTCCTTGAAGGTTGGCGAGTTCTATTTCACCGGGCTGGAAGACGCCGCCGTGGAGGCGCTGGCCGGCGGCCCGAAGCTGGATCGCCTGGTCGTGAGCGATACGCGCATTACCGACATCGCGCTGCGATCCTTGGCCAGGGCACATGCCTTGCGGTCGTTGAGCCTGGAACACTCCCAGCGCCTGACGGCCGGAGGACTGGCCGAGGGACTGCCCAGGCTGGGCGGCTTGCGGGAACTCAACGCGAACGACACGCCGTTTGGCGACGCGGCCGCCGCCGCGATCTCCACCACGCTGACCCATCTTGCCAAACTGCACTTGAGAGGCTGCCCGCTGACCGACGCCGGACTGGCGAAGCTCGCGACGATGCCGAGCCTGCGCTCTCTGACCGTGGCCAGCACGCGCGTCACGCCCGAGGGCAGCGCGGCCTTCGAGTTGGCGCGGCCGGATTGTCTCTTGGAGCGGTGAGGCAGTTTCCATGGGGTGGATCTGGTCGCGCCGCGCAGAGCGGCGCGGTGCCCGCGGAGAAATCTGTCACTTGGGGCCGTGGCGCAGCCGCTCCAATTCCGCCCGCAGCGGACGCCAGTAATCCCTGTCCAACTCGCGCTCCGCCGTTTCTTCAGCGGCCAGCGCCTGCTCCAGTTTCCGAACCTGCCCCCCCGCAGCGTGGGCGAGCAGAGGGCGCTTGGCCGCCAGCCGCCGGCAAGGCGCGGGGTGGCTCCGGGCGACGTCCAGAAGCAACTCCGACGTGCGGAGTTCCTGGAGCCAGAAGCGGATTTGCGCGGGTGCGGGCCGGGTGCGGTGCTGAAAATAGTGCGCCTCTACCAGCCGTCGGATCATCGGCCAGTCCTTGTCCCGCTGCGTTTTCTTCGCCTGCACCAGGTCGGGTAGCGAAAGCAGATCACAGCGCGTGCCGTCCGGCAGTTCGAGGGTGGTGCGCCGCTTCCACAGTCTCGGAAACGTCTCCACGCCGCGCATTCGGGACATCACGTCCACCCGCATCCGCAGCGCCTCGGGATGCTGGCAACGAAAGTGGATGGCGTGCCCGCGCCGCAGGTATTTCAACTCGAAAGGCGGAACGGCGATGACCTCAGCCTGTAACTCGGCCAGCGTCTTTCGCAGTCGCGCGAGGTTGACCGCGTCAGCAACGATGGCGAGGTCGGTGTCCCGGCTAAACTCGGCCGCGCCGTAAAACACGCACGCCTGTCCGCCCATGAGCAGGGCGCGGACGCGGTGCGCGCGCATCGAAGAAAGGACTTTGCGTATCGGGTTCGGGATCAAGTGAGCCTCCGAGTGCGAGATAGGTTTGCCAGAGTTTCTCGCTTTCCAGCCAGCGCTGGACTGGCGTGAGCCGGTACCACTCGGCCCATTCCCCGCCCACCAGTTCTTCCGGCTGAATCATGCCGGTGATGTAGCACGGGGGCGTTCGTGCGTAAACATCATCCATTCCCCGCCCTCCGTGTTTAGCCTCGACCGCCGGCCGCTCGCTGGACGCGGGCTTGTTTTGTCGCAGCGCGACAAAACCCACCTCCCCGATCCGGCAGCGGGACACCTCGTTTCCTGCTCCTAAAACTTTTTTCACTTTCTTTGAAACAACCGGCGGGTTTCCGCGAAAGAACTTAGTGAACGAACCAATGTGTTTATGAAATTCATCAAACTCCTCGCCCTGCTCGCTTGCGCCTTTGTCACGTCGGCTTCGGCCGGTGTCGTGCAATTCAATCTCCTCGGGCGCGGAGGCGCCGGTCTGCTCGCCACCAATGAGCCGGGCGCCATCATCGGCGGCACCGGTGGCGAGATCGGCGCGGGCATCACCTTTGATGACGTCACCCGCGTGCTCTCCATCAATGTCGGCTGGGGTTCGGCCAATGGTTTCAGCAACCTGAGCAGCGCGGCGAACAACTCCCATATTCATGGACCCACGGCGGGTTCCGGCATCGCGGCGTTCAGTCAGACGGCCGGGGTGCTGATCAATTTGCCGCGCCTGTCCAACTCGGCGAGCGCCGGCTCCATCGTTACCAACGTGACGCTCACCGCGGGGCAGGCCGTGGAACTGCTCGCCGGGCGCTACTACGTGAATGTCCACACGGTCAACAACGGCGGCGGCGAAGCCCGCGGCTTCCTCGTCCCAGCGCTCATCACCGTCACCACCAACCTCGACGGCGGCCCCGGCTCGCTCCGGCAGGCCGCGCTCGATCTGGGCACCAATGGCAGTCCCTGCGCCATCGCTTTTGCCCCCAACCTCTCTGGCGCGACCATCACTCTCACCAACGAAATCGCCCTCGGCTCCGGGGTCATCCTCGATGCCTCCAACCTTCCCGGCGGACTCACCTTGGATGGCGGGCCGGGGGCCAACCGCATCTTCACCATCCTCGGCGGCACGACCAATGTGCTGCGCCATCTCACGCTCACCGGCGGCAATGGCGGCAGCGGGATTGAAAACGGCAACGGCGGGGCCATTTTCAACGGAGGGTCGCTGACCTTGACCGCCTGCACAGTGTCGAGCAACTCCGCCGCTTCCGGCGGCGGCGGCATTTTCTGCCAGTTCGTCGGTTCCGAACTCATCATGAACAACTGCACGGTCTCCGGAAACACGGCGGCCTTCGGGGGCGCCCTTTTGCTCAGGAACAGCACCGCCGCGTCGCTGGTTCATTGCACGGTCTCTGGCAACACCGGCACGGGCGGCAGCGGCGGAGTCGTGCTTGAATCCAGCGCCACGCTCGCCCTCCAGAACACGATCATCGCCGGCAATCCGGATAATCTCGGCGGGGAGGACATCGGCGGAGCCGGTGGCACGCTGACTCGTTCGGGGAACAATATCATCGGAGTGCAACCGTCCTTTTACCAAGCGGTCGCGCCGGTGGGCGCACCGAATGGCAACGGGGACTACGTGGGCACGAATGGCTTCCCGGTGCTGGCGCAACTGGCCGGGCTGAGTAACTACGGCGGCCTCATGCGCACCATGCGGCCCTTGCCCAACTCGCCGGCCATCAATGCCGCCACCAGCTCCACCACCACAGTGGACCAGCGCGGCTTCCCGCGTCCCGCCGGCCCGTTCGCGGACATCGGCGCGGTGGAATTCCAGGACGCCAGCACGGTGGTGGTCAATAACGCGAACTCAGGTCCCGGGTCGCTGCGTTATGCCGTGGCGTATTGTCCGGTCGGTTCCACCATCACCTTCACCAACACGCTCTCCGGCCAGACCATCCAGTTCCTCTCCGAGATTGCGCTGACGAAGAACCTCACCATTGACGCCAGCGGCCTGGCCGGTGGCGTCACCCTCCGGGGCAAGGCCGACCAGGGCGCGTCGGGAAATTTCCGCCTCTTCAATGTCACGGGCGCGGGCGACCTCACCCTGCGCAACCTCACCCTGGCGTACGGCGGCGGGACTGCCCTCAGCGGCAACGGCGGCGCGATTTACGCGGAATCCCCGGTCACGCTCACCGGCTGCACCCTCACGGGCAATTATTCCCCCAACAACGGCGGGGCGATTTTCAATAACACCGCTGCGGCCACGATTTCCCTCGTCAACTGCACGCTCACTGCCAACACCTGCGCCGCCGCGTTTGGTGGCGCGATTGCCAACGACAGTGGCTCGGTGGCCGTCTCGCACTGCACCATCGTCAGCAACTCAGCCCCCGCCGCCGGCAACGGTGCGGGCGGTGGGATTTTCAGCTACCTCGGCGCGGTCGCTGTCACCAACAGCATCGTGGCCGGGAACACTTCCACCACGGGGGGCGCGGACATTCACAACAGCGGCACGCTCACGTTTGCTGGATCGAACCTCGTTCAATCCATCAACAGCGGATACTCGGGCCCGGCCCCGATCTCTGCCGCGCCGCTGCTCGCCGCGCTCGGCAATTACGGTGGCCCCACGGCGACGATGCGGCCTTTGCCCGGTTCGCCGGCCATCGACGGCTGCACGGGCGGCACGAGTTTCCCGACCGACCAGCGCGGTTTCCCGCGCATCGCCGGCTCGTTCGCGGACATCGGTGCGGTGGAGTTTCAGGACGCCAGCCCGGTGGTCCTCAATAACAACGACTCCGGTCCCGGGTCGCTGCGCGATGCCGTGGCGTATTGCCCCGTCGGTTCCACCATCACCTTCACCAACACGCTCTCCGGCCAGACCATCCTGCTGACCAGCGGTGAACTGTCCCTGAGGAAGAGCCTGGTCATCGACGCCTCGTCGCTGCCCAACGGGATCATCGTCGATGCGGGGAACGCCTCCAGAGTCTTCAACGTGCTGCTCGGCCGGATCAACGTGCTGACCGGGCTGACTCTCAAGAACGGGTTGGCGGATCGGGGCGGAGCCGTCTTCAACCTGGGTAACTTGACCTTGAACCGTTGCACCGTTGCCGGCAGTTCGGCCACCGGCGTCGGGGTGGGCGGGGGCGGACTTTACAACGAGGGCGTGTTGACGTTGAACGACAGCACCGTGTCCGGCAACTCGGCCAGCGGTTATGGCGGCGGCATCGAGAATTACGCCGGCATGCTCACCCTCAACCAGAGCACCGTGAGCGGCAATGCCTGTGATGGCGATGGCGGCGGCGGGGTGGACATTCAGGACGGGACGGTGTCCGTGAATCAAAGCACCGTCACCGGCAACTCGTCTTCGAGTGCCAATGGCGTCGGTGGCGTCGTCAAGTTCTCCGGCATCGGCACCCTGACCATTTACAACTCCATCGTGGCCGGGAACAGCGCCCCGGTTCACCCCGACATCGCCTTCGCCACCGGCACTTTTACCGCGCTGGGCAACAACTTCACCAACGGCAATCCGCTGCTGGCCCCGCTGGGCCACTACGGCGGGCCGACGCCAACGTGTTTGCCTTTGCCCGGCTCGCCGGTCATCGACGGCTGCACCAGCGGCACCAGCTTCACCAACGTGGACCAGCGCGGCTTCTTCCGCCTCGTCGGGGCGTTCGTGGACATCGGCTCGGTGGAATCGGGCCATGCCATTCCCGGCTCGACGGTGGTGACGAGCACGAATGACGCAATCGACGGACTGGATGTGAACGGCGTTTCGCTCCGCGAGGCCATCACGTTCTCCGCGCCCAGTTCCACCATCACCTTTGCCACGAACCTGTCCGGCCAGACCATCCTGCTGACCAACGGGCAACTGACGCTGGACAAAAGCCTGACCATTGATGCTTCGATGCTCCCCAACGGCATCACGATCAACGGCAACCAGGCGAGCCGGATCTTTGAGGTGGCGACGAACGCCACGGTGGCTCTGAACTCCCTGACTATCAGCAACGGTTACGCGCCCGGAGGCTACCCGGCGAACATCGGCGCCGGCATTTACAACCTGGGAACCCTGGTGGTGAACCGCTGCACTCTGGCAGGCAACTGGGCGGCCGGCGGCGGCGGCGGCATCATGAACTGGGAGGGCACGCTGACGGTGAACCAATGCACTTTTAAGGGCAACTCGGCCGACGGTGGCGGCGCCATCGCGACGGTGCGCGGACTGGCTCTGACGGTGAACCAATGCACGTTGTCCGGGAATACGGCGACTGGCGTCTATCCGGATGGTCTCGGAGCCGATATTTTCTGCTATGTCACGCCGCAGACCAACATCAATTCGATCGCCTCGGATGTGTTTAACAACCAGGGCGGGCTGACCCTGTTGGGAATGAATCTCATCCAGACTTACGGCGAGTACGGCAACCCCACGCCGGTCAATCCCGCCCCGCTCACCAACTCTCCGCTACTCGCTCCCCTGGCCAACTACGGTGGCCCCACGCCCACCATGCCGCCCTTGCCCGGCTCGCCCGCCATTGATGCGGGCGGTGCGACCAGCTTCACCACCGACCAGCGCGGCTTCATCCGCAGCCTCGGCGCGGGCGTGGACATCGGCTCGGTGGAATCAGGCCATGCCATTCCCGGCTCGACGGTGGTGACGAGCACGAATGACGCAATCGACGGACTGGATGTGAACGGCGTTTCGCTCCGCGAGGCCATCGCGTTTTCCGCGTCCAGTTCCACCATCACCTTTGCCACGAACCTGTCCGGCCAGACCATCCTGCTGACCAACGGGCAACTGACGCTGGACAAGAGCCTGACCATTGACGCCTCGGCCTTGGCCGGCGGAATCACCCTGGATGGCAATGGTGGTGCCTCGCGTATTTTTACCGTGGCTGGTGGAACAACGAACGCGCTCGTTTCCCTCAGGCTGGTCAACGGTTACGCCGGTGGCGGTGCTTATGGTTACGGGGGCGCGATCTACTGCGCTTCGGGCAGCGCCTTGTCCATCAGCCGTGCGACCTTGCACAACAATAGCTCCGCGGCGGGTGGCGCGATTTATTGCGACGGAGCCACGTCGCTGACGATGTCACAATGCACGCTCACCACCAATTCCGCCATCAACGCGGGAGCGATCGGCAGCTATGGGACACTCACCATTCTGCAATGCACTGTGGCGGGCAATTCGGCCGGGAACGGCGGCGGGATTTACAACCTCGGCACGCTCGCCCTGACGAACTCCATTGTGGCGGGCAATTCCCCCAACAACTTCGCGGGCAATCCGGTCGCCGGCAGCAACAATCTCACCACCGGCGATCCCTCGCTCGCTCCGCTGGGCAACTACGGCGGCCCCACGCCCACCATGCCGCCCTTGCCCGGCTCGCCCGCCATTGATGCGGGCGGTGCGACCAGCTTCACCACCGACCAGCGTGGTTTCGCGCGCCTCGTCGGCCCGTTCGCGGACATCGGCGCGGTGGAGTTCCAGGACGCCAGCCCGGTGGTCGTCAATTACGCCGACTCCGGTCCTGGGTCGCTCCGCTATGCCGTTACGTATTGCCCCGTCGGCTCCACCATCACCTTTGACCCGAGCCTCTCCGGCCAGACCATCGGGCTGACCAATGGCCAGATCACCCTGAACCGGAGCCTGAGCATTGATGGCTCGGGGCTGGCGAATGGCATTGCCATCAATGGCAATAACGCCAGCCGCATCTTTGAAGTGAATAGTGGCTCGACCGTGGTGTTGACCGCGCTGACGATCGTGAATGGGACCAACGCGAACGTGGGCGGCGGCGTTTACAACAATTCTGGCGCATCCTTGACGCTCAACAAATGCACGTTGGCCGGCAACTCGTCGGGTGTTGACGGCGGCGGCATCTATAACAATTCCAACAGCACCTTGACGGTGATCCAATGCACGCTGGCAGGCAATGGGGCCCTATACGGCGGCGGCTTGTATAACTATCTCCCTGGCGGCACGCTCACCGTGGATCAAAGCACCATATCCGGGAATGCAGCGGTCTTCGATGGGGGTGGGATTTACAACTGGGGGACTTTGAACCTCCACAATTCCATCGTTGCCGGCAACACACCCAATCAGATCATCAATCGAACCACGTTGAACAGCACGGGCGCTAATCTCAACTCCGGCGATCCGCTGCTCGCCCCCCTGGGCAACTACGGCGGCCCCACGCCCACCATGCCGCCCATGCCCGGCTCGCCGGCCGTTGATGCCGCTGCCGCCACCTCCTTCCTTACCGACCAGCGCGGCTTTCCTCGCACTATCGGGGCCGGTCCCGACATCGGCGCAGTTGAGGGCTCCGCGCCTCCGACGCGCCTCCTGGCCGAAGGTGGCCCCTGGAAATACCTGGCCGACGGCAGCGACCAGGGCACGGCCTGGCGCGGCACCAACTTCAACGACTCGGCCTGGAGCACCGGCGTCGCGCGCCTCGGTTTCGGCGGCGACGGCGAGGTCACGGCCATCGCCAACGCGGCCAGCAACTTCGTCACTTTCTACTTCCGCCAGACCTTCAACGTGGCCAACGCCGTCGCTGTCACGAACCTCTTCGGCCAGATTCAGGTGGATGACGGCGTGATTCTCTATCTCAACGGCACGGAGATTTACCGCCGCAACATGACGAACGCCGAGGCCACCTTGAACTACCGCTCGCTGGCCTCCGCCACCGTGAACGCCGCGAACGAGCAGACGTTCTGGACCTTCAGCACCAACAGCCTCGCGCTGGTGAACGGCGTGAATGTGCTCGCGGCGGAAGTTCACCAGGCCGCCACCAACAGCAGCGACCTGGGCTTCAACCTCGACCTGGTGGGCAACTACTTCGGCATCCTGCCGCCGGTCATCACCGTGACCAGCCCGACCAATACCGTGCCTTACAACGCGGGAGGCCTGCCGTTGCTGGTCACCGCCCGCGACCCCGAGGGCACCGTGACCAACGTGGACTTCTACGTGGACGGGCTGATGATCAGTCGCGTGACGAACGCGCCCTTCACCGGCCTGTGGACCGGCGTCTCGCTCGGCGCGCACTACGTGCAGGCCGTGGCCACGGACGACACCGGGTTGAGCGCGGTGTCACAGAACCAGCCCTTCACCGTCATCCTGCCCTCCGTGCTGACCACGCTGGTCAACTCGAACTCGACGTGGCGCTACCTCGACGACGGCAGCGACCAGGGCACGCTCTGGCGCACCAATGCCTACAACGACGCCGGCTGGAGCAACGGCGTGGCCGAACTGGGCTACGGCGACGGCCCGGCCCTGCCCGAGGCGACGGTCATTCGCAGCACCGGCACGAATGGCCAGCGCATCATCACCACCTACTTCCGCAAGGGTTTCTCTGTGGCTGATCCCGCGCGTTACTCGAATCTCGTGGTGCGCCTGCGCCGCGACGATGGCGGCGTGGTGTATCTGAACGGCGTGGAAATCTTCCGCAGCAACATGACCAACGGATCTGGCGTGCCCGTGCTCTTCACCAACCTGGCCCTGAACGCGACGGACGAAGTGAGCTTCTTCAGCGGCTCGACCAACGCCTCCCTGCTGCGCGCGGGCGACAACCTGGTGGCGGTGGAAATCCACCAGACCACGGCGGCATCCTCCGACGTGAGCTTCGACCTGCAACTGCAAGCCGAGAGCGGCCCGCAGCTCTTCATCAGTCAGGGTGGTGGCATGGTGAACCTGAACTGGCTGCCCATCGTGCCCGGCCTGGAACTGCAATACGCTCCCACGCCCAGCGGCCCGTGGACCGCCGCGCCCAGCCAGTTGAATCCGCAGAGCTTCACGACGAGTCCGGCGGACCTGCCGGTCTTCTGGCGGCTGGCCGTGCCCTGAGCGGGAACGCGGGGAAGTGGTCGCGCTCCCGGCAAGGTGCCGGGGGCGCGCAGCCGATCCGCGCCGCTGGACTTCGCGAGCTTCAGTTCGCCCTTGAGCAGGGTCGCTCCGCGGTGGGCGCATCTTGGAAGTGCCACCGTGGCCCTGCCTGGCCCCGCGACACTAGAAAGTGTCGCCACCGGCCGGCTGGAAAGCCGGCAGGTTGAGAGACTTTCCAGTCTCGTGTTTCTGGTTGGTGGACATCGCACCTTCAAGTTGCGCCAGCGCTGATGTCTGGCCCCGCGGAGATGCGCGTTGTCAGCGCCCGTCCGCCCTCCCTACGCTGCGCCGGAACGCACGATGATCGGAACTTTGATCAACACGGGTGCCATCGTCCTCGGGGCTGTCCTCGGCCGCACGACGAAGCTCGATCTTGCCGTGGGCCGGCAGCAGCAGGTCAAGGTGCTGCTCGGCGTGGCCACCGCGTTCTTCGGGTTAAAGCTGTTGTGGACCGGACTGGCCACCGGCACGGCAAAACATTTCTGGCACCAGTTTGGCATCGTGCTCCTCGCGATGATTCTGGGCAGCCTGCTGGGAAAACTCTGCCGCATTCAGTCGGCGATGAATCGCCTCGGCCAGAGTGCGAAGGTTCGACTGGAGCGGGCGGCCGGCGGGGCCAAGGTCGCTGGCGACGGTTTCATGACGGCCTCCCTGCTCTTCTGCGCCGCGCCGCTCGGCATCGTGGGCGCGTTGGAGGATGGCTTGTCGCGGAACATCGCGCCGCTGGCCATCAAGGCCGTGATGGACGGACTGGCCGCGCTGTCGTTCACCCGGATGTTTGGCTGGCCGGTGCTGTTGAGCGCGGTGCCGCTGGGCACGCTGCTCTTCGCGCTGACCATTCTGGGCGCGGTCTTGGAGCCGTGGCTCGGCGGGCAGGGGTTGCTCGGCGTGGTCCACGCCAGCGCCGGCTTGCTGCTCACCTACGTGGCGCTGGTGATCTTCGAAGTGAGGCGCGTCGAGATCGGCAACTACCTGCCGGCGCTGGTCGTCGCTCCCGCCTTGATGAAGCTTTCGCAGATGATTTTTTAGAGCGCTGTTCAAGTTCAGCCGCAGCGCGGCGGCAGAGAGTAGCCCACGGCGTGAGTTGTGGGGCAGCGGCCCAAACAGCATCAGCCCCAGCGGGGCGAAAGGCGAAAACTCCCACTACGCCGGGCTGGTGCCGCCCCGCTGGGGCTGGAACATTCCGGAACGCCGGTTCCACGGCTCACGCCGTGGGCTACTCTCGGCCGCGCCTCCGGCGCTGATGCATTTTGAGAACACATCCTGAAGCCCGTTGTCCACCGCACTACAACGGCAGCGTGATCGTCATCGTGGTGCCCTGGCCAGGCGTGGAACGTATCCTCAGCTTGCCGCGATGCGCCTCGACCACGCGGCGGACGATGGCCAGGCCGAGGCCGGTGCCTTTCTGCTTGGTCGTGCTCAACAAGGAATCCAGCACACGGTCCCGCACCTCGCGCGTCATGCCGGAGCCGGTGTCGGTGAACTCGATGAGCAGGTGGGTCGGCGCGCGGCTGGTGCGAGGCAGATGAATGATCTTGGTGGCAATGGTGAGCGTCCCGCCAGCGGACATGGCCTCGACGGCGTTCAGGGTCAGGTTCAAGAAAGCCTGCTCCAGTTGCGCCGCATCTGCGGAAACATCCGGCAGATTTTCCCCCAGCTTCTGCTCGAAGCGGATGTTCTGGTTCTGGAGCTTGTGCCGCACCAGCAGGGCGAGGTCGGCGATGAGCTGATTCACGTTCGTGGCCTGCAAGTCCGGCTCGGTGGTGCGCGCGAAGCCCAGGATCTGTTCCACGATCTTGTTCAGGTGATCCATCTTCTCGAGCACAATCTGGGCGTCTTTCCCGCGTGGATCGCCGGGCGAGTAACGCAGGTCCAGCGAGTGGAAAAGCATCTTCATGACCGTGAGCGGATTGCGAATCTCATGCGCGACCTCGGCGGCGAGCAGGCCGAGCGCGGAGAGTTTCTCGTTCTGGCGCAACTGCTCCTCGACATCGACGATGCGCTCGTAGAGCCGGGCCTTTTCAATGGCGATGGCGGAAAGCTCGGCCAGCGCGGTCAGAATCTGGATTTCCTCGTTGGAGAAAGTGTAGAGGTGGCCGGTGTAAACATTGAGCACGCCAATTGCCTTGTCGGCGTACATGAGCGGCACGCTGAGGAGCGAGACCAGCCCCTCGAGGCGCGCGACCCCGACATTCTGGTAACGCGATGAGGTCTGGACATCCTCCACCTGGAGCGGCTTTTCGCGGCGCAGGACCACGCCGACGAGGCTTTCGCCCGCGCCGAGCCGGGGCTTTTTCAAATAGTCCGGGCCGGCCCCGTGACTGGCCCGCAAATCCAG
>JANOQV010000079.1:0-9276 GCA_031414955.1 Pedosphaera sp. | reverse complement strand
CAAGCAGGTAGGCATCCGTCACCTGTTGATGCCCCATCAGCCGCACGCCGGTGAAGGCGACCGCTTCAGCGACCGGAAGTTCATCCGGCCAGAAAACATGGTCCTTGGCGACGGTGTTCGCGGAGAGAACCTGAACGGCTTCGCGTGGTTGGACGGCGTCGCGGGAGAACGCGGGATTCGACACGATACGCACGAAGCCGGCCTGAGTGATGGGGCACGTCGCCCATCCCTTGGCGCGATGACGGGTGAACCACTTCAGAGCCAGTTCATGCCGCTCGTGGCTGGGCCAGAGCAGGGCGATGAGCAGGTTGGTGTCGAGCAGGTAGCCCTTCATACGCCCTCGGCTTCAATGCGGCGCACGTCGTCCGTCGTCACCTTGGGGGAGTCCGCCGGCAGGTGGAACACCACGAGGCCGCCTTTGTCCTGGGCCGGAGTGGAAGCGCTCAATCCCCGGCGCAACAGATCCGACACGGTCTGGCCGAGCGAAACGCCCCGCAGCTTCGCCTGGCGGGCGGCCAGTTCGAGGATGTCATCGTCCAGCGTCAGCGTCGTTCTCATTGCAGAATGATGCCTTAATTGCTGTTTGATGTCAATTAGAGAAATTGACATCACTTTGCCATTTGAATGCCAATTCAATTAATTTCATGAACCCGAACCGCGAAGAACTCCTGTTTCAACTGGCGCTGACGAAACTTGCTGCCGAAC
Source organism: Pedosphaera sp. (assembly GCA_031414955.1). Classification (GTDB taxonomy): domain Bacteria; phylum Verrucomicrobiota; class Verrucomicrobiia; order Limisphaerales; family SIBH01; genus JANNGC01. The sequence continues at coordinate 8,571 of JANOQV010000079.1, read as the reverse complement.
GCGCAGCGTGGCTCGACCGCGAGTGCGGCGATGACAAAGCCTTGCGCGCCCGCCTTGACGCGTTGCTCGCGGCGCACGAGCAACCCGAAACGCGGCTGGCCACACAGGCCGAAGCGGCACGTCCCACCATCAAGCTCGATCTCGCCAATGCGCCCGACGAAGCCGTGGGCCAGACGCTCGGGCGTTACAAACTGCTGGAACGCATCGGCGAAGGCGGCTGCGGCACGGTCTATGTGGCCGAGCAGACGGAGCCGGTGCGGCGGCGTGTGGCGTTGAAGGTCATCAAGCTGGGCATGGACACCAAGCAGGTCGTCGCGCGGTTCGAGGCGGAGCGGCAGGCGCTGGCAATGATGGATCATCCGAACATCGCCAAGGTGCTCGATGCGGGCACGACCGAGGTGGGTCGGCCCTACTTCGTGATGGAACTGGTGCGCGGCATCCGCATCACCGACTACTGCGACCAGGCCAATCTCAGCACCAAGGAGCGGCTCGATCTGTTCAGCCGCTTCGACCTTGCAAGTTGTCCCCCTGTTCATGGCCGCAGAATCCACGGAGGAGAGATCGGCACCGTTCCATGCGCTCAGTGAAATCGGCTTTGGGGGAAAGCTTCTGTATGCCAACGTCGGCGCATGGAAAAATTGACTTCAGACCAAATCGACGCGGCGCTGGCCACCGCGCCCGGCTGGAAGCGGCACGACGCGGCGATCACGCGCACTTTCGAGCACAAGGATTTTGTCGTCGCGATGGCGTTCGTGAACCAGGTGGCCGTGGCCGCCGAGGGGGCGTGGCACCATCCTGACATCGACATCAGGTGGAACAAGGTCACGCTCGGGCTCTCCACTCACAGCGCGGGCGGGCTGACGCAAAAGGACTTCGATTTGGCCCGGCAAATCAACAGTCTGGCTCCCTCCTGATGAGCAGCCGGGCGCCCTGAGATTATTGCCGACATGCTCCCCAGCGTCGTCACTCTTTTCCAAAGCCACTTTGCCCGCGCGCCGGAGCTGGTCGTGCAGGCACCAGGCCGGCTCGAGTTGATCGGCAACCATACGGACTACAATCAGGGCTTGGTCATGGCCCTGGCCGTGGACAGGTTCATTCATCTCGCCGCCGCCCCGCGCCCCGATGGCAAGGTGCGGCTCGTGTCGGGAGCTTTCGCGCAGCCGGAGGAATTCTTCGTCAGCGATCTCCGGAGGAATCCCGCCGCCCTGTGGGCCGATTATGTGAAGGGCGTCATCGCACAACTGCGACTCCGGGGCGCGCGCGTCGGGGGATTCGACGCGGCCATCGAGGGCACAATTCCGATGGGCGCGGGGATGAGCAGTTCGGCCGCGCTGGAGGTGGCGACGGCGCTGGCCATTCGGCGGATGCATCCTTTCGCGCTGCGGGAGGGCGCGCTCATGGCACCTCCCCAGGCCGACACGCGCGGTGAACTGCCCCCACTCGACGACGCGCAACGGATGGAACTGGCCAAGCTCTGCCAGGCGGCGGAGAACGAATTCGTGGGCGTGAAGTGCGGACTGCTGGATCAGGCCTCCTCACTTTTCGGCCGGGCGCAGCACGCCATCGAACTGGATTTTCAAGACCTGACCGTCGCACATGAACCAATGTTCGGGGACATTGCCATCGTGGTCTGCAACTCCGGGGTGAAACACGAGCTGACCGGCGGCGAATACAACGAACTGCGCGCACTCTGCGAATCGGCGGCGGGAAAACTGGGCGTGAAATTTCTCCGCTCCGTTGCCCTCAAGGATCTGGCCGCTGGCCGGAGCAAACTCACTGCGCGCGAGTTTCAATGCGCCCAGCATATCGTGGGAGAGATTCAGCGCGTGGCGGAGGGCGCGCAGGCCTTGCGGGCCGGCGACTTGGCCCAGTTCGGCCAGTTCATGTTCCAGAGCCACGAAAGCTCGCGCGACTTATTCCAGAACAGCACCAAGGAACTGGATCTGCTCGTGGACCTCGCCCGCGCCCAGCCGGCCTGCCTGGGGGCACGCCTGACGGGCGGCGGCTTCGGCGGAGCGACGATCAACCTGGTCCAGCGCGAGGGCGGATCCGAGTTCGCGAAATCAATGGCGCAAAAGTACCTGGAATGTTCCGGTGTGACGATGATTCCGCTGGTCTGCCAGATCGTGGAGGGAGCGGCCTGAGATGAATCGCGTCCGGGGAGCAGGCGTCAGGAGTGGCAGCATTTTGGTAAAACTATTTCTCACAACGCTGGTGCTGCTGGCCGCCGGGCGACAAGCGGGCGCGGCAGAATCGGTGGCTCCAGTCGCCTTCGCGAAGGACGTGGCCCCCGTGTTGGTCGCCAAGTGCCTCGCCTGTCATAATGCGGAGAAAGCCAAGGGCGGCTATCGGCTGCACTCGGTGGAGGCGATGCTGCGGCCCGGTTCGAGCAAGGACAAACCCGTGGTGCCGGGCCGTCCGCTCGAGAGCCGGTTGTTCCAACTGATCACCAACACGAACGAGGACGACCGGATGCCGCAAAAAGACGAACCGCTGCCCGCCGCGCAGGTCGCCACGATTCGGGCCTGGATTGAACAAGGCGCAAAGCTGGACGGCGTGGATCGTTCAGCCTCGCTGGCGGCGCTGGCTCCACCGGTTCATCCGGCCGCGCCGCCGGCTTACGCCGCCCCTCTCGCCATCACCGCGCTGGCCTTTAGTCCTTCCGGCGAAGTGCTCGCCGCCAGCGGGTACCACGAGTTGACGGAGTGGGACGCGCGCTCGGGATCGCTCGTCCGGCGCGTGGGCAACGTGGCCGAACGGACCTTCGATCTGGCCTACAGTCCCGATGGCCGATGGCTCGCCTGCGCGAGCGGAACGCCGGCGAAATCTGGCGAAGTCAAACTGTTCCACGCCACCAACGGGCAACTGACCAGGATTCTCACCACCATTGGTGACACCGAGTTGTGCCTCGCTTTCAGTCCGGATGGAAAAAGACTCGCGGCGGGCGGCGCGGACAACGTCATTCGCCTTTGGGATTTGGAAACCAACCAACCGCCACTCGTCATCGAGCAGCACGCGGACTGGATTCTCTCGCTCGCCTTCAGCCCGGACGGCGCGAGCCTGGTCTCGGGCAGTCGCGATAAATCCGCGCGCGTCTTCGACGCGAAAACCGGCGAACTCGACGAGACCTACACCGGCCACAATGATTTTGTCACCGCCGTCGCGTGGGCCGATGCGAAATCGGTTCTCTCCGCCAGCCGAAACCGCACGGTGCATCGCTGGAACATCAAGGACACGAAGCGCACGGCCTCGCTCTCAGATTGGGAGGGCGAACCGACCCGGCTGATCGTCGCCGACCGGGAATTATTCAGCGCCGCGATGGATCGGGTGGTGCGCCAGCACAGCCTGGAACGAAAGGAACTGGCCCGCAGTTTCGAGGCGCAGGGCGACGCGGTCTATTCGCTCGCGCTGCACGCCGCGACCCGGCGGTTGGCCAGCGGCAGCCATGATGGCGAAGTGCGCGTGCGGAACATCACGGACGGCAAGGAGCTGTTGCGCTTCATCGCCGCGCCCGGATACACGCCGGGTGTCTCCCGATCCAAATGAGCAAGAAAAGCCCGAAGATTGCCGCGCTGATCGAGGGTTGCCGCGGCCAGGACTGGCCGGCGCACTATCTCGGCTACTTCGAGTGTTTCAACCAGCAGTTCTTCTATGAGGCGCACGACGTGCTGGAGGAACTCTGGCTGGCCGAGGGGCGGAGCGGCGCGAACTACGGTTTCTACAAAGGGCTGATCCAGTTCGCCGGCGCCTTCGTGCATCTGCAAAAACACCGGCTGAAGCCGGCGGCGGCCCTGTTCCGGCTTTCGCAAACCTACCTGCGCCAGTATCCCCGCGAACATCAAGGGCTGGACGTGGCGGAGTTGACCGCCTGGGCCGACGAGTGGGTGGCGGAGTTGGAGCGGCGCAAATTCAGCAGCAACCCGCTGGGAGAGAAGGCACCACCACGCTTCGCGCTGCAACGCATGGATTGAACGCGACGCCCGACGTCGGGACGTCGGTGGGCGCATCTTGAAGGTACCGTTATCACTCCGTGGTCCAGAGCTGCTCCCAGTGGCCATTGGCCCGGGCTTCTTCCAAGGCGCAGAGATTGCGCAAGCCTGGTTCCGTCCAGAACTGCCCGCATCTTTTGTAGCGGCACTGGCGCTGTCGGCAGGCCGATTCGACCGCGCCACTCCCAATCGGCCAGCCCCGCGCCGCGATGGTCGCATACGCCATCCGCCCCGCGTGGCTGGCAAAATAGTTCCGCGCCCGCCGCACGATCTTCCCGCGCTCGCCGCGCCCGGCTTTGAGGCCCGCGATCTCTTGGAGCACCGCCGCTTCCTCCCCGTGCCGCCGCCGGTGCCGCCGTGGTTCCACCCACGCCGCCACTTTCTTTTCGTCCTTGGGATGGAGCGCGCGGCTCAACTCCCACAGGTGCTGGCTGGCGTGGTAGAAGTCCAGCACCCCCACGGCCCGCGCCCAGCGCGCTCCGAACAGATTCCAGATCCAGGGGGCGCCGTCGCCCACCGCTTCGACTTGCTGGGCCCGGCCCAGGCCGCGCCGCAGGGCTTCATGCTGGAGTCGTTCGCCCAACTCCACCGGCGAGCCTTGCCAGCTCACCACCACTTTCTCGGCCAGCAGCCCGCGTCCGCTTTCGTTCCGCCCGGCCTGATCGTGCCGGTAGTAAATGCCGGTCTTCATTTCGTGCCAGGCCACCGCGGCTTCCGTCGCCTTCTCCTGTCCCCAGTCGGGGCCGCGGAAGCGGACCAGAAACGCGTCCACCATCACCACGTCCAGAGCCGAGGGCGCGCGGGGCGGGGCGATTTCCACCGGCACGGTTTTGAGGCGGGCCTGGGTTTGGGCTTCGGCCCGCGCCCCCTGGCGCTGCACCAGCACATGCACGGTCGAGTCGTCCATCGGGCAGCCCCACTTGGTGGCCACGGCGGCGGCCTGCTCGTAGGTGCCGGTGGCGGTGGCGGTGAAGAGCACTTTGTCCTGGAGGGCCGGGCTGAGGTGTTGCGCGGGGGCCAGCCCCCAGCGCTGACGCATGGGACAGCCCCATTGTTGGGCGGCGGGGTCGTAGCCGTAGCGGACTTCGAGTTTAATCTCCCCGACGGTGGTGCGCAGGGTCAGCGTCTGGCGGTGCCGACGCGGCGCGCGCCGCCCGCTGAGGGGGGGAAATCCGACCGTGTTGGTCGGCTTGGGCCTGGAGTTTTTCCTGAAGGCGGCGCCGCCCCCACTCCCCCATTTCCATTTCCACTTCCGCTTCGCTCTCCCGCAACAAAGGACACGGTCCGGCTTCCGAGTCTTTCATGTTCGCTCCTGGTGATGGGTTGGACTGACTCAGAGAGGAACCGTTCACGCCCGCAGCCTAACGGTACTGTCAAGATGCGCCCCGGCTCCAGGACAGTTGCCCCTTCTCGATGGAATGTTTTTGGCGGTGGCCAGAGAATGATCCCTCTGTCAACTTCTACGCCGTGCCCCTGTGCGAGAACAACGATTCAAAGTCCCGGTTCCAGCCCCGGGGCGGGTTGCCGGCCACGCTTTGGCCCGGGGCCATGCCTCGGGGAAGACGTTTTTGAAAACGGACACATACTTTCTGTCGAACAAATGCGCATGTATTAGCAGATGATTCAAAACCAGATGCCGATGCCATCCTCTCAAGATCATGAAGCCGCTCTCTTCGCGCTGGCAGTCAGAAAGCCCGTAAGCGAACGGGAATCCTTCCTGCAGGCCGTCTGCGGTTCGGATGAGCCCCTGCGCCAGCGCCTCGACGCCCTGCTCGCCGCGCACGACCAACCGGCTGGTGTTCTGAACGACGAGCCGGCCCGCGAGGTTCTGGCCCCCACCCTCGACCTCCCCGAGCCCGCCCCGGACGAGACCATTGGCATGACGCTCGGCCGCTACAAACTGCGGGAGAAGCTCGGCGAAGGCGGCTGCGGCTCCGTCTACGTTGCTGAACAAACCGAGCCCGTCCGCCGCCGCGTCGCCCTCAAGGTCATCAAGCTGGGCATGGACACCCGCGAGGTCATCGCCCGCTTCGAGGCCGAGCGCCAGGCCCTGGCCCTGATGGACCATCCCAACATCGCCAAGGTCCTCGATGCGGGCACGACGGAAGACGGAGGGCGCCATCCAGCACGCTCGAGAAGGCCGAAGCCATGGCGCTCCCAGCCGTGGAACTGCGCCGCAGCACCCTCGGCGAGGATCATCCACTGACCATGAACTCCGTCTGCAAACTCCGTAATCCATGAAACCAACCCACACCCTCCCCGCGCTGTTGTTGATCCTGGTTCTGCACGGAATCGGGCCCAGGCTGGTGGGTGCAGAAGCCCTGGCTTCCGCCTCCCCACCACCAAAGGCGGACCTCGTCATCGTCGGCACCGGGATTTCCGGACTGGCCGCCGCGTTGGATGCCGGACGGGCGGGCGCGAGCGTCACGGTCATCGACATGTGGTCGGTGTTCGGCGGCCATGCGGTGATGTCGGGCGGCCTGGTCTGTTTGGTGAACACACCGTTTCAGCGGGCGACCAACGTCGCCGACTCCCCGCGCCTGGCCATTGAGGACTTTCTCAAACACGGCGAAGACGCGAATCCGGATTGGGTCCGCCTCTATGCGCGCGATTCCGAGCGCGAGGTTTATGACTGGCTGAATGCGCTGGGCGTTGGTTGGTCCCAGCTTTTTCCGCTCATTCCGGGCAACAGCGTCAAGCGCCAGCACGTGGCGAAGGGGCGCGGGATCGGACTGATCAGCCCCATCTACCGGGAGTGTCTCCTTTGGACGAACATTCACTTCGTTTGGAACACCAAGGTCACGTCGCTGCTGATCGAGAACGGCCAGGTTCGGGGCGTGCACGGCGTCGGCCTGCGCGACGGATCGACGAACGACTTTCGTGCCACGTCGGTCGTCCTCGCCACCGGCGGATTCGAGAGCAACCTCGAACTGGTGCGGCAGCACTGGCCGACGGTCCTGCCCGCTCTCGCGGACGGGGCGAAAGTGCTCCTCGGCTCTGGGATCAATTCGCTCGGCAGCGGTTTCGACGTGGCAACCACTGGCGGTGCGGCCCTGACCAACCTGGACCACCAGCTTTTTTATTCCACCGGCTTGGTGGACCCGCGTGATCCCTCCGGGAGACGCGGCCTGAACAGCTTCAATCCGGAGTCCATCTGGGTGAACGCGCAGGGCCGGCGCTTCGTGCGGGAGATTGTCGGACGCGTCCCGGATTTCGGCGGCTCGGTCCCGGCGGTTCTGCGTCAGCCGCAGGCGACGTATTGGTCCATCTTTGATGCCCGGGGTCGCGACAAGTTCTTTGTCTCCGGCTCCGGCTGGGATGACACCAACAACGTCCAGCGCGAGATCTTCGCCAACCCGAAGATGGCCAGATGGGTCAAGCAGACCAACAGCATCGCCGGCCTCGCCCAGGCCACGGGCCTGCCCGCGGATGCGCTGGAGAAATCCGTCAAGCGTTGGAATGAAATGCTCGGCGCGGGCGAGGACACCGAGTGGCGACGCTTTAGCCGAAATGACACGAACCGGCCGCAAGCCATCGCCAAGCCGCCGTTCTTTGCCATCCAGTATTTTCCGCTCTCCCGCAAAAGCATGGGCGGCGTGGCGGTCGATCTCTCCTGCCGCGTTCTTGATCGTCGCGGTCAACCGATTCCCAACCTCTACGCCGTGGGTGAACTGGCTGGCGTCGGTGGCATCAATGGCCGCGCCGCGCTCGAAGGCACTATGCTCGGGCCAGGCCTGTTGATGGGCCGCATCGCCGCGCGCGAGGCCGTGGCGCAACAGAAGACCGAGGGAAGATCACCAGCAGCAACCATCGCGAGCACAGCTCCCGAAAAATCTCCCGCCACCAAAGCCAGCGATCCCGGGTCGCTCAGCGCTTGGCGCAACGTGCTGCGGCAACTAGTGACGGAACCGCGTCCGGGCTATCTGCATTTCGAGAAAGCGCATGCTGTCGTGTTGGAACGAAACCTCGATTGCGCCCAGTGCCATCGCGAGCCATTACCACTCGCGCTCACTGCGGACCGGTTGGATCGGCACGAGTTGATTCAGGCGTGCGTCATTTGCCACGGATCGGTGAAAGAGTGAACGCAACCAGATGAGGACGGCTCACACCCTCTCAGCCCATTTCATTATCCTTCTCGGCAGTGCCCTCCACATCGTATCGGCCAAACCTGCCAAAGCCGCCGAGTGGAAACAGAAACTGGCCGCGTTGCAGCAGGCCAACAAAGCGGCGGAGAAGAAAGGGGCGAAGCCGTGAACCCGAACCGCGAAGAAGTTTTGTTTGCGCTGGCGCTGGAGAAACCGGTGGAGAAGCGGGGTGCAGTCGTCAGCCCTCGGTCAGCCCACCGTCTCCAGCGCTTTTCGCTCGGCCGACTTGGGTTCCGTGAGAGCCGCGATGCGTTGGTCCAGTGTGGCCAGCACGCCGCCCCGACGAATCGCGAGTCCAAGCAGGTAGGCATCCGTCACCTGTTGATGCCCCATCAGCCGCACGCCGGTGAAGGCGACCGCTTCAGCGACCGGAAGTTCATCCGGCCAGAAAACATGGTCCTTGGCGACGGTGTTCGCGGAGAGAACCTGAACGGCTT
>JANOQV010000078.1:0-3884 GCA_031414955.1 Pedosphaera sp. | reverse complement strand
GACTTGTTCGCGCAACTCGGCGATTTCAGATCGCTGCCGAAGTAGCGCGACAATCGTGATGCAACTGGTCGCGGCCAGCACGCCAGCGACGGTCCAGAGTGCGATGATGTTTTTCATGTGGGTTTCCCAGTTTAGTCATCTCTGCCGAATTCAAGGCTGCTTCCGCTCCGGGTCGCTCCTTCCAGCGGGGCCAGTCCCCCGCTGCATCCTCACCACAGTGCGGGCCGATGACGTGGCGACGTCCTCGACGAGGAGCAAGTCGTAGTTGTCCAGCAGCGCGGCGAGCGCTTGGCGCGCGGTGAGGTTCTCCCAGCGGAAGGAAACCGTCGGGCGCGCCTTGTCCAATGGCCCGGCCCATTGGGGATCGAGCGCCACCTTCAGACCCGCGGCTGACGCCAGTTTCGCGATGACCTCCGTGAGCGACTGGTCATCGATGACCATCAGCGGAAGGACCGTCCCCGCGTTCGTGCCCACCTGGCTGGCCGGCACCGGCTTGATGCCCAGTCTGGCCGGCGCGATGCGATCCACCGTGGTCACGGGATTCGTCACCAGCATCAGCTTGTGATCCTTGAGCACGCCGTTCAGGGCTTCGCGCGCGCTCACGTTCTCCAAACGAATGCTCACATTCTTCGAGTCCACACCCGTCACCCGTGGATCAATGATGTGATTGCCGCCCATCTGCCGTGCCAGATTCCTGATGGTGTCGGCCAGCGGCACGTTGTCGATGACGATGAGCGGCACCACCTCGTCGCCGGCGTCCGCACGCGCGCCTGTGGGCATGACGCCGGCCAATGCAGCGACGGCCGCAGCAGCAAAAGTGATCCGAGTCCAAGTCGATTTCATAAATTGCACGGGCGGCGGGGTGGTGTTGGTGGCGCCCCACGGTCAGGTTTCTTCACTTGGTGAGAGCGGCTCGTGATGCTCCACCTGGATGGTCAGGTTCGGCTTAATGCCGGCCAGTGCAGGCAGCAAGTGATTCAAAACCTGCTCCGCCGTCATCCGGAATCTTCGGCCCCGCGCGCTGACCTTCCACCAGCCGGCCTGGTCGCGGTAATAGCGCTCGGTGAAGTTCTTCGTGCCCATCAAGATGACGTAGTGTAGTGTCGCGGAAATAGGTTTACAGTGGATCTTTCAAGGTCATGATTCAATTCATGACGAAAACGAGTTTCCCCGTCGCGTTGAGTTCCGTTGATCAAAGTCAGCTCGAACAATGGGAATCCGCCCACGGCACACCCCAGCAGGTGGCACTTCGTTGCCGGATCGTCCTGGGTGCCTTGGCCGGAGAACAGAATCAGGCGATGGCAGCCCGCCTCCACGTCAGCCGGCCCACGGTGAACCTGTGGCGCAAACGAGTGCGGGATCTGGGGATCGGCCAGGTTTGGGAGATTGCCCCCGGCCGGGGGCGCAAACCGCACTACGACCAGGCCACCCGCGACGCCATCATCAACGCCACCTTGCAGACCAAGCCCCAGGGCATGACGCATTGGAGTTGCCGGACGATGGCGGCCGCGCAAAAAGTCAGCAAGGACACCGTGAACCGGCTGTGGCAGCGGCACCAGCTCAAGCCTCACCTGAGCCGGACGTTCAAGCTGTCACGCGATGCGAAGTTCCTGGAGAAGCTCACCGATGTGGTGGGGTTGTATTTGAACCCGCCCCAGAAAGCGCTGGTGCTTTGTTTGGATGAGAAGAGCCAGATTCAGGCTCTGGATCGAACCCAGCCGGGACTGCCGCTCAAGAAAGGCCGGTGTGGCACGATGACCCACGACTACAAGCGCAACGGCACGACGACGCTCTTTGCGGCCCTCAACGTATTGGACGGCCAGGTCGTGGGCGAGTGCTACGCCCGGCATCGCCATCAGGAGTGGCTGAAATTTCTGCGGCGGCTGGATCGGGAATTTCCCCAGGATCTCGAGTTGCACCTGGTGATGGACAACTACGGCACGCACAAAGAGCCGCACGTGCGTGCGTGGCTCAAAAAGCATCGGCGCTTCATCTGCCACTTCATCCCGACCAGTTCGAGTTGGTTGAACTTGGTGGAACGCTGGTTTGCCGAATTAACGGAGAAGGCGATTCGGCGCGGCAGCTTCGTGAGTGTGCCCGATTTGCAAGCGGCCATCGGCCAGTTCTTGGCGGCTTGGAACCTGAAGCCCAAGCCGTTTGTCTGGACGGCAAAGGTGGAAGACATCCTCCGGAAGCTTGAGCGGGCGCGGGGCAAGCTGGAGGAAATCAAACCCGGCTGCACCCAGCCCAGAGGTAAAAAGAAGACAAATCCAGCGTAAAGCCATTTACCAGACACTACAGTAGCTGTCGTTGGCGAGCTTCATAGCCGGCGTGGTCATGGTGCATGGTCAGGCGGCTTCATGGCTGCCCGTTTTTCTCCTCCAAAATCTCCACCTCCTCGCCGGTGAGGAGCACTCGCCAAAGATAGGGCGGCATGGTCGGCAACTGCACCGCATCAAGCTCTTCAATCCCTCGCAGGAACGCTTGGCAGATGCGATGCCAGCCGTCCAGCACCTCGCCCGTTGGCGAAAGAATGATGGGATGATTCAAATCAGCCTCGTAGATGTCTCGCGCGTGTTCCGCGATGGCGCGGCAGGTCGGCAGGATGTTCCTTGGCCCGCCGAACCACCGCACCTCGTCGAATCCGTCGAGTTCACTGAGTCGAACCTTCCGGACCGGGAGCCCCTCGGCCAATTCCCAGAATTGGTGCATGCGGTGAAAGCGCATCGAACCATCCGCCTGCGGAGGCTCGCACGAACGGCGCACCGCCGCGCGGTAGTTTCGGGCCTTCTGCTCGCTCTTGTTCATCGTCATCGTTCGCCGCCGCCCAAGCTCAACGACCACCCGGCCAATCCGCTCTGCGGTTGTAGGTCCCCTCCGTCTCGCGAGGGGAAGGAGCCGGCGTTTCCGCGGGCTCGGTGGGCGTGTCCTTCGACTGGGTCTCTCCGTCGGAGTTCTGGCCGGGGTGCCGGGCGCGCAAATCGGCAAGGGCATCCTTCATCTGCTGGACCCAGCCGGTGAGTTCCCCCTGGAGAATGGCCTCGGTGTGTTTGACGAGGGCGTCCACACTCGCGGGCCGGGCCTGCTCGAGGGCGGGAAGCGCGTCCCACCAGCTTTTCAAGTTCTCCAGATTGGTCATGCCCTGGTTGTACTTCAGGAGCGTGTTCTCGACCTGGCGGTATTCGAGAAACGTCGAGAACGCGGCCGCGATGGTACCGGTGAGCGCAATCCAAAGCTCGGCCCCAATCGCCGCCAGGAAAGTGCCCAGGCCGCCCACGAGGTAAAGGCCCCAGTGGAGCCGTTCCCACTGGCGTTCGAGCTTGGTGGTTTTGGCGCGGTAGTAATTGATCTGATCGTCCAGCCGCACGGTGATGTAGCGGTCGGGAGAAAGGAGGCTGAAACCGTCGTCGTCGGTCGCGAGGCTTTCTTTGGGCGGAACGGGCCCGGGAGGGGGACGCAGCGCGGAGACGTTGACTTCGGACTGCATCAGTCCGCGGCTGATGTCCGCGACCTGCTGCGCGAGCCTGGAGTCGCGCGGGGTCCGCAGCGCGTCCTCGTGGTTGTAGCCGTCGGCCCGGGTGCGGTAGCGGAAGATTTCCCGTTTGATGCCTTCGGCGCAGGAACGCAGGAGCAGCCATTTGTTGCCTTCCTTGAAGCGATTGCCGGCGGCGATCAGGATCGAGATGGTGATGAGGGATGAGGACGATGACCCAGTGCAGCAGCACCGCGGGAAGACCCGGATGAGTGCCGGGGTCCAACTGCCACTCCTTCTGGGTCAGCGCCAGCAGCGTGCCCAATCCGCCCAGGATCAAGACCTGGAGCTGCCGGCGGGCAAAACTCGTTTGCTGGCGGCCGGCATTCACGTCGTAGAGCGCAAAGCGTTC
>JANOQV010000077.1:0-21765 GCA_031414955.1 Pedosphaera sp. | reverse complement strand
TGCCGCTTCAAGCGGGCCGGACAATTTTGGACGCGGCCCGGCTTGCGCGCTCTGCTCGCCCTCGACGAAGCCCGCCGCAACCACCATTGGGATCAACTCTGGCAACCCGCCTAATTAAGAACGGTGTACGGATGCACCCGGAAAGCCCGGTGCAAACCTGAACCTGGTCAGTCACTGACATAGTTATGACAGCTACAGCATCGCGGGCCGCGCATTACTGCCCGCCCGGCCCAATGGATCAGCTCCGGCCAAACAATTTGGATTTGAGAAAACTCTGGGTGCCGGGGTCAACGCCGGATCGGGAAGATTCGCCCGCCACGAAATCAGAGGGATCCTGTTTCTTGAAGGCCTCGAGGAGGGCTCGGGCCTCGACGCGAAAGGGATCATCCAGCGTGTACGGAATTTCACTGGCGGGCGGCAGCGATTTCGGGGAAGCGCGCAGACAAAAGAATTCGTGCTCGCCCGGTTGCCCGAGAGTCACATCAAGCCACGGCTCGCCTGCGGGTGCGGCCAGCAGGACGGGAACCGACCGGGCCGAATAGTTCAGGAAGAACCGCATCCAGAACAGGACTGAGTCGAGCAGCAATTCCGGCGCGGCGGGCACGCGGACCTGTTGCGGGCGCGGGCTTTCGTTGCCGGCCAGGCGTACCGTGCCTCCTCGGGCATAGACGCTCATCTGGGTCTGCACCTGATAAATGACTCGCAGCAAGGCTTCCTCACCAGCCCCGCCGGGCATCTCCCGGAGCAGTCGTTCATCCTCCGCAGCCGCTGGCAATGGAGCACGGCTCTCCACGGCGGCGCGCAACGATTCAGAGGCGCGGCCCAGGACGGCGCGCACTTCCTCCGCCGTCCGGGCGGACTTGCAATCACGCTCCAATTCAACCAGCGGGAGGAACAGCCGGCGCGTGGCTTCGATGCCATCCGGCCCGCCGTATTGACAGCACACCACCATCGGATAGCGCGTGCGTCCTTTGCCATCGCTGGAAGACCAGATACGCCCGATCATCCAGTGCGTCGGGCGACGCCAGAGGAAGAAATGTTTGAACTCGGGCAGGCGCTGCGTTTCATCAAGCGCGTCCCATGCGCCCAGATCAATCTGCCGGCCAATCCCGTGGAGGTAGAAAATCTGCTTAATCTCAACCAGCGCCGCCGTGGTGAGGCCGATGTCATCAATATGATCATCCCAGCCCGGGTGCTTGCCAAACGCGGCCACGAGCAACGGCAATACGGCCGCCGACGACGGAGCCTCGGAAGCGCCAGACACGGGAGGATTGCTTTTCCAAAAGAGGCCCATGACGACTATTGAATCTGGAGACCCTTTGTGACCGAAGCGCGGGTGGGCCAAGTGTTGAGCTTGGGCAAGGGGCGCGGAGAGGCGAAATTCAATTCAAAGAGCATGGACTGGTTGTCGCCACCCGTGATCCGACGTTCAACTTTGCGCGCCGGGCCGGCATCGTCCTGATTTACCGGTTCGACATGCAACAGCCTGATCGCAGCCCAACTGCCCAAGCTAAGGGACAAGTTCGGCAGCGCCTCTTTCTCCGTCATGTCTTTGCCGCTGTAGAACTTGAACTCGAGCGGTTGGTCCATCGCCACCTGACACGCCACCATGTCGAGATAGTCCACTTGGGAACGCTTTTCGTTGAAAGACACATGAGTAGCACTGCCACGCCAAGCTTCGCGCTGGCTGTCGGCGGTGCCAGGCTTGCGAAATAGAAGCGTAATCTTGCAAGCCGGCGCGGCCCCGTCGTCGCCCACCAAAGCCGAGGCGGTTTCCCGCAACTGACGCAAGGTATTGTTGAAGTCTGTCAACCCCAACCCGGGTTGGAAGGCCAGCAAGTTGGTGAAGGCCGCCGTCTGCATGTCCGCCTCAATGTCCGCGAACAGCTTCTTCTTGGCGACAACCTGACCGGCCTCCATGGGCGGTTGCCGGCTCGCCGGGTCAAAACGCAGCAAGGGATACTCGAGGCGCTCCAGCACGAGTCTGCTGGCATCACCGGCGAAATCGGACCACATCTCGCGGGCCAGCGAACCGCTCATCCGCTGGAGATAATTGCTGGCCGCCCCCACAAGTTCCGGTCCCACTCCCGCCGCCGACAATTGCTGTTGCAGCTTGAGCGCACCGGCCTGCCACTTCGCGAAACCATCGAACTTGGTGGTGACCTTGGCGCTGGCCACCGGGGCGAGCTCGGAGAGCATCCGGTAAACTTCCGCCCGCGCCTGATAGACGGCACCGGTGGAAACATTGGCCAAGGCCCGCTGATCCAAAAATCGCTGGGCGGCCACGTCGGTCTCAGAATTCTTGTCCAACTGCTGGATCAACTTCGCCTTGGTATCCCCCACGATCTGCTCCATCTCCTTGAAGGGGCTGATCCCCGCCAGCTTCTGATTTTGCTCCAGGACCGTGCCGGCTTGCTGCAAAGACTCGGCCACGCGCCGGCGATTGCGATCGACGTTGGTGGCGTAGGCCGACTCGGAAGAATAATCGAAACCCTTGAGCAAGCTCTTGCGGGCCTCTGTCAGCACACGCTCCCATTCAGTAAAGACGGGCTTGTAGGGCTGCAAAGCAGTCTGAAGGTCCGCACTGGATCCGGCGGTGTTGATCCTGGACACCAGCACGGTCTCGGCGAGATGGAGATTGGTGAAGGCTTTGCGCAAGAGCAGAAACTCGGCGGCTCCGGCCTGGTTGGCTTGGGCGGATTTTTCGGCTCCTTCCATCAAACGGCGAAACCCTGCGACGACGACGCGATTTTGGCCCGGGCTGGATTCGCCGAATTGCGCCGGCGGCCAGTCATTGGCCCGAGCACCTTCGGAGTAAAGCCAGGACATCGTGGCCACCAGATTCGTCTCGACCGTCCAGCTTTCCTGTTCGGTCACGAAGGGCATCAGGCTGCCCAGAAACAGTTCCGCGTCCTTGCGAGACAATGGGTTCGCATTGGTCTTCTGCAAGAGCCGGGCTTCCAACTGCACGAGCGCCGCCAAGGCAGCGGATTCCCTGGCCGAAGCACCTGTGTCCGTCGCCTCCGAAGCTGAACCCAGCTTGCGCCGGGCCTCCGTCACCAAAGGCCAGATCACGTCGCGCTCGAAAACTCTGGCCTGCGCCTGCTGCATGGCCTGGGGTTTGACATCGCCGCCGCTGATCCAGGCGATGGGCTGGAAGACCGAGTAGTTGATTTTGGTGCCGGCCAGCTTGCGCAGCCGGGCGTGGAATTCGCCCAGCTTGGGGCTGCCCTTGAGCGGAAAACCGTCTGCCGCCTTAGCCTCGGTCCGGGATTGATCCTTGCCGCCCCGGACGATGGGTTGGGCCGTCTCCGCCGCCTTCCAAAAGCCCGCCTGCTCGCCGATGGCTTCACTGAATTTCCGCTGGCCGAAGAAACAGAACAGGAAGAAGACGGCCACGAAGGCGAAGCCCGTGCCGAAAAGCAAGGCCCGGCGCCGGCGCAGCATCTGGCCCGTGTTGGTCGCGCGCGTCACGAGGCCGCGTTCCTTGAAAACCTTCTCCATGAACAGATCGCGCAGGAAGTAGGACCGTTCCCGCTCCCAGCCACGCCGGTCCGGCAATTCGCCCACGGGCACGCCGATGGCTTGGGCCAATTCCTCATCAAGGGCCGATCCCTCGCGCATGGATGAGGTGAAATAAATGCCGCGCAGGAAAAGCGGCTTGGCCGACCATTCGCCGGCGACAAAGATCGTTTCGAGATAACGCCGCAGCCGCGGCCCGATCAATGTGAGGCTGTTGGGCAGGGCGAACATGGCATCGACCTCATCGGTGCGCCGGTGCTCGGTGCTCTCGGGAATCGGATCGCGCAACAGTCCCATGCGCCGGCCACGCAGGCGCTGGCTGACGGACTTCAGATGCTGGTCGATTAACTCGGGCCGGAACGCGGTGTCGAGAGTCTCGGGATTGGACCAGCCGACCATCTGGTGCTGGAGCTGGGGATCGGTGATGTCGTCGAAGAACTCGCGGAAGCCGGCGAGCAGATCGCACTTGGTCACGATGACATAGACCGGGAAGCGCACATCAAGGACGCGCTGGATGACATCGAGCTGCTGCGCGATCTTGCCAGCCTTGAGCAGGATTTTCTCGGAGGAATCCTTGATCAAGTCCTCCACGGAGATGGCCAGGAACAGGCCGTTGATCGGGCAGTTGGTGCGGGACTTCTTGAGCAGGGTCAGGAACTCGCGCCACTCGCTGGTTTCACCAGGGCTGACTTCCTCGAACATCAGTTTGCCGGCCGTGTCGAGAATCACGGCCTGGTTGGTGAACCACCAGTTCATGTTCACGGTGCCGCCCACGCCTTGCAGTCCGTCCTGCATGCCGGGCGGGAAGCCGACATTGCACCGGCGGATGGCCTCGGTCTTGCCCGCTCCGGGTGGACCACAAATCACATACCAGGGGAGCTTGTAGAGATCCTTGCCCCGCGAGCGATACTCCTGAACGCCTTGCTGGAATTTCTTCCGCAAGTCATCCAGCTTGGCCCGCTTGGCCGGATCGCTGATGCCCTTGGGCGTGGCGCGGGCGTCATCGACCAGCCCGCCGCTGATCTGGGCATTATTTCGGCGTCGCTTACGCGCCCGCCAGAGCAGCCAGCCGCCGAGAAACAGCACCAGCAACACCACCAGCACGCCGAGAAAGATAAATAGCTGGCTCTTGGGGATGAACCAAGTTGCGCCCCCTATGGTCACCACGCCCAGCGTGCCCGCTCCAATTTTCACCGGGCCGGGCAAGTTGTTGAATTCATTCATAACCGTGCAAAATGTGTTTTCACCAGGGCAGCTTATTTCGCCGCCGCCGCGTCCCGCTTGACGATAGTCTCCAGGGATTTGGCCAACCCGCTCTTGGAGCTGTTAAACATGAGGATGTAGGAAACGATGACCGCAATGGAGCAGACGAGAAAGAGCAGGCCGAGAAAGACCAGCCGGCCACCGGGGGGTTGGACGAGGTTCCGGGTGTCCACGCCTTCGTAGGCCTCGCCGCAGAGACGGGCCGTGTTGTCGGCCACCATGAGATGCCGGATGCGGGGCGAAATGGTCATCATGGTCTTCCGCAAGTATTCCGGCTGCCCAATATACATGCCGACGAAGCCCAGGCCCATGCAGGTGTAAAGGACGGCCAGCCGCTCCGAGGCTTCGTCGCTGTTGTCCTTGAGGGTCTCTTCCAGGAGGTCGAAAAACTTCTCGTCCCCAGCCAGTTCATTGCGCTCGTAGGCGAGCCGGTTCTGATGCCATTGCTGGGCGAACTTCAATCCGCTCTCCGCGATCATGGAATCGACGAAAAACATCAAGGGCAGTTCGAGCCGCTTCATCTGGGCGGAAAGCCGGACTTCGGAAGCGGCCTTTTGCTGGGCGTCTTCCAGCAGGGCTTTGAGTTCCGCGCGCACCACCGAATAGTCGGCCGCCGCCCCGCTGCGGGCCAGGCGGTTGAGACGGCAGACGTATTGGAAGACAGGTTCGCAAACTTCGAGGGCGGTCATAAAAAAATTCCTAATTGGGTGCGGTCATGTAGAGGGTAAAGGTCGTGCCTTGACGCTCGATGGTGTTCTCGCTGCGCTGCGCCTCCCATACCACGACGGCGAGCTTCTCCTTTTGAATTTGCTCCCAGCGCCGCTCGTTCGAAGTGCGATCAATGCGGAAGTAATGCAAATCCGAGGAAGCGGGCAAACCAAGTGGAGGCTGGCGCTCCCACTTGAGTTTGATTCCCCGGATGGCGGCGCGCGCCAGGGTCTGGGGCATGAACTTGAACTTGTCTTCGTCCTCGACGAAGCGCGCGAGGCCGACCGGATCCTGCTTGGTCTTGATGCCCAGAAAATAGGCGTTGGGAGCGGTGAAATGCTCCTCGGTCAGAGGGGCGGTGAGCAGTCCGTTCACGTCGTTGAACTCAACCTGGATGAAACGCTCCTTGACCACGCCCTTGAGGAAGGGCCGGATTTTGTTCGATAGCTCGCGGAAACAGATGTAGGGCTGATCATGATCGTAGGGCGAGCAGTCAAAGTCATCGCGATCCGGATGGAGGGCCATGAGTTCGCCGAGCAGTTCGCGCAGCTCGAGATAAAGAGTGAAAAGCGTGACCTGCGGAGCCTGGAGCAGGGAAGGCAGCCGGGCGCTGAAACGGTTCAGGGTGCGCAGGCGGATCACCTGCTCGAACTGGACACCCCGCATCGTGTCCACGCTGAATCCTCCGCCCGTGACCTGCACCACCAGCGCCTTGCGGCTGGCCTCGACGTTGGCCACGAGATCGCCGATCAGTTCGCGCAGCACGTTGGACCCGCTCAAAATCAAGCAGGGCGGGACATACTCGGGGTCTTGCTGAGGCACGCCCACCTGACCGGCCGTGCCGCGGACGATCCGAAGCAGCGGAATCACCTCCAGGTCGGCGGTGTCTTCATTTTCCAGCAGGAGCCGGGCGTTGATCTTGCGCACTTGGACGGGCCTCGGATTCTCGCCCGTGTTCTCGTCGGTGCATTCGGCTTCGGCCACGCGGTAGAGCAGCTTGACGCGTGAATCCACATCCTCGCCCTGGCGCACCGTGTTGGCGCGGGCGTTAAACCAGAGGGGCACACCGAGCGAGATGCGAAAAGCTCCGGCCCCCTTGGCAAAAGCCTGCTTGATGTCCAGCGAAGGGAGTTCGGCGTTGTCGGGGAAATTTACCTCCAACCCGCTGGGCATGATGACGCGCAGGCGGTCGAAGCGCACGCGCATGTTCTCGAGTTCATCCCGGGAAACATGCGCCTGGATCACGCCGTAGGGATGGTTCCAGGCCAGCTTGCGATCTGCGAGGACCAGTTCGCGCAGGGATCGCTGCATGCGTTGCAGATGATGCGGCTGAAGGAACAACCCTTCGTGCCAGTGAATGTGTGCGTCCATGTTCTTCAGGCGCTGGTTTGCTGGCCACGCATCACTTTCTCCGCGTACCGCACCACCGCTTCTTCAATCAGGCTGTCAATGGCCGCCTCGCTGCCAAAATCCTTGTAGATCTCACCGTACTTTCTCCAGCACGCCTTCTCCAGCGTCTCCATCACCTTCTTCTCGATGCGGGCCAGCTCCTCGATTTCGTGAGGCACGAACCGCTCCTGAAATTTCTTGGCAAATTCCGGCCCGACCCCGCCCATGGCCATGAGCAGCCCGGCCGTCAACTTGCGCGACTGCTCAATGATTTGATTTATCTGCTGGGCGGAAACCTCGGAATCCCCGGCCACGTAGCGGCGCATCAGCAGCCGCATGTCGCTGGCCGGGCCAGAGTCACGACGCACCATGGACTTCTGGGCGATCTGTTTCCAGAGATTCCAGACCAATTGTTCCAAGGTCAGGGCGAACGAGGAAGTCAGGGCCAGCAGCTTCACGGCGCGCTCGGCGTCCAATTGCGGCAGGCTGCCCCCCAAAGCTTTCTCCAGTTCGGGCGCGGCCGGCAAGGCCTTGCTCTCCTCCACCACAACGAAACCGGCGGCCTTGAGTTTCGCGGCGAACTTGAGCCGCTGTTCCGGAGTCAGTTCCGGAGCCACCTGGAGGAGGCTCTCCAGTCGGCGCTCAGGCGTGTCTTCTATGATTTCGGCTTTCGCCGCCGAGACCTGGTCTCCAGCCGGTGCGACCAGCCAGGCCGGAAAGTGTCCGCCTAAAGCCAGAAGAAACGCATTGCGTTTTGAAGGAACCACCTCCTTGAGGGCACGCTCCAGTTCTTCGGTGATGAACTCCTGCTGCGTTGCGGCCGGAGCCTCGGAACCATTGGCCTGCAACACGCGCAGCCGAGCAGCCACGCCGCTGGCCCAAGCAGACTCCTCGCTCAGTTCGAGGTGCATACGGAGCGCGGAACGGCGTGGATTGAAAAGAAATACAGCTTCATGCGTTAAAACCATCAAAGTGCTGACCAGCCATTGTTATGCGCGGGTCAAAGTTCAAGTCAATGTTCGAGTAAGACCGGACGCATTCACCAAGAGGAGCCGAGGCAAAGAACCAGCGTTGGTTGCGAAACACAGGCTGGAGGGCCGAGGGGATCACCTATCAAGCACCAAGATCGGAGGCTCATACTCTTCACCCTCAGCCCGGAGGCGGGGCACCCGGCTTGGGCCTTCACCGGAGGCAGGGGCGGAAACTTCCCGCTCGTCGCCCGGCAACCGGGTTGGCCACGTTCTTGAATGTTCCGGGGAAGCAAAGGGTCGCATCGTAGTGGAACGCGCCTTTGATGGTGGCCTCCACTGAAGATCCCTCACTCCAAGTACGAGATCTTCCCACAGGCCGGAGACTGAACATCTGTTTTGCACTCGCCCCTCAGTCCAAGCAGTCGCGGAACATGGCCCTGCCGTTCGGACTGGAAACGCACAGGCTCGGACACGCCCAGATGAGCAGTGCTCGGTTTCCCCGAGGACGGCGACGCAAGAACGGGGCGATGTCCAACCAACCGTCCCTACTTGGAACTGCCGGGAACCAGTCGGAAGAAGGCGCTCCCGCTGGAAGCTGCGCTTGGGATCGGTAAGGTGCAGGTGTTCATAACACCGGACGTGCCAGACTGGACATTGACCCACTTGCCGGTGGCCAGATCCGTGCATTTCTGAAGGACAAAATCCCCCGTCCATTGCAGAGACAAAGCGGTTCCGGATTTGGTCAGACCCAGAACCGGAGTTCCACTCGCTGCGCTGCCGAGCATGGGTGGGGTTGGCGGAAGATTGGTCGCCACATGAGTAACGATGGTGTTGATCGGAAAGTAGCAGAACGGTTCACTCGCGGAGGCGTAGCGCACCGCTGCGTAGTAGTTCGTCGCTCCGGCCTCGCTGGCCAGAATATCATGCACGGTAGTCGTTCCTTGTCCGTTCAAGATGGGCAAGGTTCGGGCCTCGTCGGCAAACCAATCGACGGTCAAACCTGCATCCACTGCGACTTCCAGTTGCACCGGGATATTGGTCAGGCTGGTCACATTACCGACGCTGGTCGCTCCCGTGGCGGGCACCGGAATGACCACATTTGTGACTGGCGTGTTGACCGCGAAGTAGCACAACCTGACGGGTGCATCGATGGAACGAACGGCGGCCCAGTACACATTCGTCCCCACGTCGGAGTTGATCGCCAAATTCGTCGAACCCGGGAGCAGCAGCACCGTTTGACCAGCATCCTCAAACCAGTCCACCGTGAACCCATCCGCGACGCTTACCTTGAGCTCGGCCACTTCATTGTCACAGTTTGTGATATTACCCAGGCTGACCGGCGCGTTGGTGGCGACAGCATAGATGGTCAGTTGGGCAACTCCCAATAGGTCGAGGTTTGTGTTCGCCGTGTTGGTGAAAGAATCGTGCAGATTCGTGATATAGAAAACGTAATTGGAGGAGGCGGAGGTCAAGTTGGAAAAATAGCTGACCGGGATGGTGCGCACGAAACTGTTGGTCTCGAGCACATTGGTGAATCCATCCGACCAGACAATGTTGGTCCAAGGGCCGCGACCTGACAAATCGACCTCGATCTCGAAGTCACTGAGATTATCAGCACACAGGTTGGTCCGGCCAGAAACCAAGGCAGCCGGGAGCGGATTGAAGCTGGCCACCGCGTTTGACCTCAAGTCGCTCAACCCGGCCTGGCAGGTGGTGGCGCTGTTCGACAAGGCAATCACTGAAAAGGTGAAATTGGTCGGCAGGGTCGCCTTGAACACTTTCACCGTAAATTCATGAGAGGCCGGACTGCTGTTGTGGGTCACCTCCACCGGATCAGTAACCCCGTCTGACCAAGTCACTTTCCATGGCCCGACGCCGGTCAGTTGGGCCACGGCCGTGATGTCGAAGTCTTTGTCATGCTCGTTCTTCTTGAAGGGGAGGTTGTAGAAATTGGTACTGCCGCTGATGATGGTCGAGGTGGGCCGGGGATTGACCGTGACCAGGGCGCTGCCGCGCAAATCATTGCTCCCAGAGTTGGCCGCGCAGGCCAGAGCAGAACCCATATCCACCAGGTTGGTCACCGTGAAGCGATGCAAAGTTACCGCGTTTGGATCCAGGCTGGCGGGCGTCTCAGTGCGAACGTGAATCACCGGAGAGGATCCACTGGGCACGGTTTGGGGTGGAAGAACGACGCCGTTGGAGGCCCAGGTGATTTGCCAGGGACCAATGCCGGTCAGCTCGGCCTGAACATCGGCCACTCCCCCTTCACAATCCGTCTTGTTGCCAGATACCACCGCGGTGGGCCGTGGGTAATTGGTCACAGTGGCGGTGCCAGTCAGATTCTCCAAGGTCGCCGGGCAGTTCACTGCGGAACCCAAGTCTACCAAGTTCACCACCCGGTAGTGGTGGAGGAAGACTGCGTTTGGTTCGGGACTAATGGGCGTCTCCGTCCGGACGGCGACGAAAGGACGCTCCACTCCCGAAACCGTTTGAGCGGGCAGCACCACATCGTTCGAAGCCCAGGTGATTTGCCACGGACCAATCCCCGTCAATTCCGCCTGTATCAAAGCCGGCTGCCCGTTGCAGATATTGGTGCTGCCGGACACCACCGCAGTCGGACGCGGGAAGTTGGTCACGATGGCCGTGCCCCGCAAATCGTTGCTCAACACGTTGGCCGCGCATTGCAAGGCTGATCCCAAGTCCACCAGGATGGCAACCCTGAATTCATGGAGGAAATAGGTGTTCGAAGCAGGGCTGATGGGGATGACATTTAGCAGCGCTAGAGGCGTGTCATTTGTGATCGCGGGCAGAGCCAGATCATTGGAAGTCCAGATGACGCGCCAGGGGCCAAGCCCCGTCAAGTCAGCCCGGATGGTGACCGGCTGATCGTTGCAGATATTGGTGCTGCCGGACACCACCGCGGTGGGACGCGGGAAGTTGGTCACGATGGCCGTGCCCCGCAAATCGTTGCTCAACACATTGGCCGCGCATTGCAGGGCTGAGCCCAAGTCCACCAACGCCGCGACCCCAAAAGTATGCAGCGAGAATCCATTCAACTCCGCGCTGATCGGCGCAACCTCGAGTAACGCGAGCGGCGCGGCGTTGAAGACCGCCGGAAGGGCCACGCCATTGGAAGCCCAAGTGACTTGCCACGGCCCAATCCCTGTCAAATCGGCCCGAACGGTGACTGGATCACCGTTGCAGATATTCGTGGTGCCGGACACCACGGCCGTCGGGCGCGGGAAATTGGTCACGATGGCCGTACCCCTCAGATCATTACTCAAAACATTGGCCACACACTGGAGTGCTGAACCCAAGTCCACCAACGCCGCGACCCGGTACTCGTGCAGGGAAGGCGCGTTCAACTCGGGGCTGCTGGGCGTGGTGCCGAGCAGCGCCAGAGGACTGGAGCTTGCGAGCGCTGGAAGAAGAAATCCGTTGGAAGCCCAGGTGATTTGCCACGGCCCGATCCCAGTCAGCTCGGCCCGAATGGTGACCGGTTCTCCGTTGCAGATATTCGTACTCCCGGACACCAAGGCCGTCGGGCGCGGGAAATTGGTCACAATGGCCGTGCCGACCAAATCATTGCTCAACACATTAGCCGCGCATTGCAGGGCCGAGCCCAAATCCACCAGCGCGGCCACCTTAAATTCATGGAGAGAAAACGTGTTTAACTCCGGGTTGATGGGAGTGAAATTGAGCAGTGCCACGCGGGTCGCACTGGGCACGGGGGCAAGAACCGTCCCGTTGGAAGTCCAGGAGACGAGCCACGGGCCAAGGCCCGTCAAGTCGGCACGGATGCTGACCGGTTGACCGTTGCAGATATTCGTGTGGCCCGAAACCAAGGAGGTCGGGCGCGGGAAAATAACCCGGTCCAACCGGGTGGTGGTGCCGGTAAAACCGGTACGGAGATCAATGGCGCGGGCTCCGATTCGCAAGGTGGTAGGCTGGTTGAGATCCGTGAGATTTCCTGTGGTCAACACCGGTCGCAAGGTGAATTCGGAAAGTGTGTTAGAGAGTTCAAATCTCCAATCGCCTTTGATGGTTCCATGAAGAATCGATGAGCCTGCATCCAAGTCAAACCACTCCACCGCCACCAATCCAGGGCCAACGCTGTTGGTGATGCTCACGATCATCGAGCGATCCTCACCGGCACAAACATTCGTGGCATTCGTGATCACTACCGGAGCATTGGGCGGTTCGCCCACGAGTAGCACGGTGGCGCGGCCATCACTTCGTTTGGCCCCCACCACGATGCCAACCCCCCGGAGATTACCATTCGTGGCGAAAGCCACTCCCTGCAGGTCTTGCGTCAAGTTCGTTACGGCCACCTTGCTCCACGCCCGACCGTTCGGAGTGGTCGTGCTGGCGAGGATCACTCCCCTCCGACCAACCGCGACAAATTCAGACCCATTGAAGGCGACGGCGCTCAGTGGGCCGAAACCCTTGCCATCAAAAGTTTTGGAAAACTTCACCCCGCCGTTTTGCGTATCGGGCCGGGAAATGATGACCCCGCCGCTGACGGCGCTCCGTCCGGTTTTGCCCACCGCAACCAGAGTGTTCTCCCCGTCCGAAGCAATCCCGAGCAAGTCCGGTTCTCCGACCCCGCCATTCCGCGCCAGCGTCCACTCGTTGCCATTACCCGAGGTCCGGACCACTCCGAACACGCCACAAGCGGCAAAACCATTCCGATAGGGAGTCACCGCCCGGAATGATTCGGGATAAGACAGATCCACAATGGATCCAGCCTCGGCCCACCTCAAGACGTGAGCCGTGCCATCAGACCGAGCGAAGCCAATTTGCGGAGCCTTGGGAACGGCGACAAAAGTATTACCGTTGAAGGCCAGACCTGAAACGGCGGCCCTGGTACTGAAGATTTTTCGGTTTTCATCCACGAAATTCGTCCCGTCGGTGGTGGTGAAGTAACGGTTCCCTTCGCCGCTGAGCACGAAAAGGTTGGAACTGCTCGCAGCGATAGACAGCAGCCCCAGCTTCTTTTTCCCAGAAGCCGTGGCGCTGTTAATGGTCCAGAATTGCGGATCAATAAACGACTGGCCGGGCACGAAGTTTCCCACCAGGACCCGACTGTTGGTTCCCACGGCCATGAACCGGCCCTCGCCATAAGCCACTCCGTAGAGGCTGTTCCCAGGGGCGTTAATACGCACGGAGATGTTGGTGAACTGCAAGGTCGAAGCAGCGGTGGAAACGACTGCGGTGGCCAGGAAGCCAAGAATGGAAAGCTGGAATGTTTTCATAACGGTTTCAACAAATGAGCTTAGAAGCTGTAACGCAATCCGATTTTGGCATACGGCCCCCACAGCAACTCGCTGGGGGTGGAACCGGTGGCGTCGGGATAGTCAATCAGGGTGTAGCGAACCTGCGCCCCGAGTTCTCCGTAGGCCTTCCAGGCGCCAGACTTTCCAAACAGATAGTCCATGCGCAATGTGACCCGGCCAATGCCGCCGTACAAAGTGTTCTCGATCTTGGAAGTGACAAAATCCACATCCGTTTCGCTCAAGGTCTCCCGACTCTCCTGGTTGCGAAACCCGTAAAAGCCTTCCCCTTCGCCTGACAGTGCGAGGCGAACCTTTCTGGAGGCGGAGGTATAAAGCGCATAACGGACGCCAAAACCCAGGTTGCCCAGAATATCCGTGGTCGCGTCCGTCTGGCTGTAATTGCCCTCCCCTGCTCCGATTGCATCCACCGCCAAATCGGCCGTGACATAAGAGACGCCGCCGCGCAGGTAGAGCGAGAACTTCGAGCCGCGCAGCCATTCCGTGAAGTTGTAACGCAGGTAAGCCTGATACCACTGATCCTCAATGCTGAACTTCGTCTTGAAGTCCTCGCCGCCGTTTTGGGCCGGCGTAAAGGCCGGGAAGGAAACACTTCCGGAAGAATCGCCTTGCACGGAAGAAAGATCGACATTCCAAGCCTGCCCGTAGGAGTAGGTAATGGAACCGCCATAATAGATGGAACTGCGAGCGGCGGAGGCGGCCTGTTGTTGAATCTGGCCCGGCACCGATTCTTTCAAGGAATAACCAAGCGGCACGGTCACATCGCCTTCTCCGAGCATGAAGTCAGCAGCTACTGAAATCTCATGCTTTCTCCCTTTCCCCTGCCCAGTTTCAAGCTTGGGCGAATCCGGCAACTCGGCCGGAGCAACCACCGGGGTCGCAGTGCTCGGCGGGGCCGCAGTGCTCGGCGGGGCCGCAGTGCTCGGCGGGGTCGCAGTGCTCGGCGGGGTCGCAGTGGCTGGCGGGGTCGCGGCCGCTGGCGGTCCTGGATTCCATTGCTTGGAGCCGAACAACTTACGCCAACCGGTGGTCGGCACATACTCCTGCCCGTGGGATTCCGGACTGCTCAGAAACAACCCTAAACTACCCAGCGCACAGGTCACGAAGGCGCCGGGTTTGGCCAAGTTGAAACTCGCGATGGATTTGCGTTTTTGAGATTTCATGATGCTCGTCATTGTCAAAATTACCGAAGACTGGGAGAAGCCTCCCTGCGGAAGAGCGCGAATGTGCCGCGCTTCAATTCATGAGTTCGCGACATCTGGAGTGGGAGCAAGGGAGCTTCATTGGAACTGATCCGACCACCGGCCACAAAAGCTTCAACCTGCTGAAACGGACAATCGATTGAGACTGGACAGAGCATGGCGCGTTTATTTTTGTCCCAAGACCAGACTTTCAAACAGTGCTGACAGCCACTGCCAGTTTCCTTTGTGAAAGCGTGGTGTCATGGAGGCAGGCAAGTTACGGGTTGTCAAGCGACAATAATCGAACGCCGCAATTATTAAGAAATGATCCCCTTCACCACCTGTCCATGCACGTCGGTCAGCCGGAAGTCGCGGCCCTGATAACGGTAGGTGAGCTTTTCGTGATGAATACCGAGCTGGTGAAGGATCGTGGCCTGCAAGTCATGCACATGAACCGGATCCTGCACGACCTTGTAGCAGAACTCATCCGTCTCCCCGAAGCTGGTGCCACCTTTGAAGCCGCCGCCCGCCAGCCACATGCTGTAACAGGCGCCGAAATGATCGCGACCGTGGCTGTTCTTGTTGTTGATGTCGCCCTGCACGAAGACGGTGCGGCCAAATTCTCCGCCCCAGAGCACGATGGTGTCTTCGAGCAGGCCGCGCAGCTTGAGGTCTTTGACCAGCGCGGCGCTGGGTTGATCGGTGTCCTGGCATTGGACTTCGAGCTGCGTGCTCAGGTTGCCGTGCTGGTCCCAGCCGGAGTGCATGAGTTGCACGAAGCTGACGCCGCGCTCGATCAGCCGTCGCGCGAGCAGGCAGTTGCGCGCGAAGGATCCTTTGCGCCGCACATCCGGGCCGTAGAGCTCGAGGACAGAGGGCGGCTCCTGCGAAATGTCGAGCAGGTCGGGCACGCTGGTCTGCATGCGGTAGGCCATCTCGTATTGTGCGATGCGGGTGTCGATCTCGGGGTCGCCGAATTCATTCAGATGGCGATGATTCAACGCGGCGATGTCGTCAAGCAGCCCCCGCCGCAAGCCGGCCGACATGCCGTCGGGATTCTTCAGATACAGCACCGGCTCGCCTTCGCTGCGGAAGCGCACGCCTTGATACTTCGAGGGCACGAAGCCGCTGCCCCAGTAATAATCGTAGAAAAGCTGGCCGCAGGTTTTGCCTTTGTCCGCCGAGGTCATCACGACGAAGGCCGGCAGCTCGCTCGTCATGCTGCCCAGTCCGTAGGTGGCCCACGCCCCCATGCTCGGGCGGCCGGGAATCTGGCTGCCCGTCATGAAGAGCGTGACGCCCGGCGCGTGATTCACCGCCTCGGTCTGCATCGTCTTCACCACGCAGATGTCGTCGGCGATGGAGCCGATGTGCGGCAACATTTCGGAGAACCACTGGCCGGACTTGCCGTACTGCTTGAAGGGTTTGATGGCCGGGAGAATCGGATACTTCTTCTGGCTCGCCGTCATGGTGGAAAGCCGCGTGCCGGCGCGGACGGACTCGGGCAATTCTTCCAGACGTCGTTTGGCCAGGCCCGGCTTGTGATCGAACAGATCGACTTGCGAGGGCGCACCGCCCTGCCAGAGCACGATCACGCGCTTCGCTTTGGGCGCGAAGTGCGGCAGGCCAGGCAGCGGCGGCAAACCCGGAGTCCTGGGCGTGTTCGCGCCGAACAGATCAGGACCGAGCAAACCCGCCAGCGCGGCCACGCCGATGCCAGTGGCACCCCGGCCAAAGAATTCGCGGCGGGTGAATTGGAGGTCGCGGGTAAACAGCGGATTCATAGGCTCACTCCTTCGTCATTGCTTCATCGAGGTTGTAGATCGCCAGGCACACCGCCGCGCAGGCGGCGTGTTCCACCGGGTCGAGCGCGGCGTCGCGCGGGCTGCTTCCCGATTTCACGAAAGCTTCGGCCAGCTTCGGTTCGGCGCGGAACTCCGCCCGCGCCCGGTCAAGACTGCCCCGCAGAATGTTCAGATCACTCGCCGAAGGCGGACGCGCGCAGACGCGGCGGAAGGCGTCGCTCAGGCGCGCTTCATCCTGGGCGCTGGCCTTCATCACACGCTCGGCCAGCGCGCGGCTGGCCTCCACCCAGGTCGGATCGTTGAGCATGGTGAGCGCGTGCAAGGGCGTGCTCGTGAGACTAGGACGCACCTGGCAGGTCTGGCGCACCGAGGCGTCGAACATGTTCCCCGGGGCCACCGTGCGCCGCCAGAACGTGTAGAGGCTGCGGCGGTACAAGTCCGCGCCCTTCGACTGCGGATAGGTGAAGTCGCGCTCCTTGGTGATGGACAGCCCGTCCCATATGTCCTTGGGTTGGTAGGGATAAACCGGCTTGCCGCCCAGACGCGCTTCGAGCAATCCGCTGGAGGCGAGCGCCACGTCGCGCAGCAGCAGGGACGGCAATCGGAAACGCGGGCCGCGCCAGAGCAGTCGGTTGTTGGGATCGACGGCGAGGGCGCGTTTGAGGTCGGAGGCAGGGAGGGAAGCGTGCTCCGTGGGCGGACTGACGTGCTGTCCGGTTTTCGCGCCCGCCCGCCGCGCCGCCACGGATGACTGGGCACCGGGCACCGCGAACCTGCTCGACTGCTTGTAGGTCGCACTAGTCACGAGCAGCCGGTGCAATCGCTTCACATCCCAGCCGCTCTCGCGAAACTCCACGGCCAGCCAGTCGAGCAATTCCGGATGACTCGGCCGTTCGCTCTGCGTGCCGAGATTCTCGGAACTCGCGATCAAGCCCTGGCCGAAAAAAGTTTGCCACGCCCGATTCACCTGCACGCGCGCCGTGAGCGGATGCTCCGGGCTGACCAGCCAGCGCGCCAGCCCGAGCCGGTTCGTCGGCGCATCAGGAGGAAGCGGCGGCAAGAAACCAGGCGTCCCGGCGAAAACCGGATCGCGCGGCTGCTCGTAATTGCCGCGCTCGAGAATTTTCGTCTGACGCGGCTTCGCGTCGGACATCACCATCACGCGCGGCAGCCTGGCTCGGTAATCTTCGAACTCCTTCTTCTGCTTCGCCACCGTGGCCCGGGCCGCGAGCAGCGTCGCGGGCGGGCTGTTGGAAAGGAAATGGCCGCGCAGCAACTTCGCATCGTTCGACTTCCGCGCCGCGACGGGCGTTTGCAAAATGGCGAGCAGGTTGGACGACAGCGGCGCGCGGCCGGTGGGGCTGGCGTTGGTCGTGGCCGAAAGTCG
This sequence comes from Pedosphaera sp., assembly GCA_031414955.1. Lineage (GTDB taxonomy): Bacteria > Verrucomicrobiota > Verrucomicrobiia > Limisphaerales > SIBH01 > JANNGC01. Next base: position 4,245 of record JANOQV010000077.1, on the reverse strand, counting down.
GAAGCGTCCCAGCGTGTGCTGCGGCGGCTTCTTGAATTGGAAGTCGAGCACGATGGTCAGCGCGTCGCCGGGTTTGAGTTCCACGGGCGACGCGGTTTGCAGAATGAGCGCGTGGGGCGACGCCGTGTCCGGGAAGAAAGCCCAGCCGGAACCCTTGTCCGCATCGAACACATTGGCCGGGCTGAAACCCTGCTGCGTGTAGTCGGCAATGGCGCGCTGGAAGGAAATCCTCCTTCCTCCCACCGTCGCCGCGAAGTCCGTGAGCACCGCGTTGCCGCTGTCGGAGCGGCCCGCGCCCTTGGCCGGGAAACGTCCGTCCGGGATCGTCTCCAACCGCAAGCCGGTCAGGACCGAAAGGCTGTTCGTCAGCACCAGCGTGTAGGTGTCTTGATCGGGATTCTTGCCGCTGACGAGGATGGAATCATCCCGCAGCTTGTCGAGGATCGCGCCGCCTCTGGAAGTCAGTTCCATCGCTTCGAGGTTCGACCAATAAGTGTTGGTCTCGCCCCAGGCCGAGGCTTCCCAGGCCGTTTGCGCGACGCCAATTTCCGGGCTGCGCTCGATTTTCTCCACCGCCGTCTTCGCGGAGGCCGAGGCATCTTCGAGCGCCTTGAGTTTGGCCAACTCCACTTCCGTGCCGACCGGTTGCGCCGGGTCCGCGATGCGATACTGGCCGCTGCCGCCCGGCACGCCGCTCTCGGGCACGTTGTTGAAATAGGCGAACATGCGGTAGTAATCGCGCTGCGTGATCGGGTCGTATTTGTGATCGTGGCATTGCGCGCACGCCATCGTCAGGCCCAGCCAGGTCGTGGCCGTCACGTCCACGCGGTCGAACACGACCACGTTGCGTTGTTCTTCCGCGATCGCGCCACCCTCGCCGTTGAGCAAATGGCAGCGGTTGAAGCCGGTGGCAATCTTCTGCTCCAGCGTCGCCGACGGCAGCAAGTCGCCCGCGAGCTGCTCAATCGTGAATTGATCGAACGGCAGGTTGTTGTTTAGCGCCCGCACCACCCAGTCGCGCCAGACGTACTGATGCGTGTCGCCGTCCTGCTGAAAGCCGTTGCTGTCCGCGTAGCGCGCCGCATCAAGCCAGGGCAACGCCATGCGTTCGCCGTAATGCGGCGAGGCCAGCAAGCGATCCACGAGCCGCTCGTAAGCGCCGGGTTTGTGATCGGCGAGGAAGGCGTCCGCTTCCTCCGGCGTGGGCGGCAGGCCGATGAGGTCGAGCGTCACGCGGCGCAGGAGCGTGGTCTGGTCCGCTTCCGGTGATGGTTTCAATTTCTCCTGCGCAAGCCGGGCCCGGATGAAGGCGTCGATGGGGTTCATCCCGGCGGACAACTTCAGCTTGGGTAACTCCGGACGAACCGGGGCCGCGAAGGCCCAGTGCGATGGCCACGGCGCTCCCTGCGCGACCCAGTGCTTGAGCAACTCCTTCTGCGCCGCCTCCAGGGTGCGATGCGAATCCGCCGGCGGCATCAGATCGTCGGGGTCGGTGGTGAAGATGCGCTTGATGAGTTCGCTCTGATCCGGTTTGCCCGGCACGACGACGTCGTTGGTCCGCTGCCCTTCGATCGTATCAAGCCGCAGCTTGGCCTTGCGCGTCTTCGGATCCTGCCCGTGGCAGTGGAAACAATTCGCCGAAAGAATGGGACGGACCTCGGCAGCCAAACTGGCCGGGTTGGACCGGGCCGTGGCGGCCTGGGCGGCGAGCGCCATTCCGAATGTGAGAAGGCCGACGGCCACCACCGCGCTCCAACTCGTGCGCGCTCGCGGCCTCCAGACCGAGTTATTGACCGTGCGATGGCTCATGTCGTCCTTGAGATTCGCCGCATCGTAATCACATTCGCGGCGGCACGCAGTATTTTCATTTCCGCGCCGACCTGGGCGATGGAACCCCTCCAGCCGGGCCGCTCACGCCGTTCCCTGGCACAGCCCAGACACGCGCGCGTGACGGTTTCACGGCTCGACACTCCCGGGCGCCTCGCCTAGCGTTTCGTCATGGCAGCCACACTGGAAACACCTAAGAAGGTCTGGACCGAGGCCGAATTGGAGGCTTTGCCCGAAGACGGCTACGACCGCGAGCTGGTCAATGGAGAACTGGTTATGAGTCCCAAGAACAACTGGCTTCACGGTGAGATTTGCATGCGGCTTGCAACGGCGATGAAGACTTTCGCCGACCGGCACCGCCTCGGTGCCGTGTGGGATTCCAGCACCGGCTTCTGGATGGAAAACCTGAACTGCCGTGCGCCGGACATTTCCTTCGTCCGCAAAGAGCGCTTGCGAGGACTGAAACGGCGCGAGGCGAAGTTTTTCCAGGGCGCGCCCGACCTGGCGGTCGAAGTTCTTTCCCCCTCCAACACCCGTCGCGAAGTGGACGAGCGGTTGAGTGATTACTTTTCCAGCGGCGCTCAACTCGCGTGGGTGATCGACCCCGAGCTCGAGTTGGTTGAGATTTGCCACTCCCCGACCTCACGCCGTCTGCTCGGCCCCGCTGCCATGCTCGAAGGCGAACAACTGCTGCCCGGCTTCCAATACTCCATCGCCGACCTGTTCAAGGAATGGGAGTGGTGAAGGCTTGGTGACTCCCGTGCCTATGCCCTGCATCGCCCACCGTGTGTTGATTCCACCTGGCACAGAGGTGTCGCACGGTGGTGCCTGACCATATGCGCCTTCGCACGATCATTCTGCTGCTGGCCGGTTTATTGATCCTCGACGTCGTCGTCATCCTCGGCGTCTGGGTTTGGAAGCGCAGCCAATCATCGCTGGTGGCAGTGCAACCTGCGGCCGCAGTCATCAGCGAGACGGCTCCGACCGACGAATCCGAAAGCCCGATGCCCCAGCCTGCCCCCACCGCGCGCTTCGATTCCACACCGGTGGTGATCAGCGATGTCGCGATGAGCGTCACCATCGAAACCCCGCAGGAGGGCCAGTCCGTGCCGCGCCGGTTCCCGGCCTCGGGGCGGTCCGATCCGTTGCCGTCGGGACATCGCTTGATGCTGGTCATTGATTCCGGTCGCGGAGTGTATTCGCCAAAATTCCCGCTGCTCGATGTCGAGAACGGGAGCTGGTCGGGAACCGGCAACGACTTCGGCGCACCGGCGGGCGGCAGCATTTCGCTGTGCGTCTTCCTGGTTTCGGATGAAGGCGTGCGGCAGCTCACGCAATGGCAGGCGCAGGGCAAGGCGACAGGCAAATATCCGCCCTTCCGCCAGAGCGTGCCCGGCGGCGTGGAACTCAAGAGAATCAAACTGACCATCGCGCGAAACTGATGTCACTCCTCACTCCAGAACTGTTGCGTCGTCTCGAGCAATTCCAACTGCTCGCGGCCCGGCGCGCGAAAAGTTCCGCCAAGGGCGAGCGACGGAGCAAGGCACGGGGGCAGTCGGTCGAGTTCGCAGATTACCGCAACTACGTCGCAGGCGACGACCTGCGCTACCTCGACTGGAATCTCTTCGGCCGCCTCGAAAAACTGTTCCTCAAACTCTACGAGGAGGAGCGCGAACTGCCGGTGCGCATCTTCCTCGATTGCAGCGAGTCGATGAACTTCGGCGAGCCGCGCAAGTTCGACTTCGCGCGCCAGATCGCTGCGGCGATGGGTTACGTGGCGCTGTGCGGATTTGATCGCGTGACGGTGGTGCCGTTTCCAAACGAGGGCGAGAACATCGCCACGGCTGGCGCGCTCCGCGCCGTGCGCGGGCGCAAGACTTCGCTGCAATTTTTCCAGAACATCACGAAGCTCAAGTGTGGCGGCGGCGTGAACTTCAACGAGGCCTTGCGCCGTGGCGCGCTTGAGGCGCGTCAGGCCGGCGTCGCCGTGGTGCTCACGGACTTCCTTGATCCCGCCGGTTACGAGAAGGGCTTGAGCGCACTGGTCGGTCGAGGCTTCCAGGTCAATGCCGTGCAAATCCTTTCGCCCGATGAACTGGCGCCCGGCACGTATGGCGACCTGAAACTCGTCGATGCCGAGAGCGGCCAGATCCAGGAAGTCACGTTCGGCAAGTACCGGCTGAACTCGTATCAGCAGACGGTGCAGAACTTCATCCAGAAGCTGCGCGAGTTCTGCGCGACACGCGGCATCAACTTCTTCAGCGTAAGTTCCGCGATGAAGCTGGAAGACCTGCTGCTCAAGCAACTCCGAGCATCCGAAGTTTGGGCATGAACGCGACGCAAAACAGCGGCGCTGAAGCGACCGCACTCCAAACGCTCCGCGAACGTCGAGGCGTTTGGTGTTGCGCGCCAGCGTTT
>JANOQV010000076.1:0-17925 GCA_031414955.1 Pedosphaera sp. | reverse complement strand
GTGTTTCGCGATGACCTTTGATCACGAACGCGACGAACTCACTGGCTGGCTCAACGGCGATGCCGGCGACCGCTGGCTCGACAACCCAAAGAACGACGGACTCATCAAGTCCGCCTACCACGCCTACATGCAGGGCCATTTCGCGAAGCTCCCGGGCGTGCAGCCCGGCGAAGACGCCGCCTTTCCAAGAGATCAGTATTACAACCCGCCCGAGGACAAGCCGCTCTCGGTGAAAGTGCTCAGCGAAACCGACGGGGAACGTGTCGAGCAGCGTGAGTATCGATACACAAGAATCGAGATCGTCTTGCGCAAGGGCGCTGACGGCCAGCTCACCGAAGCCAGCCGCGACCTCGTCGGCCTGCGGCTCAATCCCTGGTGGTATCCCCACGACCTCTACCAGCCGCAGAACGACGGCACCGGCGGCCCCTTCACCATCGGCCGCGTCATCCACAGCAGCCGCAGCGTCGGCTTCACGGGCTGGATTGGCGGCGTGGCGGTGTTTAATCGAGCGTTGAGCGCGGAGGAGTTGGCGAAACTCACGGCCATCGCGAAAGGTGCGCCGATTCCGCCGCCGACCCGCGCCTCACGCTGAAGGCGTGGTAGAATCCTCACGCTTGTCCCACTAGCCTACCTCCGGCAAACTCCCCGCCAATGCCATCCGACCACAGCTTTGAATCTTTTGAAAAGGAACTGAACCGGCTGGTCGAATCCTTTGGCAAACGTCTCACCGAACTCAAGCAGCCCGGCTATGCCGAAGCGCAACTCCGTGACGATTTCCTCAATCCCTTCTTTCGCGCGCTCGGCTGGGACATGGAGAACCGCGCCGGCCTGATCCAGCAGGAACGCGAAGTGGAGATCGAGAGCGCCACGCAGATCGGCGGCGGACGCAAGCGTGCTGATTATTTTTTCCGCACCGACAAGCGCGGCCGCTTCGTCTGCGAGGCGAAGAAGCCCGCCGAGGAACTTTCCGCCCGGTACGCTTTCCAAACCAAACGCTACGCTTGGAACAAGCCCGTGCCGCTCGGCATCCTCACCGACTTTGAGGAGATGAAGGTCTATGTCGTCGGCAGCCGCCCCTATCTCGACGAACCGCAGGTGGGCGAATGGAAGACCTGGCACTTTCGCCAATACCCGCTCATCGCCCGCGAGCTTTGGGATTTGCTCGCGCGGGATAAAGTTGCCGCCGGGAGTATTGACCAAGCCATCGAAGCCCTCCCCAAGCGTCCCACCGGCAAAGGCAAGGCCCGCCAGCAATGGCTCATCAAACCTGACCGCACCCGCGCGCTGGACGTGGAGTTTCTCAAGTTTCTTGATGAGTCACGGCGCGACCTCGCCTCCGACATCTACAAAAACAACGACCACACCGAACTGCTCGATGGCGACAAGCTCACTGAAGCCTGCCAGCGCATCATTGACCGCATCCTGTTTCTCCGCATCTGCGAGGACCGCGACATTGACACCGGCCGGACCCTGCAAAGCATTGTCGAGACGTGGCGCAAGAACACCGGCCACGAAGACACCGGACGCCGCGCCCATCAGCAGCCCTTTGATTCACTGCACGAAGAACCGCCCGCCGATTACGGCAGCAGCGGCATCCGCGCGCCCAAGGATTCCCTGTGGCGCGCCGTGGTCCGGCATTTCCGCGCGCTCGACCGCCGCCCGCCCACGCACGTTCCCTTTTTCAACGGCAACCTCTTCAAGCCGCACTTCACCGAAGGCCTCATCATTGGCGACGAATGGCTGGCCGGGTTCATCGGCGAACTGAGCGACGACGAATCGCCCTATCTCTTCAGCGAAATCCCCGTCGAGATTCTCGGCAGCGTCTATGAACGCTTCCTCGGCAAAGTCGTCCGCCCGCATGGACGCGGCATCGTCATCGAGGAGAAGCCCGAAGTCCGCAAGGCCGGGGGCGTCTACTACACCCCGCGCTACATCGTGGACTACATCGTCGAGCAGACCGCCGGGAAGCTGCTGGATGAAATCGCCGGAGGAGCGCCGAGCATTGCTCGGCATGAACCAGCGTTATCGTCCGCCCAAGCCGAGCATTGCTCGGCGCTCCTCCCGACACTGAAGGATTTCGAGAAACGCACCGCCGCCCTGCGCCTGCTCGATCCCGCCTGCGGCTCCGGCTCCTTCCTCATCCGGGCCTTCGAGCGCGTGTGCGAACACTGGCAGAAACGCCTCACCGCCTCGCTCCCGCCCAAAGAGCAGAAAGCAGAACGCGCCGCCTGGGAAAAGAAACACCGCCCGCTCTGCTGGGTGGATGCCGCCACCAACGACGTTCACCTGACCGTTGCGCTCAAGCGCCAGATTCTCACCCAGAACATTTACGGCGTGGACTTGGACGCCGCCGCCGTCGAAGTCACCCAGCTCTCGCTCTACCTCAAGATGCTGGAAGGCGAGAACCGCACCACTCTCCAGCGCCAGCGCGAACTGCTGGCCGACGAAACCGAGATCGCCCTGCTGCCGCCCTTGCAGGACAACATCAAGTGCGGCAACTCCCTCATCGCTTCCGACTTCTCGATGATGCCCGAAGACCTCGTGCGCGTTCACGCCTTCGACTGGCCGGTGCAATTCGCGCCCATCATGAAAGCCGGCGGCTTCGACGCCGTCATCGGCAATCCGCCTTGGGGTGCGGAACTGGAAGTCCAGGTGAGGAAGTATCTCAGTGAAACATTCTCCCGCGTCGTAGGGCGGATGGTTGACACTTACATCTACTTCACTGACCAAGCGCTGCGCGTCATCCGAAAGGAAGGGCGCGTTGGTCTTGTGATTCCAGCGACGGTTCTGAATCAAGTGGACGCTGGTCCACTGCGTAAATTGCTTCTCGAATCAGGCGTCGCAGCAGTCATCAACGCTGGCAAGGACGTGTTCACCACGAAAGTCTTGAACACCACTGCCCTTATCGTGACGTCTGGCGGCAAACAACCGGCGCAAATGATTGTCGGTGACTTGTCAGCTTTACCTCTCGAGGACCGCGCCGCCGCTCTCGTACAAGTAGGGTTCGTGAATTCTGCTGTATGGGTTGAGCAAGTCATGGCTGATGCAACAAACACTTTCTTTGCGAATTCGGATGCGCGAACCGCGATGCTGCTACGGTTGAAGAAATCGCACAGCACGCTAGGCGAGTTCACACAGTCCGGTATCGCGCGTGGAGTGAGCCCGGACATTGCCGAGGCGCACGTCATTCCCGACCGAGACCCAGCGCTCAGGAGAATCGAGCGAGTTGTTTTGCGGCGGAGCATCTCCGGCAAGAAGATTAAGCGTTACGGGTGCGTTGTTCCCGACCAATGGATTCTCTACACGCACAAAGGACTGACACCGAAAAATATTCCAAACGCAATCGCACGCTTGGAGGAATTCAAAAGCCAGAACACTTGCGTGGAAGTCAAAGAGGGGAAGCATCCGTGGTGGGCTTTACACCGTGCGCGCGACCCTGAGATCTTTGAGTCGCCAAAGCTCATCGGACTCACGACTACAAAGACCATTGAGATTGTTTACGACAAAGAGGACAGCTTGGTTGTGACGGACGCGATGTATGTCTTCAAGTTTAAGTCCCCTGTGGATGTCAAGGCGGCCCTCGGAATCCTTCAATCGAAGCTGTTCCTTTTCCTTTATCGCGTTTCCAATCAAGGGGAGTCGCGGGTGATTCCGCAGATAAAAGCCGCGAAACTTGAACCGCTTCCTTTTCCCAATCTGGCGGTCACTGACAAATCCCGGCACGACAAGCTGGTGGTGCTGGTGGACAAGCTGCTGGGCTTGATGCCCAAGCTGCGCGCGGCCACGGCGGATTCGGAAAAGGCCGTGCTGCAAAACGCCGTCACCGCCACCGACCAGCAAATCGACGCGCTGGTCTATGAACTCTACGGCCTGACGCCGGAGGAAATCCAACTCGTGGAGGGCCACGCATGAGCGCCAGCTTTTGGACTGCGGTGGCAAGTCGGACGCGACACCGCTTTCGCACGGGCGGAACGTCACCGGATGAACTGGCGTTCTCGTGCGCCCGCAAACGCCGTCGCCGCTCCGCTCTGCCGGCGCACTCCAAAACAGCCACTCGTGTATGAACTCTCCAACCCCACGCCCGAAGAAGTCGCCCGCGTCGAAGGCGCGGCGTAACGGAACGCCGATTGCCAAATCGGCGTGTTCCCAAAACATCAACGCGCCGAACCGAAGTTCGACGCTCCGTCAAGAATCCCGCGCGTGGTTACACACCGAACTCCCCACCCAACTGGAACGCGACACGTCGCTCACTCCCGAATGGGTCGCCGAAAGCGTGGTGCAGGAAGTGGAACGTTTTCTTAACGCCACCGTTCCCGCCGGTTTTACTGAACGCCTCGCCGCCAAGGCGTATTACTGCTACGACCACCACCGGCAGTTTCACAAATTATTGAATGAATCGGGCAACCGGGGGCGGGATGCACTTTTCATGTTCATGCGCCACTGGATGGCGGCCTGGCTCAAGCGCGAGCGTTCCGCGCTCTACAAGAAACTCCCGTGGTCCTACGGGCAGGGCTGTCCGTTGCCGGTGTTGCCGCTGCGGCCGCGAACGGCTTTTGGCAGAATCGGCGGCGACTCATGAACCGTCGCACGTTTATCAAGTCCGCCGTCCTTGCCTCCGTCGCCGCCTCGGTCCACGCCGCCGACCAGCGCGCGCCGCGCATCCTGCTGCGTTCGTCGTGGCAGGTCGTGAACATCGGCGACATCGCGCACACGCCGGGCGTGCTGGCCTTGATCGCGAAGCACATCCCCGAGGCCGAGGTGCGCCTCTGGGCCTCCGCTGATCTCTCGGCCGAGGTCATGGCCATGGAACACCAGCGTTTTCCGAAGCTGAAGATTGTCAAGGGCACCATCGGCGCCGGTGGCCGTGCTCGAGAGGGAACTCTTAAAACCATGAAACACACCCTCACTCTCATCGCCGCCCTGCTGCTGGCTTCGCTGGCCGCAGTCCACGCCGCTGGCGCGCCCACGGCAAAGCCGAACATCATCTTCATCATGGCCGATGATCTCGGCTACACGGACGTCGCGTGCTTCGGCAGCAAATACTACGAGACACCGAATATCGACCGGCTCGCGGCGCAGGGCCTGAAGCTCACGAGCTACCATCAATGCCAGAATTGCACGCCTACCCGCGCCGCGCTGCTGAGCGGCCAGTACGGCGCGCGCACGGGCGTCTATACCGTCGGCGGCATCGATCGCTTCGACTGGAGCAAACGCCCGTTGCGTCCGGTGGACAACGTCACGGAACTTCCGCTCGACCGCGATATTATCGCCAGGCAGCTCAAGGCCGTCGGCTACGCGACGGGCCTGTTCGGCAAATGGCACATCGGCGAGGGCGGCGAGTTTCATCCGGGTAAGCGCGGCTTCGATGAAGCCATTGTCAGCGCGGGGCAACACTTCGCTTTCGCCACGAATCCGAAGACTGAATATCCCAAGGGCCAATACCTCGCCGACTTCCTCACCGACAGAGCCGTGGACTTCATCACGCGGCACAAGGAGCGGCCGTTCTTTCTCTACCTGCCGCACTTTGGCGTGCATGCGCCGCATCAGGCGAAACCGGAACTCATCGAGAAGTTCAAGACCAAGCCCGGCGTCGGTGGCCACAACAACCCGGCCTACGCCGCGATGATTGCCAGCGTGGACGAAAGTGTGGGCCGCGTGATGAAGGCGCTCGATGTGTTGAAGCTGGCCGACAACACCGTGCTCATCTTCACCAGCGACAACGGCGGCGTGGGCGGCTACGTGCGCGAAGGCATCAAGAAGGCCGGCGACATCACCGACAACGCCCCGCTGCGCAGCGGTAAGGGCAGTCTCTACGAGGGCGGCACGCGCGACCCGTTCATCGTCCGCTGGCCGGGCGTGACCAGGCCCGGCTCGGCGTGCGACGTGCCGGCCATTCATGTGGATATTTTTCCGACGATGCTCGAACTCGCCGGCGCGCCCAAGCCCCGGCAGGTGCTGGACGGCGAGAGTCTCGTGAAGTTGTTCCGCGACCCGGGCGCGACGCTCCAGCGCGACGCCATCTACCAACACTTCCCCGGCTACCTCGGCGCGGGCGTGGACTCGTGGCGCACCACGCCGGTGAGCCTCATCCAGAGCGGCGACTGGAAGTTGATGGAGTTTCTCGAAGACGGCCGGCTGGAACTTTACAATCTCCGCACCGACCTCGGCGAAACGAAGAACCTCGCGCAGGAGAACTCCGCCAAGGCGAAGGAACTCCACGCCCGCCTCGTCGCCTGGCGCACAGCGGTGAAAGCCCCGATGCCGACGAAGAATGACGGCACCACGAAAACTGCGGAGCAGAAGAAGAAGGGCCAAGGGAAGAAGTCGGAGGAGTGACAGATTCACAAGACCAGGTCATCAGCCGACCCGCCGAAAACCCGCGATTCCCTCGCGCCGGAGTTTCTGTTCATATCTCACTCATCATGAAATTCACTCCACTCCTGCTCGCCGTAATGGCGGCGCTGCCGTTGCACGCCGCCAGCGTCACCTTCAAAAAGCAAACCCTCACCACTGAGTTTGTCGCCGAAGGCTGCGACTTCGCCGACTTCGATCATGATGGCCACATGGATATCACCGCCGGGTGCTCCATCTGGTACGGGCCGGACTTTGCGCGGCGCGCGAACTTCACGCCGCCCAGTGTGAATGAGAGTGGCCCGACCAAGACGCCTTACGATCCGGCGAAGGGTTACTCCGACTATTTCCTGGCTTACGCGCATGACTTCAACGGCGATGCGTGGGCGGACATTCTCGTCTATGGCCTGCCGGGTGAACCGGCGCTCGTGTACATCAATCCGAAGGGCAAGGCGGGGAACTGGGAGAAGCACGCCATCTTCGACGTGGCCGATGGCGAGTCACCGGACTTGAAGGACATGAATGGCGACGGCAAACCGGAGTTGCTCGTGCATTCCAGCAATGCGAACAAGCCCAAGACGGCCAATGGCAAGGGCGGCGGGCAGCTTGGCTACGCGGAGATTGATTGGGCGAATCCACTGGGCAAAGCGCGCTTCCGTCCCATCACGCCCAAGTCGTCGGCGAACGACGAGAAATATTTCCGCTACACACACGGCTACGGCGCGGGCGACGTGAACGGCGACGGACGCGTGGATATTCTCGCGAAGGAAGGGTGGTACGAACAACCGGCGAGCACGAAGGAGGACCAGGACTGGAAGTTTCATCCCGGCCCTTTCGGCCCGGCGGGCGCGCGTGGCGGCGCGCACATGTATGTCTATGACGTGAACGGCGACGGCCGGAATGATGTCATCACGAGCTACGATGCCCACGGCTACGGGCTCGGCTGGTTCGAGCAGAAGAAAGACGGCAGCTTCATCGAGCACAAGTTCATGGGCAGCACGAACAAGGAGAACAAGCAGGGCGTGAAGTTCAGCCAGCTTCACGCGCTGCGCCTGGTGGATGTCGATGGCGACGGCGTGATGGATCTCGTCACCGGCAAACGGCGCTGGGCGCATGGACCTTCAGCGGACGCGGAGCCGGCCGCCGCGCCGGTGCTTTATTGGTTTCAGCTCAAGCGCGATGGCAAGGGCGGCGCGGAGTTCATCCCGCATCGCATCGACGACGACAGCGGCGTCGGCACGCAAGTCACCACCGGCGACCTCAACAAGGACGGCAAACCCGACGTCATCGTGGCCAACAAGAAAGGCGTGTTCGTCTTCACACAGCAGTAGATGGAGGGGGAACCATGAAGAGCTTCCTCAGCTTCGCCGTCTTGCTGCTCGTGTCGCCGTTCGCGCTTCACGCGGCCGATGCGCCAGCAGGGAACGACGCCGGCAAACCCAACATCCTCTTCTTCTTCGCCGATGATCAGCGCGCGGACACCATCGCGGCGCTCGGCAATCCGGTGATCCAGACCCCGAATCTCGACCGGCTCGTCCGCCGTGGCACGGCGTTCAATCGCGCTTACATGCAGGGCGGGTTCAACGGCGCGACTTGCGTGCCGTCGCGCGCGATGCTGCTCTCCGGTCGGTCGCTTTTCCACATCGACGAGAAACTTACCCGCGACGAGACGTGGCCCGCCGCCTTCGGTCGCGCTGGCTACACCACGTTCATCAGCGGCAAGTGGCACAACACTCCGGGCTCCGTCCGGCTCAGTTTCCAACGCGCTCGCAGTCTCTTCACCGGCGGCATGACCGATCCGCTCAAGGCTCCGCTCAGCAGCTTGGAAGACGGCAAGATGGGTCCCGCTTCCATCTCTCCGAAGCACGCCTGCGCCACCTTCGCCGACGAGATCATTGCGTTTCTTCGCGAACCGCACACCAACGCGTTCTTCGCCTATCTGCCCTTCGACGGCCCGCACGATCCGCACATTGTGCCGGATGATTTCCCCATTCACTACACGCCGGATCAAATTCCGCTGCCGCCGAATTTTCTGCCGCAGCATCCCTGGGACAATGGCGAGATGGAGATTCGCGACGAGAAGCTTCTCCCCTGGCCGCGTACGCCGGAGAAGGTGCGCGCCTTCCTCGCCGAGTACTACCGTTACATCTCGTATCTCGACGCGCAGATCGGTCGCGTGCTGGAGGCGCTGGAGGCATCGCCGGCGGCGAAGAACACCATCATCGCCTTCGCGGCCGACAGCGGGGTGGCGCGCGGCAGCCACGGGCTCATCGGAAAACAGAACGTCTATGAGCACTCCATGCGCGTGCCGCTCATCATCGCCGGCCCCGGCATCTCCAAGAACAAACGCACCGATGCGATGTGCTACCTCTTCGACGTGCTGCCCACGCTGGGCAAACTCTGCGGCGTGACTGGGCCGAAGACCAGCGAAGGCATCGACTTCACCAGCACGCTCAAAGATCCCGCGCAGCCGGCGCGCAGTCAGTTGATGTTCGCCTACATGCGCGGGCAGCGCGGCTTCACTGATGGACGTTGGAAACTCATCCGCTATCCGCAAGTGAACCGCACCCAGCTTTTCGATTTGCAGACGGACCCGCAGGAAATCACGAACCTCGCCGGGAAACCCGAGCACGCCTCAAAGCTCGCGGAACTCACCGCCGCGCTCGAAAAGGAAATGCACCGCAGCGGCGACACCGGCACCTTGAAGGTCGCGAACCCAAAGCCCGCCGCATGGAGTCCGCCCAAGGCAGGCAAGGGTCCGAAGAAACAGCCGGACGAATAGCCACTTGAATTGCGAACAGAGCACTGATTGCCCACACCCAAACCATGAAACACGCCATCACACTTCTCGCTACCCTGCTGCTCGCGCCGCTCGTGGGACTGCACGCCGCCGAAAAACCCAGGCCGAACATTCTCCACATCCACGCGGACGATCATCGTGCCGACGGCTTGCACGCCCTGGGCAACCCGCTGCTCGTCACGCCGAATCTCGACACGCTCGTCGAGCGCGGCATGGCTTTCACGCGCGCCTACACGATGGGCTCGATGATTGGCGCCGTCTGCACGCCGAGCCGCACGATGATGCTCACCGGCCGCTCGTGGCAGCGCATTCCGGGCGCTCCGGGAGCGACGGCCAACGCCAAGGATCCAACGACCTTCCTGCCGCGAGTCATCCAGGCCGCCGGCTACCAGACGTGGCACATGGGGAAGGCTGGCAATGGTTTCCCGGCAGGGATCTCTGAGTTTCAAACCAGCATTCGTGACGAAGGCAAAGGCGGTGAGCGTGCGGGTAACAGTCGTCGTCTCGCGGACCGCACGATTGAGTTCCTCAAGTCCCGCGCGGCCACTAACGAAAGCAAACCGTTCTACATTTATCTCGCGCCGCCTGTCCCGCACGACCCGCGCTCGGCGAGCCGCAGTTTCACAAGCTTTATGACCCGGCGAAGATCCCGCTCTCGCCCGCGTTCCTGCCGCAGCATCCCTTCGACAACGGCGAGATGACCGTGCGCGATGAAGCGCTCGCGCCGTGGCCCCGCACGCCGGAGGACACGAAGGAGCAGAACGCCGACTATTACGCCTGCATCACCGGACTCGACCATCACGTCGGACGCATCTTCGCCGCGTTGAAGGCCAGCGGTGAGTGGACGAACACCATCATCATCTTCAGCGGCGACAATGGACTCTCGATGGGCGAGCACGGCTTGTTCGGAAAACAAAACCTCTACGAATTCGGCGGCCTGCACGTCCCGCTCGTCGTGGCCGGGCCCGGAATTTCCAAGGGCAAGAGCGAGGCGTTGGTCTATCTCATGGATTTGTTCCCGACCTTCGCGGAATTCGCCGGGGCGAAAAACCCTGATGGCGTCGAGGGCAAAAGTCTTGTCCCGATCCTGACCGGCAAGGAAACGAAACTCCGCGACGTGCTCTACACTGCGTATCGCAACGGCCAGCGCGCCATCCGCGATGATCGCTGGAAACTCATTCGCTACCCGCTCGTGGATCGCACCCAGCTTTTCGATCTCAGCGCTGACCCGCTTGAACTGAACAACCTCGCCGAAAAGCCGGAGCAGGCCGCGAAGGTCGCCCAACTCACCGCGTCGCTGGAAAAGGAAATGGCCCGCTACGCCGACCAGCACCCGCTGAAAGTCGCCAACCCGAAACCCGCCGCGTGGTCGCCGCCTGCGCGCGGCAAAAGTCCGGCCAGGCCAGTGGAGAAGAACGGCAAGGAGTGAAGCGCCCAGGTTGCCGAAACCACTGCGCCAACGCGGTGGTTCATTGGCCGCAAAGCGCGCAGAGAGCGCAAAAAAGTCGAACCGCTGATGCGCGCTAATTGGCGCTGATGCCGGAGCGCCAGTCTCCGACCCGGCGGGACAAAGCAGAAAATGCCAAGCGCCCACCAGGATTTTGAAACGGGCTATTGCGTCCCAAAGGAACAGAGACGGTAGAGCCGTTTGCATTCCATCAGTGCTTGTCCCAACTCCTGCTGTGTCATGCCGCCTTCACCACGCGCAGCCTTTTCCCAGCGTGGTGAATTCTCGGCAACGTAGGCTTGGAGTTGTGCGTGCAGAATCCGCCGCAGCCGAAGCAGCTTCAGATGCCGGCGGTTGAGAGCCAGCACGCGGATGAGGTATTCGGCCGGATGCTGCAACGGAACCAGTTCGCCATCGTCTTCGACTTTGAAATAACGGCGGCGGTCGTCTGCGAACGGATCAACGAAGCCAACGGTGCCGTCGTGTGGTGCGGTCGGGTGCGTGGATGGCCATTTGTCCGACTTGAGTGAATTGCAGCGTACGCACGCGTGGTGAAAATTCTCCGGCTCGTCTTCCAGATGCTCGAAGCCCGCGCGCGTGTAGGGACGGAAGTGGTCAATCTGCATCTGCTCCCGTCCGCCTATCTCGGCCTCGTGCGAGTCGCAGTAAACACAACGGCACACGCAGGACTCGGCGATTTCGTGATGGAAGTGTTCTCGGTAGTAACGGTAGGCGTAGAACTCACCGTTTGGTTTGGTCGTGTATTGTGCCCGCCGTTTTAGCGACGGGAAGAATTCAGATGAAGTTGCGGCAGCCTTGGCGTCCATCGCTCACAGATTGAGTTTATCCGGCCTGAGTTTCGCTTTCAGTTCCTCGATGGCTTTCTCCAAGGACTTGGCGTCGCGTAATTCTTCGGCTTGCGTCGGCACCAGGCGCTCGGCCTCCACGATGCCAAGCTCCCGCTCTTCTTCCGCAGTCAGCGGTTGTTTCAAGCTTTTGACGAGTAAGTCGTGAAACCTTTGCTCTCGTGCATTGAGCACATCGCCGAAGACTGCCAGACGCCGCAGGATTCTCGCCTTGATTATCTGCGCCTTCTCCAAAGTGCGCTCTTCAAGAACCTCCTTATCCACGATGTCTTCCACACGGTAGGCTCCGCTGTTGAGTTCATCATCTGGCGGGTAGCCGGTCAGGATGTAGATGGGTAGCTTTGGGTGAAGCGCACGCAGATGCCCGGCAAGTTCAATGCCGTTGTAGGTCACCGAGCCGCCCCGCATCTTTTGGTCAATGAAGAAGCCGCCGAGATTTGGTTCCTTGAGCAACACATCGAATTGAGAAAGCTCTGCAAAAGGCGCAAGAGGCACGACCTTGATTTCTGGTGAAGCCAAAAAACGTTCCAGCGAGGGCGCAATCGCCCACCGCGCTTCTTCGCGTTCATCTACAAAATACAGGATGGTGGGTTTCATCAGGAGTGTTGCTTCGGTGTTTTTGTGGCGGCAGGAACCGTGATGATGAAGCTCGCGCCACCCAGCGGGCCTTTTTGCTTTGCCATCACGGTGCCGTGGCTGTGTTCCTCCACGAATGCCCGCACGATGGTCAACCCCAACCCGGTGCCGACTTCTTCACCACGCTCGTTTCGCTTGGTGGTGAACGTCGGTTCAAAAATGGCTTCCTCGGTTCCGGCTTCCAAACCACGTCCACTGTCATCGAACTGAAGAATGTGGAACCCATCCTCCGTGCGAATATCGACGCGAATCTGGCGCTCGTTGGCTGGCTTCATCTCCATCGCCCACGCGGCGTTGATGATGAGGTTCACGAAGATGCTCTCCCAATCCATCGAGTATCCTTCCACCAGAAAGTCGCCTGTCGTCGGATACTCAGGGCGAATCTTCTTGTCGGTTTCAATCACCTCGCGAAATGCCGAGAAAACAGTTTCGAGAGTTCGCCTCAAACAGACGTCGCTCTTCTTGGTGCGCTTCTCCCGGCTTACGTTCCCCAGAGTAAATTTGGCGAAGTTCTTCAGCTTCTTGGATTCTGAAATCAGGAACTTGAGCGTTTTTTGAAGGTCGGGGAGTTCTGCTGGCTGAATCCACCAGGCTTTTGAGATGACGTCTTCGTCAAGCCGCTTGGCGTATTGGCTCACATTGCCCGCCCAATCCACGGTTTCATGTCCGAACGCCGCCGCGAGAATCCCAAGCGACGCCAAGTTCGAAAGCATGTTTTTTTGCTTCTCGACCTGAGCCTTCTCCACTGCGGCCGCTTGTGCAGATTCCTCAGCGGAGGCCTTCGCCTTCTCCAAGGATTGCTGCGTGTTTGCGAGAAGATTGACGAGTTCCTCTGCTTGTGAGGGGACGGTTCCCGAGTTGTCGGGTTGCTGCCGGAGTTTCGCCAGAAGCGCGGACAGTTGATTCATCGCGTCTGCGGACGCAACCGCTGACTCTTTGGCCTTCTCCTCGGCATCCGGCTCGACGCTCTTGGTTCGTTTGCGGGCGATTTCAAACTCCTGATGCTTGAGTTCGAAAAACCGCAGGGCCTTTGCAGCGAACACCCGGAGGTGAGCGAAAGCCTTGCCTTCCAGCAAACCCTCCCGGTTCGTCTGGTCGGACAAAGAGGGATTCTTTTCGAGAGTGAGGAAGACAGCTCCGACCACTTGATGGTATCCCAAACGCCACGCGCCCGGGGCGGCATCCTGCGCCACGCCTTCGGGACTGCGGGTCTTCTTGAACGCGAGTTGGAGCCAGTCGCCGTCCCCGTTGGGCTGACCGTAGGGTTTGACGCGAAATCCATCGCGGTAGATGCGGATGCCCTGGTTGGCATCGAGGAATTGCGACACCTCTGTCTTGCTCAAAGTTTGCCCACCGACTGTCGCCTCCTTCCGCGGAAAGAAGTAAAATTCGAAGCGCATCGGCCCGCAGAACGGTTTGGTGCCGCTGCCCTTCTGCCACTCTCCCCACGGCACTGGCTTTTGGTGGTATTCGACATCGTGCCCGGCGTTATTCATCCTGATTGCCACCATGTCGTGATCGTCAATGGTGGCGACAACCTTCCAATTGGCTGCTTCCAACACGAAGGGCGGCACGCTGACCGGGCCGTCGAGCGATTCGTTGGGCAAGCCGGTGTCCAACACGATGCAAAAATCATTCGGCGCAGAGAACGGGGAAACGAGCAACGATAGCTCGGCTCGAAGCTCGGCGAGAGATTCAAGACTCCAATCGTCCTTCAACTGATCCAGGATGAGGCGGGTGCCCTTCGGGAACTTCACCCAAGCTTGAGTGAGCGGATCGTGGCCGAGATTGGGGACGCCATAGATCTCGTGCCGAACTTCTTCGAGGCGTGATTCCGACTGCTCGTATCGTCGCCAATCCACGTCGAGTTCGATGCCTTCGCCAGACTTCGCCGTGATGGATTGAACGCGCGTTCGTTCGCAGAGCCTGTCGAGTCCCAGTCGTCCTAACCCTTTCTCGCCGGTCTGCACGCGGCCCATACCCGTCTTGCGGGTCTTCGCTTTGTTCGCCGTGCCGATGACCATCCAGTGGTTGCAAAGGTCATCCACTGACATCCCACGGCCATTGTCCTCAATCACGAGCTTTGGCTGCGCAGAACCGAGACCCTGAAATCGAATCCGAACCAACGTGGCATCCGCATCGTAGGCGTTCTTGACCAACTCAAGGATGGCCGTGACCGAACTCGAAATGCTCTCTCGACCAAGTTGCAAGGCGACGCGGGCAGAGACCGAAAACGCCCTGGTATCAAGGAGCGTCCGGTTTATTTCGCCCGGAGGTTGGTTGTCAGGTGCGCTCATCTGCGGTGCGCTGAACTGTTTGCGAAGTTGAATGGAATCGCCGCCACTGCGCCCACGGTCAGGTGACGGCACCGGATGCGCTGGTCGAGGAAGTCATTCACGCGCTGGGTGCGGAGTTGTTCCATGAGGGCGCGGCAAGTATCGGCGGATTTGTCGTGTGGCTCACAGACAATGAGATGGTTTTCCACGGCGACGGGTTTCTTGCCCAGAATGACGGTGGCGGCGGCGCGATACGGATGGCCGGGGCGCGAGGTGCGGCGGAGCACGACGAAGGGCGGCTGGTAGGTGAGTCCTTCGTGGCGGCGCTTTTCGGAAATGCGGGTCACTTCTTTCCAAACGTCGATGTTGCGCGGGTGAATGTAACGGCGTTCGGGACCGGCTTCTTTATCACGGTGGGGAACAACGCGGCCTACGTGGACATCGAAGAAATCGGCCACGGTCGTGGTGCGGGGCGGCGGGGCGGTTGTCCACGCGTGTGGCACAGGGTTCTGAGTCTCCACGCGGCGGGTGACGCGGAGGAGGAAGACATCCACGTCGGCGCTGTCGTCAAAAATTCCATACGGCTCGGCCAGTTGAATCTCGGCCAATTCCTCGACGCGCTTGCGCCATTGCGCGGAGAAGGAGCCGGAGCGCAGCACGTCGGGAAGAATGGCAACGAGTTCGGTGCCGGGCCGGGCGCGTTCCAACGCGGTGACGACAAACGACGCGGCCTTGGTGATTCGTCCGCCCGCCCATCGGCAATCAGCGGGCGCGTTGGCGATGACGAAGGGCGGGTTGAGCAACAGGTTGGTGGCGCGGGCGAACGCAGCGTGTTGTGTGAGACCATCGGCGACGCGAATGCCGGGGAACAGCCCGGCGACTGAGTTCACGGGTGCTGCCTTCAACCCGTGACGCTGGCGCGCGAGCAAAACTAATCGCAGTTTCGCGCCTGTGATGAACTCGCGGTGCAGATCGGTGCCGGTGAGTTGGCGGCTCCACTGCCGCAACGTGTCGGCCAAGGTCCAGCCCAGCGGAAGTTTCTGAGCGCCAGCCAGGAGAAGATCCCCCATGCCCAGACTCGGGTCATGCAGGACGCTTTGAGCGTTGAACGGACTGCAATGCGCGACAAGCCGCGCGGCGAGATTCGAGCCGGTGAAGAACGCGCCGAACTTGCGACGAGTTTTCAGCGAGATGACGCGGCGCAGTTCCGCGCCGGCCTGGCCGTCCAAGGCGGCGACCGTGCGTTCATCCCACGCGGCGGCGGTGCGGGGCTCACGCGCCAATTGTTGGAGCGTTGCGACGTAGGCTCCGTATCTGGCGAATCCCCGTCGCGTGGATGTGGCGTTGGTCTGGGCCATGTTTCGCGAGAGAACATACCGAGTCTGCAGTGGGTGGAAACGCCAAAGTGCAAGACGGTATCTGGCAGATGACGACGCAAGGGGACGGCGTGCATGAGCGGCTGTTCAGACCGCCATGAAGTTTTCTCGTCTCCGCCGGGCGGGCGGTGCATCCTTCGGCCATGAAATTCACCGCCGCCATCGTTGTGGTCGTGGCGTTCTGTTGCGGGCCGTGCTTTGCCGCGGAGCAGGCGGTCAAGAACCCGAATAAACAGTAGAACGAATAGCTTCTTGAACTGCGATTTCAGCACTGATACCCAAACTCAACCCATGAAACACATTCTCCTTTCTCTCCTGTCGGTCGTCGCGTTGGCGGCGACTTCGATGAACGCTGCGCCGCTGGTCTTTCAGGGCACGGACGGGCCGGGCCAGGGGAAGCACATCGTCTTTCTCGCGGGTGATCATGAGTATCGCTCGGAGGAGACGTTGCCGGCGCTGGCGCGACTGCTGGCGAAGCATCAGGGCTTCAAATGCACGGTGCTGTTCAACATCGACAAGGAGGGCAACATCGGCGCGGGCGAACCGCAGAACATGCCGGGCATTGAGGCGCTCGACACCGCCGACCTCGCGGTGGTGTTCCTGCGGTTCCAGCAATTCCCGGAGGAGCAGATGAAGCACTTCGATGCGTATCTGAATCGCGGCGGGCCGGTCGTCGGATTGCGCACGGCGACTCATGCCTTCAAGACGAGCAAGGATTATCCCTTCGCCAAGTATTCTTACGACAGCAAGGTGAGCGGCTACGAACTGGGCTTCGGGCATCAGGTGCTCGGGCAAACGTGGGTCGGGCACTACGGCGCGAATCACAAGCAGAGCACGCGCATCACGATCGTCGAGGACAAGAAGGGGCATCCGATTCTGCGCGGCGTGAAGGACATCTGGGTGCAGGTGGGCGCCTATGTGGGAAAACCCATCGACGGCGAGATCCTCACGATGGCGCAACCGCTCAACGGCATGACGCCGGACTCGCCAGCCGATGCCATGAAGCCGCCGATGCCGTCGGAGTGGACGCGCAGTTACAAGAGCGCCTCGGGCAAGACGGCCCGCGTTTTCGCCACGCAGTATGGCGCGTCGGAAGACATCACGAACGATGGCTACCGGCGCATGATCGTGAACGGCTGCCTCTGGGCACTCGGCCTGGAGGACGCGATCAAGCCGGACTTGAACATCGCGTTCGTCGGGCCGTTCCAGCCGAACACCTTCAACGGCGGCGGGTATGCGCGCGGCATCAAGCCGGAGATGTATGCGGGCTTCGCGAGTCCCATTCCGGCGAACAACAACACGGGCGGCGGTGCGCCGAAGAAGGCCGACGCGAAGAAGCCGGACGCCAAACCCGCCAAACAGGACGACAAAAAGGCGGAAGCGGTGCCGACGACCACAGGCAAAGCGGCGCGGTTCGTCCGCATCGAACTGCCGGGCGACAAACGCATTCTCACGCTGGCGGAAGTGGAAGTCATCAGCGGCGGCAAGAATGTCGCGCCGGGTGGGAAGGCCAGCCAGTCGAGCACGCACGGGGCGGCCGGGGCGGCGAAGGCGATTGATGGCAACAAGGATTCGAATTTCAACAAGGGCGGACAAACCCACACCGTGAACGCGGGCGAGAAAGATCCGTGGTGGGAGGTGGACCTCGGGCAGCCGAGCGCGGTCGAGAAGATTCAGATTTGGAACCGCAGCGGATTTGAGTCTCGCCTCGACAGGTTCACGCTCACGTTGCTGGACGCGGACCGGAAGGAAGTTTTCCGCGCGGCGGGCATTGCCGCGCCGCAGGCGATGGAGATTGATGTGAAGGCCGGGGGCAAACTGGCTTACCTGAATTACGACGGCAAAGCGGGCCAGCCTGCCGGCAAGGGCGGCACGCAGGTCGCCGCCGCGCAGGTCGCGGCCGCGAAGAACGACGGCAAGAAAGCCGCACCTGCCGGCCCCGCGCTCGCCGAGGTGCCCGCCGACTACCGCGACCCGCTGCCGTTCGCGTTCAAGCAGGGCGAGGTCGTCGCCATCCTCGGCAACGGCCTGCCCGACCGCATGCAGCACGACGGCTGGTTCGAGACTCTGCTCCAGAGCCAGCTCGGCGAGCAGCAGGTGCGCTTCCGCAACTTGAGCGCGAGCGGCGACCGGCCCAATTCCTACCCGCGCAGCAGCGGCGTGCCGTCCATCA
>JANOQV010000075.1:0-15554 GCA_031414955.1 Pedosphaera sp. | reverse complement strand
GCGCGCCCAGCAGAAGGTTTTTCAGATTCATAGCGTTAGGTTTTTTAAGTCAATTCAAGGGGTCCAGGGTTGCGCCGTGCGGTAGTAGGCCGCGCCCACCGGCGGGGTCAGATCAATGAAGTCAAACAGCCCCAGCGGCGGACAGTTCGTCGTGTGGAGCGTGCTCCAGGCCACCGGCGGCGTCAGGTTCGTCGCGCGCTGCAGGTCGTAAGTGTAGCCGGGGATGCCCGCAAAGCGCATCCCCACCACGCTGTTGGTGAAGGAGATGTTGACCGCGTTGCCGTTGGTCCCCGTGGGCGCGTTAAGGGTGAGACGCAGCTTGCCGGTGGCCGTGCGCACGGTGTCGCCCGCGCGGTAGGCCGGCCCGAAGTCCCGCACCGTGTAGGTGAACTCGTCCTCCACGTTGTTCGGGTTCGTGTAGAGGATGTGCGTGGCATTGGTGGTCACCGTCACCCCGTTCGTGCTGGTGCCCACCACGGTCAGGCCGCGGGCATCACCGTCCGGATCGCTGGTCGCCGCCGCCAGCAGGTCGCTGATCCGGATCTTCCAGGTGAGGTTGGGCGCACGATTGTTCGTGAGGCTGGTGGCAATGGGCGCGTGATTGGGCAGGAAGCGCAGCTTGAGCGAACCTTCCTCGATGCTGAACCCGCCGCCGGCCAGGTCGTTGGCGAAGTTCGCATCGTCGAGGGTGAACTTGTTCGCGACAAAGCTGTTCACCGCGCCGGACGCGCTGGCGATGGTGAAGAGGTTGGTCGTGTCGTTGATCCAGTTCGCCGCCACTCCGGGCGTCACGCCATTCAGCGACCAGAGGTTCACAGTGAACGGATTGCCGCTCGTGGCCTCGACGTTGATGTCGCCCGTCACGTTCAACAGATCCCAGCCCGTGCCCGCGCCGCCCGTGGCGTCGTTCAACTCCCAGCGATAGGAAGAGCCGCCCGCCAGCACCATCGTGCCGCACTCGTTGTTCTCCACGCCGACGAGCAGCGGCCCGGCCGGTGAGATGAGCACCGGCGTATTCGTGACCGTGACCGTGGCCACCGCGCTCGTCACCGCGCCGTAGCGGTTGTTCACCACCACGGTGTAGCTGCCCGCCGTGTTCGTGGTCACGGGGCTGATGTTCAAGCTGGCGTTGGTCGCGGCCAAGATCGCACTGGCGTTGCGATACCACTGGTACTCCAGCGCGACCAACCCGTTGGCCGTCACGCTGACACTGGTGCTCCCGCCGCACTGCTGCGCCACGTTCGCCGGCTGCACCGTGATGGCCACGCCCGCCGGCGTCACGTTCGACCAGTTCGTGCCGAAACGAATCTCATCGAAGTCCCAACTGTTGTCGTTGTTGTTCGAGCCGCTGCGCAGCGCGATGCGGTTGAAGCGTGCGTTGCCCGTGAACGTGCGCCGATACAAGTTGCCCTGGCCCGCCTCGCTGGCCGCGATGTCCGGGTCCATCCACACCGTCACCGTGTCATCCCCGCCCGACACATAGTCGATGCGCGCCACGAAGAGATGCGCGCTGGCATCCATGCTCAGGAACCCGCCCGCGTTGTTCGTCAGATCCACATCCCCGCTCAGACCGAACAAACTGTAGGCCCAGGCATTCCAGTTGTTGCCGATGCCCAGCACTTCGGAGCCATCGTCATAAAGCTGGAAGGCCGCGTAATCATCCGTGCCATCGAGACTCCCGCTGGCATTGCGCGCCAGGAAGCTGAAGTAAAGCGTGCCGCTGGCGTTGGGACCGCCGATGCGCCCGCCATCGACATACGCGCCGAACGTGCCGCCCGTGTTCGTATCCATGTTGGCGCGCACTGTGTTGTGGCCCGCCGCCGGCGTGAAGGCCCGGCCGCCCTCCGTGGCCAGCGCGTGGTAGCTGCTCGTGTAGGCGAGGCTGGCCGTGTTGGTCACCAGCCCGTTGCCCGAAGCCACCGTCCACGAACCGGAGTCGAAGCCCGTGCCCGCATAATTCTGACCGCCCAGTGTACCCTCGGTGTAGCAGCGGAACGGCTCGAAGGCCATCAGGTTGGTCGCGGCCGGATCCACAATCGTCACCGTGGCGAGGGCCGTGTTCGTGTTCAAGTTGCCATCGTGCGCCCGGACTGTGACGGCATAAACGCCCGGGCAGGTGAAGGATAACGGCGTGGCGTCAATCAACGTCACCACTCCACTGCAGGAATCCGAACTGGCGGAGGCATTGAAGACCTCGCTCGCGGTGATCGCAACCGTGTTGCCCACAAGGAAGCGCGTGATGTTGCTCACGCCCACGACCGGCGCGGTCGTGTCCACCACGGTGAGGGTGGCGACGCTGCTGGTGATGCTGCCGGCGTTGTTCGTGACCACCACGTCGAAGGTGCTGCCGCTTGCGGCCAGCGTCGGGGCGACCACGCCGAAGGAAGCGGCGTTGGCACCAACGGCCACGCCGTTCGAGCGCCATTGATAACCGAACGGAGCCGTGCCACCCGCCACCACGGTAAAGGTCGCGGTGCCAACGCCGCACTCGCTGTTCACGTTCACCGGCTGGGTGACGATGGTGGGCAGTTCCATCACCGTAATGACACCGGTGGTGTAGAGCGCGGTCGTGTCCCAGCCCAATCCCGCGCCGAGGGTCGGGAGCGTGACGCTGCTGAACACACCGACCAGCGTGCCATCGAACAGGTTGAACGTGTCGCCGGACTGGAGCGCGGCCCCGAGGTTGGTGACAACCAGCGCGCCACCGTTGGTGATGGCAGACGCGATGATCAGGTCGGCATTCGGTCCCGCACCGCGATCAATTTCCATCAAGTTGGTGCCGGCCAGTGTCAGGTTGGTGCCGAAAGTCAGCGTGCCGATGGAGGTGCCAGGCGAGAGCAGGCCGTTGATTTGGGCGACGCCGAGGACCGTGCCGGTGCCGCGCAAAATCTGGCCCGCGCCGACGATGAAGCCGCCGGTCTTGGCCGAGGTGTCGAGCGTGCCGTTGACGGTGAGGAGCGGACTCGAAGCGATGCCGCCCGCCCCGCGCAACTCCAGCGTGCCCGCACTGACGAGCGTGTTGCCCGTGTAGGTCGCGGCGTTGGAAAGAATCAGCGCCCCCGCCCCGGACTTGATCAACCCGCCCGGCCCGCGCAGCGAGCCGAAGAGGAAATTGGTGAAGGCACCGGGATTGAAAGTCGCATCGCCACCGTTGCCGGTGAGTGACATGTGCAACGTCGAGGTCCAGTTCATCGACGAGCCGACGGTGCCGCCGCCGAGATTGATCTGGTAGGTCGAGTTCGGGCTGAGGAAGCCCCAGGTGCCAAGGTTGATCGTGCCGCCGCGCAATTCATAAGTGTTCGTGGCCAGCGGCAGGGTCGAGGCCCCGCGGTTGTCCAGCACCAGGCCGGGCACGTTCAGCACACCGCCGGTCTGAGTGAAGATGCCGATACCGTCGATGCCGATGTAGAAGCCGCCGTTCACTTCGGAACCACTGGCCGGAGTGGTGGCCGAGACCGTGTTCAACGACAGACTGCCGCCACTCAGGAGATAGGTGCTGACGTTGTTCGGCCAGTGGCCGATGCGGAACTGGTTGGTCACCGTGACGTCGCCACCGGTCTGCATCACCACGCCGGTCTGGCCGCCGCTGGCGTCACCCACGAAGTAATTGTTGGGGATGCCCACGATCGCGCCGGGCAAGATGTTCAGCCAGCCCGAAGGCGTGTTGCCGACAGCCACATTGGTCAGGCTGTAGGTGCCCGCGCCGAGGGTCAGGAAATTTCCGTTGCCGCTGCGCACGTTGAGGTTGGCGTTGGTGATGTTGCCGTTGAGCGTCACCGGGCCGGAGCCACTGGGATGGTTGATGGTGCCCTGGCCGAGAATGCCGCCGGTGAAATTGTAGTTGTCCGCGCGCTGGAAGTTGATCGTGCCGTTGTTGGTGATCAACCCGCCCAGCGAGCCGCTGTTATTGTTGTTGCCAATCTGGATCGTGGCCGCGTTCGAGTAGCCGCCGCTGTTCGGGTTGTTGCCGGTAAGAATGGTGGTGCCGGCCTGGAGCACCGTGCCGCCACTGTAGGTGTTGTTGCCGGCGAGAACCAAGGGGGCGGTCCCGCCGTTCTTCCACAATGTTCCCGTTCCGCCGATGGCGTTGCTCAGGGACAGTTGCGTGCCGCCGACGTTGAAGGCGTTCGAGCCGACGAGCGTGACCGGACCGATGATGCGGTTCTCGCCACTCCCGTTGATGATCGAAGCACCGTTGCTCAGGATAATCGACTTGTTCAACGGCGGCTGGAGCACCCAGAGCTGAAGGCTGGCGTTCGTGCCGATGGCCAGGGTGCGCG
The DNA here is from genome assembly GCA_031414955.1 of Pedosphaera sp. Taxonomy (GTDB): domain Bacteria; phylum Verrucomicrobiota; class Verrucomicrobiia; order Limisphaerales; family SIBH01; genus JANNGC01. Next base: position 11,274 of record JANOQV010000075.1, on the reverse strand, counting down.
AGGGATCACCCAGGCCGGTCGTGCCGATCTCGATGCTGAAGATGCCGCCAAGCACGTCGATGTCGCCGAGCGCGGGATCGACCTGGGCGCCGACGAGGGAGAACTGGTTGCCGCCGATCTTGGTCAGCTTGTAGGGCTGGCCGCCGCTGCTCAGAGCCGCCGGAAGGGCGACGCTGGCCTGCCGGATATCCCAGCGACCGGCGGCCACGCCGCCGAAGGTGGTGTCGCCCGCGAGGGTCACAAAACGCAAAGGCTGGGTCTGGCTCGCCCCGTTGTTCACGATGGCGCCCTGGCCGCTCACGCCGGTACCGCTGGCCGTGACCGTTTCCGCGCCGAGGTTCTGCCCGTTCACATCCAGCGTCGCCCCGCTGCTGACGATGGTCGCGCCGAGCGCGTTGCCGAGAGCCGCACCGTTGTTGGCCCGGAGGACGCCCGCCTGGATCAAGACCGGACCGCTGAACGTGTTCGGCGTGCCGATGGTGTTGGTGCCGGTGCTGTTGACAATCAGGCTGGCCGAGCCGCCGATGAGGCCCGCGCCGCTGAGCGCGTAGTTCGTCGCGCCGGTGAAGCTAACGGTGGAGGGCAGCACCGTGACCGCCAGGGTCACGTTCGAATTGGCGTAGGTGGAGTCAAACGTCACCGCATCGCCCTGCCGGAAAGTGTCATAGGCCACGGTCACGCTGTTGGACCAGTTGGCCGTGGTCGTGATGTCCCACACGCTGCTGCCCAGGCCCGCCGCCCAGACGAGACTGCGGCCCGCCGTCGTGACGGTGAGGGTGATCGAGTTGGCCGTCTCGCCCAGCGTCATGGCCGAGGCGGTGTTGTTGACCAGCGCGAGGCTGGAGGCCGCAGCACCCGTCTTGGTGCCGGTGAAAGTGATGAGCGTATAGGTGCCGGCCGCGAGCGGGCTGAGAGCATTGACCGTGATGACCGGGCCGCCGCCCTGGAGGTCCAGGTCGCCCGTCACGTCGATCAGGTCATTGACTCCGCTGCCCGCGGTGGTGGCGGTGGCGAGATCGACGTTGATGCGGCTGAGGTTGCTGAGAGAGAGATTGCCGCCCACGCTCAACGTGCCGGCCACGCCGACCAGGCCAGGGTTGATGGTGGTGTTGGTGACCGCGACAAGTCCGCCGGCCACGGTGCCGAAGCCGGAGAGAATCTGGTTGTTGCGCAACGTCAGGCCGCCGGCGAGGGCCGAGGCATCGAGCGTCGCGCCGTTGGAGATGATGAGGCTGGCCGAGTTCGTGATGGCCGCGCCCGCGCCGAGCACCAGGCTGCCGCCGCCCACGATGGTCGGGCCGGTGTAGGGGCTGACCGAATTGAGGGTGAAGGTGCCGCTGCCGATCTTGGTGAAGGCGAGCGAGCCGCCGTCGAAGGGATCATTTTCCATCACGCCGTCGAAGGCCGAGGTGGCATTGCTGGAGCCGACGGTGAGGAGGTATTGCGCGACCACACCACGCACGCGACCGCTGCCGCTCAATCCGTCGATGGCCTCGTGGCCGTAGAGGCGGAGCACCGCGTTGGTTTGCACGATCACGCTCGATCCGTCGGGGATGAAGTCGTAGGTGTTTCCACCACCGCCAATCTGCAACACCGTGAAGTTGGTCGGGCCACCGGAGAGGACGGTGACGTCGCCGATGAAGGTCTTGGGCGTGATTTCCAACAGAATGCGATTGCCGCCGTTGCCGCGCTGATCGCCAGTCAGGCTGCCGTTGGTGATAATGAGATTGCCCGTGCCCTGGATGAGGCCGTTGAAGCGAGTGATGTCACCCGCGCCGGTGCGGAGAATGAGGTCGCGATTGTTGAGCGTGATGTTGCCGTTGAAGACGGCCTGCTCGGCGCCGGGGTAGCCGAAACGCGCGGTGGAACCCACCGTCACCGGCCCGGTGCCCGAGGAAGTCACCACGATGTCGCGGCTCACCGTGAGCGATGCGCCGTTGGTCGCGGTGTCGAGCAGCACGGTGATTGGGTCCGTGCCACTGCCGGCATCGCCAAGAAGCAGTGTGCCCGCGCCGCCGAGGGCGCTGGCATTGCGGACCAACAGGGAGCCGCGGCTGACAATGGTGTTGCCGGAATACGTGTTCGCGCCGCTGAGAATCAACATGCCGGTGCCGGCCTTGGTCAGGCTGCCGTTGCCACCGGGATTATTGGCAATGACGCCGCTGTAGGTGAGCGCGACGCCGGTCGGCGTCTCGATCCAGCCGCCGCCGTTGCCGGTGCTGGGGCCCACCCACAGACCCCGGTTCGGATGGAGCGTGAGACTGGCGGACGCCTGGAGCGTGCCGCCGTTCAGCACCACGCGGCCGGGCGCGGCCAGCGGCGGGACGAGGCCGAGATTGTCGTCGTAAGCAATCGCCACCGTGCCGGCAAGAATGTTCAGCGGGCCGAAGGAATCGTTGGTGTTGGCCAGGGTGAGCGTGCCCGCGCCCAGCTTGGTCAGGCCGCGCGGCGTCGTCAGTTCGCCCAGGCTGGCGAAGGTGTAATCAATGGCCGCGTTGACCGTGAAGTCCGCCGGGGCGATCAGGCCCGTGATAGCCACCGGCACGTTGTTCGAGCCGGTGTCGTCAAAGGTCACGCTGTCGCCGTCGCGGAAGACATTGAGCGCCGCGCCATCGAAGAAATTGCTGGTCGTGTTCAAGTCCCAGGCGTTGCCCGCGCCGTCGCCGCGCCAGGTGAGGTTCTGCGCCGCGCCAGTGAAGGTGACGCGAATTTCACCGGGCACCGAGGTGTTGAAGACCGCGCCGTAGCTGGCGGCGTTGGTCAGGTTCGCGGCGCCGCCGGTGAGCGTGCCGGTGTAGCGAATGATGGTGTAGGTGCCGGCCGCGGGCGCGCCGCTGAGAAAGCCGAAACGAATGGTGTTCAGGCCGGCCAGCGTGAGGTTGCCGTTCACCTGGATGAGATCATTCACGCCCAGGCCGATGGTGGTCAGGCTGGCCAGTTCGAAGAGCGCCGACGCGCCGGTGAAGGTGGCGTTGCTGCTGATGGTCAGCGTGCCGACGGACGCTCCCGGAGAAACCAGCGAGCCCGCGTCGGCCACGAGATGGGCGTTGACCGTGCCGAAACCGCCGAGCGCCGCACCCGGCCGCACCGTGACCGTGCCACCCGCGAGGCTGCCGGCAACATTGAGCGCACCGTTGCTGATGGTCGTGCCGCCGGGGACGGTGTTCGCGCCGGTCAGGTCGAGCACGCCCGAACCAATCTTCACCAGCGAGCCGCTGCCGTTGAGGGAACCACCGAAGGTCGTGCCCTGGTTGTTGCCACCAACGGTGAGGCGACCGGTGAAGTTGGCGATGGTCGCGCCGCTGCCCTTGAGTCCACCGAGGAACACATCGAGGAAGTTCAGGTCGAGCGTGCCGTTGCCGCCGATACCGGTCGCGTCAAACGTGCTGTACTGCAAGCCCAGCGGATGATCGAGGCGGAGAGTGCCGGTACCGCCGATGTTGTTGAACACGGTGTCGCCGGTGAACGTGTTCGCGTTGGCCAGCAGGATGCGTCCGCCGTCCACCTTGACGAACCGGCCCGGGCCGGAGATCACGCCGAAGACGGTGATGTCGCGGCTGAAGCCCGACATGATTCCGCCGTCCCCGCTCTCGAGATAGATGCCCCGGTTCGGGTGCAGATAGATGTAAGTGTTGTTGTTCTGGAGCAGGCCGCCATTGCGCAGGGTGATGTTCTGCGCGTCGAAGCTGGCCGGCACCGCGCCAAGCTGGGCGTCGGAGGCGATACGCAACTGGCCGTTGTCGATGAGCAGGCCGCCGGTGAAGGTGTTCGTGCCGGCGAAAATCTGGACCGTGGTGTTCTTGGTCGCGGCGTCGCGGATGACGACGCGCGTGTTACCGGCGATGGAGCCGCTGTAGGTCTGGCCGCCGGAAGGATTGGCGAGAATCATCATCGCCTGGCCGCCCGCCGAGTTGCTGACGATGGTGCCCGTGCTGCCGGCCAGCGCGCGGATGACTTCCGTGCGCCCGTTCCAGTCAAACGCGCCGCCGGTGAGGTTGAAGGTGAGCAAGTCACCGAGCTGGTCGCTCCCGTAAAGGCCCGCGAGTTGCACCGAGTTCGTGCCGCTCTTGGTGAACGTGCCCGAGCCGATCATGAAGTTCGTGAACAAATAGGCGGCGGAAGGATTCAGGTCGATCGTGGCGTTGTTCGTGATGAGGCCGACCACGATGGGCGCGGTGAAGCCGCCGCCCAGCGCCAGGGTGCCGGCGCTGACGAAGGTGTTGCCGGTGTGGGTGGCGTTCGAGAGCAGGGTGAGCACGCCGGTGTTCTGCTTCACCAGGAGCCCGGCGCCGCTGATCACGTTGCTGACAATGACCGGGTTGACGGTGTTGAAGAGCACGCTTCCGCCCACCAATGAAACCGGTCCAGCCAGGATGGCCGTGCCGGAGCCGTTCTGGATGAGCGCGCCGTTCTGGAAAGTGAACATCTTGTTCAGCGGGACGGTGTGGGCGAAGAAGTTCAGGATCGCGCCGCCCGCCACATTGTAGTTCTTGGTTGGGTCGCCGGCCGTGGAATTGGCCCCCCAGGTCAGGAAGCCCTGTTGCACGTCGATGTCACCCAGCGCCGTCTCACCCAGGCCGCTCAGGAACATTTCCGAACCGCCAACTTTCGTCACCTTGAAGCCGTTGCCGATCAGAGTCGCACCGCCCTGGAGATCCCAGCGGTTGGGCGCGCCAAACGTCGTGTCGCCGCTCAAGGTGACGCGGGCGCGCGGGCCGCCGTTCACGATGCCCGCGCCGTTGTTGACCATCGCGCCAATGCCGCCCGGACCCGCGCCCTGCACGGTGAAGCTCTCGGTGATGATCGCGTTGCCGTTCAGGTCCAGCGAACCGCCGTTGATGACGGTCTCAGCGTTGAGACCGGGAACATTGGTCGCGCCCAGCGCGGCCGCGTTGCCCATTTTGAGAATGCCGTTGTTGACGTAGGTCAGGCCGGTGTAGTCGTTGGCCAGCGCCATCAGGTTCGTGCCGGTGCCGGTCTTGGTGTAGCTGGCCGGGCCGCTGATCTTGCCCGCGCCGCTGAAGGCGTGGTTGCTTGATGAGTTCACCACGACCGGGCCGGGGGCGACGGTGCCGGCCACCACGATGTTGGTGTTGAAAGAGGTGTTGTCGAAGAGGACCGAGTCGCCGTTGTAGTAGGTGCCGAGGAGACCGGAGACGGTGTTGCTCCAGTTGATGCTGGCGTTGATGTCCCAGTTGTTGCCCGCCGTGCCCCACCAGGCGATCGGACCGGGAACCGCGCCATAGATCTGAATGGTGAAGTCCGGGTTCCCGCTCGAGTACAAAACCGTCACCGTCTGACGCCAGCCGTTGGTGCCGGTGATCACGAAGGTGGGCGTGCCCGTGATGGCCACGCCGCTGGACATGACGATGTAGTCGCCATCGGGGATGGTCCCGCCAAGCGCGTTCACGTTGATGGTGATAGTGCCGGAGAGGGCGATGTTCCCGACGGTGTAAATGTAATCGTTCACGCCGTCGCCGAGGTTGGCGGACGTGGCGAGGTCGAACAGCAGCGTGCCGCCGCCGATCAGGATGTCGCCGCTGACGTTCAGCGTGCCGGGCCAGCCGCTGCCGGCGACATTGACGGTGCCGGCGTTGGTCAGAGCACCCACGATGTCATCGCCAAAATAATTTCCGTTGGTGTTGCCGGCCAGGAGTGTGCGCCCGGCGGCGTTGGTGAAGGTCGCGCCCAAACCCGCCGAGACATCCAGCATCGCGCCGGAGGCGATGGTCACGTACGGACTGTTCGAGAAGTAACCGCCCGCCAACAGCGCCACGAGGCCGTTGCTGATGGTCAGACCGGCGTTGTTGTTGGGGCCACCGAGCGCCAACTGGCCGGGACCGGCCTTCACGATGACGCCAAGGTTACCCAGGCCGCTGCTGAAGGTGGTGAGCGCGTTCGAGACCGTCAGCATTTTCTGCGCGCCGCCGTTGTTGATGGGGCCGCTGAACACCAAATTGCCCGAACCGGCCGAGCCGAGCCGCGTGTCGGTGGAAATGGAGATGGCGTTCGTGATCGTCCGCGTGCTGGCATCCGCCGACTCGAACGCGGGGAACAACCCGCCCGCGCCGCGCCAGTCATTCGTGCCAAAGCCCAGCACATTGTCCGCGCCCAGCGCGATGATGCCGGCTTCGTTGGTGATGGTGCCCGTGAGACTCAGGGCCGAGTTGATGGTGACCTTGCCCAGGCCGCGCTTGGTCAGGCTGCCCGTGCCCGTCAGCACGGGGGCGGCCAGGGTGCCGTCGAAGGGCTGGTTGAGCACGAGCGCGGAATGGTTGGTGAGGTTGCCCTGCACGGAGTAGGTCGTGCCCTGAATCGCGCCGTTGCTGATGGTCGTGCCGCCGGCGTAGGTGTTGGTGCCGTTGAGATTGAGGGTGCCGGTGCCACTCTTGATCAATCCGCCCGGGCCGGCCACCGCGCCGCTCAAGGCCACGTTGGCCCCGCCGTAAGCGCCCGCCGTGTCCACCTTGTTGGTGGGCGTGTTGAGCGTGACCGGCCCGGTGTAGAGGCCGGTGGCGGTGAGGCTGGGGCCGACGCCGGAAAGGGTTCCGCCGTTCAGCACCACCTCGCCGGTCTGAATGCGGTTGTTGTAAACACCCGCGCTGCCGGCGGGATTGATGGTGAGCTTGGAGCCGAAGTTGTTGTCCACGTCCTCGGCGTAGAGGAGACCGTCGTTGACGATGAGTTCGGTGAGATTGATGGTCGTTCCGCGGATGTCTAGCTGGCCCACGCCGACCTTGGTCAGCTTGTTGCCCCCGCCGTTGAGCACGCCGCCACTGTAAACGATGTCCAGCCGGCTGCCGCCCGCGGCCAGGGTGCTGCCAATGGTCGAGTCCGCCGCCAGGGTGAGGTTCTTGACGCCGGAACTGGTGGTCACGGCCGCCACGGTGTTCTTGATCGCACCGAGACCGTCCGGCCCGGTACCGCTGATGGTGTAATTGAAAATCCTAGTGCCCTGGCTGACACCGTTGAGATCAATCTGACCGGTGCCGTTGACGGTGATGCCGGAACTGTTGCCAAAGGCGGCGTTGGTGCCGACCTTGACCGTCCCGCCGCTGACGAGGGTCGCACCGGCATAAGCGTTGGCCGAGTTGCTGATCGTGAGCGTGCCGCTGCCGTCCTTGGTCAGGCCGCCACCGATGATTCCACCCACACCCTGGATGATGTAATTGAGCGCAGAGTTCACGACCGTGTTCGAGGGACTGACCGATGACACCAGGTTGACCGTCTGCGTCGCGGAGGTGTTGTCGAAGAGCACCGCGTCGCCCTGGCGGAACGGGGCGAGCGCCACACCATTCAGCCAGTTGGTGGCAGCAGCCACATTCCACACGTTCGACGTCAGGCCGCCTGGGGAGCCATTCCAGACCAGCGAGGCCGGCGTGCCGGTGAAGGTCACGCGCACTTCACCCGGAGTCGCGGTGCTGAAGGTGGCGGTGTAGGGGCAGTTCGTGGCGATGAGATTGGCCACGCCCCCGGAGAGCGAACCGAAATAGCGCGCGATGGTATAAGGCATGCCCAAGGCCGGCGCTCCGCCGAGGAAACTGAAGCCCACGCGGGTGACGCCCGAGAGCGCGAGATTGCCGCCAATCAGCAGCAGGTCGTTGGTTCCGCTGTTGTAAGTGGTGGTGCCGGCCAGATCGAGCAGCAGGCCCGCGCCGTCCTCGAACGAAACATTGTTGGCGAACTGCAATGTGCCCGCCGTGCTGGTGGTGCCCGGAGCCACCGCGGTCCCGTTGGTCGCGCGCAGCGAACCCACCACTTCACCCACACCAGAAAGTATCTGGCCCACCGCCAGCATGTAACCGCCCGTGACCGCGCCGACGCTGAAGGTGGAGTCCACCCCAACGAAGATGGACGGGCTGTTCGCGATGGAGCCCAGCCCGCTCAAGGCCAGCAGGCCGCCGCTGATCGTGGTCACTCCGGTGTAGATGTTGGTGCCAGTCAACGTCCAGGTGCCGATGCCGCCCTTGGTCAAAGCCATCGTCGCGCTGCCGTTCACGATGGCGCTCGGCACCGTGCCGGTGGCAGCACCTTGCAGCGTGAGCGTGCGCCCGCCGGTCGCGGTGCTGGTCACACCCCCGACCAGGGTGAGCGTGCCGCTGGTGGAATCAATCGCGTAAGTGCTGCCGCCGGTGGTGAAACTGATCGGACCGGAGATGATGTTGTTACCGCCGATGCTGCGGATGGCATCCGTGGTGTTATTGCGACCCTGCATGACAAGAGTGCGGGTGGCGGAAAGGATGGTCACGCTGTTGGTGAGTTCGAGTCGGCCGGTCTCGGCGTTGTTCGGGTTGAGGTTGAAACCGCCGCTGGTGCCAAGCCCTCCGCTGTTGGCCACCCGCAGCACGGAGTTGTTGTTGACCGTCGTGGTGGTCTGGGCGCTGGTGCCCAAGAGGATGTTAGTCGCGGAGTTATTCACAGTGAGCGTGCCAAGGAAGCCGTTGTTCGCGCTCAACCCAATGATGCCGCCGTTGACCGTGACGTTGCCGCTGCCGGAGATGATGTTGGCGAAAGTGGCGATGTCGTTGCGATTGATGATCAGAGTGGCGTTGTTGGTCAAATTGCCCGCGCCGAAATTGCCCGCCGCGCCGCCGGTGCCGACCTGGAGCGTGCCGGCAAGGTTGCTCCACACGCCGGTCATCACATTGTTCGTGCCGAGGATGAGCGTGCCCGCGCCGGTCTTGGCAATTGCACCCGCGCCAGTCACCCCGACCAGAATCTGCACGTTGCCGACCGCCTCGATGGTGCCGGCATTGGGCAGGAGCAGGGACATGAACCGCGTGCCCGCCGCCGTGTTGGAAAGGATGAACAGCGTGCGTCCCGACACGCTGTTGGTGATCAAACCGCCGCCGGCGCCGGAGAGCGTGAGCACGCCGTCCGCCGAGGTGGAGGAGTTGCCGATGAAGCGGTCCACCGTAGAGCCACCGGAAAGGACGATTGCCCCGATGTTGCTCTGAACCGACGTCAGGGAAGGAAAGGCGATGCCGATGTTGGTCGCGCTGCCGCCCAAGCCGAAGAGCACCGTGTCGCCCGCGACGGGAAGACCGAGGTTGTTCGTCCAGTTGCCGACCGTGGTCCACGCGTTATTCGCACCAGAGCCAGGCCCGGCACCGGAACCGCTCCAACTGAACACGGCGGCACGCGCTTCGGTCAGGCCAGCCAGGAGGTGAATGGCCAACAGCACACGGACAAGGAATTGGGGATATGGATTCATAAGGGCACGAGGGTTCACACAGTCGATCACGGACAAAATATTCGGGCGCATTTGGGTCGATTCCCAAAAGAGCGGAGTTGGGATGCGATCAAGGCATCCGCCCAGCGGTGATGACTGGACTCGTTTCGTTTGGTAGTGGAGAGCATCCTCAATGCATCCCGAAAGGCAAGCCTCCATCTCGGTTCATCACCGGCAAAAAGCTGGATTGCTACTGCAAACACAAATCTTCGGCGCACGGGAGGGCAAAGGCTGTTTCCCCACTTGAATCCCGTGAACTTTGATCATCGAGTTTTAACTCCCGGCCTCGGGCCTTTGGCCTCAATCCTCGGGGCGACCGACGGCCACCTGGTGGCACGAGGTGGCGGCACAGGCCGGAAAGCCGGGTGCGGCCCTGCCAGCCGCGCCCGGCCCGCCCCTCCAAGCTCCGCGCCCCGGCTTGCGTCCGCGAGATCTCTCCCGTAGAACTCGCCGCGTGAAAAAACCTAACGCGCCCGAGACGGGCGGACTCTCCCTCGCGCAACGCCGCTACTTCTACTTCACCGCTGCCATCACGGGCGCGGCGATCATGATCGTGGAAATCCTGGGCGCGAAGATGCTGTCGCCTTTCATCGGCACGTCGCATTTCGTCTGGACGGCGCAAATCGCGGTCACGCTCATCGCGCTCACGCTTGGTTATTACGCGGGCGGCCGGTTCGTGGACAAGTCGCCCCAGGTGGGGCGGCTCTACTGGGCCATTCTGCTGGCCGCCATCTATCTCGGGCTGACGGTGATGGTGGTGGAACCGGTGGCGTACGCGTGCCTGAACTTGAAACCCTTCGCGCTCGGCTCGTTGCTGGCCTCGATGGTTTTATTTTTCATCCCGCTGGCCTTGCTCGCGATGGTCGGACCTTTCTTCGTGCGGGTGCTGACCTCGGAGGTGAGCCACGTCGGGGGCAATGTGGGCCGGCTCACGGCGGTGAGCACGTTCGGCAGTTTCGCCGGCACCATGCTGATCGGCTACGTGCTCGTGCCCTACCTGCCGAACTCCAAGACCATGTACTTCACTTCGCTGGTGCTGGCGGCGGTGGCCCTGGTGTACTTCCTGGTCTGGCGCGACGAGAAGAAGCCCCTCGCGCCCGTGGTGCTGGTCTTCATCGGGACTATCCTGATTGGCTGGGGGGGCGTGCGGCGCGACTATTTACGGCACGCGCGCGCGGAGGAGAAGTTTGGCGGCAACTCAAATTTTGGAACGCTCCAGGTGCTCGAGGCCGGCAGCCAGCGGTTTTACATGAATGATTACCTCGTGCAAAACACTTACGACCCGGCGGCGCGGAAGAGCACCTCGCTCTTCACTTACATGCTGCACGGGCTGGCCCGGGTTTACGCGACCAACACCACGGATGTGCTTTGCATCGGGCTGGGCGTGGGAATTTCTCCCGGCGATTTTGCCCGGGACGGTTCGCGGGTCGATGTGGTGGAGATCAATCCCGCCGTGGTGCCGATGGCGGCGCAGTGGTTCGATCTCCAGACCGAGAAGTTAAACATCACGATTGGTGACGGCCGGCAATTTCTCAATGACTGCCGGAAAAAGTACGATGCAGTCGCGCTGGACGCCTTCCTCGGCGAATCCTCGCCCTCGCATCTGATGACCCGCGAAGCCTTCGTGGCCATGCGCCGGGTGATGAAGCCCGGCGGCGTGCTGGTCATCAACAGCTTCGGCAATTTCAAGTCGGGCGAGGATTTCTTCACCACCTCGCTCTTCAAGACCCTGACCAACGTCTTCGCCTCCGTGCGCATTCACACGGCGGATGGCGGCAACACCTTTTTTGTGGCGTCGGATCGCGCCGAACTGGCGATGGTAAACAGCCCGGATCTTTCAGGAGTCCACAGCCTGGTGCGGGCGCGGGCGGAGTCCGCCTACGCCGGGGTGATCGAGCCGGGGCGCGACTACGCCGGCCTCTCGCTGCACCTGGAGAATGGACGCGTGCTCACCGATGACTTCAACCCGGTCGATTTTTTTGACGCGCCCAATCGCGAACGCATCCGCCGCAATCTCGCCCTGAGCATGAAGCCCTCGGAGC
>JANOQV010000074.1:0-16711 GCA_031414955.1 Pedosphaera sp. | reverse complement strand
CAGCCTGAACCACTGCGGAACCCGCGCCGTCAACCTGACCCTGACCAACAGCGGGACGTTCACGATCCTCGTACATGATGACGACTACGCGCAGACCAGCAGCTACCAGTTGAGCCTCCAGTCCTTCACCGGCGGCGGCTGTGGCGGCACGCCCATCGTGTGCGGGCAGACATTTAACAGCAGTCTCACCAGCGGCGCGCAGATTCGGGCGCACGGATTTGCCACGGCTGGCGGTTTCACCATTTTCAGTTTCGGTGGCTTCAGTGGAGTGCAGTTCGATCTCTACAATTCGGCTGGCACTAAACTTTTTACCCGCACTCCCGCCACGGCCACAAACATCGTGCTGGCCGCTGGTGCCTACACGCTGCTGGTGCATGATGATAATTACGCGGACACTGGCAGCTATTCCTTCACCGTGACCTGCCCACCAGTCTGCTATTATTCAATTACGCCCAACGGAGTCTCCGTCGGCTTCGGCGCGACCAACGGTACATTCAGCGTCAGCGCCCCGGGCGGATGCGACTGGGCTGCGACCAGCAACGTGCCTTGGTTAATCATCACCAATGGAGCCTCCGGTTCCGGGAACGGAGTCGTCGGCTTTCTGGTGCAGGCCAATCTCAGTCCCGAGCGTCGGTCGGGCAAACTGGTCATTCAGGGACTGGACTTCACTGTTGATCAGGACGGCGTGCCTGTCCTGATCGGCGTGGACGTGGGCGATGTCGGCGCGTCCGGCGGCACGGCCTACACGAACGGTCTCTACACGCTCATCGGCTCCGGCGAGGACATCGAGGACAACGCTGATGCGTTTCACTTCGCCCGCGCGCCGCTCACCAACGACGGCCAGATCATCGCGCGCGTGCTCTCGTTGCACGCCGCCGAGCCGGGCGCGGAAGTCGGCCTGATGCTGCGCGAGACGCTGGACGCGGGCGCGAAGCATGTCTTCCTGCGCCTGACCAGTCGCACGAACGTGACTTTCCGCCGCCGTCTCGGCCAGGGCCTTTCGAGTGTCGAAAGCCCGGTGCCTGGCACGAACAGCGCGTGGCTGCGCCTGATGCGGATGGGGAATACCGTGGCCGGTTTCACCTCCTCAAATGGCTTGGACTGGAACTACGCCTGGTTCACCACCGTGAGCCTGTCAAACCGCGTGGAGGCCGGGCTGGCCCTCACCTCCCATCGGCGCGGCCAGCTCGCCACAGGCTTGGTGGATAACGTTTCGTTCGGACCGCTCACGCCGTTGAGCGGCACATGGCCGGGGTCGGGGGTGCGGTTTTATCTTGGCGGCGAACCGCTCGGCTCTAACGGCCTGCAACCGCTCGGCGGGTTCAAAATGCTGGTGCGTGGAACGCCCGGCGAAATTCTCCGCGTCCGCGCCTCGACGAATGTCGCAGCCCCATTCGCCACCTGGCAGCCCGTGACCACTGTGACCAACTCTCTGGGAACAATTCCGGTGCTGGATGTCCAGGCCCTCACGAATCCACGCCGGTTCTACGGTGTGGAGAAACTTCCGTAGAAATGTTGTCCGCTCGGGTGAGCGGTTCGGCGGGTCTTGGCGCGAATTCTGTGTGGGCGCCAAGACCCGCTCTTGAGACAGTGGAAAAGCAAACCACACAGCCCACCATTCGGTGGGATGGAGAACCAACCAGAGGATCATCGAAACTTATGAAAACTTATTCACTCCTGGCCGCCGCCGGTTGCGCGCTCGCCATGCTCACGACTGGCTGCGGGGTTGTCACCGTCCGGCACGTTCCCAAATTCACCGTGGCCCCGGCCAAGATGTCCGATTTGCGTGGCGGCCAGCCCATCGACGTCAAGGCCGGTGAGAGCAGTGTCACCGAAACGAAAATCGGCACGGTCGGCATGGGGAAGGTGGTGGGGAAACCGTCTGAGTGGACGGCGGCCGCCGTGGCCGCAGTTCGGAAGAACCTCTCGGCGCGCGGAGCCACGATCACGGACGGAGTGCCCAAGGCCCTGACCATCACGATGACGAAGGCGGAGGTTTCTTCGATCCCCATCATCGGCGTGTCCAACAGCAAGATCGTCCTCACTGCCACCACGCCGGAGGGCCTCAAGAGCACGTTCGAGGGCACCGGTTCTTCGATGGTGCCACTCGGGGCCGTGGACGGCGCAGCGGAGGATGCCGTGAAGAAGTTGCTGAAGGATTCAGCGGTCGAGGCTTACTTGCGCAAGTAACCATCAGAGGCGTCTTGCAGGATGCGCGGAAGAAAGCCTTCAAGCCACGCGATGAACTGGCGGGGCGGAGTTGTCGCGCTGGATAACTCCGCCCGCGTTCAGAGGGCGGCCCGAACAATGGCAAGGCGTGTCCTGGGTGCTTGTTGCGCCGCTCTGCCCGGCGCTACTGCTCGCAGCGCGAGCAGTTCCACCTCGCCGGGAGGCCGCCACTTTCAATCGTAACGTTTGACGGCCTCGCAACGATTCTTGCTCATCGGATCGGGGGCAAGGAACTCCCAAGAGGCACTCTGGGCGTCGCTTGACGGCGATGCATTGGAAGGCCGATCGCCCGGACTCGGCGTCCGAATCCAGTGAGACACAAGCAATCGGAATGGTCATGAACACGCGGACTCGGCGGTCCGCGCTCCGCTCGGAAGAAGGATTGCGCCGGCGCGAAGGCGCGTCCTAGAGTCCCGGCCATGCTTGAAACAGTTGCGGTCCCGCCGGCAGTGGCTGGCGCAGCCCCCCACGGCCAGTTCGTGCAGGCTTTCCGCTGGATGCTGCTGGCCCGGGTGCTGGATGACAAATTCGCCAGCCTCTATCGCGCCGGCAAAATCCACGGCGGAGTTTTCCTCGGGCGCGGGCAGGAAGCGCTCAGTGTCGCGGTGGGCGTTCATCTCCGGCGCGGAGATGTTTTCGCGCCGTTGATTCGAGATGGCGCGGGACGTCTCGCTTTCGGCGAACCAGTGCTCGATGCCGTCCGCACCTACCTCGGCTCGCCGCAGGGTCCGATGCGCGCGCGCGACGGGAACGTCCATCGCGGCCGACCGCGCGAGGGTTTGCTCCCGATGATCAGCCATCTCGGGGCGATGATCTCGGTCGTGAACGGCGTGTTGATCGGTAAGCGTTTTCAGGGTGAGACCGGCTTTGTGGGGGCGACCAGCATTGGGGACGGCGCGACCTCCACGGGATCCTTTCACGAAGCGTTGAACCAGGCGGCGGTCGAGAAGCTGCCGCTGATCCTCACCATCGCCGACAATCAATTTGCCTACTCCACGCCCACTTCGCGCCAGTTTGCCTGCGCCTCCCTGGCCGACAAGGCCGTGGGCTACGGCGTCACGGTCCATGAGGCCGACGGCACGGATCTGGCCGACTGCCTGCGCGCCGCCGGGGCGGCCGAGGGCAATGCCCGCGGCGGCGGCGGGCCGCAACTCATTGTCTCGCGATTGCTCCGGCTCTGCGGCCACGGCGAGCACGATGACGCCGGCTACATCGCTCCGAGCTTGAAGCAGTCGCCGCTCGGGCGTGACTGCCTGAAGTATGCCGAGGAAACCATCGTGAATCGGGGCTGGGCTGACCCGGCCACGCTGGTTTCCTGGCGCGGTCAAGCCGTGCAGGAAGCGGAGCAAGCGGTGGCGATCGCCCAGCGCGAAGGGGGACCCGATCTCTACGCGCAAGACTGGTCGGCCCTCGCTAGCGCCCATCTTTCGGAAGCGCGCGGTTGAGTTTCGGCGCGCGCCCCAGCGTTTCCCGGACGTGCTGCGGCCGTCCAGAAATCCCCTTGTCGCGGCCGGCCGCCGGTGCTTGGATGCCGCTCGGTTATGGACAACTTGAATCCACCGCCGCCCGCCGCGCCGATCTCCGCTCCGCCATCGTCATTCCCCGTGCCCGCGAGCCTGGCCCTCGAACGCCAGTGGGCCATGTGGTGCCACCTGAGTGCGCTGGCCGGATTGATTGTCCCCTTCGGCAATTTCATCGGCCCCTTGATCATCTGGCAGGTGAAACGCAACGAGCTGCCAGCCCTCGATCCCCACGGCAAGGCGGCCATGAACTTTCAACTCTCCGTGCTGATCTATGAGATCGGTCTGGTGCTTGTCGGGTTGGTCGGGTTCCTTTGCCTGGCTTGGATTCCGGTGCTCCTCGCTTTGCTGGCCCTCCACCTCGCGGCGATCATCCTGCCCGTCCTCGCCGGCATCAAAGCCAACGAGGGAACCGTCTTCACTTATCCGCTCACCCTGCGGCTGATCAATTAGCCCGGGCAGACCCACCGGCCTGCGGCGGGGAACGGGGTTGGGAAACCCCAAACCCCAAGCACCAGAGAAGCTTCAAGCCTCAAGCTCCAACCAAAGGCCCGGCGCACGGCCGGCCGCACCATCGCGAGCCTCTGAACCAGTTTGAAATTTGGACCTTGGTGTTTCCCTGGTGCTTGGGGTTTGGTGCTTGGGGTTTCCAAAACTCCCAGCCGCCGGCTTGATCCGCCTCCACCCCGCCCACCTCGCCCGCCGCCCGCCCTGGTTCGCCCGCCCTCTTCCCCATGCCCCCACCGGTTTGACCCGCGCCCCATTCACTCACGCTCGCCTTTCCGCGCCTCGCCGCTTAACTTCACCCGCATGGCTACCACCCCGGACCCCAGCCCCCAGCCCGGCCTCGTCGGACGGCGCAACCGCTACGTCGGCGAAGTCGTTTACATGTTCGCCTTCGACGTGGCTTACGAGATGACCCGCCAGCCCGTGCGTGAACTGCTCGGCCAGCCCGTCGCCCAGTACGTCGTGGACACCAGCAAACGCAATCCCCGCCACCTCTTCTTCTTCCGCCCCCAGATGGTCCGCCTGCCCGCCCAAGAGCGGCTCGGTCCGCACGGTCCTGTCCGCCTCGAGATTGCCATCAAGCTGCTGCCCGTCGGAGCCATCAGCATCACCGTGCGCGTGCCCTTCGCCGTCGCCCATGTCGAAGACCTGGTTGTCTATCACGACCTCCAGTTCAGCAATGGCTCCCTCAGCGAAGAAGTGAAGCGCCTCGCCGAGGAAGTGCGTCGGGAGCTTTCCCCCTATTACGTGAAGCCCGTGCTCCAAGTCCCCGAAGAGGAAGCCTACACCGTCTTCTGCCTCGAAGCCCCCGTGGTGGACCGCGCCGGCGTGGCCCAAAACGCCGAGGGCTGGCTCCAGGCCCACCGCCGCCAGGTCGCCGCGCTCCTCACCCAGGAGCCGGAGATGGACAAGCTCTCGCACCAGGAATCCGAGGAATCCACCCAGCGCGCCATCAGCTATTACGAGCACGACCTCGTGGTGGTTGATTGGGACGCGGCGCTGGTCATCGACAAACCCAATCAGTTCGACGAACCCCTCTACGTCATGGAACTCGCCAACCTCCAACTCGCCGAACTCGAAGCCTACGACCGCCTGCTCGACGACGCCCTGGAACGCTCTTACCGCGACCTGGGCGAACGCCGCATCCGCAGCCAGCGCGACGTCCTGCGCGAACTGCGCGAACTGCGCATCGACCTGGCGCGGTTCAGCGACGAGTTGCAAAACATCACCAAGTTCTTTGGCGACTGGCACGTCGCTCGCATCTACGAGGCCATCGCCGCGCGCTTCCATCTCGGCGACTGGCACAAAACCATCGACGAGAAGGTCAAGACCCTCGACGACCTCTACCAGCTCTGCAAAGCCGACCAGAACCACCGTGTGATGTTGATGCTCGAAGTCACCATCGTGCTCCTTTTCATCATCGACCTGGTTATCTTGGTGATGGGGTTGAAGTGAACTCGTGGCTGTGATGTGCTCGTCACCGAGCCAGAAGAGCAACGGAATCAGCAGATATTCCGTGGAGCAGTTGCCCGGTGAGAACATGACCTTGAACGGCCGTTGAAGGCGTGGGGAACCAATGTGACTTCCATCCGTGGCGTTGACTTCGGATGGCGGCTTAAACAACCTGCGGCATGAGCAAACTCATCCTGATCGTTCTTGCGCTTCTCTTGCCGCCACTCGCGGTTTATCTCAAAACCAAGTCTGGCCAAGACACCATCCTCAACATCGTGCTCTGCATTTTCTTTTGGGTGCCGGGTGTTTTGCATGCCCTCTACTTGATTTTGAGGTGATAACAACCGGGTGCCTCATAATTTGTCGCGGGTGAAACATTTTGCCGCCTTCAGGTCGTCCATGATCCCGTGTGCCGTACCAGTGAATCTATGATAACGCTTCCCAGACTGTTTTTGCCTCTGCTGATCCACGGCGCGGTGCTGCTGCTGGCGGCCTCGGGGTCGGCGGCCGCCGGTTTGACCGGGCCGGCGAAGGTGACGTTCAACGAGCAGGTGGCGCCGATTCTCTTCGAGCATTGCGCCAATTGTCATCGGCCGGGCGAGATCGGGCCGTTCGCGCTGTTGAGTTATGGCGAGGCGAAGAAGCGCGTGCGCCAGATCGTCGAGGTCACGGCCCGGGGCCAGATGCCGCCGTGGCACGCGGATGGGGCCTCACCGGCGATGGCGAATGATCGTCGGCTCAGTGCCGGGCAAATCGCCACGCTGGCGCGCTGGCTGGAGGAGGGCGCGCTGGAAGGTGATCCGGCGAAGAAGCCGGCTCCTCCACCGCTGCCGGCGAGCTTTCGCATCACGGAGCCGGACTTGGAACTGACGATGCCGGAGGCCTACGAGGTGAAGGCGTCGGGCAAGGACGTTTATCGCAATTTTGTCCTGCCGCTCAAATTCGCCGAGGACAAATGGATTCAGGCCATCGAACTGCGACCTGGAGCGCCCAAGGTCGTGCATCACATTCTGGTCTTCATCGATCCGACTGGCGAAGCCTTGAAGCGCGATGAGGCCGAGGCCGGCGTGGGCTACAATGGTTTTAATGCCAACGGTCTGAAGTTCATCGTGGCCTGGGCGCCGGGCGGCGGCGCGCTGATGTTGCCTTCCGATCTGGCGTGGAAATTTCCCAAGGGCGCGAACCTCGTGCTGCAAACGCACATCCATCCCAGCGGCAAGCCGGAGCAGGAAGCGACCACGGTGCGCCTGAAGTTTGCGAAGGGAGCGCCGCTGAAGAATTACGCCACCATCAATGTGCCGCCGAACTTCGGGGTGCTGAAGGATATCTACATTCCCGCCGGCAATTCCAACTTCGTGATGCGCGACTCTTTCGTGTTGCCTGTGGAGGGCGAGGCCTTCGCCGTGGGCGGTCACGCGCATGAGCTTGGTCGCACCCTGGAGATGACCGCCACGCTTCCGGACGGCACGAAGCAATTGATGCTCAAGATTTCCGACTGGGACTTCGTCTGGCAGGAGCAATACCAGTATCGCGAGCGGATCCGCCTGCCCAAGGGGACGAAGCTGGAAACGGTGGTGAGTTGGGATAACTCCGCCGCCAATCCCCGCAACCCGTCCAGTCCGCCGCGCGACACGGTGTGGGGCGAGCAGACCACGAATGAGATGGGCAGCGTGATCATTGCGTTCATCCCGGCGAACCAGGACGAGTTCCCGATCCTGCGCGCCGCCTTGGAGGACCATGTGGCCGATCAGGTGATTGATTTGGGTCTTGCGCCCCTGGTCAAGCGGCGCTTTCCGCGTGCGCTGCGTGAAGGAATGCAGAGCATCAAGCAAGTCGGGTTGCCAACCTTCGACGCCAATCAAGACGGGAAGTTGGAGGGTGAGGAGCGCGTGGTGGTCCGCGGCATGATCAAGTCCACGGGACTGGCGAAGGGGATTCTGGATGCGTCGCCGTGAGATGACGTCGACGTGGTGCTTTGCGCGGCT
Source organism: Pedosphaera sp. (assembly GCA_031414955.1). Lineage (GTDB taxonomy): Bacteria > Verrucomicrobiota > Verrucomicrobiia > Limisphaerales > SIBH01 > JANNGC01. Next base: position 9,018 of record JANOQV010000074.1, on the reverse strand, counting down.
TCAGGGCTTCTGAACTTTTTCAGGTCGAGTGGCCGCAAGCTGGGTGGGCAAGTAGGGCTTGCGAAAGGCGTGCTCGAAATCATAGCCGCCCTTGAAATCCTCGCGGCTGTCCTTGTCGGTCTTCGCGAGGAGGGAGTTCTCGACCATGTTGAAGACCAGTTCGCCGAAATCCTCGCAACGGCGGAGGCCCCATTCCTCCAGGACCATGAGGGACATGGGACCGTATTCCTGAAGCGCGTAGTCGCGGATGCCTTCGAGCAGTTGCTGGCCGCTGACGTGGCGGGGTACGTGGTCCTTGGGCAGTTTGCCCATGAGCTTCTGAGTGAAATCGAGCGCCTCGCGGACAAAAGTGTAGGCCTCGCGCGTGAAGCGCGCATCCTTAGCCACAATTTTGTCCAACTCTTCGTCGAAATTGATTCCGTGCATGGCTCCAAGAGTATCGACACCGGAGAGAACATGCTCAAGGTTTTTGCGGTAAGCCGGGAATGGTCGCTGCTGAACTTTGGCCTTGTGATCAAAGTCGGTGTTCATGGGTGCGGTCACATTGCTCGGCTAGAACCATTGGGGGTTCCCCTGGGCAGGACGATGCTCATCGCTCCATTCCGGTTTAATGGCAACGAACGCGTTCCAAATTACTTTCCCGACTGGACAGCAGTGATGCTGTGTTCTTCTGATTTCGGATGCGCGGTTCGCCAGGTCTTAACGCCCAAGCCGGTGAGGAGGAGCAGCAGAATCACGCACAGCACGATCTGTTGCTCTTTGGTCAGATACTTCATGGCGCTGTGTTTTTTGATTTGTTGGCTGGCGGGTCGGATATTGACGGAAAACCAACCGTCTGAAAGCTCAAAGATTGTTCGGAAGTGGTGACGATCAAAAAGAAGCCCCGCCCGGTTTCCCGGGCGGGGCTGCTCACCCAAACTCCAAACGTGCGTAACCTCCTCGACGGTATCCTTCGGCAATCCGCTGGCAAAACTTTAAGCCAATTCATGAGAGCCCGAGGGGCGGAATCGAGTCTCTGCCGCCGCGCAGACCCCGTTGAGTCGCGCTGCGGCAGCGGACCGGACATCTGAATTCATTACACACAAAAAATATCTTCAGAGAAGAGGAAAAACTTGTTGCGCCCCAAAAATCGATTGATATAGTCCGCGCTCCTTTCCGGAAATCCGGCAAGGACAGCACTTAATCGGCAGGCCGATAACTGACGACCCGACTGGGCGCAGGATTAATGGTCTGACTGCTCCAGGCTGGGACTTGGTAAGGTAATTTTATGCCAGTGAAGACATTTCGACCGCTGACGCCGTCGACGCGATATATCACTATCGCGTCGTACGACGAGATCACGAAGACGAAGCCCGAGAAGAGCCTCGTTGAGATTCGCAAGAAGTCGGGTGGCCGTAATCATTACGGACGCGCGACGGCTCGCGGGATCGGTGGCGGTCACAAGCAGAAACTTCGCATCGTTGATTTCAAGCGCAACAAGCATGGTGTCGAGGCTACGGTTTCCGCCATCGAGTATGATCCGATTCGCACTGCGCGCCTGGCGCTTGTCCAGTACACCGATGGCGAGAAGGCTTACATCATCGCTCCCGCCGGGCTTCAGGTGGGCGCAAAAATCATGAGCGGCCCGACGGCGGCTCCTGACCTGGGAAACTGTCTTCCGCTCAAGGTGATTCCAGTAGGCATCGCGATTCACAACATCGAGCTTCACGCCGGCAAGGGCGGTCAGATCGTTCGCAGCGCCGGTTCGTCCGCGACGCTGATGTCGCGCGATGAGGGGTATGCGCAGATTCGTTTGCCCTCGGGAGAAATTCGTCGCGTGCAGGAAGATTGTAGCGCGACCATCGGGCAGGTGGGGAACGCTGAACACGAAAATGTTGTGCTTGGCAAGGCTGGGAGATCCCGGCATCGCGGAATCCGGCCAATCAGCCGTGGTGTGGCGCGCAACCCGGTTGACCATCCGAATGGCGGCGGTCAGGGCAAGTCCAAATCTGGCGGAGGCTGGCAGCAGCTCACCTCGCCGTGGGGTTTGCAGGCCAAGGGCCTTCGCACCCGCGTCAAGAGCAAGTATTCCAACCGGTTCATCATCGTGCGCCGCGATGGGAAGCCTTTGAAGTCACGCTAGAATTTTTTGAAATATGGGACGTTCGATTAAAAAAGGTCCGTTTGTCGATGGCCACTTGATGGAGAAGATCGTCAAGGCCAAGGACTCCAAATCCAAGGCGCCGATCAAGACGTGGTCGCGCCGCTCAATGATCACGCCCGATTTCGTGGGGCTGACTTTCGCCGTGCATAACGGCAAGATTTTTAACCCGGTGTTCGTGACCGAAAACATGGTTGGCCACCGGCTCGGAGAATTCTCACTGACGCGCACCTTTAAGAAGCACGGCGCGCACACGGCGAAAGCGGAGGCGAAATAGTCATGCAGGTTCAAGCCATCACCAAGAACGTTCGCATGTCCGCGCAGAAGATGCGCGAGATGGTGCGCCAAATCCAGGGCCTCTCCGCGTTGCATGCCCAGGCCGTTCTGGCCGTGGTGCCGCGCAAGTCCGCCCGCGTCGTGGCCAAGACCCTCCAGTCGGCCATCGCCAATGCGGAAAACAATAACGGCGTGAAGCCTGAGTCTTTGAAGGTGAAAGAGGCCGTGGCCCAAACCGCTTCGACACTGAAGCGTTTCACCCCCAAAGCGCGTGGTTCGGCCGGCCCGATCCTCAAGCGCAGTTGCCACGTCAAAATCGTAGTTTCCGACGAGTAAGTTATGGGTCAAAAAACCAATCCAATCGGTTTGCGCATGGCGGTCACCAAGGACTGGCGATCGAAGTGGTACGCACAGAAAAAAGACTTCGGACGCCTGCTCACCGAGGACCGGACCATCCGGGAAATCTTGAAGAAGAAGCTCGAACTGGCGTCCGTGCCGAAGATTTTGATCGAGCGCGCGGCCAACCGCTGCCGCATCACCATTCTCACCGCCCGTCCCGGCGTGGTCATTGGCCGCAAGGGCACCGAGATCGACAAGATCAAGGAAGACTTGAGCAAGATGACGGGCAAGGAAATCTACGTGGACATCCAGGAAGTGAAATCTCCTGAGACCGATGCCCAGTTGGTGGCCGAGAACGTCGCCCTCCAGTTGGAGCGTCGCGTGGCCTTCCGGCGGGCGATGAAGAAGTCCATCCAGACGGCCATGGATTTTGGCGCGGAAGGCATCAAGATTCGTTGCGCCGGACGCCTGGGTGGCGCGGAAATCGCCCGAGTCGAGCAGTACATGCAAGGGCGGGTGCCGCTGCACACCCTGCGCGCGAACATTGATTACGGTTTCGCCGAGGCCAAGACGATTTACGGCAAGCTCGGCATCAAGTGCTGGATTTGCAAAGGCGAGGCGACCAAGAAGGAACAGCGGCAGGAACGCCCTGTGGCACGTCCGATTGAGTCGGCGGCTCCGGCGGTCCAGCCTGCGGCCTGATAACAACTTTCAAGTAAGAAGAGGATTTTATGCCATTGATGCCCGCAAGAGTGAAGTACCGCAAGATGCACCGCGGCAATCGCGCCGGGATCGCATCGCGCGGGAACACCGTCGCGTTCGGCGAGTACGGCCTGATGTCGTTGGAGCGTTGCTGGCTCGACACCAAGCAAATCGAGGCCGCCCGTGTGGCCATCAACCGCAACATGAAGCGTCGTGGCAAGATGTGGATTCGCATCTTCCCCCAGAAGTCCTACACCAAGAAGCCCTTGGAAACTCGAATGGGCAAGGGCAAGGGACCGCTGGAATCCTGGGTGGCCGTGATTCGCCCGGCGAATGTTTTGTTTGAAGTGGACGGGGTGCCGATTGCCATGGCGCGCGAGTCGTTGCGGCTGGCGGCAACCAAGCTGCCGATCCGCACCAAGTTCATCTCCCGTCACCATCTGGGCTAAGCGCGTATGAAGTACACCGAATTGAAAGACATGACGGCGCAGGAATTGACGGCCAAGAGCCGCGATCTTCGCCTGGAGATTTTTAACCTGCGCCTCCAGCAGGCCAGCAGCCAGTTGGAGAAGCCCGCCCGCCTGAACACCATTCGTCGCGACATCGCGCGAATCGAGACCAAAATTTCCGAACTGCGGAACAAGGAAACAGCCAAAGCCGCCTGATTCATCTGCCTATGTCTGAGAACGTTGAAAATACAGTGGAGAAGCGCGGCAACCGCAAGGAGCGCGTCGGCGAGGTCATCTCAGCCAAGATGGCCAAGACCATAGTGGTGCGCGTGGAGCGCCGTTTCCCGCACCCCAAGTATCGCAAGGTCGTGACGGCCTTTACGAAGTTTTACGCGCACGACGAGAAGTGCGAAGCCAAGGCCGGTGATCGCGTGCTCATTCAGGAGACCCGGCCGCTCTCGAAGCTCAAGCGGTGGCGCCTGGTGGAAGTGGTCGAGCGCGGTGAGCAAATCGCTCCCGTGGCCGCCGAAGCTAAGTAAGGATTTAAAGTTATGCTGCAGATTCGTTCAATTCTGGATGTGGCCGACAACACCGGTGCCAAGCGTGCCGCGACCATCGGCGTCTTGGGGCGCAACCAGCGCTACGCGGGTATCGGCGACGTCATCAAGGCCCACATCAAGGAAGCCGCCCCAGACGGCACGGTCAAGAAGGGTGAAGTGGTGGATGCGGTGGTGGTTCGTACCCGGCAGATCATCCGCCGCAACGACGGCTCGTATCTGCGTTTCGATTCCAACGCCATTGTCATCATCGACAAGGAAAACAATCCGCGTGGCACGCGCATCTTCGGTCCCGTGGCTCGCGAGCTGCGCGAAAAGAAGTTCATGAAAATCATCTCTCTCGCGCCGGAGGTCATCTGAGTATGCAGAAATTTCACGTCAAGAAGGGCGACGAAGTGGTCATCATCGCCGGATCAAGCAAGGGCAAGCGCGGCAAGATCATTGAGATCCAGAGCGGCAAGAGCCGGGTGATTGTCGAAGGTGCCTGCATGATCAAGCGCCACGTTAAGAAGAACCAACAGAATCCCAACGGTGCCATCATCGAGCGGGAGGGCACCGTTCACATCTCGAACGTGATGAAGACCGACGTGTTCGAGGCCAGTAAGAAGCGCGTGAAGGCTGAACCGGCCGCAGCCTGAGAAGAATTTACTGCCTCCGGCAAAACCCGGGGGCGATCGAAACATGAAAGCAAGACTCTACGAGAAGTACGTGAACGAAGTGAAGCCAGCGCTCAAGCAGAAGCGTGGCTACACGAACGACCATCAGATTCCGAAGCTGGAAAAGATCATCGTTAACATGGGCATCAGTTCCTCGGCGGAGAAAGGGGCCATGGAGGATGCGACCAAGGATCTGTCCGCCATCACCGGACGCAAGCCGGCCATCAGCAAATCGCGGCACGACATCGCGAATTTCAAGCTGCGCACCAACACGCCGATCGGCTGCCGCGTCACCCTGCGCCGGGATGCCATGTATGAATTTCTGGACCGCCTGGTGGCGGCCACGTTGCCGCGCATCCGCGACTTCCGCGGCATTTCGCCCCGGTCGTTCGACGGGCGGGGCAATTACTCGCTCGGTCTGGCGGATCAGTCGGTGTTTCCCGAGATCGAACTGGAAAAGGTGAAGCGCCAGCAGGGCATGGACATCACGATTGTGACCTCGGCGCAAACGAACGACGAAGCACTTGACCTGCTCAAGGCGATGGGCATGCCCTTCGCGGAGAAGTAATAGAAAATTTTTATGGCAAAGAAAGCCTGGTTGGAACGGAACAAGAAAAAAAGCGACACGGTGAAGAAGTACGCCGCGCTCCGGGCCGAGTTGAAGGCCAAGGGCGATTACGCCGCGCTCTCCAAGCTGCCGCGCAACGCCAGCCCGACCCGGGTGGTGAACCGCTGCTCGATGAGCGGACGACGTCACGGCTATCTGCGGAAGTTCGCGGCGTCGCGCATGACCTTCCGCGAGGGGGCGCTCAACGGGTTGATTCCCGGGGTGACCAAGGCCAGTTGGTAATGGCGAACCGGACCACGAACACGATTACGAGGTAACAATGACAGACCCGATTTCAGACATGCTGGCGCGAATTCGCAATGCTCACATGGCGCTTTTGCCCATGATTGAGTTGCCGCATTCGCGGATCAAGACCGACATCGCCCACATCCTCAAAAAGGAAGGCTACATAAGCGAGGTGGCGGTCGAGGGCAAGGCGGTCAAGACGCTCAAGCTCAAGCTGAAATACACCGGCAAGAAGGGTGTGATCGACGGCCTCCGCCGCATCAGCACGCCGGGCCTGCGCCGTTACGTGGGTGCGACCGAGATTCCGCGGGTGCGCGGCGGTCTGGGCATTGCCATCATCTCGACTCCGCAGGGTGTCATGAGCGGGCAGGACGCGCGCAAGAAGAACGTGGGCGGCGAACTCGTCTGCTACGTCTGGTAACGGTCAACTGCTGAATTTATGTCACGAATTGGAAAACAGCCCATCGCGATTCCGGCCCAGGTCAAGGTGGACGTGAAAGGCACGCGGGTCTTTGTCGAAGGTCCGAAAGGAAAGCTCGATATGGAGCTTCCCCGCCGCACCGCCGTGAAGATCGAGGGATCGACTATTACGGTGAGCCGCCAGGGTGATGATGCTGAGGCTCGGGCCATGCACGGCCTGGGCCGCGCGCTTCTGAACAATCTGGTCAAGGGCGTGAGCGAGGGCTACTTCAAGAAGCTCGAGATCAACGGAGTCGGCTTCAAGGCCGCCGTGCAGGGCAAGGTGGTCAACCTGAGCCTCGGATACTCGCACCCAATCAACTATGACATTCCGGAGCAAATCAAGGTGACGGTGGAAGAGAACACGAAGATCACCATCGAAGGCCCGAGCAAGCAGGTCGTGGGGCAGGTGGCCGCCGAAATCCGCGCGTATTATCCGCCCGAGCCGTACAAGGGCAAGGGCGTCAAGTACTCTGATGAGCGCATCGAGCGCAAGGAAGGCAAGACCGTCCAGTAATTTAATGGCACCACGGCCCCGTCCGTGACCTGAAAAATATGACTCCGCAAAAGAAGAAACGTCTGAAGCAGTTGCGCAGGTTCCGCATTCGCAAGAAGCTGGCCGGCACCAAGGAACGTCCGCGCATGGTGGCGACTTTCAGCAACACTCATATCTACGTGCAGTTCATCGACGATGCCGCGGGTGCCACCTTGGCCAGCGCATCGACCATGCACAAGGCCGCACCAGACAATCTCGGCGCGAACGTGAAGAGCGCGGTCTTGATCGGCAAGACGGCGGCCGAGGCGGCGCAGGGCAAGGGCATCAAGGCGGTCATTTTCGACCGGGCCGGCACCCGTTATCACGGGAAGATCAAGGCGCTGGCGGATGCCGCGCGTGAAGCCGGTTTGCAATTCTAATTCAAGGAGAACGACGACTGTGGCAGAAGAAAATCAAAATCCAGCGGGCGGCGGGACCGGAGCCAGCAGCGCCAGCTTTGGCGGCTTTGGTGGTGGTGGTGGATTCGGCGGCGGCGGCGGGCGTGGTCGCGGACCCGGCGGTCGTGGTCGCGGTCCGCGCGGCCCGCGTTCCGACCAGGGCCCACTGGGTGCTGATGGCAAGCCACTGAACGAAATGGTGGAGAAGGTTGTCTTCATCAATCGCTCCGCAAAAGTCGTGAAAGGAGGGCGCCGTTTTAGTTTCAGTGCCCTCGTGGTGGTGGGAGACAAGAAGGGTCGTGTGGGCATCGGTTTGGGCAAGGCCGTGGAAGTAGCAGAAGCAATCCGCAAAGGGGGCGAAGTTGCGCGCAATGCCATGGTCTCCATCTCTCTCAAGGGTGTCACCTTACCCCACCCAATCGACTATGATTTCGGCGGAGCTAAGATTATTCTGCGACCGGCTTCCCCTGGAACTGGCATTATCGCAGGTAAAACAGTTCGCGCCGTACTCGAAGCCGCCGGCTGCAAGGATGTCCTGAGTAAGTCGCTTGGATCGAACAACGCCGCCAACGTGGTCAAGGCAACCCTCGGTGCATTGCAGATGCTTCGTCTGCGCGAGGACATCTATCGCGGACGCGGCCTGTCGTTGAAGGAAAAGACTGAGAAGCCGGCGGCGGAAGCCGTTCCGGCCACCGCCTAACTTTTGGAGTAATTATGCGTTTGCACGATTTGAAACCACGCCCCGGCGCCAAACACCGCCGCAAGCGTCTTGGCCAGGGTGAATCCAGCGGCCACGGCAAAACTTCCGGCCGCGGTGGAAAGGGCCAGACGGCCCGCTCCGGGTCCTCAATCCGCATCGGATTTGAAGGCGGTCAGATGCCGCTCATTCGCCGCATTCCCAAGCGCGGCTTCAACAACGCCCGCCACACAGTGGCGTATGTAGCCGTGAATTTGTCCTCGCTCGAGGCTTTCGAGAGCGGCGCGCGCGTTGATGTCGAGGCTATGCGCCAGGCGGGACTGGCCAATGGACCGGTCAAGCTCATCAAGATTCTGGCGGACGGAGAGTTGACGAAGAAGCTCACCGTGGTGGCCCACAAATTCAGCGCTGTAGCCAAACAGAAGATCGAGGCCGTCGGCGGCACTTGCGAGATCGTCGGCGCAAAATCCTGACCCGAGCTGAGCTGTCATGTTCAAAAAGATCGCCTCCACCTTCGCCAACTGCTTCAAGATTCCGGAGCTGAAGTCCCGCATTTTCTTTACGTTGATCGTGCTGGCGATTTGCCGGGTCGTGGCCATGATCCCCATTCCGGGTCTGGATGGCGCCGCTCTTGCAAAGTATTTCAAGGATAATGCTGGTTCCGAAAGCGGCGACTTGCTCGGCATGTACAGCATGTTCACCGGAGGCGCACTCGAGCGTTGCGCGTTGGGTGCCTTGGGCATCATGCCCTACATCAGCGCCACCATCATTCTGCAATTGCTTACCGCCGTCATTCCGCAGCTCTCCAAGCTGGCGCGCGAAGAAGGCGGACGAGCGAAGATCATCCAGTACGGCAGGTATATGACTCTCATCCTCTGTATCGTGCAGGGATTGGTTATGGCCATAGGCTGGGAAAACGCATCGAATATCTTCCCGAACTTCAGTGGCAAGTTGGTG
>JANOQV010000073.1:0-6502 GCA_031414955.1 Pedosphaera sp. | reverse complement strand
TGCCGCTTCAAGCGGGCCGGACAATTTTGGACGCGGCCCGGCTTGCGCGCTCTGCTCGCCCTCGACGAAGCCCGCCGCAACCACCATTGGGATCAACTCTGGCAACCCGCCTAATTAAGAACGGTGTACGGATGCACCCGGCACGAACCGGTGCATCCGCACACCGTTGGCGTGCGGCGGGGGCCAGGTGGGAGGCCTCGCGCTGCGAGGCCAGGGCCAACGGCTCAAACCGGTCCTCGCCTCGCAGCGCGAGGCTCGCCACTTTGGGAACGTCGCGCCTTGCACCAACGGTGTACGGATGCGCCCGGCACGAACCGGTCGCGGGTTAGCATTGCCAACTCCGGGACGGGTCACTTGAATCGCCCGGTGCTGTTCACCTTCAATCCACCGTCCCAGGGTCCCATGCTCCGCCCCGGTCCAAGGCGCATCCTCCGCACCACCACTCGTCGCGGTGGCACGCCGTACTCCGCATGAAACCCACCCTCAAGCTCGCCGAGACGCGCACGCCGGATGGAGCGCGACTCGCACTCTACGAACACGACGGCACTTTTTGCATCCGCATCGGTCAGGAGGAACTCATGCACTCCTCCTTGAGCATCTCGGAAGTTCGCCTCGGCGAACTGGCCACGGAGCGACTGGCCGCGCACGCCCACCCCTCGGTCCTGATCGGTGGACTGGGTCTGGGCTTCACCTTGCGCAGCGTGCTGCAATCCCTGGGGCCGGACGCCACCGTGCAGGTCGCGGAACTGATCCCGGCCGTCGTCGATTGGAACCGGGAATTTCTCGCGGGGTTGAACGGCACCTTGCTCGATGATCCCCGCGTCGCCGTGCTCGTGGCCGACGTCTGGGAAGTCATCGCTGACGCCGGTCGCGCCCGCTACGACGCCGTAGTGCTCGACATCGACAACGGTCCGGATGGTCTCGTGCAAAAGCAGAATGACCGCGTGTACGGCCTCGATGGATTGCAACGCCTGGCCGCCGTGCTCAAGCCGGGCGGGCGCGCGGCCATCTGGTCAGCCTGGCTGGACCACGATTTCGTCCGCCGCCTGTCCGACGCAGGCTTCATGGTCCAGGCCGTTCCGGCCAAACTTCACCCAAACGCCAGGCGCTGTGCCTACACCATCTTCGTCGCGGACAAGTGAGCCGCCAAAACCCCGCTTCCCCGTCCGGCTCCAGCGGCCAGCATCTCACTCAACTCGAATTCCGAGGCCGAAAAGGCGGGCGTCAGCGGACTCGCCACATCCCCCTCGGCGCGCGGGTTTTCAACCCGCAGCAAGCCGCTCACGCCGAAGATCGAAATAGTTCCTGCGACTTCCGGACAGTCACACGCGGCGAATTGAAAGCTCGCGCGCCGGGGCCAGGCCACGGGCCGGGCTGTGGTTCGACTTCGAAATTCAGGCTCAAGCAGCCTGGCTGCGGGGCGGAAAGCAAAAAGGCGGCGGCACTGTGGCCAGTGCCGCCGCCCGTGAATGCGAAAACGCCTTACGGAGTCGTCAGGCGATAGAAGCTCGGCGGTGTCCCCGGAATGGGGTTGAAATAACGCACAGTGTCGTTGGGCAACACATCCAGCCAGTTGCTGCTCATGCCGACGCCCAGGATGTTGCTCTGCCATTGGAGCACGTAAGCAGGATAGTAGTAATACGGCCACCAGAGCTGAACGTCACTGGCTCCGCGCACGGCACTGATGACTGGAGGAGTCCCGACCATGATGGTCATCGTGCCGCGGCTCGCGAAAAAGCCTCCGGCCAGAATGCGGTAGGTTTGGCCCGCGACGGCGTTGATGACCAGGCTGGCATTGGCGTTGGCGCAGGAGGGACCGAAGTCGTCGTTGCACACCATGGGGGCCAAAGCCCCGCAAGCATTGGTGAAGACTTGCAGCACCGTGTCGAAGCTGCTGCCACAGGTGCTCACCGGCACCGGCCCGGTGATGGGCGAGGTGAAGGTGAACCAGACGCCATTGCTCAGGTAGAGCGTACAGGTGGCAGCCGGATCGCCCGTGGAGGTGGCGCCGAAGTTGTCCATCGTGAAGGGCGCTCCGAAGTAGAGAGGCAAAGCGCCGGCGCACGCGTCGTTTACCAAGCTGGAGGTGGCCGTGATCTGGAGATTACCGCTGCTGCCGATGAATCCTCCCGCGAGGATGAAGTAGGTCGTTCCAGCCAGGCCGTTGAACACCACGCTGGCGTTCAAGCCGGCACAAGCCGGACCGTTGTCATCATCGCACCCGTAGCCGACCCGTTGCAGCGCTCCGCAGGTGCCGGTGTAAACCTGGAGCAACGAATCAAAGCTGCTGCCACAACTGTTGAGCGTGACCAGTTGATTCGTGGTCGGGGTGTAACTGAACCACACACCTTTGCCGATGGGGGCGCAGGAAGGCAGTGGATCGTTCGTCTCCGTGGCCGCCACCGTACTCATCGCGAAGGTCAGCCCATTGGTGAGGGGGATGGCTCCGAAGCACTGGTCGTTGGGCGACACATAGATCGCCGTGGCCGTATGGTCCGCGCCCATCGTGACGAGGGTATCCTGGCTCGTGGTCAGATTCACTCCGTCCAGTTGCCACTTCGAGAAGACATTGAAGCCATCCGAGGAAGGAGCATAGAGATAGGCGACCGAACCATCGCCGTAGGTGCGCGCAAAAGCGGTGTTGACGTCCCCAGACAGGCCGGCGGCATCCGGTGGCCAAGTATAGACGGTGACACCATTGGCCGGGAAGGAGTTGACCGTCAGCGTCCGAGGGGTGACGACGCTCGCCACGATGGTCATGTTCCCAGAACTGCTGCTCAACCCACCGGCAAATATCCGATAGGTCGTCCCGGCGGTAGCATTGAAACCGACCGAGGAATCGAGGTCATATATGCAGGCCGGACCGCTGTCGTCCACGCACTGGCCCGCCACCGCCGTCAAGGCACCGCAGGTGCCCGTGTAGATTTGCAGCAACGTGTCAAAGTCACTGCCGCAGGTGCTGATCATCGCTACGCCATTCGCGGCCGGGGTGAAGGTGAACCAGACTCCTTTGGTCATGGTCGCGCAGGTGGGCACTGGATCTCCGGTGGCCGTCGCCTGGGCCGTGTTCTGGAGGTAGGGGATCCCATTGGTCAGGGCAATGGCTCCGGCGCACTGGTCGTTCACGAGGGCGAAGGTGGCCAGGATGCTCAAGGTGCCGACGTTGGCGCTGAAGCCTCCGGCCAGGATGCGATAGGTCGTGCCCGCCGTGCTGGCGAAGGTGACGCTCGCTTCGACAGTGGGGCAAACTGGGCCGGCGTCATCATTGCAGGCCACCGGCGTGAGCGCGGCGCAACTGCCCGAGTACGCTTGCAACACGGTGTCAAAGCCGCTGCCGCAGGTGCTGAGGGTCACGATGCCGTTGGCCGGCGAAACGTAGGTGAACCACACACCGTGGGCAAAACTCGGCTGGCAGGTGGGGACGGGGTCGCTGGTGATCGTGGCGGTGGCGATGCTCATCGCGAAGGCCACGCCGTTGGTCAGCCCGATGGCTCCCGCACACAGGTCATTGGACGGTGTGGACGGTGCGCCCGGATCCACGCCGGGTATGCCCGGCGTGCCGGTGTTCAACGGGTCGAGCCAGTCCTTGAGCCGGACGGCGGCAGAAGCGCCGTCCCAAGCCACCGAGGTCTTGCCATAACAATCCGAGAGGTCACCACCACCGCAGACCGAAGCGCCGCCGGACAGGAAGCCGACAACCCGACGGTTGGCCGGATTCCAGATGGCTGAACCGGAAGAGCCAGGCTCGGTCACACCCGAGCTCCAGACCGCGTGCCAGTGAGAGTTCACGCCGCCCGAACCGATGCAACTGTTGATCGTGGTTAGCGGGGTGACGGAAAAGGTGATGGCTTTCTCGTCGCCATTCGGATGGTGAATGCCCACCGCGCCGCCAGGCACGGTGCCGGAACGATCCCAACCGGCGTAGTAAACATTGAAGGCGGGACTGGGAATGTCATCCAGTTCGACCAGGGCGAAATCAACGTCCGCCCGGGCCGAGCGGAAGAACGCGCCGGTCTGGTTTTGAGCCAGCGAACCGCCACCATGCTGCCCGCAAGTGGGGGATTGATAGTTCCAATAGACGACCAGGGTGGCGGCGTTGGCCGCCGAGATGCCGCAATGGTTCGCGGTCAGAAAGTAATTCTTAAAATCGTTGGCCGTATTCCCGATCAGCGTGCCAGTGCAGAGAAACGCCCCGGACCGGGTGTAACGCGCCACACTGCGCATCTCCGCCCGCCACGGATCGCCCACGGCACAAATCACGTCGTTGTTGCACGCCCCGGCCTTGGCCGGACTCTTGTGGAACATGTCGCGGTAGCCCGTGTTCACCTGGGAGAGAGAGATTTGAGGCTCGACCGCACCGGTGGGCACAAAGATTTCCACCACCGCCGCCTCGCCGGGCACCACGGGTGTCCAAAGCTGGCCGTGCGATTCGTTGTCCTCCGAAGTGTAAGGGCCTTCAAAATAATTCTCGCTCTCGGCGATCACATGGAGCGTGGCGCCTTCCGGCAGCCAGAAGGTGGTGAAACCCAGATTCAAATCCGTGGAACCGCTCGAAACAACTCGCACGCGCCAGAGCCGGCCATCGGGCAGTTGCTCCCAGGTACCGTGCGTGCCTGGTGTCACCGCCACGTCCCGCACCACGGCAAACTGCAACGGATTGGACACCACCTTCTGGGCGTCCCGGGCCAGTTCCGCCGGAACATCCGTGGCCGCCAGGGTGAGTTGCTGAATCGCGGTCAGAGCCTTGACGTTTTGTTGCGCGCTGCGCGGAGGCGTGCCCTGGCGGGCCGCGACCGGCAGGACGAAGGCCAGGACGCAAACGATCAGGAGCGCGATTCGGCCTATCCTGAAGTGAGGTTGGCTTTGATGGGATTGAGTTTTCATATTTTTGACGGGCAGTTTGGCATGGTTGGTTGGGTTTGTGCGGAAGGTCCGCCCCAGGGCGGGAGGTGGACGATGAGTCCTGACGCCGAGAGTTTGGCGCAGGGTGTGGGACACGGGCTGGGGGCTTCGCTCATGGCACATCTGCATATCAATGCGCCGTCGGAAGGGGAAAAAAAGCTGGAAATCGAAAAAAGTTTTTCGCCCGGGCCAGAACCACAATCCCCCCGTCCGGGCGCCTCCGCGGAAAAAGTCGTGCGGAAATTCTGAAGCCAGGTCGTGGCGACCGGTGAACTCCTTCCCCGGAGTGCGCCCGTCCCCGGGCGCAGCAGCATCAGTACGCCGGAACGCTCACGAATCAGCCAGGCACCTCTCCACGCCTCAACATGCTGCGCCCGAGGACGGGCGCACTCCGGGACTTTCGCTCTCGCTCCATCACGCCGCACCCCGGCATCGCGCGGAGCGACGCGCCCTACCTCGCCGTCCTGATTTTTAATAACGCTCTGCTCAAGCTCGCTCGTCGCTTGGTGAGTGAAGGTGCGTCCACTCATGCTATCGGGCTGCTTGTTTGATCTTCTCCATCGCTGTTCCGGATAGGCCGCTGTTGGGCAGCCAGGCCAGGGTGGTTGCAGGATTCCGGCCCATCCATTCCTCGGCGATGCGCACGAGGCTTTGTTCCCGGAGGCTCGTGTCGGTGATGGTCTGCGCCCACTGGCTGATGGCGTCGAGGTTTTGCACGGCGAGCACCTGGCAATACGAAGCGACGGCCTGGTCGCGCAGTTTGGAGGGCGGGAGCTGGTTGAGCCACAAGCCGGCGGCGGCGGCGTCCTGGCGGGCCCATTCGGTGGTGGCGTTTTTCAGGGCGGGAATGGCGAGACCGGTGCCGGGCAGGTTGCGCGCCCAGTCGGCGGCGGCCTGTGGAGAACTGCGGCTCCACTGGGTGGCGATTTCCTGCACGGCGGCCTCGCGGCTGGAGCCTTCGGGCAGGGTGAGCGCCCAGGCGCCGGCCGCAGGGGCGTCGCGGCGGACTTGTTCGAGTGCGATGGTCTGAATGAAGCGGCCGGAGTTGGGCAGTTCCTTCATGCTCAGCGCGTAGGCGGTGGCGGCGGCGGGATCGTTGCGCGCCCAGCCTTCGACGAGCGCCCACGAATACATGAGTTGCTCGCGGGGATCGAGTCGGGCCGCGATCCAGGCTTGGGCGGCTTTGGGGTCGCGACTGGCCCAGCCGGCGAGCGCCGCGCCGATGGCGGCGACTTTCCCCGCGCCGGGTTGCGTCCGCGCGAACTCAAGCGCGGCGGCTCCGTCGCGCTGGCCCCAGGCATAACAGAAAAGTTTTTTGCGCTCGGTGATTTCGTTCACGTCGCCGGGCATGGCCCAGAGTTGTGGCGCGGTAGAGGCGGTTTCCTCAGCCGTAAGACCGGTGAGCCATTGCATGAACTTGGCCCGGTGCTGGACGGGATCGGTCTCGGCATAGACGGCGGAAAGCGTGGGGCGTGCCGCAGGGACGGCGGCGGCGGCGGGGATGTTCGCTGGTGCCACGGGAGGCGACTGGCGACTGCCGAAATAGTAGGCTCCTCCGGCAAGGCCGGCGGCAGCGAGAACGGTGAGGGCGATTCGGTTC
>JANOQV010000072.1:0-10262 GCA_031414955.1 Pedosphaera sp. | reverse complement strand
TGCCGCTTCAAGCGGGCCGGACAATTTTGGACGCGGCCCGGCTTGCGCGCTCTGCTCGCCCTCGACGAAGCCCGCCGCAACCACCATTGGGATCAACTCTGGCAACCCGCCTAATTAAGAACGGTGTACGGATGCACCCGGGCACCGGCATTCACTGAACCTGTGCATTGCGGCCGGGCCGGTTTTCGGGATAATGGCCCCAGCCCAAATGAAACCCTGCAATGAATTACTCCGGTGGCGTGTCCGGCAACTGCCGTGGTGGCTGCTGGCTTTGATGCTGCCCTCCTCGTTTCCACTGCGCGCCGCCAGTGGATCAGAGATCATTTCCAGCCCCAACGCGCCGCGCAGCGCGAACATCGTGCTGCAGGCCAACGGCGGAAAGGTCGAGCAGATCAATCCGGTGGCCGACCCCAAATTCGCGCCCAACATCAACGATGGCTATTCCACCGAATGGCGCGCGGCGGCCAAACAGTGGCCGCAGGACATCGTGTTCTCCTTTTACGGCGGACGCACCGCCACGCTGGACCGCGTGGTCATCGACACCTTGACCAAGGACACCGGCCGCCAGCCCGACCAGGTGCCGCGCGAAGTCGAGATCGCGGTGGGGCTGACCATGCAGGACGCGGCCTTCAAGAAAGTCGCTGGCGCGGAGCTGCACAAGAAGGCCGGTCGCCAGATGGTCACTTTCTTCCCCGCCGCCGCGCGGTTCTTGCGCGTGCGTTTCAAATCCACCTATGGAGCACCGGTGCAATTTGGCGAGATCGAAGCCTACGAGGAACCGGGCCAGCCTTCGGTGCTCGAAGGCCGTCCGCTCAACATCGCCGCAGCGGGGAATGGCGGGGCCGTCGCTCTCTTCACTGAACCAGCCAACGACGCCGCCTGGCTGCTCGATGGCCAGAACCGCGGCTGGCACACCGACTCAGCCACGCGCAAGGCCGACCTCGTGTTTGCCTTTCGCGGGGACCGGGAGGCGCTTATCGAGCGCGTCGTGCTCGCGCCCAAGAGCAATCATGCGACCAACACGATGGCGCGCCGCGGGAAAATACTCATCTCGCTCAAGACGCCGCTCGAAGGATTCGAGGAAGCGGGTGAGTTCCAGATCGAAAGGGAGGGCCAGGAGGTGGAAATCCCCATTGGCCGTCGCGCGCGTTTCGTGAAGGTCGCCATCACCGAAAATCACGGCGGCAAAAACACCAGCCTGGGCGAGGTGAAAATCATCGAGGGCACCGAAGCCGGTTACCAATCCGTGCTGGCCGGACCGGAGGGCGCGGCGTCCGCGACCAACCTCACCACCATCGAAGGCGACGCCGAAGCCGAGCCGAACAACACGGCCGACCAGGCGGGCCTGCTCTTCCTCGAGAGTCCCTTGGGCGGGCAGATCAAGCCGCTGGGCGACGAGGATTTCTTCACCCTCGAAATCGAGAAGCCAAAATTTCCCGAGGTCAGCATTGAGTTGCAGGGCCGTCCTTACATCCGCACTTCGCTCACGCTGCACCAGGACGGGCGCGAGATCGCACGTTTCGATCCGACCAATTCCGAGGGCCAGAGCGCCATCCTCAAGTTCCCCGTGACGAACGGCTCCTACGGCCTGCGCGTCTTCGAGCCGCCCACCTCGCTGCTCATCGTCTATGACGCCAGCAGCAGCATGACCAAAAGCATGACCAACCTGCGCACGGCTGTGGAAGGTTTCGTGGACAACCTGCGCCCGTCCGTGCTGGTGAACCTCATCCGCTTCGACACCAAACAGGAAGTGCTCCTGCCTGAGTTCACCAGCGAGCAGCCCAAGCTCAAGGAGGCCGTGGCCGCGAAATTTCAAGTCGGCAAGGGCACCGCGCTCTTCGATGCCGTGGACGCGGGAACCAAGTTGCTCGAGAAAGTTTCCGGCAACCGCGCCATGATCGTGATGACGGATGGAAGCGACTCGGCGAGCAAGACGAGCTACCCGAACTTCTGGAAGCTGGTCGAGGCGCGCAAAGTGCGCCTCTACACTGTGGGTTTCGGCAACGAGATGGATCTGCTGGCGGACAAGCTCGGCACCACGCCCCGCCGCATGATGGAACATGTGGCTCTGGCCACGCACAGCCAAAGCTACATGTCTGAGACGGCGGAGGAATTGAAGAACCTCTACGAAGCCATCGGGGACGAGATGCGGCAGGTGAGCGGTTACTCGCTGCTGGCCTTCTGGGGCGAACAACCGCCGAGCCTCGAAGCTCAGGTGGCCAGCCTGGCGCGCAACAAAGGCGGGGCCACCCGAAGAAGCGGGATGCGCTACTTCCTCTTCGCGCTGGGCGGACTGGTAATGGTGGGGGTAATCGTCGGTGTCGTCATCGCGGCTCGGGGAGGCGGCTCGGGCAGCAAGACGAAATACATTCCGAAAAACCGCTCGCAGATGTGAGCAAAACGGAAGGGGGGCGCGCTGCGACCGCTCCGCCCGCGTTCCGCGCTTTCACCTTGAGCCACGCGGCTTGGCTCGCGATAACACAGTCGCGAATGGACATCATCTCCGAACTGCAATGGCGCGGACTGCTGGCGGACTGCACCGATCTGGAAGCCCTCTCGAAGCGGCTGGCCGCCGGGCCCATCACGCTCTACGCCGGTTTTGATCCGACCTCGGACTCGCTGCACGTCGGCAATCTCGTGCCCCTGCTCGCCCTGCGGCGCTTTCAACTGGCCGGACATGTTCCTATCGCCGTGGCGGGCGGGGCGACCGGCTGCATCGGCGATCCGAGCGGCAAGTCGGCCGAACGGCAACTGCTCACCCGCGAGTTGCTCGACCACAACATCGCGTCCATCAAGCAGCAGCTCGCCTCGTTGCTCGACTTTGAAACCACGACCAACCCGGCGCGGCTCGTGGATAATGCGAGCTGGACCAGCGGCGTCACCTTCATCGATTTCCTGCGCGACATCGGCAAGCACTTCACGGTCAACCAGATGATTCAGAAGGAGTCCGTGCGCGCGCGCATGGAGGACCGCGAGGTGGGCATCAGCTACACCGAGTTCAGCTACATGCTCTTGCAGTCCTTCGACTTTTGTCACCTGCGCCAGGAGGTCAACTGCGAGCTGCAAGTCGGCGCGACCGATCAGTGGGGCAACATCACCGCCGGCACCGACCTTTGTCGCAAGAAGCTTGGGGCCACGGTCTGGGGGCTTGTCTTCCCGCTCATGACCAAGGCTGACGGCACCAAGTATGGCAAGACCGCCAGCGGCGCCGTCTATCTCGATGCCAAGAAGACCAGCCCATATCGCTTCTACCAGTTCTTCATCCAGCTCGAGGACTCGGACGTGATCAAGATTCTCAAGATGCTCTCCTTCGCCGATCAGGCGCAGGTGGCCGAGTTGGAGCAGCAGCACACGGCCAATCCCGGCGCGCGCGCCCCGCACAAGTTCCTCGCCCGCGAACTCACCACGCTCGTCCACGGCGCGACGGCGGCGGACGACGCCCTGCGCGCCAGCGAAGTGCTCTTCGGCGGCGGGCTGGAGGGCATTGGCGAGCGCACCTTCAACGATCTCATCGGCGAAGTTCCCTCCAAGGAGATTGCCAAAACTCAACTCGACGGCGCCGGTCTGCTGCTCTTGGACCTGCTTGTCCATGCCGGGCTTTCCACCTCCAAGGGCCAGGCGCGCAAGGACATCGAGCAGGGCGGCATCAGCATCAACAACCTGCGCGAGGCCAATGCCCAGCGCGCCGTGACCACCGCCGATCTGCTGTTCGGACGGCATCTCCTCCTGCGCAAGGGCAAGCGCAACTACGTGGTCGTGTCGGTGAATGCTGATGAAGGACCGAAGTAAATGAGGCTGTTCCGATCCACACGAGCAGGCTTCGCGGCAGGGCGACGCTGTCCCCAGCGCGCCGGGGTGAGGCGTGAGTGCATTCCCACAACCTGGTCCATTTCCTGGCACGGCGCGGTGAGGACACCGCGCCCCACCTTGGGCCTCGGCCGGTCGCGCCACGACCGGCAGTTCAACCTCTCCTGACATGGAAGTCTTCATCTTCGTTCTCATCGGATGGATCTTCTCCGTATGCCTGCACGAGTTTGGGCACGCCATCGTGGCCTATAAATTTGGCGACTACACGGTCAAGGACAAGGGATACCTGACCATGAACCCCATCCACTACACACATCCGCTGACCAGCATCATCCTGCCCATCATCTTCGTGTTGCTCGGCGGGATCGGACTGCCGGGTGGGGCCGTGTATATCGAGGACAGCCTCATCCACGGCAAAGGTCGGCGCGCGCTCGTCTCGCTGGCCGGACCGGCCATGAACTTCCTCTTCGCCCTCGTACTCTGCGTGCCGTTCTGGACCGGGCTGGTCACGGCCGAGACGCGCAACCTCGTGCCCACCGCCCTGGCCTTGCTCATCAGCCTCCAAATCAGCGCGGTGCTCTTCAACCTGCTGCCCGTGCCCTCGCTCGACGGCTTCCGCGCGCTCTCGGAATGGCTCCCTCAGGAGTGGAAGGAATTCGGCTGGCGTCATGCGAACCTCTTCATGTTCGCGCTCTTCGCGATCTTCTGGCAGGTGCCGATGATCAGCGCCGTGTTCTGGCTGGTGGTGGCACTGATCTGCGCCTTGCTCGGCATCGACTACCATCTCATCGTCAACGGCTGGGCCGAGTTTCGGTTTTGGGATCAGCAGGGGTGAAAACTGGCCCGGTGTTCAGCTCCGTTTCCTGAAAAAAGTTCCGACCAGAGACACAAGGCACAGCGAATGGCGGTGTCCTCCTTGAACCGGATGAGGCCGCGACCGCACGGAGCCACGGAGATGAAAACGAGGTGGCGAACCTGAAAGAGGCTTTGCTCCACCAACCTAAACTCGAATTCCGAAGTCGAACCACGGCCCGGTCAGTGGCTTGGCTCCGGAGCTTGGGCTTTCAACCCGCCGCGCGTGGCCGGGGCAGAAGTCGCAGCAACTATTGCAATCCTCCTCGTGAGCGACCTGCGGCGGGTTGAAAACTCGCGCGCCGATGAGGGATGCGGCGTGCCCGCAGCCGGCCCGCCCTTCCGGCCTCGGAATTCGGGCTAAACTCAATTCACTCGTTCATAGAGGCTGGCTTGCATCGACTCTCGCCCTGGTTGAACGAGCCAAACGTGAAGGCGGAGAGTTCGAGCGGGATGCGCCGCCCGAAGGCCCAAGCCGGCTGATTCCCGTGCGTGAACCCCGCACTACTTCGCCGGCTTGGCGTCTGGCTTGGCGTCGGCCTTGCCGGGCGTGGCTGCGGGAGCGTTGATATTGAGCTGACTGAGCACGACGTCGGTCAGGTCGTCATTCCCGGCGGTGTAAAGCACGATGGGCGTGCTGTTGGGCGTCTCGGCGGCCGTGTCGAGCACGAGGGTATAGCCGCCGGTCTTGACCTTGGCTTTGATGGTGTCGCGGATTTCCTGGAGGATGTTGTCGCGGATGCGGCGCTGCTTCTCGCCCAGCGTGGCCTTGGAGGTGTTGTCGAACTGCCGAATGCGGGTCTCCATTTCGCGCAGGTTGACCAGTTCGTTCTCGGCGTCTTTCTTGCGCTTCTCACGCTCGGCGGCGGCGAGGGCGATGTCGTTCGCGCCATCAAGCAGCTTCTTGTACTTCTCCTCGCCCAACTGGAAGCGATCCACCATGGACTTGCGTTCCTTCTCCAGATCGGCCGCCTGCTCCTTGATGTTGGAATCGGCCTGCTTGGTGCGCCAGTAGTTGTCGAAGACCTTGCGCAAGTCCACCGTGGCGAGCTTGTGCTCGGCGCGAGCGGCCCAGGCCAGCAGAAGGGTCGTAGTCAGAATGAGAATCGTTTTTTTCATAATCACAAAGAATCAGAACTCGCGGGTGTAGCCCACCGTAAAATTAAACCGGCCGCCACCGCCCAAGTTGTTCGAGTCGTGGACCGGAATGCCGTAGTCGAAACGGAGCGGTCCGATGGGCAGGGCGAGGCGGATGCCCAGGCCCACGTCGGCGTTGTACTGGGAGAAGTCCATCTCGTAGGAATTATAATAGACGTTGCCAATGTCGTAGAAGGCCGCAATGCGCAACCGGTCGATGATGGGCAGGCTATACTCGGCGTAGGCAAAGTAGTAGGTATTGCCGCCCACCGGCTCGCGGCCCACCGTGTAACGCCCGCTCTCCTGCGGTGACACGTCGCGGAACTTGAAGCCGCGCAACGAGTAGGCGCCGCCAAGATAGTAGCGCTCGAAGAAAGGCACGTCGTTGTGCGGGAGGTTCTCGATCCGGTTCAACTGAGTCGTGCCGGTGATTTGATTGGTCGTGGTGTAATAGGTGTAGGGGCCGGCGTCCTGGCCGAAGGAACCAAAGGAATCGAGCACGCCCGCGCGCACGCCGATCTCCAACACATGCCCCTCGCCGAGGCCGGGGAAATACCACGCCGTCTTGACCTCGAGCTTGTAGAAATTCGCGTCGCCCGCCACCACTTCGCCGAACAGTTCGCTGCGCTGGCCGGAGTCGGGCAGCAAGCCGTTGTTGCGCGTGTCGTAGGCGATGGAGCCGCTCAAGCGGTTGAGCAGGAAGTCGCCCTCGGTGTTCACGATGGTGCTCGGGCCGAACGGATTGACGTTGTACAAGCCGACATTCTCGATGGTGTAACCCATCGTGCCGATGAGGAAGTCGCTGCCCAGGGCCCGGGTCAGGCTGAAGCGCGCGCCGTAGCGGCGCTCGTCATAAAGCTGGCTGTAATAACCACGCTCGCGATAGTAAAGGTCCACCCCCAGGGAGAGCTTGCGTTCGAGGAACCACGGTTCGTCGAATGAAATCTCGTAATCCTGGAGCACGGTGCCGAAGCGCGCGTAGAGGCGGAGCTTCTGGCCCGCGCCGGTGAAGCGCGGCCACTTGAAGATGTCGAAATTGCCCTGAAGAAATTTCACTTCGCCGAACAGCGAATCCACCGAGCCATACCCGCCGCCGACCGTGAAGCTGCCCGTGTCCTTCTCCTCCACGCCCACCACCAGATTTTTGCGGTTGGGCACGTCGGTGTCTTCGGGGCGCGCCTCGATGCGCTCGAAGTAGCCCATCTGCTGAAGACGGCCCTTGCTGCGCTTCACGCGCACCATGTCGAAGACTTCGCCGGGCGTCACCGCCAGTTCGCGGCGGATGACTTTGTCCTTGGTCGTGACGTTGCCCTTGATCTCGATCTTCTCGATGTAGGATTTCTCGCCCTCGTTGATCTCATAGACGAGATCCATCGTGCCCTTCTCGATGTTGGGCATCTTGCGCGCGAAGACATCCACGCTCCGGCTGCCCGGCCGGGAACCGATGTAACCCTTGGTTCCGTAAAAGTCCTCCAGCGCCTCAACATCAGTCAGCAGGGTGTTCGGGGTGAAAATGTCACCGACCTTCATCTTCAACATCTTGGTCAGGTCATTCGTGGACATCAGCGCCACTCCCTTGAAGGTTATCGCGCCCACCCGGTACTGGCGTCCTTCATTCAGTTCGAAGTGCAGCACCATGCGGTTGGAACGGACCAACTCCTGCCGCACATCCTTGAGGTTGAAGTCGATGAAACCCTTCTCGCGATAAAACTCGGCCAGCTTCTCCTTGTCCGCCTCCAGTTCCTCCTCCTTGAGCTTTCCACTCTGGGTGATCCACGACCACATCCACCAACGGCGCGTCTTGACCTCCTTGTCCAGCCCCTTGCGCGAGGGGTGAAACAGCTTCTCCCAGAGACCGACATGGGCGGGAAACAATTTCGCGCCGTCGAACTTCACCGCCACGATGCGAACTTTAGGCGCCTCCTTGACCTCGAAGACGACCGTGCCACGTCCGGCATTCTCATCAATGCTCGGGATGTATTTGACCTCGGTGTTTTGGTAGCCGGCGTTGACGTACTTCTTTTTGATCTCCTGCGCGTCAGCGAAGAGCTTCCGCTCGTCCAATGGCTCGCCGACTTTCGACTTGAGCAGCTTCTGCAGCTTGCTCGTGTCCCACTGTGTGTTGCCGGTGAACTTGATGTCGGAGACCTTCGGCTTGCCCACCAGCACGTAGGTGAGGACATAGCCCTCCGGGGATTGCTCCTCGACGATACGGATATTGTAAAAATATCCCGTGAGGTAAAGGTTCCGCACGTCGTCATCCACGGCCAGGCGGCTGAAATTGTCCCCGGACTTGACGCGAATGTTGGCGCGGATAAGCGGCTCGCTGACGGCCTCCGGCCCAACCTGCTTCAACTCCACCGTCTTCACCTGGGAAGGGCTTTGGGCGAACAGCGGGGCCGCCCCGAGCAGCAGCACGAGAAGCGCGTAGCGAAAAAAAATGTTCATCAACAGGCTATTCCACCGGCACATCGTCGGCGCTGATCTTGGCCGCGCTCTCGAACCGGGTGTAGGTCTTGAGAAACGTGAGACACACGTCGCCCGTCGGTCCGTTGCGCTGCTTGGCAATCAGCATGTTCACCGCCACCGATTCCTGCTCGGTGTTCGGCCCCTCGTCGTCATCACCCATGCTCGGCTTGTAGAGCAGACCGATCAGGTCCGCATCCTGTTCAATCGCGCCCGACTCGCGCAAATCCGACATGCGGGGCTTGCGGTTTTTCTCCTTCTCGATTTCGCGATTGAGCTGCGCCAGCACGATGATGGGCACGTTGAGTTCCTTCGCCAACGCCTTCACGCCACTGGAAATATCCGCGATTTCCTGCTGGCGGTTCTCGGCCCGGCGCGCAGTTGAGTGAAGTAGCTGGAGGTAGTCAATGACGAAAAGCTTGATCCCATACTGCTGCCACATGCGTCGCGCCTTGGCCCGCAATTGCAGGATGGAAAGCCCCGCCGTGTCGTCGATGTAGAGCGGGGCCGCCGCCAGTTTGCCGGCCGCGCTGGTGATCTTCGGGAAGTCGCGCTCGGAGAAAAACCCCTCGCGAATGTTCCGCAGGTTGACCCGCGCCCGCGAGCACAGCATGCGCAGCACCAGCGACTCGGAACTCATCTCCAGCGAGAACACTCCCACCGGCAGCTTCTGATCGATGGCCACGGACTCCGCGATGTTCATGGCCAGCGACGTCTTGCCCATCGAAGGACGCGCCGCCACCACGATCATTTCCCCGCCGTGCAGACCCGTGGTCATCTTGTCCAGGTCCGTGAAGCCGGTGCTGATGCCGGTCAGCATCCCCTGATTGGCGTGATATTCCTCCAGCCGGCTGATGGCCTTGTGCACCACGTCCTTGATCATCAACGTCTGCACCTCCACCCGTTCCTCGCTGATGCGCAACACATCTCGCTCCACCTCGTCGAGCAGCCCGTCCACCTCGCCCTCGTGCTCATAGACGCGCCCGACCACGTCCGAGCAGACCGAGATCATCTTCCGCAGGATGTACTTCTCTTTGACGATGTTGACGTAGAACGACAGGTTGGCCGCGCTCGGCACCAGGTCCGGCAACGCCGCCAGATAGCCAATGCCCCCCACCGATTCGAGTTGATGCTTATCCTTCAACCGCTGCTGCACCGTGATGACATCAATCGCCTCCTTGCGGTCATACATCTCCACCACCAACTCGTAGATGACCTGATGGCGCAGGTCATAAAACACCGCCGCCCCCGGCTTGAACTTCTCGATGCAATCATTCAGGCACTCGTGCGCCGCGAGGAAGATGCAGCCCAGCACGCCCTGTTCCGCCTCGATGGAATGCGGCGGCAGCCGGTCCACGGTGGACACGGCCCGCGCCTCAGTGGCGGATTTCTTCCGGCGGCCCTTGCGCAAATCTGCGGAGGACGTGCCGGCTTCAGGGTTCACGGAATCAAGCATCGCGACATAGGAGACTGGAAACGCCGTGAACGATCAAAGGTTTGTTTTTGGAATGCCATTCACAGTTTGTTGGCCGCACCACGTCCTGGCACTCGGCACGAGGCGCGAACACTCTCGCGCTACCTCCCGCTTCACCCCGGCGCGCGCGGAGCGACCACGCCCGACCACCTCTTGCCCATCCAACATCAGCGTCCATGCGCGGTTTCAGATTCTTCATCCCCTTTCAACGCGCGCTTTGCTTCCGTTCTCGTCGCCTTTACGCTCGCGGAATTCTCTGAACAGAAAATTCAGCGGTCATGGCGAAAGATTTTATCAAGGTCGGCGGGGCGAGGCAGCACAACCTCAAGAACATCTCCGTCGAGATCCCGCGCGACAAGCTGGTGGTCATCACCGGCTTGAGCGGGTCGGGCAAGTCGTCGCTGGCCTTTGACACGCTCTACGCCGAGGGGCAGCGCAAATACGTGGAGTCGCTCTCGGCTTACGCGCGGCAGTTCCTCGACCAGCTCCAGAAGCCGGACGTGGATTTCATCGAGGGGCTGTCGCC
>JANOQV010000071.1:0-6384 GCA_031414955.1 Pedosphaera sp. | reverse complement strand
CATGACCACAGACTTTCGGACGTTGCTGCGCCCGAGGACGGGCGCACTCCGCAGCGGATTTTCAGACAGGCTCTCAGTCCCAATTGTGTTTTGTTTAACCCGCGTTAGTGAAAGTATGCCGCCCGAATGAAAACAAAACCTCGCAAACCCACCGCTCTGGCCACTCGTCTGCCCAAGTGCCCCACGGGCATCCAGGGGCTTGATGAAATCACCGGCGGCGGTTTGCCGCGCGGGCGGCCCACGCTGGTCTGCGGCGGTGCGGGCTGCGGCAAGACGCTGCTGGCCGCGGAATTTCTCGTGCGCGGCGCGGTGCAGTTCGACGAGCCGGGCGTGTTCATGGCCTTCGAGGAGACGGAAAAGGAATTGACGGCCAACGTCGCGTCGCTGGGATTTGATCTGGCGGGCCTGGTCCGGCGCAAAAAACTTATGGTCGATTACGTCCATATCGAGCGCAGCGAATTCCAGGAGAGCGGCGAGTATGACCTGGAAGGATTGTTCGTCCGGCTCAATCACGCGATTGATTCCATCGGGGCCAAGCGCGTGGTGCTCGACACGCTGGAGGTGCTCTTCGCCAGCCTGCCCAACGAGGCCATCCTGCGCGCCGAGTTGCGCCGGCTCTTCCGCTGGCTCAAGGAGAAGGGCGTGACCGCCGTCATCACGTCCGAGCGCGGGCGCGAATCACTGACGCGCCACGGGCTGGAGGAATACGTGTCCGACTGCGTCATCGTGCTCGACCATCGGGTGAACGACCAGATCGCCACGCGGCATCTGCGGGTGGTGAAGTATCGCGGCGCGCTGCACGGCACCAACGAATTTCCGTTTCTCATCGGCGACGAGGGCATCGGCGTGCTGCCCATCACCTCGCTGGCGCTGAATCACACGGCGTCGAACGAGCGGATTGCCACGGGCATTCCCCGACTTGATGCGATGCTTGGTGGCAAAGGATTTTTTCGCGGCAGCAGTATCTTGCTCACCGGCACGCCCGGCACCGGCAAGACGATTATCTCCGCCAACTTTGCCCAAGCCGCCGCCCGGCGTGGCGAGCGCGTACTCTTCTTCTCGTTCGAGGAATCGCCCGACCAGATCACGCGCAACATGCAGTCCATCGGCTTGCGCCTGGAGCCGCTGGTCAAGGGCGGCCTGCTGCGGTTTCATTCGGCGCGGCCCTCGCTCTACGGCCTCGAGATGCATCTGGCCACGATGTTCAAGGAGATCGCCGAGTTTCAACCGCATGTCGTCATCATTGATCCGATTACCAGCCTGATGGACTCCGGCACTGACTCCGAGGGCAAGGGGATGGTCACGCGGCTGATTGATTATCTGAAGGCCAGCCAGGTCACTTCGCTCTTCACGAGTCTCACGCAGGGCGGTCATTCGCTGCAACAAAGTGAAACCGCCATGTCCTCGCTCATGGATGCCTGGGTGTTGTTGCAAGACTTTGAAGGCAACGGCGAACGCAACCGCGTGCTCTACGTGCTCAAGGCGCGCGGCATGGCGCACTCGAATCAAATCCGCGAGTTCCTCATTTCGGATCGCGGCATTGATGTCGTGGACGCTTACATCGGGGTCAGCGGCGTGCTGACCGGTTCCGCCCGCGTGGCGCAAGGCGACCTTGAAAAAGCCGCCGTGCTGGCGGGCCAGCAGGAAGCCGCCCAACTCAAGCGTGAAGTGGAACGCAAACGCACCGCGCTCGAACGGCAAATCAGCGGGCTGCGCGCCGATTACGAAACCGAAGCCGTGGAACTGCGGCGCATTGCCGAACAGGTCGGCACGCGCACGTTCGTGCTGGGCACGGAGCGGGCGGCCTCTGGCCTCTTGCGCCAGGCGGACATCAAAGTGGCGGCCAGCACACGGGCCAAAACCAAACCGGGGAGGAAAATTTAGTGAAAGCCAAAACCGTGAAACGCCGGGCCGCCAGCGGTGTGACCGCAAAGCGCGGTCAGGAGCGCGGCGTTCACGCCGCTTCAACATCCGCACATCAGGACGCTTCCTCACTTGCAGGCGCAGTGGTTGGTCGGACGGTGAAGCGGGCTAAAGCCCGCGCCCCACGCCCGCCCGCCGCGCTCTGGCAACTGCGCCTTTACGTGACCGACTCGACGCCCAAATCACTGACGGCGTTCGCGAACTTGAAAAAGTTTTGCGAGACCCACCTCAAAGGCCGCTATCGCATCACGGTGATTGATTTGTTGAAGCATCCGCAGCTCGCCAAAGACGACCAAATTTTGGCCGTGCCCACCGTGGTGCGCCGGTTGCCGAAGCCCATGCGAACCATCATCGGCAACCTTTCCGACACCGCGCGCGTGCTCGTCGGCCTGGATTTGCGCGCGGCGGATTAACCGGAATGAAAATCCGAAAGACTAAAAAAACGAGGCGCGCGAAGCCGGCCCCGGTGAAGTTCCCGGCCACCCGGGCCAGGGACCAATACGTCTTGCGCCTGTTCGTGGCGGGAGCCACGGCCCGCTCGCACCAAGCCGTCTTGCGCGTCCGTGAGCTGTGCGACACGACCCTGAAAGGCCGCGTAAAGCTGAAAGTGATCGACATCTATCAACAGCCCGGGCTGGCGCGCGAGCACCAGATCGTCGCCACTCCGACGCTCATCATCGTCCTGCCCCTGCCGGTGCGCCGCTTCATTGGCAACCTGACGACCATCACCGACCTGTTTGGCCTTTTGGATTTAGGTGAAAAAGGCCGGATCGTTCTGTGAAAACGACCCGTCACAAAATCCCTTCCCGCCCCGCGCCCGCCGGAGTTCACGCTTTGGCGTGTCCGGGAGAGGACACGTTCAAGCGTGAACTTCAACCGGCCCGCGAACTCGCCGCACTCCGCGCCCGCCTGGCCGAAGCCGAGGAAACGATCCGCGCCATCCGCAGCGGCGAAGTGGATGTGGTCGTGGTCACGGCCAAAAAGGGCGTGCAGTTATTTAGCTTGGAAGGTGCCGAGCACGCCTACCGGGCGCTCATCGAAT
This sequence comes from Pedosphaera sp., assembly GCA_031414955.1. Lineage (GTDB taxonomy): Bacteria > Verrucomicrobiota > Verrucomicrobiia > Limisphaerales > SIBH01 > JANNGC01. The sequence continues at coordinate 3,419 of JANOQV010000071.1, read as the reverse complement.
CCATGAACGAAGGGGCGCTGACCCTGACCGGGGACAAGCTGATTCTTTACGCCAACCAGTGTTTCGCCCGCCTGGTCAAATGCCCGCTGGAGCAGGTGACGGGCAGTTCCTTCCGCCGCTTCCTCTCCGCCGAGGACCAGGCCACGCTGCGACCGCTCATGAAACGGTCCGCCAAAACCGGTTCCAAAATCCAGGTGCTGCTCCATGCCAGTGACGGGTCACTGATCCCGGCATTGCTTTCCATTCGCGAAGTGGCCAACGAAGGATCGAAGGACGTGATCATCGGCATGGTGGTGACGGACATGACGGAGGCCCGGCGCAACGAGGAGCTGCTGCGGACCTTCACGCAGCGCGTGGTGCAGGCGCAGGAAGCCGAGCGCGGGCGCGTGGCGCTCGAATTGCACGACGGCATCACCCAGATGCTCTGCGCCCTGATCGTTCACAGCCAGGCGCTGGTGAACAAGCTCGCGCCGCGCGACGCAGCCGCGAAGACCGAGGCGTTGAAACTCCGCGTGCTGGCCGGCAAGACGGTCGAAGAAGTGGAGCGCATCTCGCACCATCTGCGGCCCAGTGTCCTGGATCAACTGGGTCTGGTCGCCGCCCTGCGCGACACGAGCACGGAGTTCGCGAAGCGGACGGGCGTGACCGTGAAGCTGGCCTGCGTGGAGTTGGCCGCGCGGCTGCCCGCCGCCACCGAGCTGACGCTCTACCGTATTCTCCAGGAAGCCTTGCGCAACGTGGAGAAGCACGCCCGCGCCCGCCGCGTGACCGTGAGCCTGACCCAGCCGGACGCCTGCGTGCAGTTGACGATCCAGGACGACGGGACCGGCTTCGACCCGGCCCAGCACCCGGCCCGACGAAACAGAAAGGGCGGCTTTGGTCTGCTCGGGATGCGCGAGCGAGCGGCCGGAGTGGGCGGCACCCACCAGGTCAAATCCTCTCCCCGCGCCGGCACGGAAATTGTGGTGCGCGTTCCCTTGACGCGGAAGGTCCGGAGGCCAACGAGGAAAACTGACTTATGAAAAAAATCACCGTGCTGCTGGCGGAAGATCACCTGATCGTCCGCGAGGGATTCCGAAGCTTGCTCAAGGGCGACCGCGACCTCGAGCTGGTGGGCGAAGCGGAGAACGGCCGCCAGGCCGTGCAACTCGCGAAGAAGCTTCGTCCCAACGTGGTCGTCATGGACATCGCCATGCCGCAGCTCAACGGCCTGGAAGCCGCGCGCCAGATCATGGAGACCATTCCCACCACCAAGATCATCATGCTCTCCGCGCACAGCGACGACGCCTACATCGAGCAGGCCACGGCGGCGGGGGCGGTGGGCTATTTGATCAAGCAGACATCCTCGCAGGATCTCAGCCAGGCCATTCGCGAAGTCCAGGCGGGCAAGACTTTCTTCAGCCCGTCCATTCACAAGCAGCTCAAACATCAGTTCGAGAAATCACCGCGCCCCGCTGGCCTGAGCAAGAAGCGCAGTTCCAACCTGAGCGCACGCGAGGTGGAAGTGCTGCAACTCATCGCCGAAGGCAAACCCAACAAGGAAACGGCGGACGTGCTCGGCATCAGCATCAAGACCGTGGAGAAACATCGCCAGCATGTCATGGAGAAGCTGAACATCCACGACACCGCCGGGCTGACGCGCTACGCGGTCTCGGCGGGCATCATCGAGAGCAGCGTGCAGTTGACCATTGTCTAATGCGCGGCGCGGCGGAAGAAAATCGTCAAGGCCGGTAAATTGGCGAGCAAACAAAGCCTGGCATGAGCACCCTCATCCGAACCTTGCGCCGCGCCGCAGAGCAGCTTGCCACCCTGCTCCTTTCCAAAGCGGAACTCACCCGCCGCGCGGTGCTGCGCAGCGAAAAGCGTGAGCGGCAGGCCGCCGAAGCCGAGCGCCTCGACCGTCTCCGCAACCCGGGCGACTACCAGGGGAAATGAAGCGGCGGCGGTCGGTTCCTTGACGGGCAGTGCGCCGTGCTCCGGCTCCGCCGGGTGGCGCGGGAGCCAGAGAGGGGTGGGATTGAAAGTGGCGGGCCGCGAAGCCAACGAGCCGGAGTGCGCCCGTCCCCGGGCGCAGCAACGTCCGTCCGCCCGAAGAGTTTGGAATTTGCCGACACCCTGCTGCGCTCCGGCTTGCTGCGCCCGAGGACGGGCGCACTCCGTGCCCGCCACTTTCAATCCCACCCGCCAGAGGGGGCGCATCCGTACACTGTTGGGGGAGCGCGGCCCTCCGGGCGCTTCAGCGTCCGAGCGGATCGAAGCGAAACGATTGGCTTGTGGACGTGCGAGTGGTGAAGCGGCGTAATCGCCGCGCTTCGGCCCGATCGCAACCCGAGTGCAGAGTCAAAGGCGGGTTGCCTAAACCCGAACTCCGAAGTTAAACCTCAGCACGCGCAGCGATATGGCCCCGGAGCGCGGGTTTTTAACCCGCAGCGCGCGGCCGGGGCGGAAGTCGCAGGAACTATTTCGATCCTCGGCGGGAGCGACATGCTGCGGGTTGAAAACCCGCGCTCCGATGACAAGCGCTCCGCGCCCACCACCGGCCAGGCTTCTCCTGCTTCGGAGTTCGGGCTAAATCGTCCGGAGAAGCGGATCACCGAGTCCGCAGTCCGGAGCATCTTGGCAAGCACAGCGTTTTTAGGAAACACGAACGGCAGACTCGGCGGGCCGCCGCTCCGCAGCGGATGGGAAACACCGCGCCGTTCCGGACCACTTACGAACCACCGGCACGCCGATGAACAACCCGAGGCCGAGGGTGAGGCCAGTGCCAAGGTAGTGATGATCACGAAGACCTTGTCCGCAACTTTGGCTCCGGCGACGGCCTGATCCTCCAACCGTGAACGAGCGGCCCGGACACCTTCGCGCGCAGCGGCAAGCTGGGCGCGGGCCTCGTGAGTTCCCTTCCCCACCTCACGCCCGCTGGCCTTGAGGAGTTCCTCCGTGTCGCGAGCGACCGGCTTCAGGTCATTGACCAGCCTGCCTGTAGAGGTGCGTGCATTCATATTTTTCCTTTCTACCCGAGTGCAGCATGCAGTGGTGCCGGCTGATGATCTGCGCGTGGATTGTCGAACAACCGTCGTTCATTGCGCTGGACGGGCCGGCCGTAAGTTCCCTGCCCGCCGCCTCGGTTCATGCCGGAGAAGGATTCAGGCCCAACGGGTGCATCCGTACACCGTTCTTAATTAGGCGGGTTGCCAGAGTTGATCCCAATGGTGGTTGCGGCGGGCTTCGTCGAGGGCGAGCAGAGCGCGCAAGCCGGGCCGCGTCCAAAATTGTCCGGCCCGCTTGAAGCGGCACTGCTTCTGGCGACACGCGCTTTCCACCGCGCCGCTCCCGATGGGCCAGCCGCGCCGCGCCACGGCCTGATAGTTCATCCGCCCGGCGTGGCCGCCAAAATAGCCCTGCTCCCGCGCCAGGATTTT
>JANOQV010000070.1:0-3066 GCA_031414955.1 Pedosphaera sp. | reverse complement strand
TTCGCCGCAACGCCAGCGGAGGAACTCATCAACGCCATCTACAAAGGCGATGAGAAGAAAGCCATCCTGCTGCTCAAGCAGGGGGCCGACCCGAACGTCCGGGACATCGCGACCCAACCAGCCATCGCGGCGGCGGCCTATCTTGGTCGCGAGAAAACCGTGCGGGCTCTGCTGGCGAGTCATGCCGATCTCCTGGCCGTGGACAACGATGGAGCCAACGCCCTCCATACCGCTGCCTATGGTGGTCACCGCGCCATCGTCGAGTTGCTGCTGGCTTCCGGCCTCGCGGCGGATGACCGCGCCACCACCGACGGCATGTCATCGCTGGCCTACGCCTCAGTGCGCGGGCACTTGAAGGTGATGCGGCTGCTCCTCGACCGTCAGGCGAATGTCAATCTCGCCGACTCCGGCGGCAACACACCGTTGCTCCACGCGGCGATGCGGGGGCGCACCGACGCGGTCCGCCTGCTGTTGGCGCGCGGCGCGAAGGTCAACGCCGCATCAAGCCACGGCTGGACGCCTTTGATGGCTGCGGCATGGGAAGGCCACACGAGCATTGTGAAACTTCTGTTGAAACACGGTGCGGACACCACGTTGTTGAACAGCGAACGAAGATCAGCACTGATGTTGGCGGAGTCGGAAGGCCATACGGGCATCGTGAAGCTGCTGCCAGCCAAGTGAAAAGCAGGGCGAGCGCCGTCCGACTGGCGGGCCAAAAGAATTACGCCGAGGCCGAACCGCTCCTGATCGAAAGCTGCCAGGGACTCCAACAGCGCCAGGCCAGCCTGCCCGCGATTCTCAACGCCCCGCGCCGGATTATGGAATCGCTCGTTCGGCTAAAACCACGCGGGGTTTCAAAACCCGAAAGGATACGGCTGGTCAACCGCCCATAGGGGCGGCAAAATGAACGCTGATGAACGCCAGCGCCAGCCGGAGCGAGCATGCGGATGACAGTGTGCCAAATCGAGCGACGAACATGCGCCAGACTTTCGGAACGCCGCCGTCTTGTCAGCGTGACTTTTCGGCGTGCGAGGCCTCGCTCCAGCGGAGGCCTATTTCCAAACAGAGTCTTTTCACCTCGACCACCACGAGATGCGGACGTGAGAGCGGGCTTGCGAAGGGTGATCAAATCAGCTGAAAAACTCATGCAAAACCGAGTTGGAACAAGCCACTCACCTGTGCCGGGAAGCGTCGATGACGCGTGCCTTGATACTCCGGTGTCCGGCGATGAGCGGCGCCAGCGCCGTCGCGCAACCGAGGAACGGGCATCGACCTCGTGATTACTCAGAACCGTTTCAGATTGTTCGAAATGATCCCCCGGCTCTTCACGCTCCTGCTCATCATCGCGCTCGGTGGGAGCGCGGAGGCGCAGGTGGTGATCAACGAATTCGTCGCAGAGAATGCCGCGTCCGCCACGGATGAGGATGGCGCGAATCCCGACTGGATCGAGCTGGTGAATACGACGGCGGCCGAGGTGAGCCTCGAGGGCTGGTGGTTGAGCGATGACCCGGCGGTGCCAATGAAATGGCGCTTTCCAGCGGTGACGCTCGCGGGGCGCGGCTATCTCGTCGTCTTTGCCTCGGGAAAAAACCGCACGAATCCGGCGGTGACACTGCACACGAATTTCCAGCTCAACAATGCGGGTGAGTCCGTGCTGCTCACGAAGCCCGATGGCGCGGTGGTGTCGCAGTTTCTGAATTACCCGCCGCAGCGCGAGGACGCGAGTTATGGAACCGCGCGCACCGTGCTCGCGGGTAATCTGGTGCAGCAAGGCAGTGTCACCCGCGCGCTGGTGCCCGCGAATGACACGCTGGGCGCGACGTGGACAGCGGCGGCCTTCGGCGATGGCGGCTGGCAGAGTGGCACCGCTGGCGCGGGCTACGACCTGGGCAGCAACAACACTAGCGGGCTGCTTATCTTCTACAATTTCAACGACTCATCCCCGACTCAGGCCACGGACTTGAGCGGGAACGCGCGTCATGGTGTCATCGAGAACGGCGCGGCACTCACGGGCGACGCGCTGGGACGCACGGGCCTGCCCGGAGATCGCGCGATGAATTTCCCGAACACCGCCGGGAACCGTGTCCGGGTCGCGGCGGCGGCCACCGGCGGACTTGATGCCATCACCGTGTCAAATCAGGTGACCGTCAGCGTGTGGATGTATGGCGATGCCTCGCAGCCTCAGCCCGACTCCCTTTTCTACGGTGATGACACAACGACGGGCACGGGCACACGGCAGCTCAACGCCCACACACCGTACAGCGACTCGACGTTTTACTGGGACACCGCGGGCTGCTGCGGACCGAGTAATCGCATCTCTGTCGCGGTGCCGGACAGCACGAAGTGGCGCGGGCAATGGAACCACTACGTCTTCATCAAGAACGGCAGCACGAAACAGATCTGGCAGAACGGCGCGCTCCTCACGGAGGGCACCAACACGACGGCGTTCGGGCTGATCCGTTCCTTCTTTATCGGCTCCGCGCCGCAGGGCGGCTACGGCGGGAAAATGGATGACTTCGCCGTGTGGAGCCGCGCGCTCACGCCGGAGGAAATCGCGCAACTCGCCGCCGGCGCATCGCCGCTCGGTCCGTTCAGCTTCATCAACCTGATCGGCACCCCTCTCGGCGCGATGCGCAATGTGAACGCCTCCGCGTATCTGCGTTTCCCGTTCACAGTAAGCGGCTCGCCCGCCGGGGACGCGCTCCAGTTTCGAGTCAAATTTGACGACGGGTTCGTCGCTTATCTCAACGGCCTCGAGATCGTCCGCCGCAATGCGCCCGCGACGGTGCAGTGGAATTCAACCGCCACGAGCGACCGCTCCCGCAACGCCGCGCTGGCGTGGGAATCGCTGGAGATTTCTGAGGGCGCCTCGCAGCTCGTGCCGGGCGCGAATGTGCTGGCGATCCAGGCGTTGAACGAAACGGCGGCGAGCACCGAACTGCTGGTCCTGCCCGAGCTGGCGACAGTGCAGACGACAGCCGGGCGCTACATGCTTGCGCCCACACCCGGCACGCCAAACTCTGCGGGCACCGAGGGCTTCGTCGCCGATACGCAGTTCACCGTCAC
>JANOQV010000069.1:0-20824 GCA_031414955.1 Pedosphaera sp. | reverse complement strand
CAGCAACGTGGAAAAGGCGGCCGGTGTGGATTTCTCCAACGCGCTCGGCGTCATCACCTGGCTGCGCCCGAGGACGGGCGCACTCCGGGGCCGAATTTTCAGACCGGCTCTTAAAGGTGCAGTTAGCGGTGCCCCTCGCTTGCTTCAGCCACGGCGAGGGGAGGCGGCGCCGATGGCGCGTCCTCCGGATTGCGGCGGGCCACGACCACGAAACCAGGCACAGGAGTTCCCGCTTCCATCCTCAGTTCGGCGCACTCCAGACGGCGCAGCGCCAACCCCGCGTCGGACAAACATTTCCGCACATGCTCCGCGCCGTGGCGGTAGCGCCCCATGGCGTGGAGTTGGAAGCCGGCCCCGGCCCCCTCCTCCGCCAGGCGTTCCACGGTGAAAACCAGACAGCCGCCGGGCCGCAGCGCGTGGCGCGACGCGGCCAGGATCGGCCGCAGGTCGCCGAAATAGACCAGCGTGTCCGCCGAGGCAATCAGGTCGTAGTGCCCCGGCGTGCGACTCAGAAAGGCCGTCAACTCGGCGGCCACCAGTTCATCGTAGCCGCCCCGCGCCCGCGCCAATTCCAACATGCCGGTGGAGAGATCGACCCCCTCCAACCGGCGGGCATAGGGTCGCAGCCCAGGGCCGCAGAGTCCGGTGCCGCAACCAGCATCCAGCACGGCCAGATGGCCGGCGGGCCGGCCCAGTTCGCGGGCCACTTCCTCGGCCACCAACTCAGGCGCGCGGTAGTGCAGTTGCTGGAGCCGCTCATCGAAGGTGGCGGCGAAATCATCGAAAACTTGCGTGACGTACCCGTCCTCCGCGCGGGCGGGTCGAAGCCCGGAGGTGGCGGCGGTCATGTGCCGGGCGATGGGATGGTCCGGCTCACACTGGAGCCAGTATTGCCAGACCCTCGCCGCTTGCTCGCCGCGCCCGAGCAGGTTAAGCAGGTTGCCCAATTTTTCGTGAGCCTTGCTGAGTCGCGGGTCGTACTCGATGACTCGACGATAGGCGGCCACGGCTTCGTCGGCGTCCTGAAGCAGACCGCCCTCCATCAGGGTGTTGGCCAACTGAAAATGGGCGGGCGCATAACGGGGCTGACCGAGAATGGCCTGGCGAAAGGCGGCCAGGGCTTCGGTTTTTCGACCTTGGCGGCGATGAAGCCGGCCCAGTTGGAAATGAGCTCCGACATGCGCCGGGGCCAGGGCGAGCACGGCCTGGCACGCCGCCGCCGCCTCGACCACGCGGCCTTGGTCGGCCAGCGCATGGGCAAGGTTAAAGTGCGCGTCCAGAAAATCGGGCTGCCACCGGAGGGCTTGCGTGTAGGCAGTCACGGCCTCGTCGAGCCGGCCTTTTTCCCGGAGGACCACGCCGAGGTTGTTCAGCGCGGCCACATGGGCTGGAGCGAGGGCGAGAGCCTGTCGGAAGGCCGTCTCCGCCTCGTCGAGGCGGTGCCGCTCCTTGAGCACATTGCCGAGGTTGTTATGCGCATCCACATGCTTGGGCGCGGCGGCGATGGCCCGGCGGATGAATTCAATCGCCGCGTCGCTCTGGCCGGATTGATGCAGGAGCAATCCCAGAAAGTGCAGTGCGTCGGGCTGCTCGGGAACGGCTTGCAGAATTTGCCGGTAGAGTTGCTCCGCCTCGGACAGCCGTCCGGAACGATGCTGTTGCACGCCCAAGGCAAGGGCTTCCTCCAGTGGCAAAGTCGGCTCGCCTTCGTTGGCCTGGCTCATGGTTTGGGCTTCGGGATTTTTCGCACGCGCAACCTGCTGCCGGCCCGGCTGATCAGGACGGACCGGCCGATTGCCTCGCCCCTCGCGGCCACGACCAGCACGGGACCAGGCCCGGAGGCGGCGAGAGTTTCGCGCAATTCTTTCAGACCGGCGCAAAGATACTGGTTGCAGATGCCGGAGCGCATCTCCCTCGGCAAACCACATCCACCCCGGCCGTGATAGACGCACGAGTAATCAAAGGACTGGTCGGGCAGTTTTTCCCAGTAGATGCGGACCACTTCCCGCCAGCGCAGCCCGGCGTGGCGGGCGAGAAAGCTGCGCAGGACGGTGGCATTCAGATAGGCGTGCGTGCCGCCGTTGCGACAACAGTGGCCGCGACAAGTGGCGCAGGCCGCGCCCGCTTCGGGGAAGGCGGGCGGCGGCGGCACCGCTTGGCCAAGTTCCTCAGCCAGAGCCGCCACACTGGCCTCATCCAGCTTTTCCTCGAAGGCCTGTCGCACCACACGAAGCAGATGGGCGCGGAATTCCGCCCGGCGCGGCCGCGGGAGTTTGACCACCGCGCGTTGGAAATGCGGCACGAGGGCCAGGGTCAGGGACTGCGGCTCGGCCACGCCCAGGGCTGGAGCCACCCGCGCGCGAAACTCCACCGCGGCTCGCCACGCATCAGCCACTTCCTCCTGTTGACGCTGCGCCGCCGCCGCCACGGCCTGCTTCTGGCGGCAGGCCGGCTTGCCACAAGTCGGGCCGCGCGCAGCCTGATGAATATCCAGCCGGGTGGCGCACCAGGCACAACGCTTCTGGGAAAGAGGAGGGCCGATCACCCGGCGCGGTGGCGCGGCATTCTGGTCTGGCACGATATGGCTCATGGATGCTGGTGCGGCTGTTTGTGCCATGCCCGGCCGGCCGCCGCCATCAAGAAGCAGGTGAAAAATCGCCACGCGTCGGTCGTTGCCCCACCGGCCGGCTTCGCTAAACTTTTCCCGTGCCCATTGACCTCGACGATTACTTCAGCCGCGGCGGCCAGGAGTTGATCGATCTGTTGGACCACGGCGTGCGCGCGGTTCAAATCGATCTGCTCTTTATTTTTCTGGTGCAGGAATACCGGCAGTTTCCGACCACTCCCAGGGCGGTGGCTCTTTACGAAATTTTTTGCGCCCGGCCCGCGCCGGCCCGACTGAGTGCGGCTCCAGTGCTGCCGCCGATCAATCTTCAGATCGAGGCCGCGCTGCGTCCGCTCCAGTTGAACCTGGCCCAGAGCCAGGCCGCGCCGTCTGGCCCCGGGGCCGCCCCAATCTTGCTCCTGCCGCCGAGATTCCTCTTCGATGGGATTGACCATTACCTCCGCAAAAATTCTCGCGGCCTGCATCAGGTGAAGCGCCGCTATCAACCGGGACGCACCCCGGTCGCGAACCTGCCCGGCGGCCGGATGACCCCCGGCCAAAGGCATTTCGTGGACAAAGTCTGGCAGCCAAAGTTGCGTCCCTGGCTGGTGGCGGCGGGTTTCCGACGGATGGCCTCGATTGCTTGAAGCCTGTTGGCAAACGACCCGAGTCGCGTCTGGGCGCGGCATGAGAAACAACCCGTAAAATTATTGCCTCATGGCCTCGGAGGATGGAAAAGATACTGCGCTGGCAGAGTACGAAGACCTGTTCTGACAGGTTCGCGGTTCACGAATGGAGAGGAATTCAAAATATGCCCTACTACACTTGCAGTAACGCCGCTTGTTCCTCGGGCGGAGCCGCTTTCTCGCTTGGCTCCGCCGGCCAGAAGTTTTGTCCGCGCTGCAACACGGCCGGAGCACTGACGGCCGCCGCAACGCCGGTAGTCGCGCCTGCTTCGCAAACGCGCACGATCCAGGACAGCAACCAAATGGACACGGTGGGCAAGGACATGGATGAGGTCGGGCAGTTGATCGACAAATGGGATCTGAATTCGGTGTCCGGCGCGGAGGCGAACAAGACGCACGATTGTGTTTTCAAACTGGGCCAGAACCGGGCCAAGCGAATCGACCGGGAAGGCCCGATTACCGGCCCGGACGGCGAGGTCACTCACGCCAAATTTCGTCTTCAGTTCGGCTCCAAGACGTATGGCGGCCTACGCATCAAGATCGATGAGACGCTGGATGCCGCGACGATCAAACGCGGCCTGCGGGAAAGCGTGGCGGCGAGAAGATACGTCGAAGTCTATCTCGGCTAGGCGCATCCGTGGATTCGCCTGGCCATCAACCTCGAACGAAGCAACGCCCGAAGTCGCCCCCTGTTTGAGTCTGGAGAGATGGAGAAATCGGCCCGGAGCCGGCGCCGTTCGGACTGTCATCACGCCCTCCCGGATTTCGCCAAAGCAGCTCCGCCCGTTTTTACGCCTGCGGCTCACCACGTTTTGAAAGCAGCCAGCAGGTTCGGGCAAACTCCGCCGACGCGCACGGTTCAGGGAACCACCACGCGATAGAACTGCTGGGTCGGCGAGAGGGGGTTGGTGACCGAGAGTAACTCCCCCAGGGCTGGCCGCAACGGGCCGGCATTCGTCCAGGCACCGCTCAACTCACGTTTGGTTTCCAACTGATAAATGTTTCCCGCCACGGTCGTCCACGAAAGTACCGCCTGGTGACTGGTCTGGAAAATCGAAAGGCGCGGCGGGGTTTCATCGTCCAGCACGGACACGCTGTTGCTGGCGCTTTGCAGACCGGGCGCGGTAGCAGTCACGGTGACGAGTTGGGTTCCATCCACCAGCGAGTCGTTGAGGACGGCGACGTTGAACGCGGCGGCCAGTTGACCGGCGGGAATGGTCACAGTCGAGGGTACGATCAATTCCGTGGTGTCGCTGGAGCCGAGCGCGACCACGAGGTTGGTGGGCAACGTGCCGGCGAGAATTACCGCGCCCCAGTTCGGCTGCACGCCGACGCTCTCCAGAATTTGCGGCGCAATGAAGGACAACAGGAGCGCGTTGGATTCGTTGTCGCTCACGATGACGGTGACGGTAGCCGGCGTCCAGTTCGCGACCGAGGCGGTGATGCTGGCGAGTTGCGCGCCATCCATCTCCGTGTCGTCCACGATGGTGATGGTGAAGGCGGCGGCAATCTGGCCGGCGGGAATGACGACCGTGGCGGGCACGATCAATTCCGAGGTGTTGTCTGAAGCGAGCTGAACTGTGGTGTCGGCGCCGACGGTTCCGAAGACCGCGACGATGCCCTGCGTGGCTCCGTGGCCTTCGCTCACGAACGCCGGGGCCAGCAGTCCGAGCACGGCGGTCTCGTTGTCATGCACGAAGACGAGGCGTGTGCCGGGATCGATGTCGGGCGCCGTGGCGGTGATGACGCCGGTTTGTGTTCCGTCGAGAAACGCATCATCCACCACGGTGATGTCGAAGAAGGCGTTGGTCTGGCCGGCGGGAATCTCCACGCTCGCGGGCACAATCACTGCGGCGGTGTTGCTCGAGGAGAGAGTCACGGTCAGGTTGGTCGCGCGCGCCGTCGGCATGAACACCTGCCCGGCGTTGATCAACAGTCCGTTACCCTCCGTCAGCGTGGGCGGCGTGGCGATGCTCAACGAGAAGCTACAGGAGGCGGAGCTGCTCAAGTCGCTTTCATCAAAGCCCGCCGGGAGTCCAAGTCCTTGCGACAGTCCCGCGAGTCCGAAGGTCGCATCGACCTTCAAGTAGCTCAGGCGAATGCGCCCATCGAAGAACAGTTCGATCTGAAAGCTGTTGCTGTTCACGAGGTCGAACTCCGGGACGTTGAGCCAGGTGAAGGCCACCCGGTCATCCAACTGCCGCCACGAGATCGAGCCGCCCTGGCCGGGATGCAAATCACGGAAGAAGCCGGTCACGCGCCGCCGGTTGAAATGATCGATGAGCGTCTCGGTCATGTCCGAATCGCCGGGGCCGAAAGTGAGGTAGCCGTTGCTGCCGACTTCGAGCGTGTTGGTGGCGTGACCGTAAATGGAGACGCGATTGGTGCCGGGAATCGTCAACGGGAGAAAAGTGTCGTCGCCCAGCGCGAGGACCGTGCCGCCGGCGGGATCGGTCGGAAAATTCGTCACCGCCTCGCGGCACATCGAATAGAAGCTGGCCGACGCATCGGGCGTGAAGGTGAACGAGGACCAGGCCAGATCGAAATTACCCTCGAACTGTTCGGTAAAATAATCCGGCTGGCCGACGCGCAGCTTGAACGAGCGCAATTGCACGCGGCCCGAGCTCACGTTGGTGAAGCGCACCGTGTCGTTGTAGAGGCCGGCGGGCCGCGCGGCGGCATTGGCGTTGAGCGAGACGGTGACACTGGCGTTCGCGCCCGTGGCGAGGAAGCCGCCGCCGGGGACGATGTTCAACCAGTTCGCCGCCGCGCCCGCATTCCAGACCAGCGCGTTGCTGCCGAAGTTTTGAAGCGTGAAGGTCGTGGAGTTCGGAGTGAACGGGCCACCGACCGGTCCGCGCGCGGAAAATCCGGCCGTCGGTTGCAGGCCGAGATCGTCCGGCAGGTTGAACGCCTCCACAATCCCCGCCGTGGTGTGGCTGCCGGGCGAAGTGGCGTCCGCGCCCATCCCGCGCTTGGCGAAGGCGCTCCACAGTTCATCGCGATTCGAGCCGCCGCTGTTGATCTCATCCGCGAGCAGGATGGCGTCGCGCGCCTGGAGGAAATCGGGATTGGGCGGCGAGAGATTCATGCCGTCGGTCACAAACTGTAGGATGAGTTGATTGCCGTTGGTCCAGCCGTGCTTGTTGATCAGATTCGCCCGCGCCTCCCAGAGCGCGACGCACCAGACTTCGCCCTGGGCATGGACTTCATTCGCGCTTACGCCGCCGAAGACCGGGCTGCGCGGGATGCCGATGTGCGGGTTGGCCTGGGCCGGATCGAGGTCGCGAAAGGTCAGCGGATTTTTCGCCATGTCGGTGGAGTAGGGAAAACGCCGGATGCCAAAGTAATGGCTCTGTTGCAGGCCGAGGAAGAGGTAGCTGAGGTAGCCGGCGGCGGCGTAGTTGCCGTTCACGTCGTCCGCCGGTTCGCTCAACAGGGCCAGCGCGTAAAAGTCCGACCAGCCCTCGCCCATGCCAGCGGTTTGCAGGGCCGAGATGCCGACGCCGCCTCCCACGCGGCGATTGCTCAGCCCGTGCGTGTACTCGTGGAGAATGACCTCGGCGTCGAGATCACCGTCCCGATCCGGCTCCGGGCCGGGGAAGATGAACATCTGCATGCGCGGACTCTGGCCGTCGGGCGGGGTGAAGAAGTTCGCATTGTTAAAACCCTCGCCGTCCTGCGCGTCGGCCTGCACGGGATCGTTGCCCAGTCCGCCGCGCCCGAAGTTGTTCAACTGGAAATTGCCCGCCGCCTCGGTGAAGCCGAGTTCGTAGAGCCGGTCGTGCATCCAGTTGTTCCAGTAAAACAACTGCGTGACGGCAGCATCGCCATACGTGTTAGGAGATTGCCCGAGATCGAGCGGGAAATCGAAGACACGGAAGGGCGAGCCTTGCGGACGCGGCAGATCCGGCGCGTCGTTGCCGTCGCGGTCCAGGTGCGCGTCGGCGTTGTTGCCGCGCGTTTCGTTGACCCCGTCGTCGATCCAGCCGTGGGGCGAGGCGTTGGTGTCGAGCGCGCTCAAGGTGACGAGCGAACGCGCGACGAGCGGCGGCTGCGTGGTCAACGGCGTGGCGTGACCAGGCGAGAGCGGCGTCGGGCTGTCGCCGATGAAGACACGGTAGGTGGCATCGGTGAGATAAGTGGTCAGGCAACGGCGCAGGAGCACGGTGCCGGACTGCGCATCGACGATCACGCGGAAGACTTCGGCGCGCGAACTGGGTTTCAGGATCACGTCCCAGCAAAGGCGGACTTCCTGTTCGCTCATCGGCAGCCAGATCAATTCGGCGCTCGTCTCGCCGGTCAGGCCGACGGCGCGCAGGCGATGGCGCTGCGCCGGAGCGGCGGACTTCTCGATCACCGCGAGGTCGCGCGGCATCAGCGGTACGTCGAGGTTTTGCGCGGCGCGGCGCACGGCTTCGCTGGCGGTGAGTTGGGGGCGGACGGCATTGGCCTCGGCGCGTAGTGCGGTGCGCGCGCGGTCGGAGATGAAGCGGCTCGAAACACTGACCAGTTCTCCGCGCGCCGTGGTGTGTGCAATGAACACGCCCTCGAAGACCGCGATGTCGTGGAGGCGTTGTTCCCACACCACGGAGCGCAGGCCATTATGCGCGGTCACGAAGTCACGTTTCACCGTGGACTCGTCCAGCGCCTCGGGTCCGTGGCCGAAGAGTGCGCGGTGCTGGTTGAGAAACTGGCGCGTGGGTCGGTGAGGGTTGGTCGGCATCGCGGCGGCACCCCTGGCCGAAGCTGGTGCCGTCTGACTGAGGAATCCGCGCCGTGCGGTGACATGAGCGGCGCTGTGCGTCACGGCATCGAAGGCGACCCGTGATTCCGGCTGCGCGGCCTGAAGTTCCGCGGCGGCAATTTGCTTCGCGGCGTCGATCGTGGTCTGGCGGGGGCGCTGGTCGAAGTCCGGGAATGGCGGCGGCGGGGCCGGGCGGAAGCCGAGGCTCGCGAGCGTGACGAGGAGGAGCGCAAGACGAAGCACCCGCGGGAACGGACGGGTTTCTTCGGAGGAGTGCCTTCGGATGCAGGACTTGTTCGCGCGGACAAGATGTTCGCGCTCGGACGTTTTCTGGGCCTCGGTGGCTTGGGTGTTGATGGCTGAACAATAGTTCACGAGTTTTGCATCGCAAGGGTCAGCGCGTGAAGTGGACCGCATTGCGTTTGAAGGAAACCAGTGCCAGCAGCATGGCCAGCAGCATCAGCAGGGAGCTGAACAGGAACGCGGCCCCGGGCAGGTAAACGAGCGAGTCCTTGCGGATGAAGTAGGCGAACAAGGTGGTGGCGATGGGCGGGCCGATGATGCCGGCCACGCCCATCAGGCTGGTGAGCGAACCTTGCACGCCGCCTTGCTCGTCCGCGCCGACATTGCGCGAGATCAATCCCTGCACCGCCGGGCCGGTCACGCTGCCGAGCGATCCAACGATCAGGATCACGTAGATCATCCAGCCCTCGGTCGCGAATCCGTAGGCGGCGAAATTGAGCACGGCGACGCAGAGGCCGAAGAGGGCGGTGCGCGCTTCGCCAAATCGTTTCACAATGAAGCGCGTCAATCCGCCCTGCACAATGCCGGCCATGAGTCCCACGATGGCGAGCGAGATGCCAACCTGGCGACTGGTCCACTGCTAGCGCTCGCCCGTGTAGAGCACCCAGGTGCTGGGCAGCGCCTGATGCGCAACGTTGATCAGGAAATAGGTTCCAGTCAGACCAAACGCGACCGGATGACGGCGCAGCGCGAGCAGGGAGCCGACCGGATTGGATTGCGCCCAACTGAACTGGCGTCGGTGTTGCGGCGGGAGCGACTCGGGCAGGACGAAGAGACCGTAGAGCCAGTTCACCAGCGTGAGTCCGCCGGCCACGAAGAAAGGCAGGCGCAGGGTCGGGTCCAGGTCGCCCAGCACGCCGCCCAGCGCCGGCCCGGCGATGAATCCGATGCCGAAGGCCGCGCCGATGAGGCCGAAGTTCGCCGCGCGTTTCTCCGGCGGACTGATGTCCGCGATGTAGGCGCTGGCGGCGGTGATGTTGGCCCCGGTGATGCCGGAAATGATTCGCCCGACGAAGAACCAGCCGAGGTTGGGCGCGAAAGCCATCAGGAAATAATCCAGTCCCGAGCCGAGCAAGGCCGTGAGAATCACGGGCCGACGGCCGAAACGATCCGACAGGCTGCCGACCAGGGGCGCAAACCCAAACTGCATCAGCGAGTAGAGCGACGCGAGCCAGCCGACCGTGTGCGAGGCGGCGGCGGTGCTGCCGCCGGAGAAATTTTTCACCAGCAACGGCAGGTTCGGAATGATTAGTCCGACGCCCAGTACGTCCAGCACCAGCGTGACGAAGATAAACGTCAGCGCGGGTTTTCGGTTTTGGACAAGGCTCACGTTGGCGCGGAGTAGAAGACATGGCCACCGGACAACGCAAGTCCGGCACCGGGCCGAGCGATCCGTTTGGGCAGACTCTCCAAACCGTCCGACCCGCAACCGAACGAACACACTTCCTCAAGACGCACCTGGAGCGATCTCCAGTCAATCGGAAGGCGGTCTGGCCCGCTGGCGCGGCACAGTTGGATCTTGAAGTTCGGGCTCAGTCAAACTTCAGTGCGAAATTGTTCTCCTCGACACTGACGTGGACCCGGCTGAGGACGGCGCCACTGACCATCCGGCTCAGGAACTCCCGGCCGATCTCCGGCAGCAGGGTGTTGGTGATCATGGCATCGACCATGCGCGCACCGCGCTCCAGCTCGGTGCAACGCTGGGCGATCAGTTCCGGCACGGTGTCGTCATAGGTGAAGGGCACCTTGTGATTCTCGCGCACGCGCTTCTCCACCTTGTTCAGGTTCAGTTTGATGATGATGCGGAGCATCTCCTTGCTGATGGGATAGAACGGCGTGACGACGAGGCGGTTGAGCAGAGCGTCGGGGAAGACCTTGGTCAGCGGACCACGCATGGCTTTTTCCAGACCCTCGGCCTCCGGGAGCAACTCGGGATCCTTGCACATGTTGATGATGACATCCTGGGCGGCGTTGCTGGTCAGGATGATGACGGTGTTCTTGAAGTCGATGGAACGGCCCTCGCCGTCCTCCATCCAGCCCTTGTCGAAGACCTGGAAAAAAATCTCGTGGACATCGGGGTGGGCCTTCTCCACTTCGTCGAGCAGCACCACGCTGTAGGGGCGACGACGGACCGCCTCGGTCAGGACACCGCCCTCGCCATAGCCGACGTAACCGGGAGGCGAACCCTTGAGCGTGCTGACGGTGTGGGCTTCCTGGAACTCAGACATGTTGATGGTGATGAGGTTGTGCTCACCGCCGTAAAGCGCCTCGGCCAGGGTGAGGGCGGTCTCGGTTTTGCCCGTGCCGCTGGGGCCGACGAGCATGAAGACGCCGACGGGGCGGTTGGGGTTGTCGAGCCGCGCGCGGCTGGTCTGGATGCGGCGGGCGATGGTTTCGAGGGCGTGACGCTGGCCGATGACGCGGCGTTCGAGGATGTCGGCCAGGCCGAGCACTTGCTCGATCTCGTTCTTGACCATGCGCCCGACGGGTATGCCGGTCCAATCCGCGACGACGCTGGCAATGGCCCCTTGATCGACGCTGGGGAAGATGAGCGGGGATTCGCCCTGAAACTCGGCGAGCTGCTGCTGAAGCGCGCGCAGTTCGGTGAGCAGCACGTCGCGCTGTTCGGTGGTGAGGGCATCCTTGGGGTCAGCGGTCAGGCCGGGCTTCAACTCGTTGGGCTGGGCATCGACGGTGGAGCCGGCGGCGCGGAGTTTGGCGCGCAGATCGAGGACCTTGGCCACGAGCACCTTTTCCTCTTCCCAATGCTTTTCCAGCTCGACCAGTGCGGCGCGCTCCTGGGCCAGCTTGTCGTTCAACTCAGCCACGCGGGTCTTGTGATCCAGGCCGACGCTTTGTTCACGGCCGATGATTTCCGACTCGGTCTCCAGCGCCTGAATGCGACGGCGGCAGTCGTCCACCTCGGCGGGCACGGCGTGCTGGCTGACCGCGACCCGCGCGCTGGCCGTGTCGATGAGGCTCACGGATTTGTCCGGCAACTGGCGGGCCGGAATGTAGCGGTGCGAAAGCCGGACGGCGGCCTCGATGGCTTCATCGAGAATCTGCACGCGATGATGTTTCTCCAACGGCGCGACGATGCCGCGCATCATGAGAATGGCCTTGGCCTCGCTCGGTTCCTCGACCTTGACGACCTGGAAGCGGCGGGTGAGCGCGGGATCCTTCTCGATGTGCTTCTTATATTCGTCCCAGGTCGTCGCGGCCACGGTGCGGAGCGTGCCACGAGCGAGCGCGGGCTTGAGCAGGTTGGCGGCGTCGCCCGTGCCGGCGGCACCGCCTGCGCCGACCAGAGTGTGCGCTTCGTCGATGAAGAGGATAATCGGCTTGGGAGATTGCTGGACCTCTTCGATGACCTGGCGGAGGCGCTGCTCGAACTCGCCCTTCATGCTGGCACCGGCCTGGAGCAAGCCCACGTCGAGGGTGCGCAAGGTCACGTCGCGCAGGGCCGGGGGCACGTCGCCCGCGACGATGCGCAGGGCGAAGCCTTCCACGACGGCGGTTTTTCCCACGCCCGCTTCGCCAGTAAGGATGGGATTGTTCTGACGGCGGCGCATCAGGATGTCCACGACCTGGCGGATCTCCTCGTCTCGTCCGACGATGGGATCGATTTCGCCTTTGCGGGCCTTCTCGGTCAGGTCGATGGAAAACTTGGCCAGCGCCTCTTGTTTGCCCATGGCGGCGGGAGCCAGGGCGCCGCTGGCTTCGCCGGGCGCGGCGCCAGCGGACATCCCGGTGCCGTCACTGGCACTCAAGCCCTCCTCGGGCGAACCGCCCACAATGTGGGCGAAGTCGTCACTGAGCGCCTCAAGCTTGATCTTGGAGAACTCACGAGAGAGTCCAAGGAACGCGTTGCGCAGGCTGTCGGTCTTGAGAAAACCAATCACCAGATAGCCGGTGCGAACCTGAAACTCGCCGAAGAGCAGCGAGCCAAAGACCCAGCCGCGCTCGACCGCGCCCTCTATATGCGGCGAGAAATCGGAGATGGCCGTGGCCCCGCGGGGCAATCGGTCCAGGGCGGCAATCAGGTCGGTGGCCAGCCGCGAGGGATCGAGTTGGAAATGTTTGATGATGCGATGGAAGTCGGAGTCGGGAAGCTGGAGCAACTGATGAATCCAGTGGGAAGTCTCGACGTAAGGATTGCCGCGCATCTTGCAGAACACGGTCGCGGCCTCAATCGACTTGTAGCCGATCGGGTTGAGCTTTCCGAACAGAGTGGATCGACGTATTTCAGCCATAATTGAGAGGTGTTTAGTTTAGGGGTTGGTAATCAATGGAAAGCAGGAGGGCAACGCTCAATTTCTCGAACCGCTGACCACCAGATTGTCTGCGTCCTGGGCCAGGGGGCCGGACTTTAGCCAGGTGGTCCAGCCAAGCTTGCCGCTGGTGCCGAGCTTGATTTCGGGCACCTCCTCTTTCTTCAGCACGAGTTGGAGGTCGAACAGGAACTCATGGCCGACATAGTTGAGCACCCACTTCTGCAGGCGCTGGAAGGCTTCGCCATCCGGGAGCATCCGATGGTAGTCGGACAGCGACATGGGGCCGACGCGGATGCTGAACTTCATCTGACAATCCCACATCTTCGAGCCGACAATGCTGGTGAGACCGAGGCAGCCAGTCTCGGGCGAAGCTCCCAGCCGGCAGCGGCTCTCGGGAGGCAGATCGATCCAATGCCCGACGAAAGTCTCCAGCCGAGTGGGGATCTCAAAGAAGGCCTGGAGAATGGCTTCCAATCCCTCGGCGTTCCGGGTGGGACAGGCGAGGCGTCCGGCAAAAAAAATCTTGGCCAGGTCCGGCACCGCATCGCGTCCCTGCAACGATTCAAGTCCAATGCCAAAGAGGCTGCCGAGATAAATGGGAAATCGACGCCCTTGCTCCCGATCCATGTCCACGGCCTTTTGACTGTCCGACCAGGCGCGGAAAAAGAAGGAGGCCAGGCGATGATGGAAAATGTTGGCGAAAGCCACGAAAGTCGGATCGCCGTGATTGTGCTTCCGCTCCCGGGCGTAGTCGGTCAAGTGCGGCGGCAACGGCCCCTGCGGACCGAACAGCCCGAAGAACCGCAAAGCCATCTTCGGCAAACCCGCCGGATCGGCGGTGACGGACTCGATGGTGGAGGGCGCGAAAGCCAGGGATGGATTCTGCACGAAACGCAGCGGATCCTGCCGCGGAGAAAGCGAGTAGCCCACGGGCGGCAGATCACGCCGCGCGGCTTGCAGGAGCCGCACAGCGCGAAAGAAGTCGAAGGAGAACGGCTCGCCCTGGAGCCGGCCCATCAAATGATTTGTCTCCGTCCCAGTTGCGCCGGCCATCGCATGATCTCCCCGCGTTGTTGTGACACGATCACGGTCTCCGTGAATGAATTGAGCGAAACGTACTTGGCAAAAAACTGTTCGAGCACCGCGCCCAGAATGAAGACGCCGGTGCCCTCGAAGGCGGCCTCGTCAAACTTGATTTCCACCTGCAACCCGCGGGCAAAGGTGATGGGTCCCGGAGTCTGGACTCGGCGCAGGACGGGCGCGACACGCGCGGTGCGCAACCCTTCAATCTGCCGCGCGATCTGGCGGTCGTTCGAGTCCGAGTAAAGCTTGAGAATTTCCCGCAAAGCCACGGCCCCCTCGCCGGTGTCCGAGTCGAGCAGGGACAGGTAGTTGAGGGAAAGATGGCTGATGAGCCGCCACGCGAACCGGCCCTCGGCCAGAGAAGGTTGGGGCTTGGTCGGATCGCCCAGACAACGCACCCCGGTAATCGGGGCGCTGGCCTCGACGGAGAAATCGCTCCGACCGATGGCCAGCGGCATGAAATTCGGCAGATGGCGGTTGGTGCAAAAGGCTTCGAGTCCCAACTGTCGCAGGTCGGTCTTGTAGGGCGAGGCGGTGGCGTCCACCAGCGAGAGAAAAACCTCGGTGCCAGAGTAGGAGGATTCCTTGCCGAACTGTTTCTCCTTGGCCGTGAGCACGCGGGGCACCCTGTTGGTGGTAAAGAACGCGCCGGTGGCGATGTCGGCGTCCTTAGCCAGGTAGAAGGGGCGGAATTCCTGCTCCTGGCCGGCCAGCATGCCAAAGCCGGTCACCGACTTGATTTCATAAACCTCAAAATCAAGCGGGCGATTCCGGTCGGGGACGACGTGAAACTCAGAGAAGCGATCCGAAAGGTTGATGCGGTCGAGGGTCTTGCGGAAGAGGTTGATGGCCGGGGTGCAGAACAGTTCGAAGTTTGTGGCATCCAGCCGGTTCTCGAGCCGCGTATCCTGCTCGTCGAGCGTGATGACGAGATCAATCTGACTGGCCTTGCAACGGGTCAGCGCCTCGGCAAACCCGGCCAGTTGAAAGAAAAGAAACCGTTGCGGAAAAGCGAAGTATTCCCGGAGCAAGCGGTAGCCCTCGAAAGTACAGGGGCTGACCGGCAGCAGCGCCTCCTCATTGCCGAAGCCTACGCGCTGGATGCAAGAGGCGGGGCCGACGCCGTACGTCTCGCGCGGAGCAGCGGCAGACTGGATGACCAGCCCGGTCTTATGCGCGAAAATCTGCTCGTAGATGCTGGCCGGAAACTCGTCCGCCCCGCGCAGGTAAAACGTCAGCGGGTCGAGCTTGATCTTGTCAAAGGTCAGACCGGCCGTGGCCTGAAGCCGGATGCGGATAGCCGCGCGGGCCGCCACGCCTTCGGGCAATTTCAGCGACGCGACATCGCGGGTGAAATAGGTGACTTCCGTAATCTTAATCGGAAGGAGCCGCACGTTATGCGCGGTGCGAAAAGTGCAGGCGGTGCGGTCGCCCTTGCCCAGGTTGCTGCGCAGGATGGTGTCTCGCGGGACATTCACTCCGGTGGCCAACCCGCTGTCCTGCTCCTCAGGATCAAAGCGCACGATGGCCATGGAAGGAATGGGCGCGAGGTAATGCGGATAAACAGTTTCGAGCAGCGCCTGAGTGAAACGTGGAAATTCCGCATCGAGCTTCAGGTGAACACGGGCGGCGAGGTAGGCGAAGCCTTCGAGCAATCGTTCAACGTAGGGGTCCGGGCAGATTTCCTTGGCTTCCTTGTCGAGGGAAAGGCGTCCGGCAATCTTTGGGAACTCGCGCGCGAACTCGGCAGACATCTCGCGCAGATGTCGCAGTTCAGTGTTGTAATGCTCTACGAGCCGCTCATCCATTGGTTCCATCCCCCAGCAGGCACTGGCCGGTCTCCAGATCGATGCTGGTCTTGAGGAACAGTTTCTCCGACATCGGATTGGCCCACAACTCGGCATGCAAGGCAAAGCCCACCATGTGTCGATCAATGGTCGCTTTGACCTCCAGAGTATGGCGCAGAAGACGCGGCTCAAACAACTGCAAGGCGGTGCTGATCTGCCGCTGCAATTCTTCCATGTCGGGAGCGATCAGGCCGCACAAGTGGCGCGTGCCAAAGTTGAGCACGGAACGATGGGCCTCGGGAAAATCGGCGAGGTGAAATTTCTGCCCGCCCTCCTCCGGCAGATGAGCACTGGCGTTGAAGAGCCATTCGAGATCGCGCAAAACCCCGCGCTTGTACTTGGGCAAGGAGACGACGCGCTGGTTGCGGCTCTCCTCCTTTTGATCCGGCTCATCGTCGGTCAGACGATCCAGCAGGCAGGGCTGAAGCCGCTCGGAAGGGGTCAGTTCAGCCATAGACCGACGAGGGGAAATAAGTTCACGAGGCTTCCCCTAGATCGAGGGTGCGACAGGACAGCATTGGATACTCGGTCTCGTCCGTAGCAAAGATGCGCTGCCCCAAACCAGTGACCAGCCCATCACGGTCCATCCAGTCCGTTTTGCGCGACAACCGCAGCAGGTCATCAGGGGACTGTTCGGTCAGCGGATAGCGGGCGGGGATGTGGCCTGAAGCCTCGCCGCCATTGCTCCAGACGAACTGCGCCGGAGCCCAGACTAGATCTCGCAAGTCGGTTGGAGGCTCAAGATGGAGCCGCCGGATCCGACAAAATGGCACCCAGTAATAGTGCCCTTCCATGATGACTTCGAGCATCGGACCGAGCCGCATGTCGGCGTCGGCGATCCAGGCAAAAGGCTTTTGATCGATCTGGCCCGCCGAGGCCGGCGCAGCCTCGAAAGCCTGATCACGCAAAGTTTGGGCGGCGGCGAGTTTCCCCTGAGCGGTCAGTTCATTGGCCTGAATAAGCTGACCCATCCACTCCTGCGGTTCACCGAAAATTATCGGGGTGTGCCGACCGGCGAAGACCTTGGCCCGAAGCATCTCGCATTGAAGCACCGGCTCGAAAACCCGCGCCAACATCAGGGTCTCCGGACCAAGACTGGCCAGGACTTGGAGTTGATTCAGAGCCCGCTCCCATTCCCCGGTGACGCAAAGCAACTGAAAGAGAAAAACCCGCAACTTAGGATCTGCAGCGTTGCTTCGGATCGCCTGCTGGAGCGACTGGCGGCAGTCAGCAAGACGACCAGCCCGGAGATAGTCCTCGGCGGTCATGCAATGGGGAGGCCTGCCCCGGCACCGGGGCAGGCTGTCAAATCGAACTAGGCCGGTTCGTTGGTCGAGGCGTTCCAACCCACCAGGAAGGGCTTGTCCACGCCACCCTTCTCGTTCTGAGTGTTGTACTCGATGTTCACTTTCTCAAAGTTGAGCGTGACGTTTTCGGTAAGCCGGTCTTCGCCACCGGAACCACCAGTGGACACCGAACCAATTAGCACGTTGGTCAGCTTGATCTTCAGATATTCCAGCGGCTTGTCCCCGGCCTTGCGAACGATTAGCAAGGCCTGATCAATGTGAGTGCCAGCGCAGCAGGCTTTCATCAGTTCGGTGCTGGAGGCATCCAACCATTTGGTGAAACTCAGATCCTGTATATTGACCTTGCCGGCGCCGCCACCGCCGCCGACATGCATCGAACCGGATTGCGACATTCCCCACGACCAGGCGAGAACGTCAATCTCGCCCGCATGCGTCTTATCTTTGGATTCACCACCGACCTTGCCAATCTTGATAAACATGTCCACTGCCATATTGTTCCTTTCGCTTTCTAACGCTCCGTGCCGCTTTGTGTTTGATTAACGGTCTAACAAACCTGCGAGAGCACGGGACGCAGGCCCATCAGATTAAACTCGAACCTAGCCGCTTTTCGCGGAAGGCAACTTCGAAACCAGACGCAAGGAAATCGTGAGACCCTCCAACTGGTAGTGAGGACGCAGGAAGAACTTGGAGGAATAATAGCCCGGATTGCCAGGCACCTCTTCTACCACCACTTCAGCCGCGGCCAGAGGACGGCGAGCCTTTTCGATTTCGGAAGCGTTTCCCGCGACGACGTAATTCTTAATCCAGTTGTTCAGCCATTGCTGCATATCATCGCGTTCTTTGAAGGAACCAATCTTGTCACGCACGATAGTTTTGAGATAGTGGGCAAAACGGCAGGTAGCGAAAAGATACGGCATCCGAGCCGCCAGATTGGCATTGGCCGTCGCATCCGGATCATCGTAGACAGCGGGTTTCTGAAGTGATTGTGCGCCCACGAAGACGGCGTAATCCGTATTCTTCCAATGCGAGAGCGGCATCATGCCATTCTTGGCCAACTCGGCTTCACGACGATCCGTGATGGCGATCTCGGTGGGGCATTTCATATCCACGCCACCGTCATCCGTGGGGAAGGTGTGGCAGGGCAAGCTCTCCAACATGCCGCCGCTCTCCGCTCCGCGAATGCGCGCGCACCAGCCATAGAGCTTGAACGAACGAGTGATGTTGGTCCCCATGGCGTAAGCCGCGTTGGACCAGACATACTTGTTGTGGTCCGCGCCCTCGGTGTCCTCCTCGAAGGCAAACTCGTCCACCGGGTTGGTCGTGGCACCGTAGGGGGTACGAGAAAGAAATCGCGGCATGGTCAGGCCAAGGTACTTGGCGTCATCGGAGTCGCGCAGCGATCGCCAAGGGGCGTATTCGGGGGATTGGAAAATCTTCGTCAAGTCACGCGGGTTGCTTAATTCCTGCCAGCTTTCCATGCCGAACAGTGTTGGAGCCGAGGCCGTGATGAATGGGGCGTGGGCGGCGGCGGCGATCTGCGCCATTCCTTTGAGTATCTCCACGTCCGGCGCTGAATGATCGAAATTGTAGTCGCCGATGATGGCCCCATAAGGTTGACCACCAGGCATGCCGAATTCTTCCTCGTACAATTTCTTGAAGAGCGGACTCTGATCCCAAGCGGCACCGGCGAATTTCTTAAAAGTGCTGCCAATCTCCTTCTTGGAAATGTTAAGCACGCGAATCTTGAGCGTCTCGTCCGTCTCGGTATTGCTCACCAAATGATGCAGGCCGCGCCAGGTTCCCTCGAGCTTCTTAAAATCCTCATGGTGGATAATGA
Organism: Pedosphaera sp.; assembly: GCA_031414955.1. GTDB lineage: Bacteria > Verrucomicrobiota > Verrucomicrobiia > Limisphaerales > SIBH01 > JANNGC01. The sequence continues at coordinate 2,135 of JANOQV010000069.1, read as the reverse complement.
GGTTGAGCTGTTCGGAAAGTTTTTTGTCGATTTCAGCAATGATGGCATTGATGGATTTGACCGCATCATCTGAAACCAAGGCCGTAGCGGCCAAGGCCTGCTCGGCCAAGGTGCGGACGGCGGTCTGCACCGCAGTCTGCCGGCTGGAATCCTTGGCTTTGAACTCCTTGTTCAGCAGGGACTCGAATTCATTCAGTTCAATGGACGGTGCGGCACCGCCGGCTTGGGCTTGGGCTTCGGGGTTCATAAATCAGGAGGTGGGGGGTTGAGGTTTGGGCGCGGCGGCGAGCGATTGCAAGAGAGCGGGATCGTTCAACATCTTGGCCACCGTCTCTTCCGCTCCGCTCTTGCCATCCATGTAAGTGAGCAAATTGGCCAACTCGGTGCGGGCAGTCAGCAACTTATTGAGCGAATCGACCTTGCGAGCCACCGCAGCCGGGGAAAAGTCATCCATGCTTTGGAAGGTCATTTCGACGTTCATGTTGCCCTCACCCGTCAGAGTGTTGGGAACCTGAAAGGCGACCCGAGGTTTGGAGGCTTTGAGCCGTTCATCAAAATTGTCGATGTCGATTTCAAGCGCTTTTCGATCCGCGACCGGAGCCAGGGGATCGGCAGGTTTGCCCGAGAGATCCGCCATGACGCCCATGACGAAAGGGAGTTCAACCTTCTTCTCCGCACCGTACAGCTCGACATCATATTCGATTTGCACGCGGGGTGCACGGTTTCGGGCGATGAATTTTTGACTGCTTGATTTGGCCATATGAACAGTTGGTTTGGCGAGTTAACTCAATTTAGTTTGAGATGCGTTGCTGTCGGCTCTAGCTGTTATGAAACCACGCTCAGGCTGTCAATGGAATTTCTTGCCAACCGCATTCAAATCACGAGGCGGATTCATCCTTCTCCCCGAAAATGACGCGCAATTGCGCGACGGCTTCAGGAGAAAGATCCTGGGCGATCTGCATGAAATCCATCTGAGCCAACCGCTTGGCGCGTTTAAGGACGTGGGGGACAGGGCTGGAAGGCTCGCGACGCGCATAGTAATCGCAGAGACGATCCAGCATCCGAATGACATCCTCGCGCGATTCAATCTGGCCGGGAGTTGACGAACGGGCCGGCGCAGATCCATTTGAAGGCGGCGATTCTGAATCTTCAGACTCAAGCGTAGCGTCAGCCCCGGCCGGGAGATGCGGCGCAAGGAACTTTTGCATTTCCTGAAACTGGGCAAGCAAAGCCGCGAGATTTGGCGACTTGTCCGCACCGATGGTCCGGGAAAGAAATTCATCGATCCGCTTGAGACAGCCGATGGAGTCAGCCACGGCACGTTCTACCGTCGCCAGATGCTCCGGGCCGGTGTCCCGGAAGGCCGCTTCGACCTGGGCAGAGTTTGGGGGAGTCACACCTTCTGGCGCCACCGCGCCCGGCTGACTCAACACCAGATCGTTCAAACTAAATCGTCCCATGCGGGCCGAGTTCGACAATGGCGTGGCCCGTAACCGCTGCAACATCTTGACCGGGTCGCCATCCGTGCCCAGAGAGGCGGATAGTCCGCCGATGATGTTCACTCGCTGTAGCGGATCGTTGCTGTCGTCCGGATCCAGCCTGGGATAAAGCTGTTCCCAGTTGCTCTCGACCAAACCGGCCAGGAAGCTCAACGCCTCGCTTAAAGCCGGCAAACCTTCCGTTTTCAAAGCCGCCACACAAAGGGCGGCGGCGACCCGCAAATCCTTGGAACGCGCGGAAAGCTCCAGACACCGCTTGAGCAAGAGCTTCCAATCCGGCTCCTCGGCCTGGGAAAATTGCGTTTCCGGTTTGCCCCGCAACAGTGACTCCAACTCCTGAAAGGCGGGATCGTAGTAAAGGTCTTCCCCACAGGGCTGCGCTTCAGAAACGGGCTTGAGCAATTCTTCGGAAGAGATCATGTGCGTGCTGTTGTTCTTCGGCACGTTGAGCAAACAGTTTTGCCTTGTCCAGCTTCAACTCCTCCCGTGAACTGCGCCGGGTGCATCTTGACACTGTTCTTAAAGTGAGGTGGTCACGGTTCCTCGACCGGCAAAAACAAGAACATGGCTGTCGTGTCGTCACATGAAAAAAGCATCGCCCCCAAGTCAACCCAGTCCCGCGCCCAAGCCCCGGCC
>JANOQV010000068.1:0-9731 GCA_031414955.1 Pedosphaera sp. | reverse complement strand
TGGATCGCGGCCTTCAGGCCGCTTCAGCGTCCAAGCGGGCGATGACGGATCGATTGACCAGCGGGCTTACGAACGGTGAAGCGGCGTAAACGCCGCGCTCCGCACTGGTTGGCAAACAAGAACAGTGTCAAGATGCACCCCTTGAAACCCGGCGCATCTCATTTTCTGAACGGCCGGGAAACAATGCTGAACACCCAAAGCCGACGGGTGCAGACCTCCCTCTCCCCTCCACGGGGAGAGGGATTGAGGGTGAGGGGTGAACCAAGCGAGAGATTCTCCGCCGATACCAGCGATCGTCCGTCCCACCCCTCACCCCGGCCCTCTCCCCGTGGAGGGGAGAGGGAGACTGCGGCCGCACTGTTCGCACGCCCCCTTAGAAACGCGCGGGGCCAATTCCACCAGCCGCGCCGTTGACATTTCATCCCGTTCCCGCAACCTCGCCGGGAAAATTCAACACGGAGATTGTTATGCCAACGATGCACGAAATTGACTTCAAGATTTACGGCGACGACATGCAGTTCGTCGAAATCGAACTCGACCCGATGGAGGCCGTCGTCGCCGAAGCGGGCGGCATGATGTTTATGGAAGATGGCATCCAGATGGAGACCATCTTCGGCGACGGCTCGCAACAGAACACTGGCTTTCTCGGCGCGCTCATGGGCGCGGGCAAACGCCTGCTCACCGGCGAATCGCTCTTCATGACCGTGTTCCAGAATCGCGGCATGGGGAAAAAGAAGGCTGCCTTCGGCGCGCCCTATCCCGGCAAGATCATTCCCGTCCACCTGAGCGAACTGGGCGGCGAACTGCTCGCGCAAAAGGACGCCTTCCTCTGCGCGGCCAAGGGCGTGAGCGTGGGCATCGCCTTCACCAAGCGGCTGGGCGCGGGCTTCTTCGGCGGTGAGGGTTTCATTCTCCAACGGCTCCAAGGCGACGGGCTCGCGTTCGTCCATGCCGGCGGCACGATTTACCAGCGCGACCTCGCGCCGGGGGAACTGATGCGAGTGGACACCGGTTGCATCGTCGCGTTCCAGCCCAGCGTGGACTACGACATCCAGATGGTTGGCGGCATCAAGAGCGCGCTCTTCGGCGGGGAGGGTTTGTTCTTCGCCACGCTGCGCGGCCCGGGCCGAATCTGGCTCCAATCGCTGCCGCTCAGCCGTCTCGCCGGCCGCATCGTCGCAGCCGCGCCGCAAACGGGACGCGGAGGACGTGAAGAGGGCTCCGTGCTCGGCGGCATCGGGCGGTTGCTAGATGGGGATAACTCGTAGTTGAGGGGACTCAGCGCAATGAAGCGGCTCGTAATAGCGATCGCCGGTATTGTGATTATCGCACTCGGCGTGTGCATCATCCTTCCCGGTCTCAAAAGAGCCAAAGCGTACAGCGGGCCGGGCATCGCTGGAAACCTGCGCTCGATCCAACTCGCTAAGGAGAGTTCGCAGGCGGACGGGAATACCAACGAGTGGCCCTCCGTGGACGACATTTTTCCCGGAGAATGGAGCAGGGGCAGATCGCTCAACGAGACACTCCGCCACAAGCATGGCGAGCTTTACTTCATTAACCGCACCGGCACGCCGCCATTTGCCTACATCCCTAAGACAAACGGACCCTATCATGGCGGCGAATTATTGATCCTGACAACCAACGGGCTGATGAAACTGCGTCAATGAAGTTTAGCAACGGCAAAGCCTCCACCGTCGCCATCCTCGGCGGCGGGCCGGCGGCTTGCACCTTGGCCATCATGCTCGCGAAGGGCGGGGCGCGCGTGGCGATTTTGCACCGGCCCAAGCGCGCACCGCTCATCGTCGGCGAGTCGTTGGTGCCCGCCATCATTCCGATGCTGCAAACGCTCGGGGTGGAGGACGAGGTGCGCGGCTACAGCATGCTCAAGCCGGGCGCCACGTTCAACATCGGGGAGAAAGTGAACTTCAGTTTCTGGTTCGAGCAGCTCACCGGGAAGGGCACGGCGCGCTACGCTTACAATGTCCCCCGCGATCGCTTCGATGACACCTTCCTCAACGCCGCGCGCCGGGCCGGGGCGATGGTCTTCGAGATCGCCGCGGGCGTGGAGCGGGTCGGGAACACGGACCGCGTGCAATTGAACGCCGAAACGCTCACCGCCCTCGGCGGATTCTGCACCGGCCAGCCGGATTGGATCGTCGATGCCACGGGACGTGTGCGGCTGCTGCCGAATTTGCTCGGTATCGAGAGCCGCACCGGGCCGCGTCGCGACGCCGCGCTGTTCGGGCACGTGGACAACACGCATCTCGACCACGGCGGACACGTTCACACCACGCGCATCGACCACGGCTGGAGCTGGCGCATTCCCCTGCCGGGAAAAGTGTCGGTCGGCATGGTGCTGGGCGCGGAGCATCTGCCGAAGTTCGGCGCGACCAAGGAGGAACAATACGACAACCTCCTCAAACAGGACTCCGTGCTGCGCAAGGTGGCGGGCAACGCGAAGCGCCTGACGCCAGTCATGCAATACGACAATTACCAGCTCGTCTCCTCGCGGATGTTCGGCGACGGATGGGCGCTGGTCGGGGACACGGCGGGGTTCATCGACCCGGTGTTTTCCAGCGGCCTGTTCATCGGCCTGACCAGCGCGTTCGATCTGGCGGCGGCGATTCTCGATGGACGGCCCGAGTCGTTCCAGGAATACGAACGTCACGTCACGCATCACCTTGAGACGTGGCATGAGATCGCGGGCTACTTTTACAGCGGGCGGCTCTTCACCTGTTTTCACGTCGGCGAGATGCTGCGCGACACCTTGCTGGTCAAATTGACCTTCTCGCACATCAACAAGCACCTCGGTCGCATCTTCAGCGGCGCGGCCTCGACCTCTCCCTACAGCCTGGGCCTGCTCCGCTTCGCCATGAAGTACGGGCTGAAGGATGAGGATCCGCAGGAGATGATGATTCACTAGCAGCGTGGTAGGGCGCGGTGTCTCACCGCGCCGCGCCGCAAATGGTCGGAATGTTTAGAACTTGCCCACGCCTCACCCCGGCGCGCTGAGGACAGCGTCGCCCTACCGATCGAAGCCGTCCTGCTCACTCACGCCTTCCGGCACTTGAGCAGGGTGTGGTAAAGGCCGACCTGGTCGCGCTCCTCGATGATCTTCAGCCCGCTCTCGTTCAGGCAGCGGCGCAAGTCGTCGGAGTGGTACATCTGGCTGTTGCCGTTGGCGATGGTGGTGAAGTAGAGCGAGGTCTGTTGCAGGCAGAAGGCGGCGGTCTCGTTCGGCTGCCGGTCCCAGAACAGTTCCAGGATGTAGAGTGTGCTGTCCGGCTTCATGGCCCGGGCGGCGCGGCGCAGGATGGAGACGATTTCCTTCTCCCCGAAGCAGTCGAGAAACTGGCTCATCCAGATGGCGTCGTAGCCCTCGGGCAACGCGGCCGACTCATCGAGAAAATCGGCGGCAATGAAGTCCACGCGCGCTTCGAGGCTCTCGGCGCAAATCACTTCGCGGGCCAGCGCAAGTTGCTGAGGCAGGTCGGCGATGGTCACCCGCACGTCGGGATCGAAGCGCGCGCACTGCACGGCCCAGCGTCCGGTGTTGCCGCCCACGTCGAGCAGGCGCTTGGGATGGTTGGCAAAGACGAGCGGCAGCGCGGCGGGAAAGGCCTGATCGGAGTAGTAATGATCAAACGCCAGCCAGCTTTGTCGCGCCTGCTCCGGCAGCGAGGAGAGCGCTTCGTAGAAGGTCTTCCAGTTGCCGAGTGTTTTCAGCCCCACGGGTTTTCCCGTGGCGATGGCCTGGTCCAGATCGAAGAGGCCGCGGTAACACACGTCGTGAACGACATCCATGTTCACGCGCGTCATCGGGTCGCGCAGCATGAAGAAGCCGAGCCGGGTGAGGGTGAAGCGGCCGTCATTCAGGCAGAACAAGCCGATGCCGAGGCCGGATTCCATCAGCACCTTGATGCCATAGCGCGGCAGATCGATCTTCGCGACGACCTCCGCCAGCGTCAGTCCGGTGGCCGCACTCTTCTGCACCAGTTCGAGAATGCCCGAGTCGCGCAGCACCCGGCAGGACTGGAACACGACGGGGGCAAAGGCGATGCGCTGGGCCTCGGATTTGGCCTCGTAAGCGGTCTGGGTGTCCTCGCGGAAAAACTTCAACGGCTCGGGCGGCACCGGGGCTGGAATGGAAGCGCCCGCCGCCGGGTGGGTGGCTGCCTGCACTTTGGCCCGGGCGCGGCCTTGGACAATTTCGGAGAGCAACGGCAGGGCGCGCTCCGGCTGGGTGACGTAGGGATTGGATTGGTCCCACACGTAGCCGGCCAGCACCGAGCAGACCTGCCGCATGATGCCAGGGTTGGCCTGGGCGGCGAAAAAAATGTCCGGCAAGGTCGCGTCATACCAACGGTTCACGTAGGCGCGGAAGGTGTTGATGCCCTGCATCACGAAATCGGAATACTCCTGCTGCCAGTCAGGCTTCTCGCCGCGCAGTTCACGGGTGAGAACTTTGGCCGCGCGATTGGCCGAGGCGAAAGCCAGGGTGACCCCGGAGCTGAAGATCGGATCGAGGAATTCCGTGGCGTTGCCCACCAGCGCGTAGCCGGGGCCGTGCAGTTGCTTGATGCCGCAGGCGTAGCCGCTGATGCGCTGAGGCGGAAAGACCAGCTTCATGCCGGCCAGGCGCGGGGCGGCGTTCGGGTCGGAGGCAACGATGGCTCGCAGGCGGGCCTCGGCCTGCTCCGGGTAGCGGGCGAAGAACTCCGGCTTGGCCACCACCCCCACGCTGGTACGTCCGTCGGAGAACGGTATGAGCCAGAGCCACGCGCCCTCCGGGTGCATGGTGATCCAAATCTTTCCCTCCTCGCGGCCTTCCGGACGGAGGTCGCCGGTGACATGCGTGAACAAGGCTTCGCGCACGGGAAAATTGGAAGGCTTCTCCAGATCCAGCAGCCGTGGCAGCACCCGGCCGAAGCCGCTGCAATCCAGGACGAACTTCGCCGTGACCTCGCGCTTCGAGCCGTCCGCTTGTTCGAGGGTCACGGTAGCGTGCGAGTTGAAATTCACCGCCGCCACGCCGTGGCCGAAAAGAATCTCCACGCCGCGCCGGGCCACTTCCTCGGCCAGCGCCTGGTCGAACTCCGCACGCGGCACCTGCCAGGTGTATTTCCAACCGGCGGTGAACTGGGCGGAGAAGTCGAAGTTGCAGGTACCGTCGCCACGCTTGAAGACCGCGCCGTTCTTCTGGATGAAGTTCTTCCGCTCCACGCATTCCAGCAGATCCGCCTCTTTGAGCAAATCCATGCAATGCGGCAGCAGACTCTCGCCAATCACGAAGCGCGGGAACTGCTGCTTCTCGACCACGAGCAGTCGGAAACCTTCGCGTTGCAAGATTGAGGCCGCCATCGTGCCGGCCGGCCCGGCCCCGATGATGAGCACATCCACATCAGTCTGCATCGGAGTCTCCCGCAGGGCGCAGGCATTCCTTCCGGGCCTGCTCGGTTTGCAATAATGCCGTCACCCGGGCGATGTCTTCGGTGAGCGGACGGTCGGCGGCCAGCATGGGCGAAACGCTGCGCACGAGTTCGTAGAGCTTGCGATAGTCCGCGCCCATCACGTCCTTGCGCCCGCGCAGGTCGGCCGCTTGGGCGAGCGCGAGAGCTTGAATGCCGACGAGCTTCCAGACCTTGGGCAACACCTGGCGCGTCATCTTCGCCGCCGTGCAACCCATGCTCACGACATCCTGGTTGTTGGCGTTGGTCGGAATGGTCTGGATGGACGCGGCCACGCCGAGCAGGCGCGCTTCCGCCGCGAGCGAGGTGGCGAGGAGTTGCGCGCCGGCAAACCCGGAGTTCAAGCCCGGCACCCCGCCCGCGAGCAGCGGCGGCAGCCCGCGGCTGTAACGCCAGTTGACCAGCCGCTCCAACTGGCGATCCGCCAGCAAGGCCATCTTGATCAATCCGAAGCGCAGGTAATCACTGACCATCGCAATCTGCTGCCCGTAGAAATTGCCGCAGTGAATCACCATCCCGGTTTCGGGGAACACCAGCGGATTGTCGGTGCTGGCGTTCATCTCGCGCGTCACGACCTCCTCGACATGCCAGTGCGCTTCCTGGAAGGCACCGAGAATCTGCGGCACGCAGCGCAACGAATACGGGTCTTGAATCTCCGCGCCGTCATCGACCGGCTTGGGCCGCGTGCCCCACTGATGCTCGTCGATGCGCCGGGCGTATTCGGGATGCGTGCGCAAATAATCGCTGATGCGCCGGGCCACCAGCGACTGACCGCGAAAGCCGCGCGCCATGTGGGGCTGGGCACAAAGCACTTCCGGCTCACCGTCCAAAACCTGGAACAGACAGGCGGTGAGCAGTTCCATCCAATGAAGCAGTTGCGTGCCTTCGTGCGTGGCCAGCGCCGCCAGTCCCGTCATCACGGACGTGCCATTGACCAGCGCCAGCCCTTCCTTGCACTGCAACACGGCGGGTTGAAGCCCGGCCTGACGCAAGGCCTCGGCGGCCGGAAGACGCTGCCCGTTGAAATGCGCAAAGCCATTCCCCACCAACAGTCCGGCCATGTGCGCGAGCGGAACGAGATCGCCGCTGGCGCCGACGGAGCCTTCGCTGGGAATTTCCGGCCGCACGCCCTTGTTCAAGGCCGCCAGGAGCAGGTCGATCAGTTCCGCGCGAATGCCGGAGAAGCCGCGCGAAAGGGCGTTGGCCCGCACCAGCATGATGGCGCGCGTTTCCTCGGGCGAGAAGAGCGCGCCCTGCCCGACCGTGAGATGATGGAGCAGGTTGATCTGATGCTGGGCCAGATCCTCGTTCGAGACGCGGAAGCCACTGAGCGGGCCGAAGCCCGTGTTGATGCCGTAAATCGCGCGCGGTTCGGCGGCGAGCGACTCCACCAGTTGCCGGCTGCGGAGGATGAGCGGGCGGGCCTCGCCCGAGAGTTCACAAGGGGCTTGGAGGCAAGCCACCTCCCAAAGTTCCTGGAGGGAAAGCGTGTGTCCGTTCAACGTAATCATGTCAGCGTCTCGAAGGGGAAAGCCGTATGCGATGCGCCACGGGCAGGCAAGCTTGGAGTTCGTTTTGGCCACACGGCGGCGCAGCTTGATGGTACCGCTCTGGGCCGTAGGTGGCGGGATGACGCCCCTCGCGCGGCGCGCGCCGAGCGACGCGGGTGCATCTTTTCCGCGCCCCCACTCTGGCTGAAATCGACGGCCGACAGTAGCGGTTGGCACTTGGTCTCAGGTCGGGGACTTGGCCGCGGCCCGCCGTGGCACCGCCGCCTACTTGGCCTTCGGAGTCGGGAGCGTGGCTTTGGCCTCGGTCTTGGCCGGGGCAGCTTTGCTTTCGCCACCAGACTTGGCCTCACCGCCAGAGGACTTCTTTTCGCCGCCGCCTTTGGCGTCGCCGGATTCCTTCTTGGCCGACTGCTTGTAGTTCTCGCTCCGGTAATCGGTGATGTAGAAGCCGCTGCCCTTGAAGATGAGTCCGGCTCCGGCCCCCATCAGCTTTTTGACCTTGCCCTTGCCCCAGGTCTTCTTGCCGCACTTCTCCTTGGAGCAAACGGTGAGCGGCTGGTCTTTCATCGACTGGAAGAGCTCAAACTGGTGACCGCATTTGGCGCAGGCGTATTCGTATGTCGGCATGGAGTGTCTCTTGGTTGTTAATCCGGGGCGGAGGTCAAGGGTTCATCCGCCGATGCAGCTCATGCTGCGGCTGGCAAACTGGAAATCCGGCTCGCCGATGTGGTGTCGCGCTTCTTTTTGCCCGACGACCTCGTGCAGGTAATCGCGCAACGCATCGTCGTCCGCGCCGCCGCGCAGGCGGGAACGGAAGTCGTGTTCCACCGTGCTGAAGAGGCAGGTGCGCAGCTTGCCGTCGGCGGTGAGGCGAATACGGTTGCAGTGGCCGCAGAAAGGCTCGGTCACAGGAGCGATGATGCCGATCTCCGCGCTGCTGCCGGGCACACGCCAGCGTTGGGCCGTCTCCGATTTGTTGGCGCTGACGACAGGTTCAAGACCGGGCGTGCTGGCCTGGAGCCTGTGCAAAATCTCTTTCCCCGGCACGACCATCTCCCGCTGCCAGGCACGGCCGGAATCAAGCGGCATGAACTCGATGAAGCGCAGCACAAGGGATTCGCGCACGGCGAAGGCGGCGAGCGCTTCAAGCTCGTGGTCATTGATGCCGCGGATGACGACGGCGTTGATCTTGACCGGAGCAAAGCCCAACTCCTGGGCCAGGCGCACGGCGGCGAGCAATTCGGCGAGACCGTCGCGCCCGGTGATGCGGTGGAAATTTTCCCGGTCGAGGGAATCGCAACTGAAGCTGACGCGCTTCAGCCCGGCCTCGCGCAAGGCGCGGGCCTTCTGGCGAAAAAGGAAACCATTCGTGGTCATGGCCAGGTCCTCGATGCCTTCGATGCGCGCAAGCCGCGCAATGAGCTGATCCACATCATGCCGGAGCAACGGCTCGCCGCCGGTGATGCGGATTTTCTGAATGCCCAGCCCGGCGGCGATATGCACCAGCCGCTCAATCTCCTCAAAGCTGAGGATATTTTTCTTCGGCTGCCACTCGCGCGCAATGGGCGCGGAGTTGACGACCGTGGCCCAGCGCTCGCGATAAAAGTTCTCCGCCGCCTCCGTCTCCGGAAGACAATACATGCAGCGGAAGTTGCAGCGGTCAGTCACACTGACCCGCAGATCACGCATGATGCGGCCGTGCGAGTCGGTGAGCAGGGCGCGGCGGGTCATTTGGGCGGCGCGGCGGGGGCATCGGCCGGGGGCACGATCTTGGCCCCGCCATCCTGGCGGATTTCCACATTGAGATCGTAATTCGTGCCCGTGCTGGGAGACTTGATCTCGTTGGCCATGAGCTTGGTGGCCCCGCCTTTGGCCGAGGAGCCAAAGAGGTTCAGGCGGATGAACTCGATGCGGCGAGCGATGGCCATCTCCTCCTTGAGCTTGCTGACCTGGGCGCGGAGCACGGCGATGTCGTTGAACTGGCGCTCCAGTTCGGCCTTTTCGGCCCGCATGCGGGTCAGCTCCTTGACCAGGAAATCCTTCTCGCTGCGCGTGGTGGCGAGCTTCCTTTCCGTGGACGTGATCTGTTTTTCCAGGTCGGTGATGGAGTTGGTCAACTGATCCATCTGCTTGCCCAGCATGAGCCGCTCTGATTCGAGCGAGTTGATCCGCTGATCCTTCACGGCCAGCTCGGTCTGGGCTTGGCGCAACTGCTCGGCCGTGGCCTTGGACTGGGCGTCGGACTTCTCCAAATCGGCGATGACCTTGCCCAGATTGTTGGAGAGCGACTTGAGGTCGTCGGCCCGGGAGCGAAGGTCGTTCTCCAGCGTCATGTTGACCTGCTTCTGGTCTTCCAGACCCTTACGCGTGGCATTGAAATCGGTTTCCAGAACCGCGATCTTGTCGTCGCGATCCTTCTTTTCCTTGGCGTGCTGACGCTGCTCGGCCACCAGTCCCACCCCGAGACCGAGACAGACGAGCAGCAGAATAACGATGGCAATTTTAGCTTTCATGCAGCGGCCACGGTGCCTGCCGCGAAATCGTTTGGCAAGCCTCCCGCACGCTCGGGGTGCGGTTGGGGTGCATCTTGACACTGTTCTTAAAGTGAGGTGGTCACGGTTCCTCGACCGGCAAAAAACAAGAACATGGCTGTCGTGTCGTCACATGAAAAAAGCATCGCCCCAAACGCAACCCAGTCCCGGTCCCCAACCCCGGCCCACGCTGGCCGAGGTCGAACGTGAAGTGGTGGCCG
>JANOQV010000067.1:0-77061 GCA_031414955.1 Pedosphaera sp. | reverse complement strand
CCGGCCGCGCGGGGGCCCGCGGGGGTTTGGGGGGCCCGGGGGCCCACCCCGGCCCCGCCCGCCGGCGCTCCGGTTCAGGCGGAGGGGGAAGGCCGCGCACTTTTCTGGAAGTGGGCAACCATCCAACCTGCCCGCGCCGCTTTGTTGAGCCTTCTGCTGCCGCCCTCATGAGCGCCTCCGACCAAAGCCTGCTGCTGCTCGTTCCGGCCTACAACGAGGAGGAGCGCATTGGGCCGGTCCTGCGGGAATTCGCGGCCTATTTCCAGCGCGAGTTTTCCGGGCGCTTCCAACTGGTCGTGGTGTTGAACGGCTGCCGCGACAACACGCTCGGCGTGGTGCAGGCGGCGGCGAAGGAATTCCCGACCATTCATTTGCTGAACTTCCCCGCGCCCATCGGCAAGGGCGGCGCGTTGATCGAGGGACTGAAACTGGCCTCGATCACGGACGTGATCGGCTACGTCGATGCCGATGGGGCCACCTCCCCCGAAGCCTTCCACACGCTGGTCAAGAAGCTCGATGACACGGGCGCGGACTGCATCATCGGCTCGCGCTGGCTGCCGGAGTCCGTGCTGCACCAGAGCCAGACAACCATCCGCCGGTTCATCAGTCGCGGGTTTCACTACATCGTGCAGGCGTTTTTCTGGATGGGCTACAAGGACACGCAATGCCCGGCCAAGGTGGTGCGCCGCGAGGCGGCGCAGACCATTCATCCCCACCTGCGCGTGGCCGACCTCGCCTTCGATGTGAATTTCATTTACGCGCTGCGCCGGGCCGGGTTCAGCGTGGTCGAGTTCCCCATCGAATGGACGGACAAGCTCGGCTCGACCGTGACGCGCAGCCTGGGCCGCAGCGCCACGGTGATGTTCCTCTCCGTGCTCCGGCTGCGGCTGTATTACTCGCCGCTCTATCGCTGGATGCTGCCGCTGCGCCCGCTCGAAGCCTGGCTCTACAAGAAGCTGCGCGCGCCCCTGCTGCCCATCGGTCCGGTGGTGAAGAAGTAGAGCGGCGCGACCCGACCATCGGAGCGCCGAGCATTGCTCGGCACGAGCCGGCGGGATCTCACCAAGCCGAGCAATGCTCGGCGCTCCGGCCGGGCTTTGCCATCACCTCTCCAACTTCGGATCGCGCGGTCATGGCTGTCCGCGCTCCGTCGCCGCACTCATCGATGCACTGCCGTAGTGATCGCGTCGGCGTCATAGACACATCCGCCCCAGGTGCCCCCGCTCACTTGCTGGAGCGCGGCCCAGAGTTTGGTGTCGTCGGGCAGTTGCGGGTGCGGAGCCAAATCTGCGCGCCGCGTCCGCGTCGTGAGAATCCGCGCGCCTTCCTCCGGCGAGAACACCCGTCCGCTCTCCCCCACGAAATCCACCGAGCCTTCGAGCCGCAGCCGATCAATGACGATGCGGATCACATCGCCCTCGCGCACCTTGCCGATCGGCCCGCCCGCCAACGCCTCCGGCCCGACGTGTCCGATGCACGCGCCGGTCGAGACGCCGCTGAAGCGCGCGTCGGTGATGAGGCCGACATGCTTGCCAAAGGGCAGGTGCTTGAGCGCGGAAGTAATCTGATACGTCTCCTCCATGCCCGTGCCCGCCGGCCCGCAGCCACACAGCACCATCACGTCGCCGGCCTTGATCGTCCCTTGCTTCAAGGCCGTGATGGCCTCGCTCTCGCGCACAAAAACCCGCGCCGGCCCTTCAATGCGGAACACGCCGTCCGCGCCGACCACCGAGGGATCGATGGATGTGCTCTTCACCACCGAACCTTCGGGGGCGAGGTTGCCGCGGGGGAAAGTGACCGTGCTGGTCAGTCCGCGCGCGGCGCCTTGGGCGGGCGACATGATCACGTCGTCCGCCGCCACGCCGTCGCGTTCGAGGAGCAACTGTTTGAAGCGCGCGCGCCGTTCCGACGTTTCCCAAGCCGCGAGATTTTCGCCCACCGTTTTGCCCGTGACCGTGAGTGCGCCCAGCTCCAGCACGCCCAGTTCGCGCAGGTGCAGCATCACCTCGGGCACGCCCCCGGCGAGGAAGGCACGCACGGTCGGATGATGCACCGGCCCATTCGGCAGCACCGATACGAGGCGCGGCACACGGCGATTGATGGCGATCCAGTCATCGCACGTTGGCCGTTTAAGTTTGGCGGCGTGGGCGATGGCGGGGATGTGCAGCAACAAATTCGTCGAGCCGCCGAACGCGGCGTGGACGGCCATCGCGTTGTGAATCGCCGCGTCGGCCAGAATGTCGCGCGTTTTGAGTCCGCGCCTTTCCAGTTCCATCACCGCGCGTGCGGATTGGACCGCGATGTCGCGCCACACTTCCTGGCCGGACGGCGCGAGCGCGGAGTGCGGCAGCGAAAGCCCGAGCGCCTCGCCCACCACTTGGGAAGTCGCCGCCGTGCCGAGAAACTGGCAACCGCCGCCCGGTGTGCCGCACGCGCGGCAACCCAGTTCCGCCGCTTCCTGCAGCGTGAGCAGCCCGCGCGCGAACCGTGCCCCAATGGTCTGCACCGCGCCCGCGTCCTCGCCAGTCTCCGGCGGCAGCGTGACGCCACCGGGCACGAGCACCGTGGGCAAATCATGCAGCCCGGCCAGCGCCATCATCATGGCCGGAAGTCCCTTGTCGCACGTCGCCACGCCGATGACGCCAGAACGCGTGGGCAGCGAGCGCGCCAGCCGGCGGAACAGAATCGCCGCGTCGTTGCGATATGGCAGGCTGTCGAACATCCCGACCGTTCCCTGCGTGCGCCCATCGCACGGGTCGGAACAGTAGGCCGCGAACGGAATGGCTTTCAGCCGGCGCAATTCCTCCGCTGCCGCCTGCACTTGAAGTGAAATTTCCCAGTGACCGGTGTGATAACCGAGCGCGATAGGTGAGCCGTCGGGTGCGCGCATCCCGCCCTGCGTGCTGAGAATCAGAAACTGTTTGCGCCCCAGCTCGCTCGGATTCCAGCCCATGCCGGCGTTTTGCGTGAGGCCGAAGATGTCGCCACTCGGGCGATTGAGCAGCATGTCCTCGGTGAGCGGCAGCGCGCCAGCGGGGCCGGGACCCTTGGTGTGGATGTCAAAAATGTCAGGTTCAGCAACGGGCATGGGCGAAGCGTGTCACAGAGTCGCGCCGCGGACACGCCGGAAAATCAGAGCCTGGCAGCATAGCGCTGCGAGCAAGAGGGGGTGGTGTGAATAAACTGGGAATAGCTTTGTGCTTTTTTCCATTGCGCCTGCCAGTGATTGCGTGTGTTCTCTGCCCCATCAGAAAGCGTGCGTGTAACTCATTTACATAAAAGACACAGGAATCATGCGTACTATTCTGATCTTGGCCGGACCATTTTGGCTCGCGCTGGCCTTCGTTTTTCTCTTTTCCCTCATGTCGTGCGTGCTCAAGCGCATGCCGGCTCCGCCTTGGGATTCCGACGATGGCGGTGAGTTTGCGGAGGTGGAGGACGGCCCTTCCCCATTCAGCCTGAGTGCCTGAGTGGATTGGTCGCGTTCGGACAAGAACCAACCTGGCCGCCGGCGTGCGCCGGATAATTCACACGAAACCCTTGATTTTGCCCCGGCGCGTTGGGAACGATCCGGCCCTCGTGGTTCGTTGTGAACCGAAAGCATGAAAGCAAAGATCATCATCACTCCAAAACGGGCGGTCGTGGACCCCCAGGGCAAGACCGTGCAGGGCGCTCTCGAACAGATGGGCTACCAGGGCATCGGCGCGGTGCATGTGGGCAAGTTTCTGGAAATCGAACTGACCGGCACGGACAAGGAAGCGGCGCGTAAACAAATCGACGACGCCTGCCACAAGATCCTCAGCAACCCGGTGATTGAAGATTATCGCTTCGAGATCGAATGAACTTCGCCGTTCTCCAGTTTCCGGCCTCGAATTGTGACCAGGACGCCGTGCATGTCTTGAAGAATGTCCTCGGCCACTCGGCGCGTTATGCCTGGCACAAGGACACCTCGCTGGGCGACGCCGATGCGGTCATCGTGCCCGGTGGGTTCAGTTACGGGGATTATCTGCGGACCGGCGCGATCGCGCGCTTCAGCCCCATCATGCAGGCGGTGCAGAACTTCGCCGCGCAGGGTGGTCCCGTGCTGGGCATCTGCAATGGATTTCAGATTCTCACCGAAGCCGGGTTGTTGCCCGGCGCGCTGGTGCGGAACCGTTCGCTCCAGTTTCGCTGCGAGAATGTGTTCCTGAAGACAGAGAACCGCCAGACGCCCTTCACCCAGTTCATTCCCGAAGCCAAACTTTTGCGCGTGCCCATTGCGCATGGCGAGGGCTGCTACTTCGCCGACGCGGACACGCTGGCCAAACTCAACGCCAGCGGCCAGGTGCTCTGGCGCTACGTGGACGCCGCCGGGCAACCGACCGACGTCTCCAATCCCAATGGCTCGCTAGAGAACATTGCCGGCGTCTGCAACGCCCAGCGCAACGTCGCGGGCCTGATGCCGCATCCGGAGCGGGCCAGCGAAGGTTTGCTGGGGTCTGAGGACGGACGGCTGGTTTTCGAGAGCCTCCTCCAGTGGATGGAGTCCCGTTCCAAGGCCAAGGCGGCCTGACACCCCGTCCTCAAGGGCCGAAAAATCGCGCTTGTCAAAGGACGGTCCGCTGATACCGTGTCGCCCCTTTAATATGAAAGCTGACATTCATCCGAATTATCGCGAGGCGGAGATTCGTTGCGCCTGCGGCAACGTGATCAAGACCCGTTCCGTGAAGCCGGTCACCATCATCGGCATCTGCAACAACTGCCATCCGTTCTACACGGGCACGCAGAAGTTCATTGATACGGCCGGCCGCGTGGACAAGTTCCAGCAGCGCATGGCCAAGACCCAGGCCGCGCAGGCCGCCGCCGCGGAAACCGCCGGCAAGAAGAAGAAGAAGTAGCCACCGACTCTCGCATCCGCCCGCAGTGCGTCCGCGCACCGCGGGCGGATTGCTTTTTGGTGGTTGCCGTTCGCAGGTTGAGTTGCCGGATGCCCTCGCCTGCAATCTGCGTCTTTCCGCCTGCCACTCCGTGACTGAATGGATCTGAAGCCACACATCGAGAAGTTCCGCCAGCGCTTTGCCGAGGTTGAAGCCCTCCTCAGCGACCCCAAGACTTTTGCCAACAACCAGAAGTTCCAGGAACTTTCCAAAGAATACGCCCGACTCAAGGGACTCGTGGCCGACAGCGACATTTACCTGAAAGTCGAGCGCGACCTGACCGAGAACCGCGCTCTGCTCCAGACCGAGGACGAAAACTCGGAGCTGGCCCAGATGGCCCGCGAAGAGATCTTGCGGATCGAGCCGGAGGAAAGGCGCCTCTCCCTCGCCGTGCAGTCAGGAATTCTTCCGCCCGACCCGACCGACTCACGCAACACGATTTTTGAAATCCGCGCTGGGGCTGGCGGCAACGAGTCCGCGCTCTTCTCCGCCGATCTCTACCGCATGTACACCCGCTACGCCGAGGACCACGGCTGGAAGGTGGAGGCGATGGATTCCAGCCCGTCCGATCTGGGCGGCTTCAAGGAAATCATTTTCAGCGTCACCGGCACGGACGTTTACAAACGCCTCAAGTACGAGAGCGGGGTGCATCGCGTCCAGCGCGTGCCCGCGACTGAGGCGCAAGGCCGCATCCACACCAGCACCTGCACCGTGGCCGTGTTGCCCGAGGCGCAGGAGGTGGACGTCGAGATCAAGCCTGACGACATCGAAGTCACCTGTTGCCGCGCCTCCGGCAAGGGCGGCCAGGGTGTGAACACCACTGACTCCGCCGTGCAGATTCAGCACAAGCCCAGCGGGCTGACCGTCCGCATCGCCGACGAGCGTTCGCAGATTAAGAACCGCGCCAAGGCCATGACCGTGCTGCGCTCGCGTCTGCTGGAGCGCAAGATCGCCGAGGAGAACGCCAAGTACGCCGCCCAGCGCAAAGATCAGGTCGGCACCGGGGACCGCAGCGAAAAAATCCGCACCTACAATTTCCCCCAGAACCGCGTGACCGATCACCGCATCGAACTCACGCTCTACAACCTCGCCAACGTCATCGACGGCGACATCGATCCGCTGGTCGATCCGCTGATGGCGCATGACGTGGAGGAGAAATTGAAGGCGCTGACTTCGTGAAAAATTGTCCAAAGCCCAAGGTCGGCGCGGGAGCATCTCGGCAATCACACGGTGTCGAAAGCGGCGCCCAATCTATTCCCACGTCTTCCTTGGCCTTGAGCAACAATTTATGATCAAAGGAATCATCTTCGATTGCGACGGCACTCTGGCCGACACCATGCCGCTGCACTGGCGCGCGTGGAACAACGTCACCGGGCGCCACGGCGTGCATTTCCCCGAGGAACGTTTTTACGCCATGGGCGGCGTGCCCTCCCGCGACATCCTCAAGCTCCTGCGCGTTGAGCAAAGCCTGAATATCGATCCGCTCGCCGTGGCCAAGGAGAAAGAGGAGGAATACCTGCGCATCATGCACGAGGTGACACTCATCGACGAAGTCGTGGCCATCGCCCGCGAACACCACGGGAAAATTCCCATGGCGGTCGCATCGGGCGGCAACCAGGTGATCATCTGCCGCGTGCTGGAGCAACTTGGCATCCGCCATTTCTTCAACGCCGTCGTGACTAGCGAGATGGTGGTCAACCAGAAGCCCGCGCCTGACATCTTCCTCGAAGCCGCCCGTCGCATCGACGTGGACCCGCGCCATTGCCGCGGCTACGAGGACACCGACATCGGCCTGACCGCCCTCCGCGCGGCCGGCATGGAAGCCGTCGATGTGCGCACCATGCGGTGCCATTCGAAGCTCTCGCCGGCGGCATTGAGCCGTTAGCGAACTTCGGCCAGTAATTCAGCAACAGAACAAAACGGCATTGCAGTTTTCTTTTGCAACCACCCTGGCAGCTTTTCGCTCTGCCAAATGTCCTCCACGCCCTGACGCGGCCTCACCACTTCGGACTTGTTGCCCTTCACCAGCACCTCGGCCGCGAAGCCGCGTGAGTTGTAGTTTGAGGCCATGACGAAGCCGTAGGCGCCGGCGCTCAAGAGCGCGAGATGATCGCCTTCGCCGACTTTCGGGAGCGGACGATCCTTGGCGAAGTAGTCGCCTGATTCGCAGATCGGGCCGACCACGTCACTGGAGACGGGCACGCCGCCCTTCTTCGTGAGGGGCACGATTTCGTGATAGGAATCGTAGAACGCCGGGCGGATGAGATCGTTCATCGCCGCATCCACGATGACGAAATTCTTCCGGCCCGTGCGCTTCACGTACTCGACGCGCGTTGCGAGAATGCCGGCGTTGCCGACCATGAAGCGGCCCGGCTCCAGCAGAATCTTCAGCCCGAGCGGCTTGAGCAACGGCACGAGCCGCGCGGCGTAGCGGGCGGGCGTGAGAATGTTCTTCGCTTCTTTGCTTTGCCACCAAGCTGCTGAACCGCTGGCCAGGGCTGGATTGTAGATGATGCCCAGCCCGCCCCCGATGCTGAAGAACTCGAAGCGGTATTTCGCCGCCAGCTTCTGCACGAGCGGTAAGACCTTCTTCACCGCCAGCTCGAAGGGTTTCACCTGCGTGAGCTGCGAGCCAATGTGCATCTGGATGCCGCGCAGCCGCAGATTCTTCAGCTTGCTCGCGCGCGCATAAACGCCCTCGACCTGCTCGAAGGCGATGCCAAACTTGTTCTCGTAAGTGCCGGTGGTGATCTTGGCGTGCGTGCCGGCGTCGATGTTCGGGTTCACGCGCACGGCCACGGGCGCGATCTTTTTCAGCCGCGCGGCGACCTTGTTAATGCGCTGCAATTCCGGCTCACTTTCCACGTTGAAGGCGTAAATACCCTTCTTCAGCGCGAACTCGATTTCTCCCTCGGTCTTGCCCACGCCGGCGAACACGCACTTGCGCGGGTCGCCGCCCGCCGCAATGACGCGCTTGATCTCACCTGCGCTCACCGTGTCAAACCCGCTGCCGAGATTCGCGAACGTGCGCATCACGGCCAGGTTCGAGTTCGCCTTCATGGCGTAACAAATCAGGTGGTCGAGGTCGCCGAGCGCGGAGTCGAGCTTGCGGAAATGGTCTTCGAGCGTGTGCTGGGAATAGACGTAGAGCGGCGTGCCGTGTTTCTTCACGAGCGACTCAATGCTCACACGTTCGCAGAACAGCTTCTTACCGACATAACGAAAATCATGCATGGCGCGGATTTATGCCGGACGGAAGGCGCAAAGTCCAACGTCGAGAGTCTGGCTGGGGCGCAACTTGCCCCGCCCACGGCGCGCGGACTTTCCAGTCCGCAGCAACGCTCGAGGCACCGACCGCTTCCTTCCACGCCGAGGCCATTCGTCGTCCCCCATCGCTGCGGGCTGGAAAGCCCGCGCGCCGAGCGGGGCGATTGAGCAAACGATTGCAGTATCGGAATGGTTCCGCAAAATCCCGCCCATGTCAGAACACAAAGCCATCATTCGCTGGGCGCGCACCGGGCCTGACTTCCTGAAGGGCAAATTCTCGCGCGCGCATTCGTGGACTTTCGACGGCGGGCTGATGGTGCCAGCGTCCCCTTCGCCCTCCGTCGTGCCCGCGCCGTGGTCGAACGCGGCGAGCGTTGACCCCGAGGAAGCCTTCGTTGCTTCCATCTCAAGCTGTCACATGCTCACCTTCGTCTGGCTTGCCTCGCGCGCCGGGTTCATGGCCGACAGCTACGAGGATGAAGCAGTGGGTTTGATGACCAAGAACGAACGCGGCGTGCCCTGGGTCAGCACCGTGAAGCTGCGGCCTCGAATCGTCTGGAGTGGTGACCAACTCCCGAAGACGGCCGACCTTGATCGCCTGCACCTCGCGGCGCATGAGCAATGCTTCATCGCCAATTCCATCAAGACCGCCGTGACGGTCGAAGCTCCCCTCAATTCATGAAACAGTTTCCCATCACTGGCCTCGTCGCCGCCACGCATTCACCATTCCACGCTGACGGTTCGCTGAACCTCGCCATCGTCGAGAAGCAGGCCGCACATCTGCTGGCCAACGGCGTGAAGCTCGCCTTCATCTGCGGCAGCACAGGCGAAAGCCACTCCCTCACGCTCGATGAACGTCGCGCCCTGGCCGTGCGTTGGATGGAAGTCGCGCGCGGCTCGGAACTGAAGGTCATCGTCCATGTCGGCGCGAACTGTCTGGCCGATGCGCGCACGCTGGCGGCGCTGGCCCAATCGCTCGGAGCCGCCGCCGTGAGCGCGCTGGCCCCGAGTTACTTCAAGCCACGCAGCGTCGCCGCGCTGGTCGATTGCTGCGCCGACATCGCCGCCGCCGCGCCTGAGCTGCCGTTTTTCTACTATGACATTCCGGTCCTCACCGGCTTCACGCTTCCGATGCCAGAGTTTCTGGGCATCGCACGCGAACGCATTCCAAACCTGGCCGGCCTCAAGTTCACCAACCCGGACCTGATGATGTTCCAGCAATGCCTGCGCTTCGAAGGCGGCGCGTTCAGCATCCCGTGGGGCTGCGATGAATATCTGTTGGCGGCGGCGGCATTGGGCGCGACCGGAGCGGTGGGCAGCTCGTTTAATTTCGCCGCGCCAGTTTATCACCGAGTGTTGCGCGCCTTCGCGGCCGGCGATCTCAAGACGGCGCGCGACGAGCAGTATCGCTCGGTGCAACTCATCTCCACGCTCGCCTCGCGCGGCTACATGGGCGCGGCCAAGGCCACGATGAAGATGCTGGGCGTGGATGTCGGCCCGGCGCGTCTGCCGAACGGCAGCCTGAACCGCGAGCGGGAGGCGGCTCTGCGCGTGGACTTGGAGAGGCTCGGGTTCTTCGACTGGCTCAAGATGTGAACACCGTGACGCAACCCGCCGGGTGGAGATCAGTTTTCCTCCGCCATGAAACCATCCTGCTGCTCCTGCTGGCGGTGGAACTGGTTTATTTCAACCTCGCTGGCCGGCGCTTTGGCACCTCCGACAATCTGCTCAACATCGTGCGCCACTCGGTCGAGATCGGGCTGCTCGCACTGGTGATGACGCCGATCATTCTCACCGGCGGCATCGACCTCTCCGTCGGTTCAATGCTCGGGCTGTGCGCGGTACTCTTCGGCAAACTGTGGCGCGACGCCGGCCTGCCGCCGTGGCTGGCGGGCGTCTGCACGCTGGGCATTGGGGCGATGTGCGGCGGGTTCAACGCCCTGCTTATCACCTGGCTGCGGTTGCCGCCGCTCATCGTCACACTCGGCACCTACTCGCTGTTCCGCGGGCTGGCCGAGGCCATCACGCAAGGCACGGATGCTTTCACGAATTTCCCCGAGTCGTTTCTCTTCCTCGGCACCGGCCATGTCGCGGGACTACCGACGCAGGCGTGGATTCTGATCGCCGTAGCCATTGGCGTGTGGCTGCTGGTGCATCGCACCACGCTGGGGCGGTCCTTTCGCGCCATCGGCTTCGCGCCGGAAGGGGCGCGCTACGCGGGCCTGCCCGTCGAGCGGCGACTGGCGCTGGCTTATGTGCTGGCGGGCGTGATCGCGGCGCTGGCTTCGTTGACTTACACGGCGCGCTTCGGCACGGCCAAGGCGGACGCGGGCATGGGCTACGAACTTTTCGCCATCACGGCGGTGGTGCTGGGCGGCACGAGCATCTTCGGCGGACTCGGCTCGGTGCATGGCACGCTGCTCGGCGTGGCAGCCATCGCGGTGCTGAGCAACGGCCTCTCGCGCATCCCGGCCCTCATGAACACCGCCAGCGAACTCTCTGGCATGATGACCGGCGCCTTGCTGCTGCTGGCGTTGGCGGGAGCGCTTGTTCCGAAGTATCTCGCGTCATTGCGAACGAAGCGTGACCAAAGGGTTGTCGGCCACACCACGGGCGGGTAGGGTTCCGACCATGAAAGCACTCGTGCTCAAGGACGAACAATTCGTCACCGATGCCAAGGGCAAGCAAGTGGGCGTGCTGCTGGACCTGAAGACCTACGAGCGGCTGCGTGAAGCCGAGGAGGATTTGGCGGACATCCGGGCCTACGACGCAGCCCGCCCCAAGGTGACGACTGAACTCAAGGCTGGGAAGTTCTCCTCCCTCGTGGATTACCGGGCCAAGCGGACCAAGAGCAAATGAGGTATCGCGTCATCCTGCCGAAGTCGGTCCAGAAGGAACTGGATCGCTTGCCGGATGAAGTGGTGAAGCGAGTCCTGGCGAGGCTGGCGCAGTTGGAAGCTAATCCGCGCCCGGCGGATGTGAAGAAACTGAAAGGCCGCGACGCGTGGCGGATTCGCGTCGGCGACTACCGGGTGATTTACGAAATCCATGATCGGCAACTTCAAATCCTGGTCATTACCGCCGGTCATCGCCGGGAGATTTATCGCTGAGTACCGCCAGCGAACTCTCCGGCATGATGACCGGTGCGCTGCTGCTGTTGGCCCTGGCCAGCGGGTGGCTGCCAAAACTTCTCGCCGGGTGGCGCGCACGGCGGCAGTCTGCCGCGAAATCAATCGAACCCAAACTGACATGAAACGCATTGCTTCATTCCTTGCCCTATCTCTGGTTGCCCTGTTCACGGGCTGCGGTAAATCGGATTCGACCAGCAGCACTCCCGCGACCAGCAGCGGCAAGAAAATCACCGTGGCGCTCATGCCCAAGTCGAAGGGCAACGCCTACTTCGTCTCGTGCAAGCAGGGCGCGGACGCGGCGGCCAGGGAACTGGGCGTGGAACTGATCTTCGACGGCCCGACCACGCCCGACCCGGCCAAGCAGAATGAGATCATCGAGAATTGGATCACGCTCGGCGTGGATGTCATCGCCGCCGCCTGCGAGAACAAGGAGGGCATTTCCACCGCGCTGCGCAAGGCCCAGCAGAAGGGCATCAAGGTCATCACCTACGATTCCGACGCGGTGACGGATGCGCGCTCGTTCTTCGTGAACCAGGCCACGCCCGAGGGCATCGGCTACGGCTTGATGGACGAGGCCGCGCGCCTGTGCGGCGAGGACGGCGAGTTCGCCATCATCACCGCGAGCCTCACCGCCGCGAACATGAACGAGTGGCAGAAGCACATCGAAGCGCGCCGCGCCTCGAAGTATCCCAAGATGAAAATGGTGGCGCTGCGCCCATGCGACGATTTGAAGGACAAGGCCCAGGCCGAAGCCACGACGTTGCTGAGTGCGAATCCGAATCTGAAACTCATCATGGCCATCTGCTCGCCGGCCGTGCCCGGTGCGGCGGAAGCGGTGAAGCAGGCGGGCAAGACGGGCAGGGTGAGCGTCATCGGCCTCGGCCTGCCGAGCGAGAACAGGAAGTACGTGAAGGAAGGCGTGACCCAGAGCGTGATCCTCTGGAAGACCACCGACCTCGGCGCGCTGACTGTTCGCGCGGCGCACGCGCTGGCGACGGGTTCACTCAAGGCCGGCGACAAGAGCTTCAAGGCGGGACCGATGGGTGAGTTTGAAATCAAGGGCGACAGCATCCTGCTGGGCAAGCCCTTCGTCTTCAACAAGGACAACATCGACGGGTTTGATTTTTGACGGGCGAGCGGCGCTGTCCTTGGCGCGCCGCCCTGCTGTCTCCGGTGGCGCTTCCATTACCGTTTCAAGCTGCACTCGCATTCCGCCGAGAGCTGACTTCAAGCCTGACAAGCAGCGCGGGACTGCTATCGTGCCGCCATTCGAGATGAATCAAGCCTGCCATTATCGCCGCCTGCGCCTGCTGCTCCCGGTTGTTTGGTTCGCGCTGCTGGCCGGCGGGACGACGGCCCGGGCCGCCTTGCCCCCGCTCGATCCGCCCGAGGTTTTCTTCACGAACCTCGCCGACCGCCTGCTCCAACAACAACTCGGCCTGCGGCTCACGGAGATTCAAGTCGCACCCACGAATCAGTATGAACCCGCCGTTCATCGGCTGTTTCAGGTCACGGCGAACCTCTACGACGCCACTTCCACGAACGAATTCCCAGCGGTGTTCCGTCCTTGGTTTGAGGTGCGGAGCAATGGCGTCTTCCTGGCCGGGTTCACGAACGACAACCGCGCCAGCACGGTGGACGCGTGGCTCGAAACAAATCCTTACGGTCTGCCGATGGTCATCGCGGCCCGCCCGGGGTTCCCGAACTTCAACGAGTTCACCCTGCGCAGTGATGTGCTGGTGCAGCGCAAATTGCAGATCACGCGGACGGCTCCGCCGCGAATCGGAATCTTCCCCAATGCCACCAACCAGATGTATGTGGTCGGCCTGTCCAACTTTCTCGGCGTGGAGGCGTGGAATTCCCACGACTCCACGGTGTCCGGCCCGTATCCGCGCGCGGTGACGCTCTCGGTGTCCAACCTGACCACACTGTGGATGAGCAACGACCTCGGTTGGCAGACGGGCCGTGTGCTGACGGCCAGCGCCACGACGAACATCGCGGCGGGCTGGCTGGGCGGAATCATGCGCGGTTTCGCGGTGCCGATGGCCACGAACCAGGGGTTCCTGAGCAACGCGGTCTATCGATTCGCGAACAACACTTTCGACAACACGAGCACGAATGCTTTTGAGACGAACATGCCGGGCTTTCCGCTGCCCTACTGGATTCTCGCCGTGTCGAATCGCCTGCAAGTTCTCATGACGGACGGCGGGCGGCTCATCGACTTCGTTCTCCTGGACGCGATGCAGAGCACGGACCTGCACCAGCGCCTCGTCGGTGGAGTGAATCCCTTTCAGGCAATCGGCGGCGTCTCGGCGACGATGGCTGGCGTATGGAACACAAACCGCCTCCTCGGTCCCAGCGGTCCGACCGAAGGCATTCGTCGGCAGATGGATATTAGTCTGGGAAACATAACGACATCGCTGGCGGAATGGCGTTCGTTCACGTTGTCTCCAACCCTGAGCCAAGGAGCCAAGGATCTGGCCATCGACATGTTCCGGGTCTTTTGGGGTTTTACCCAACTGACCACGAACCTGATCCAGACCAACAGCTCACTGGCCATGGTCGCGCCGTTCAACCCGGCGGCCCGGCTCGCGATTGCCACCACCTGGCAGGCGAATGATCCGCTGATTCACCATCGTGCGAGTGACCTCAACTACGGGCCGACTTCAAACTATCAGTATCTGAGACCGAACCAACCGGCGACGAACATTGCGCCTTCCAGTCTCGGCAGGCTGAACTCAAGTTACTCGCCTTGGAGTGGAAATCCGTTGAGTTCAAATACGGACCCTTCCGCTCACGACCGCTCGGTGCGCGACCCGCATGTCTATGGTGCCGACGACTGGGATTTCCCCGTCAACACGCCGCTCGCCCCGGGCTGGCTCGGGCGCGTTCATCGTGGCACCCCGTGGCAGACGCTCTATCTGAAAGCGGACGCCGCCCCGCTGTTCACCTGGCTCCAGCACAGCCCCGAGGCACGCACGCACCCGACGAATGACTGGCGGCTGGTCGCGTTGATCGCCTCGCTGTTCAACACCAACGATCCGCGCGCGCTCACGTCGGTGAACACCACCAGCGCGGCGGTCTGGGCGGCCACATTCAGCGGGCTGACCGTTCTCTCCAACTCCTTGAGCAACCCGACCCTCTTCACCCAACTGCAATTCGACATCGACACCATCACCGCCGCCTCGCCGCAACTCGCCCCGCTGGTGGACGGGATCAGCCGCCACCGCACCGCGCAGCCCGGACAGTATTTCGCGGAGGTCGCCGGTTTCCTCGCCGTGCCGGAGTTGAGCAGCGCCTCGCCGTGGTTGAACCTCGCGGATTTCCAGCCGTCCCATGGCTTGAACGACGAAGCCTATGAGTTGCTGCCGTCCCAACTGCTCGCGCTGGTGCGCGCCGACCCGGTGGTGCTCGCCACGCGGGCGGGGCCGTGCATCGAGCTGCGTTGCCAGGCGCTGGATGGCTACGCTTACCGCGTGGAAGGCTCGGCCAGCTTGACGAACTGGGTGACGGTGAGCGAACCGCACTTCCCCACCAACGGCACCTTCACCTTGACCACTCCAGCGACGAACGGGCCGCAATTCTTTCGCGCCGTCTGGCTGCCGTAAAAAAGTCGCGGCCTCATTCTGCCGGCTTGGGCGGAACCGGCGGAGCGGGCGGGGCCGGCTCCTCTTTGCCGATCTCCATCAACTCCCGCAGGCTGCGCAACGGGTGGAAGGGCACCATGAAGATCTTCGGCACGTAGAGCGGCTCGGACTTGGGTTTGTTGAGGGTGCCGGTGACTTTGTATTCGAGCAGCTTGGTCACGGGCCAGAAAACCGTGCTGACCACCGGGCCTAGTCCAGGTGTGTCGCGAAACAGCGCCGCTTCCATCCGGCCGTCGAGCCGGGTGTCGAAATCAATCCAGCCATCGTAGGTGAGCCTCATGCCCGAGGCCTGGATTTCCAGGTTGTCGGTTCGAATCACACTGTTGGTGATGACGAAGGTGGCGTCCGCCTCCTTGGCGCGGTTGTTGCCCGAGCCGGGCACGACGAGATTGAGCACGGGCGAGAAGAGACCGAAAACCGGCACCTCCCAGATCAATCCGTCCTTGAGCGAGGTGTCGCCGTGGCCGAACCAGCTTTTGGGATCATCGCTGTTGGCCTTGGTGATCACGAGCCGGCCGCCCATCGTCCCTTCCAGCGTGTTGGTGGTGTTGCCCACGTCCTTGATGAACGAGCGCAGGTTGATGTTCGTGACCGTGGAGGCGAAGGCGAAGTTCACTCCATCCCGGGCGGTGAAGCCGAGCTTCATCGAGGCTTCCATCGTGCCGCCGTGCATGGTGCCCTGGATGTTGGACACGGTGAGGGAAGTTCCGGCCCAATGAATGTCGCCGGTGATTTGTTGGAAGCGAAACGTGCGCCACTCGAACGGGCCGCCACCGAGCTGAAAGCGCAAGTCGCTCAACGAACCGTCCTCGAGATTGACGTAGCCGTCCACGCGGCCGTGTGGCGCCTGGAGGAAGCGATAAGGCTCCATGAGCTGGGCCACGTTCGAGCCGACGGCGGTCACGACGGCCCGCGCATCGAGCGAGCCGTGAGCGTGGTTGAGGAAAAGCCGCTGGCGCGGGAAATCGAGCACCACGGAATCCGCGTAGCCCGTGCCCTCCGGGCGGACCACCACCGGATCCACGATGCTCAAGACGCGGTTGGTGAAGGTGATCAAGGCGCGGGCTTCCAGCGCCACCTGTTGGCGATAGCCGGCGTTGGTGATGGCAATGGTGGCGCGGGCCGTGAGGTTTTCCAGTTCGGACCAGCGCCCGGCGATCTCGGCGTGAATCTCCGGCGGTGAAGTAAGGGTGAACTCGTCGATGGCCTGCTGCGCTTGCGGACCGAGCAGCGGCTGAATGAGCCGGGGATCGATCCGGCTGTCGAGGACGAAGCTGAAGTCGCGCGTCGCCAGGTTGGCGACGTGCGCAATGCGAGCCTGCCCCTCGGGCGTGGTGAGCACGAGCGTGGGCAGCCGCCAGATCCGATTGCTGTAGGCGAAGTCGGATTGCGCGCCGCGCAGCGCCACCCCCCGGCCCTTGATCGGTCCGACTTGAAACCCGCCCTCCAACGCCAGCGTAGGCAGCACTTCGTCCGGCCAATCTGTCGCGTTCCAAAGCGCCTGGTTGGTCCAGACCGGCAGCGTGACCAGCAGTTGGGCTGAAAGCTTCGGCGGTTGCGCCCAGCCAAACTGCGTCAGCCACTGTTGCGCATTGGTGCCCAGCAACGGTCCGGCCTTTTGCGGATCGAAGTCAGACTTGATCTGCGCGGACAGCCGGCGCGTCCCCGTGTCCAGGCGGGCCGAACCTTGCAGGGTGCCATCGTAAAGTTCCGCGTTCAGTTCCGGCACGAGCAGCAGCGGCGAATGCCAGGAGGATTTCAGGCGGAGGCTTTTCAGATCGAGCTTCGGCGCATGCACGTCCGACAACTGCGCCGCAACCTCGCCCTGCACCTGATCGAGCCGCGACCACCACGAGAGGGCGGCATTGGTGAGCTGGAGCGTAGCCAGCGGCGGGAGCACGAGCGACGCCTCGATGGTGCCGGCGGAGGCGCGGCCCGCGTCGATTTCTCCGCCGGCAAATTGAAACTTCGTCCGCGCCGAAACAGGCCAGGCGTTCGAAGCCGAGACCACGCCCGCCGCGCTCAATTCGGCCTGGGCGAAGCGCGCCCACTGACCTTGAATCTGCTGGCCGCGGATCGTGTACTCCGCCAGGGCCGAGGCGGGGTCGGAGGGATTGGGCCGAAAGTCGGCCTTGATGGACAGCGACGCCGCCCCGGCCCACGGCGTGGAAGCGCGCTTCAATTGCAGATCAAGGTGCGCGTTGGTCGGCGTCCACTGGGTGAGCGACGGAGTGATCTGCGCCTCCAGCTGCACGCTCTGCGCCTGGCCCCAGCGCGTGTCGGCGTGCTCGGCCTGCAGACGGACTTCGGCATGGATCAGTTCGCCGGGGGCCGGCGTGATCTGCGCCGTGAGATTGAAGTTGGTGCCCCGCCCCCACGGCGAATCAATGGCGGGCGAGGTGACGCGCAGGCTGGCCCGGAAGGTTCTCAAATCGCGCGCATCGCCGGAGAGGTTGCCAACGATCTTGGTGGGAGGCTGGAACTGCGTCTCCTCGAACTGCCGGATGAAATCGTGCCAGAAGGCTTGCGCGCTCCTGGGGTCGGGTTTTTGGAGGCCGAATTTCCAATGCCGGATCTCCGAGGCGTGGGTGATTGTGCCGCCCAGGAGAAGTTCCACTCCGAAGGATTCCGCGCTCAACCCGGTGAGGTTCCAGGCATCGTCCGGCAGGAAACGCAACTCACCGTTCAACTTCTCGATGACCAAATCGCGGGGCTGATCGTTCGTGCCCCAGATGGGGAGGGTGACGTGCCCGCCGCGCAGGGCCACGCCCTTGATGTCGAGGCGCAGGCGGATCAAATCCTGGAAGTTCAGATGGACCTCCGCCTCCTTGGCCGAGGCGCGCGGGCCGCGGGGCTGGCCGCTGCGTCCGAACTGGATGTTATCCGCGACCACGCCCCGATCCCAGGCCAGCCTCATGCGGGTGAATTGCAGTTCCAGACCTCGCTCGCGCAACGCGACCACGAGTTGATCCTTCATGAAGCCCGGCAGGCCGTAGTAATGCAGCCAGATGGCGGTGACCAGCAGGGTGAGAAGGAGCAGCCAGACGGTGATGCGGCACCACCGGAAGGTTCGTCGGGCGATGCGCCAGCCGCGGCTTTGCCACCGGCGGCCCATATCACTTGGCAGCCCGGCGCGGCGGCGTGGTGAGGTGGAAGTAGCGCAGCAAATCCCCGTAGAGCGGCCAGGGGAATTCAAACAGCGTCGGCTGGCCGTTCAACTCGACCAGCCCGTAGGGAATCTGCATCGGCGTGCTGCCGCCGAATTCAATGGTCAGGACCTGCGGCTTGTCGCCGCGCAACTCGACGGAGAGTTTGGTGGCGTCGGCGGCGAAACCAAACTTTTCGCGCACGCCCGCGCCGCGCGCCACCCAGGCCACGGCGTGAAGCTGGCTGAGGCCGAGCGCGATTTCCTCCAGCGCGAAAGGATTGAGGTTCTCCGTCCAGCCTTTCACCGGCACCCATTCCCCATTGGGCTGGCGCAGCGCCTCGCGCCCGGCGGCACCCTCCTGCACCGACACTTTCGCGAGCTGGTTGGTGGTGAAATTCCAGACCCGATGGGTGCGCAACTGCCAGGCCGCGCCGGGCATGCGGGAGAATTCCAGCAGCGGGATCGAGTAAACAGAGTTCTCATCCGAGCGCCGGGCATAGACCAGGCCGCCCGGAGTCATGCCTCCGAATTCAAACCGGGCCACCAGCACGTTGGTCGGGCCGCTGGCATTGGTCACCACCGTGCGCAGGCTGTATTGCCGCAAGGAAGGTTCCAGACCGAAGGGGGCGAAATCCGTGACCACGTCTTTCACAAATTCCGCAGCCCGCAGCCGGCTCAATTCAAACAGCCGCTGTTCCACGAACAAGGCATCCACCGGAACTTCATCGACCATCCATCCGCCATTGGCCGCACGCCGCACGGTGAACGTCTCGTCGCCGCGCACTTCGATGGAATCGATCAGCTCAGGCACGAAGGGAGCCAGTTGCCGCTCGCGCAATTCCGAATAGGGCGTGGCCAGCAGATCGACCAGCGCCTTGGGCACAAGCACGATGTTGGTCTGGGCCATAATCCGCGCATAGACGCGCGCGGGATCGTTCGTGGCCGCGCGACCGAACTGCACCTTTTGCGAGAGAGTGGCCGTGCCCAGCGTCACTTCAAAATCCGGCGTCGCGAAACCAAACGCCTCCGCCTCCGTGTCCGTGTCGGTCACGAACTCCACGGCCCGCGCGTCCTGGAGCTGTTTGAGCAGCAGGGCCACGGCATCCTGGTCGGCGCGATGCGGCGGATGGATGAGCCGCCATTGCTGGTTGGTCGGATTGAGCTGGAGCCGGAAACCCGCGCCACGGTGCGCGATCTCACAGCGCTCCACGCCGGCCCCGCCCAGATGGAAAAGGGCGCTGTCGCGCCAGTCGTTCTGGGTACGCGGCAATTTGTCGAGCAAGTCCACGCCCACCACGCACACCGTCGGGTCGCTGCCCACCTGGACGTAAAGCTGATCGCCCGCCGAGGTGCGGGCGCCGATGCGCAGCTCGCGCCGCTCCCGGCCTTGATCGAGCGAGACGACAATGGCCGGGGTGTCGAGGCCGTAGTCAGCGGAGGATTGTTTGTGGGCCAGAATCTCGCGGGCCGAAATGCGCGTGGCCGGAACGGCGCGCTCCAGTTGCTCCAGGAAACTTTGCACGGGGAAGGCCGCCGCCGGGTAGGGAAACTTTTTCGTGAAGGCCCAGCCGCCGTTGGTGCGCTCCAGGTTGATCACATACTGCGAGCCGCGCCGAATCTGGATGGCCGTGGCCGCCGAGGGTTTGAAGGAAGCGAAGAGCGGCTTCGGCTCGGGCACGGTGCCGGTCGGGTCGAAGCGCCGCTCGACCAGGACGATGAAGGCGAAAAGAGCGCCGGCCAGTCCGACCAGAATCCATGTGTGCTTCCAGCTCATTTCAATTGCGGCGGCGCAGCCAGACCAGCAGCCCGAGCAGCAGGACGCCCCCGGGCAGCCCGAGCAGCAGGAGCCATTGCACCGAGCGCATCTGCGCGCGGGTCATGGCCAGTTTGTACGTGTGAATCGGCCGGGGCTGAATGTCCGCGAGCAACACGGTCTGGTTAACCAGCCAGTTGGCGGCCGAGGTGGCCAGTTCGCTGTTGGCCTTCACGTCGATGAGCTGGTTGCCCCACAGGCTCGAATCGCCGATCACCACCAGCCGGGTCGATCCGCGTTGCAGGCCGGGCACGCTTTTCTCCACCGCCACCATGAGCGACTTCGGACCCGTCTGAGCCGGGTCGAATTCGCTTTTGCGCAGATCGGTGAAAACCAGACTTTTCGGGCCGGTCAGCAACAGCTCCTCCACCTTGATTTCCTCACCGCGCGCGGCGGGACGCAGCATCTGGATCGAGCGCGGCAGATAGAGCAGCACCTGCGAATTGCGCAGCGGACTGACGATGGGATGCGCGCCCAGATCGACCGGCATCACGTCCAGACCCGAGGTGCTGGCGGAATTGTCCCGGTCGATGATGACGTTCTCCCCCACATCCACGCCCCAACGGGCGAGCAAGCGTTCCAGTCCCGTGCGCCGGATCACCGGGGTCACGGTGGCGCTGCTGAAGGCGATGAGCGCGCGTCCGCCGCGTTCGAGGTAGCGCTGGATTTTCTCCAAATCGCCCGCCTGGATGGGCTGGGTAGGGCCGGAAATGACCAGCAGGTTGCAATCGGCCGGCACCTCGTTGGTCCCGCCCAGGGTGAGCAGACGGTTGGTGAAGTTGTTTTCCTCGTGCAGACGCTCGGCGAATTTTCCGTAACTGTCCGGATGGTCGGCGCCGCCCGGCGGATGCTCCCCATTGCCAATGAGGAAATACGCCACCGGCGAACGCTCGCTCGCCACCGCGTAGAGGGCCGAGGTGAAGAGCAGTTCGCCCTTGAAGTGCGTGCGCTCGACCTCCTTGCTCTCGCCGCTGACCAGCTTCGAGTAGTCATAGTCCGAGAGGGCGCCCGCGTTCACGATCTGCTTGCGGCCGTTGCACCAGAAGATGATCACGTTCTTGTCACTGGCCGAGTTGAGGCCGAACTGGGACTTGACCAGGCTGGCCGCGCCGGCATCGCGCAGGTAATCGACGAATTGCAACTGCACCCGTGGGTTGACGAACTCGTATTCCTTGAGCAGGGACTTCACGCGCGGGAACAGCCCGTCTTCCGAGTCGAAATAGACGATGACCTTGATCTGGTTGGTCAGCGCCGCGAGCACGGTGCGGGTGCGCTTGGACAACTCGCCGCCCGTCTCTCGGTTCCAGTGGAAGCGGGTGTGATGGCGAATGACGAGGTAGTTGAACATGCCCACCAGTGCCGCCACCGCAGCGGCGGTGAGGACGAGGTTCAGCACCGCCGCCCAGCGCCGGGCGAGCGAGAAACTCGGGGCGTCGCGCTGCTCGTCGCCGATCATTTCCACCTCCGGCTTTCCACCGCCTTGAGCGTGAGGAAGAGAAACAGCGCGGTGAGCGACAGGTAAAAGACCAAGGGGCGCACATCCACCACCCCGTGGGCGAAGTCGCGCATGTGCTCGACCAGCGAAAGGTGGACGAGAATTTTTTGCACCCAGCCCGTCCGGCCAGACATGGCCGACGAGAGAAAACTGGTCATGAAGAGTGAAATGCCCAGGGCAAAGCTGAACATGGCCGCGACGATCTGATTGCGCGTGAGCGAGGAGGCGAAGCAGCCCACCGACATGTAGAGTCCGCCCAGCAGCGTGATGCCCAGTGCCGTGCTGGCCACTGTGCCCGCCTGCACCACCGTGGGATCATTGCTAAAGTGCCGCACAATGAAGAGGCACGCGGCCAGCGGGCTCCACATCAGCAGATAGAAAATCATCGCCCCGGCGAACTTGGCCAGCACCACCTGCAGGTCGCTCACCGGCGTCGTCATCAGTGTCTCGAACGTGCCGGTGGATTTCTCCAGGGCAAACGAGCGCATGGTGATGACCGGCGAGGTCAGAATCAGGATCAGCCAGAAATAGTAGGTGCTGTAGAACAGCTCCATCAGCGGCTGCTCGGTCTTTTCGGCGTTGAGCGCCTGGAGCAGGTTCACGAAGCAGAGTCCGAGCAGAAAGACCACCACCGAGATGACCACATAGCCCGTCCAAGAGACGAAATAGCCGCCCAGTTCGCGCCGCACCAGTGTTCGCCAGACGCGCATCTCAGTGCTCCTCCTCTCGGTCCGCCCGGGTCACGCGCACGAAAATATCCTCCAGAGAATGCCGGCTGCTGGTCAGTTCGCGCAGCTTCCAGCCGCGCTTGCGCACCACCTCGAAAATCTGCGGGCGCAAATCCAGTCCGGGCCGCGAGGTCAGGGCACAGCGGATGTAATCGCCCTCCACATGCACCAGATCGAAATGCTCGATCTCGGCCGCGTGCTCCCAGCAGTCCTGCAATTCATGCATCGGCGCGGCAATCTCGGCCAGAACCTGCCCTCCGGCGCTCATCAGCTTCTCCAGGTTGCGCGGCGTGTCATCCGCCAGCATCCGGCCTTGATGCAGGATAAGCACCCGGCTGCACATCATCTCGACCTCCGGGAGAATGTGCGTCGAAAGCAGCACGGTGTGCTGACCTGCCAGGTCTTTGATCAACTGCCGCACCGAGCGGATCTGGTTCGGGTCCAGGCCCGCCGTCGGCTCGTCGAGAATGATCAGGTCCGGCTCATGCACCAGCGCGTCCGCCAGGCCGACACGCTGCTGGTAGCCTTTGGAGAGCTGGCCGATGACGCGCTTGCCCACGTCCGCCAGGCCGCACTGCTCCATCACGACATCGACCCGATCACGGGAACGCTGCCGGCCCAACCCCTTGAGCCGGGCGCGAAACTTCAGGTAATCGCGCACCCGCATGTCGCGGTGCAACGGATTGCTCTCCGGCATGTAGCCGATGCGCCGGCGCACCTCGTCCGCCTCGGTGAATACGTCGAAGCCCGCCACCCGCGCCGTGCCGGAGGTGGCCGGCATGAAGCAGGAGAGAATGCGCATGATGGTGGACTTGCCCGCGCCGTTCGGTCCGAGCAGCCCGACGATCTCGCCCGCCTCGACGGAAAACGTCAGCCCCGTCACCGCACGGTGACCGGCATAGCGTTTGGACAAATTTTCAACCTTGATCATGGAGCAACTGCGAGCGCGCGAAGCTTAGGCCAGCCTCCGCGCAGGGCGCGAACAAAAATTCAGGCGCGGGAAGTAAAACCGCATCGGCGGGAATAAGTCCGTGGTCCGGTGAGTTCGCATCGTCGAGTCGCTCCAGTGCTTCGGCTGGTGGCGGGGGTTTCTGAAGCGGGGGGCATCGGCGGAGCGCGCCGCACCGACGTCGCGCAGGGCTGGCGAGGTGGAGAACGGTCTCGACTGGCCGGGATATCCACGACACCGGAGCGCCTGGCGCGACGTCGGTGCGGCGCGCTCCATCAATCCGCGAACAGCTCGTCGTGCGACAGCTTGCGGCCGGTGTGGCCGTCAAGAATCGTGACCCCGAGGCCGTGCGGCGGGGCGGCGGCGAGCTTCTGGAAGAAGTTCGGGAACGTCTTCTTCACGCAGGCCGGGTGGCGCAGCTTGAGGCCCGGCACCTTCAAGCCCAGCACCGCGAAACACATGGCCATGCGATGGTCGTCGTAGGTTTCGATCTCCGCGCCGTGAAGTTGCGAGGGGAAAACTTCCAAGGCATCCCCGGTCTCGATGACCTTTGCGCCGCACTTGCTCAGTTCGGTGCGCAAGGCGATGACGCGCTCGCACTCTTGAACGCGGAGGCGGCCGAGGTCGGTGAAGCGCAAACGGCAGGCACCTAGCGACGCTGTCACGATCGCTGTCATAATGCTATCGCCTAGATCATCAACTCGTGAAATCTCTGGCACGCCATTCTCGGCGTAATGCCTGGCCTCCCATTCTTCGTAATCCCGTTGCGCCCGCTCACGCCACTTTAGGCCATGTTGTTCGGCGTAATTCCTTTCCATGTCAGCGCGTTCCTCTTCGGTCATGGGATCGTGAGCCGTGAGTAACCCCAGAAACACGAAGAAGGCCGCATCGATTTGCCATTGCGACGATGGCCAACTGCGAACAAGAACCGGGAGAGGAACTGATGAGGTCGGATGCCACCTTGTAATGAAGGGGCCCGTGTTCTCGTGCGAAGCATTGGGGAACAATGTTGCAACTAATCCGGCCGCCCAAAAATAACTCCCGCTCGACGCATCCGGCTCGATTTGAAAATGTCCGCCTTTCTTCGGGAACACCCTCACCATCTCCGACGTCATTGCGACGTAGGGCGACTCGTCGGCGTTCTCGCCCATGACTTCGATTTGCCAGCCGCCGCGGGCGGCGCAGAGCAGGAGCGCGCTGGCGAATTGCGAGCTGGCTTCGATGCTCACGCGGCATTTCCCGGCGCGCGGCCCCGTGCCTTGAATCACCACCGGCAATTTGTCATTCGCCGAGTCCACCCGATAACCCAGTTCGCGCAACGCGCGGAACAGCGCCGCCTGCGGGCGCTCGTGCATGCGCGGCACACCGCTCAGGCGATACACGCCGCGGCCGAGGCAGACCATCGCGGAGAGAAAACGCGCCGCCGTGCCGGCATTGCCCACGAACAACTCCAGGGGCTTTTCCGCCGTGCCTGACTTGGGAATTTCTCCGCCGCGCCCGCGCACGGTGATGGTGCGGTTGCAGAACTCATTCGGGTCCGGCTCCACTTTCACCTCGAAGCCGAGGCGTTGCAGGCCATCGACCATCACCTGCGTGTCCTCGCTCCAAAGCGCGCCCTCGAGCCGCACCTCGCCATCGGCCAGCGCGGCCAGGATGAGCGCGCGATTAGTGATGCTCTTGGAGCCGGGCACGGTGATCTCGGCGTGAACCGGAGCGGAGAGCGGGACGATTTCAATGAGGTCACGAAGCATTTTTCAGGAAAGCTCCAAGCTCCAGGCTCCAAGCTCCAGAGAAACTTCAAGCAGCAAGCTCCAAACGAACCCGCGCCGGACGCTCTTTGGAGCTTGGGGTTTGGTGCTTCCCTGGATCTTGGATCTTGGATCTTGGATCTTCATTCCGGCGAGGGCGAAGCCGCTTGCGCCGACCACTCGTCACGGCGCAGCTTGGCCGTGGTGAAAAACTTCTCGACGGCCTCGGCGTCACCCGCAGCGATGGCACCCTGGAGCTTCTGCAAATCCCCGATGAACACTCCCAGCGCGCGGGCTAGCTGCTCGCGATTGGCCACCGCGATGTCGCGCCACATCTCCGGGGAACCGGAGGCGATGCGCGTGGTGTCACGAAAACCGGCGGCACAGAGCTGCGGTTGCTCCGCCGGATGCGCCGAATCGAGGACATAGTTGGCCAAGCCCGCCGCCAAGGCGTGCGGCAGGTGGCTGCACCGCGCCACCAACTCATCGTGCCGTTGCGGAGCCAGGGTCAGCAGCCGGGTGCCAAGCGCGCGCCAGAAGACCTCGGATTGTTGGAGAGCCGCCGCGTGGGTGTGCGGCGTGGGCGTAAGAATACAGACGGCGTGGTCGAACAAGTCAGAGCGCGCCGCGAGCACGCCCATTTTCTCGCCCCCCGCCATGGGATGCGCGCCGATAAAATGGGCACCGGTCGGAGCGAGGATTGGTTCCAGTTCCGCGACCACGCTGCCCTTGACGCTGCCAACATCGGTGACGATGGCACCGGGCTTCAGGGCCGGCACCATGCGCGCCGCAAGTTCGCCCATCTGCGCCAGCGGAGTGCAGAGGACCACCAGATCGGCGTCACGCACGGCCTCGGCGAGATCAAGGGTGGCGAAGTCCCGCAGGCCGGCCTGCTCGCATTCAAGGATGGAAGTTGCCCGTCGAACATAACCGCGCACGACCGGGGCCAGCTTGCGTTCGCGAATCGCCAGGGCCAGCGATCCACCGAGCAAGCCGACTCCCACGAGGGCTATTTTGCGGAACGGCACGAGGGGATTAAATCGGTCGAACTGGCGCGAGGCAATGAGCAAGACACAGGGGAGGGCCAAACACTTCCCGGCCCGG
Organism: Pedosphaera sp.; assembly: GCA_031414955.1. Taxonomy (GTDB): domain Bacteria; phylum Verrucomicrobiota; class Verrucomicrobiia; order Limisphaerales; family SIBH01; genus JANNGC01. The sequence continues at coordinate 51,115 of JANOQV010000067.1, read as the reverse complement.
GTCAAACCCGGCGTTCCGCAGGTGCCTCGCCGGACGAACATGCAGACCGGAGGTCCGCACTCGGCTCATTTCATCGCCGCATAGACGTGATGCACGTCGTCATGGTCGTCCAGGGTCTGGAGAAAGGCCGCGACCTGCTTGTGCGCTTCCGGGCTCAACTCGGGATAAGTCTTGGCCACGTAGCGCATCTCTGAAGCGGTAACTTTCCAGCCTGCGGCTTTCAAGGCCTTGGTCACATGGTCCAGTTCTTTCATCGCGGTGACGAAGCGCGCGCCCTTCTGACCTTCGGGCACTTCGTCCGCCTCCAAAGGCTCGACTTCCTGGGCGCCAGCCTCGATGGCGTCCGTGTCGATGTCGCGGTTGATCTCGGGGTGGGTCGCCTCGATCACGCCGACGTGGTTGAAGAAGAAGGCCACGCTGCCCGGTTGCCCCAGCGATCCGGCGAGGAACAGTCGGCGCAGCTCCGGCGCGGTGCGGTTGCGATTATCGGTCAAGCACTCGACGATGACCGGCACCTGGTGCGGCGCGAATCCCTCGTAGGTGGTGAGTTCGTAAACAACCGCATCAGCGCCAATGCCGGCACCCTTGTTGATGGCGCGCTCGATGGTGTCGCGATAGACGCTGGACTTCTTAGCCTTTTCGACGGCGGCGGCGAGGCGCGCATTAAGATCCGGGTCCGGCCCGCCAAGCTTGGCCGCGACCATGATTTCGCGGACCAGCTTCACGACCATCTGACCCTTTTTCTGCGCGTTGATTTCGCGCCCGGCCTGTTTCCATTGTGCGCCCATAGCGGGGCGGAGCCTGCCAGACGTCCGCGCGCGATCCAACGCCGATCTTTGTCAGACGCAGCGAGGGGGTTGCGGGAGGGTGGCGCCCACCGGCCCAATCCGCGCACCGAAGGGCCGGGACATGTTTTGGCCCGGCCAGAAGTCCCTCGCCAGGAACGGAGTTGCGGGGATGGAACACGGGGCAGGAAAATGGAAAGCCGGTCAGATGCGGCGAGGCGGACTTGCTTCCCTGGCCCGTTGAGCAACGGCCGGATCCCTCACTTGCTCCCTGGCTTCACCGGGGGCAGGGCCGCCAGATCCGGAGGCAACTGATCGGGATGAAAAGTCTCCACGTTGAGCTGGATGACACTGAACAGTGGCACGCCCAATTGGGTCGCCCCGTTGGAACGATCCACCACCATGGCCACGCCAAGCACCTCGCCGCCGTGGGCGCGCACGATGTCGATGGTCTCCTGGGCCCGCCCGCCTTTCGTCACCACGTCTTCCACCACGAGAATTTTTTCACCGGGGGCAATCTTGAAGCCGCGCCGCAGCACGAGCTGGCCCTCCTCCTTCTCGACGAAGATGAAGCGCACGCGCAATTGCCGCGCCACCTCCTGCCCGATAACCAGCCCGCCCATGGCCGGGGCCATCACCGTCACCGCCCCGAGGGATCGAACTTTCCCCGCCAAGGCGGTGCCAATTTTTTCGACGAGCGGCATCGATTGCAAGGCGAGGGCACATTGGAAAAACTGGCGGCTGCGCAAACCGCTGCGGAGGATGAAATGCCCTTCCAGCAGCGCACCGCTGTCGCGGAAAATTTGTAAAGCTTCGGATTCAGTCACGGCCACGGATCAAACCGCAGTTGCCCGCCGCGGGCAATGAAGAACCTGCCGGACAGAGCGGAGTAGGCGCATCCGACCACGACCGCTGGAAAATTGAGAGGTGCCGCCGGAGCGTGTTCGGCTGCCGGGATCGCAGCGCCAAACTTCATCAACGAACTACGCCCTGACCATGCGAGCGCTGGGCGTTTTTCATTTCCCGCTCCCTCAGCCACGCAAAAATCACCGGGGTCACAATCAGGATGTGAATCAAGCTGCTCACCATCCCGCCCATCACCGGCGTGGCCAGCGGCTTCATCACCTCCGCCCCGGTGCGGTCGCTCCACATGATGGGCAGGAGGCTGGCCACGATGGTGGCGACGGTCATGACCTTGGGCCGCAGGCGCAGGCGCGCACCGTCCTTGATCGCTTGAATCAAGTCCTCGCGCGTGAAGGCTTTTCCTTCCGCTGCGCGCTCGGCCTGCTTCTTCTTCAGCATCTCCTCGAGATACACGACCATCACGACGCCCGTCTGAATGGCCGTGCCAAACAGCGCGATGTAGCCGACCCACACCGCCACGCTGAAGTTGTAGCCGAGGAGGTACTGCAGGAAGACGCCGCCAGTGAGCGCGAACGGCACGGCCAGAATGACGTGCGCCGCTTCCTTGGCCGAGTGATAAACCATGAAGAGCAGCAGGAAGATGATGACCATGACGGTCGGGACGATCACGCTGAGCGTGCGCTGCGCGCGCAACTGGCTTTCGTACTGGCCGGAGTATTCAATGATCATGCCGCGCTCCAGCTTCACTTCGGCGCGCAGGCGCTGCTGAAGCTCCTTCATGAACCCACCGAGATCGCGCCCCTGCACGTTGGCCTGCACGAAGACGCGCAGCCGTCCGTTCTCGCTGGCAATCTCACTCGCGCCAGACGTCCGGCGAATTCTCGCCACCTGACCGAGAGGAACAAACTTGCCCGAGGGCGTGGCCACCAGCACTTCGGCGAGGCGCTCAATGTCATCGCGCTCGCCGCGCTGGAGCCGGACCTGAATGGGGAAACGCTGACGGCCCTCGATGGTCGTGGTGACATTCTTTCCACCCAGCCCGGCCTCGACCACGTCCAGCACCTCCTGCGCGCGCAGGCCGAACCGTGACATGGCCACGCGGTCCACTTCGATCTCGACGTAAGGTTTGCCTTGCATGCGCGAGGACGCGACGCCGGTGGCTCCTTCGACCGCGCGCACCACGCGCTCGACCTCGAAGGCCTTAGCCTGAAGCTCGTCGAGATTGTCGCCCAGAATCTTCACGCCCACCTGCGCGCGAATGCCCGTGCTCAACATCAGGAGCCGGTTCTCAATCGGCTGGAGAAAGCCCGGCACGTAGCCCGGCACCTGCGTGAGCTTCTCGGAAAGTTCGGCCCGCAACTTGTCCATCGTCATGTCCGGACGCCACTCGGGATTCCGGATGGTGCGCGGAATCTTGATGAAGCCGAGCAGCGCGCGGTTCGTGACCAGGAACTCGGGCTTCAACATGATCGTCGTCTCGATCATCTCGACGGGCGCGGGGTCGGTGGCCGTTTCGCTGCGCCCAAGTTTGCCGCCAACGGAAGCGACCTCGGGCGTCTGGGAGATCACCGTGTCTTGCCAGGCCATGATGCGCTTCACCTCGGTGAGCGAAGTGCTGGGCAGCAACACCGGCATGAAGAGCATGGAACCTTCGTTGAGCGGCGGCATAAACTCGGAGCCGATGCCGGAGAGGAGGCGAGTGGCGGGTTGAATGTTGAAGGTGTCAAGTTGTTGCAGCCATGGACGTGGCAATCCAATCGCGATGACCAACGCGCTCACCAGCAACATGACCGCACCGGACAAAACAGTTTTGCGATGCCCGAGCGCCCAGTCCAGCACCGGGTCGTAGATGCGCAGCAGCACACGCATGATCCAGTTGCGATCCTCGGAGTGAAACGGCCCGCGCACCATCAGCGTGCAAAGCACCGGCACCAGCGTCACCGCCAGCAAGGTCGCGCCCGCCATCGCAAACGTCTTCGTGAAAGCCAGCGGGTGAAACAGTTTCCCCGACTGCCCCTCCAGCGCGAACACCGGGATGAACGCCAGGATGATGATCACCATGGCGAAGAAGATGGGCCGCCCGACTTGCTTTGAAGCATCCAGGACGACTTGCCAGGTTTCGGCGGGAGTGAGGCGCGCACTATTCCCCGGGTTGCACCCGGGGCTATTCAAATTGAAGCCCTCCGGGCTTCGCGACTTCGCGTCTGCCTGTGCTTCACCGATTACCGCCTTGCTGATTCCTTTCCCCTTTTCCTCCTCCGCCTGCTCACACCTCCGGATCACATTTTCCGTCATCACAATCGCCGCATCCACCAGCACGCCGATGGCGATGGCGATGCCAGAGAGCGACATGATGTTCGAGGTGATGCCGAACTGCTTCATCAGGACAAAGGACACCAGAATCGAAATCGGCAGCGGCAGTGTGACAATCAGGATGCTGCGGAAGTGCCAAAGGAAGAGGATGTGCGCCAGCGTCACGAGAATGATTTCCTCCCAAAGCGAGTGCCGCAGCGTGGCGAGAGTTCGCTCGATTAAGTCGCTGCGGTCGTAGAAGGACTTGATGGTCACGCCGGGCGGCAGGCTGGGGGAAATCTGCGCCACCTTCTCCTTCACCCGGGCGATGACATCGCGCGCATTCTCGCCCGTGCGCATCACGACGATGCCGCCGACCACTTCGCGCCCGTTCACGTCGAGCGTGCCGCGCCGGAAGTCCCCGCCAATCTGGATCTCGGCCACATCGCGCAGATAAACGGGCGTCCCGTTCGTCTCGGTCAGGACGATGTTCTCCAGATCACTGACCTTGTTGATCAGCCCCAGGCCGCGCACCACGAACTCCATGCCGTTCTCCTCGATGACCTTGCCCCCGACGTTCAGGTTGTTTTCGCTGACCGCGCGCATCACTTCCTGCAATGACACGTTCGCCACGCGCATCTTCACCGAGGAAACTTCGATCTGATACTGCCGGACAAAGCCGCCGATGCTCGCCACTTCCGCCACGCCCGGCACAGAGTTGAGTTGGTAGCGAATGAACCAGTCCTGCACCGCGCGCAACTGGCCGAGGTCGTAGCCGATTCGCGACTCACCCGGACTCTGAGCCACCGCGACAGCTCCGGTCCCCTCTCCCCTCCACGGGGAGAGGGTAAGGGTGAGGGGTGGTTCGGTCGTAGCGGCTTGACCTTGCGGGCGCGTCTCGTCCTTCCCACCCCTCACCCCAGCCCTCTCCCCGTTGAGGGGAGAGGGAGAAGCAGGCCCGGCGATTCGCACCGTCTGGGCCGGTGCGACCGTCTTTGGATCGACGTCGAGATAGTACTGATAAACCCACCCCAAGCCCGTCGCGTCCGGCCCGAGCTGCGGCGTCACTCCGGCTGGCAGCACGTTGCCGAGATAATTCAGCCGTTCCAGCACGCGTGACCGGGCGAAGTAGTTGTCAATCTTGTCCTCGAAGATGATCGTGATGAGCGAGAAGCCGAACATCGAGTTCGCTCGCACCGTGTTCACGCCCGCCAGTCCCTGCAAGTTCACCGAGAGCGGATACGTGACCTGATCCTCGACCTCCTGCGGACTGCGCCCCATCCAGTCGGCAAACACGATCACCTGGTTCTCGCTCAGGTCGGGGATGGCATCCACCGGCGTGCGATATACAGAGCGGATGCCCCAACCGATGAGGAACAACGCGGCCACCACCACGAGGAAGCGGTTGCGCAGCGACCATTCGATGAGGCGGTTGATCATAAGAAAGATCCAAGATCCAAGATCCAAGATCCAGAAAAGCTCCAAGATCCAAGCACCACCGGCCCACCGGCGACCGCTCCGCGATCGGATCTTGGTGCTTGGTGTTTCTCTGGATCTTGGATCTTGGATCTTGGTGTTTTCATTTCACTTCACTCCCGCACTCCAGCATCTGCGCGCCGAAGTATGGATTACGCAACGGACCTTCCATCTGCACCCAGCGCCCGTTCTTGTCCGCGCCGGGCACCGCGCGGTTCACCATCGGGCAGTTGAAAATCTTCACGGCTGGCGCACCCGGCTGCGTGCGCAACTGCGCCGCCAGTTCTGCCGTCGCCATGCTGAAAGGCAGAAATTCCTTGCGCGCCTGGGTGAGGTCTTTGGCCGTTTCGAGATGGCCGGACTGCTCGAACTTCGCCAGCGTCGGGCGCAGCGACTTGGTTTCACCAAACGCCTCGATCAACTTGGGAATCATGGCATGGACCTGCGGCACCCGTTCGTTGAAGAGCGGAAGCGAATCAGCAGCCAGCGCGGCTCCCAACTCACTGGTCACGGTGAAGAACTCCGTGGCCACGGCAAGCTGCGTTTCAGTCGTTGCGGGAGGGGCGGGTTTCATCAGCCCCTGGTTCGTCATGGTGGAGGATTGCCCCGGCGCCAGCGGGCCAGACCCAGGCAGGGAAATGGTGCTGGCGTTCAGTTGCGCCTGGGCGTCGATAAGCAGATTGCCGGTCGTCACCACACGCTCGCCAGCCTGCACTCCGCTGAGCACTTCCCAATAATCATCGCCGCGCTGGCCGAGCTTCACCGGGCGCTGCTCGTAGGCTCCCGAACCAGCCTCGACATAGACCACCGGCTGCCCGGCGGACAGCACCGCGCTGCGCGGCACCGTCAGCACCGCAGCCGATTGCAGCTTCACGGTCCCTTCGGCGAAGAGGCGATGGTAAAGCAGGCGGCGCTTGCGCCCGCCGTCATCCACCATCGGGTTCTCCAGTTCCACGCGCACCCTGGCGCTGCGCGTCATCTCGTTGAGATTTGGATCGATGAATTTAATCGGTGCCGAAAGAGTTTTCCCAGGCAAGGAACTGCTGGTGACTTCCACAACCTGGCCGGCGTTCAACCCGCCCAAGTCACGTTCGTAGGCATCGAACTGAAACCACATGGTGCCGAAGTCAGCGATTTCAAAGAGCAGCTCGCCCTCCTTCACGTACTGCCCCTCGTACACGTTGCGCAACACCACCGTGCCGGTCATGGACGAGAGAATCTCCGTGCGTGCATCAGAGGCATCTTTCTTCGCCAGCGCGGCAAGTTGCGCGTCGGAATAACCCAGCCGTTTCAGCCGCTGGGCTGCGGCTTCGACCAGCCGCGCGCGCTCCTGCCGCACGGTGGCGGACAAGCCATCTGGCGAGACTTGTCGAAGCAGGGTGAGATACTCGCTCTCAGTCGCGAGCAGCGCCGGGCTGTAGAGCACGGCCAGCGGCTGGCCTTCAACCACTTCGGCTCCAAGATGATTCACGAACAACTTCTCGATGCGCCCGTCCGCGTAAGCCGACATCCGGCGATGCCGTGTGTCGTCGTCCTCGATCACGCCAGCGACCTTCAGCGTGCGCGCGAGCACACGGTTCGTGACCACTTCGGTCTGCACGTTAATCACCTGGACGCTGTTCGAGCCGAGCATCACCACGCCCTCGATCCCGCCGAAGCCGCGCTCGCCTTCAAAGACCGGCTCCAGCTTCATGCCGCAGATCGTGCAGCGCCCCGCCTTGTCGGAGGTGATCCACGGGTGCATCGGGCTTTGGTAGTAGAGGATTCTCCTGGTGCTGGAACTCGCGGCGGGTTTGGCGTCGCCGAATTGTTTGGCGGCAAACCAGCCCGTGCCAGCGGCGCTCGCGCCAACCGTAATCAGGACGATAAGAGATTTTGCTTTCATGGTTTCGTTCCTTTCGACGGCTGGGCTGATTCGGTGCGTTTCACCGCGAGTTGATTCAAATCCTCCACGCCGCAGTGCAGGGAAAGCTCGGCCAGCATGGCGTGCTGCTCGGCCAGGGCGCGCGCTTCCATGACGCGGCCTTCAATCCACATCCGGCGCGTCTCCAGCACGTCGCGCAGCGGGCCACGGTTGTTCAGCCAGTTGATGCGTGCGGCGTCCACCGCTTGATCCGTGCGCGGGATGATGTCGTCGCGATAGAGCAAGGCTTCGCGCCGGGCGTTTTCGATTTGCGCGGCCAACCGGAAAATTTCCTCGCGCAGCCCGAGTTGCATGTCGGCAATCTCCAGTTGCGCCGCCTCCGCCTTGAGTTGCTCACGCTTGATCTCGGCGGCGTAGCGCGAGCGATTGCCCCACGGCAACGAGAAGCCAAGGCTCACCACGCCTTCGCGAAACTCGCCTGTGTCGGCGTACTGCCGGCCATCCAACCCGACGGTCACGTCCGGCAGACGCTGCTTGCGCGCCAGCTTTACCGACAGCTCAGCCTGCCGCAGCGAGCCGCGCATCACGTCCAGTTGCGGCGCCATCGCAGTGGCGTGCGCGACCATCAGATCGACCGGCGGAAGATTCGTGGCGGCGGCGGGCAGGAGAAATCTCGGCCAGACGGAATTGGTGCGGCGATTCAGCAACCGCTCCAGCGACGCCTTCCCGGACTGAAGAAGATTCTCGTCCGTGCGCAACAGGTTGGCGCGGCGCGCTCGCTCGTTCTGTGAAGCAAGCACCTCGACCTGCGTGGCGAAGCCGTTACGATACTTGTCCTCGGTGGTGGCGACGAGCAGTTCCAGCGAGGCCAGATCATCGCGTCCCAATTCCACCGTCCGTTCGACGAGGGCCACCTTGAGCGCCTGCCGGTGAATGTCCCGGCGCAACTGCACGCCCCGAAACATCGCCTCATGCCGCTGCGTCGTGGCCTCGGCCTGGGCCAAGGCGCGCAGCGCCTGCGCTTTGCCGAAAAGCGGAAGTTTCTGTTCCACCCCGTAAATCAAATCGCCGTCATCGGCGCGTTTGGCGCGGTCGGCGCCCATCACGCCGAACTTCGCCATCGGATCTTCCCAGGCGCGGATGCCGGCGGCATTCCACCCCGCGGCATCAGCGCGCAAATCCGCCGCGCGCAAGGCGGGATGGTTGGTGCGCGCCTCGGTGGCAAGCGCATCAATGAACTGCGCTGTGACGATGATGGCCGGGACAGCTTCTTCAGCCGCCAGCGCGCGATGACACAGCACAACGAACAACGAACAATGAACGAAAACTTTTTTCATAACCACAGACCGACCGGACAGGAATGGAGCGGAAGCAGCGTGCCGCGTGGGCACACTCCGTGCGGGTCATGCAAAAAGACTCAGATGAGAAAGGTGCAGTGGCGGACGAAGACAGCAAGGGAGGCGGAAAAATGGGGGACAGACAGGTGCGGCGGAACCGTTACTTGCGCTTCAAGCTCCTTCAACCAAAGCGCCTGACAGGCCGCGATGAGTTGGAAGTCCTGGGCGACGGCCGGGCGCGTCGAGGGCGTGGGCGCGAGCGGCGCGGACGAATCAGCCGGGGTCGATTTGGAGATGCAGCATGGGCAATGCTGGGCGCAGGACTCGGTGCAGACCGATTTACTGGAGGGCTGAGTCGAAGCGAAGACTGGCCCTACCGCAACGAACCAGCCCACCGCCAGCACCACCAGCCAGCGGGCCATCAGCATCATCGTTGTTTTCGTTCGCTTCATTTCACGAACACGCGGACCCGGCGGTCCGCGCTCCTTACTTCTTCGGGGCTGCCTTGGCTTGGGCGTCCTCCATCTTCTTCACAAACTTGGCCGTGTCCTTCTTGAAATCATCAAGGCACCCCTTGCAGCAAAGTTTCACCTCACGCCCTTCGTGGACAAACACATACGGATCGCCCATGTCGCCGCCAAACTTCTCGTCAGAAACGAGGCAGACTTTGAGGGGGTAAGGCTTGGCTTTGGCCGCCGCCGGCTTCTGATCCGCCGCCACGCAACCGGAATTCAAGACGAACAGAATCGCGGCCAGGGTCAAAAACAATGTTGGTTTCATCTTCGTGGGGATTATACGCGGATTTTGAGGAATGCATTCAACATTAGTTCACGGAAATTGGCGAAGTCTCACCCGCACTCAGGAAGTGCAGCGCCAGCCAGGTGACTGGTCTCGCGTAAATGAGCGCCAGGGAGGCGGCGTAAAGGCGCAATTGCGGCGTGTAAAGTTCGACCCTGGCCGGGAGGGCGGCCCGGGCCACGTCGTCGGTCTTGAAATCAACAATCCAGATTTCCTTGGGGCGAATCACCGCCAGGTCCACGACGCCTTGCACGACCACAAATTCCTCCGACGACCAGGGGTCTGCGGACAAACCCAGTTCGACCAGGCGGGCCGTGGTCAGACGCGCGGTAAAGGGCAGTTCGCGTCGCAAATCCGGCAGGGCGCCAAGCAAGCGCGCTCCCTCGCGCGAACTCCAGAATCCCGCCAAGGCCGCGCGGTTCAATTGCCCGGCCTCCTCGGCGGACAGGACGCCGGCGGCCACGAGGCGCTCGGCCTCAGCCGCGACTCCCGCACCGGTGGGCAACCGGGCCAAGTCGGCGAACTCCAGAAAAGTGTGGTGCGCGGTACCGATGTCCGCCGCCGAAAGTCCCTCGACCGGGCGCGCCTTCTCCGCCCGGACGCGCCACCAAGGGCGCGCCTCCTCAGCCGCTTCGGCCAGTTTGCGACGCAGAACAGATACGGACGTCTTCGCCGCTTCCCGGGTCGCGGATTCAAAAGGATACTTCCACACGAGGCCCGGCGACGAACGCGCGAGGTTTGCCCATGCGGGAGCGGCGGACGCCGGCGCTTCTCCCGCGGCATCCGATCCCGTTGCCTCTTCCCCGGAGTAAACCCGCCACGAGAAAAGCTCATTCGCTCCGGCAGGCAGATCGAGCCAGTTCCCAGCACCGGCCCGGCGCGTGAACCACGGGCCCAGCCAGTCCAGCATGGAGCCGGCCGCGAGCAATTTCGCCGGCGAAGAATTGTCTTCGGCCCACTTGTCCCCGGCGCGCTTGCGGGTCGCGGTGCCCACGAGGAGCAGCGTGTCGCGCGCGCGGGTCAGCGCCACGTAGAGCAAACGCATCTCCTCGCCCAGCAGTTCGCGGCGCTCGTCGCGGGTGTAAAGCCAGTGCGTGAGGCTCGGGTAGCGCTGCCCGGTGTGCGGTGGCTTGATGCGCGGGCACGGGCCGAAACGCTCATGGAGCAGAACATCCGCCCGCAGATCGTCGAGGTGGAATCGCTTGCCCAGGTCCGGCACCACCACGACGGGATACTCCAGGCCCTTGCTGCGGTGGATGCTGAACAACTGCACCGCGCGGCCACTGCCCGCCAGCGGCTCGCGCGCCACCACCGCGCGCTGGGCTTCGACGAAACGCAGGAAGCGCGGCACGCCCTGGCGCTGGAATGGATCGAAGCGCCGTGCCAGCGTGAGCAGGCGGCGCACATTGAATTCCCGTTGCGCGGCCCGCTGCGGATTCGCCGCCGAGGCCGCGAGCCATTCCTGATAATGCGTTTCGGCCAGGATCGTCTCCAGCCGCTGGCCGATGGAGGAATCGCGGCCCATGCTCCGCCAGCGGGCAAACCGTTCGAGGAATTGTTCGACCTTCGGCCACGCTGGTTCAGCCCGGCCGGCGGCGTGGAAGGCGTTCAGCGCCGTCCAGAAATAACCACCGCGCTGGGCGAGCCGAATCGTGGCCAGATCGTCCGCCGTCAATCCAACCAGCGGTGAATGCAGCACGGCCAGCAAGGGCACGTCCTGGAGCGGGTTGTCCAGGAGCAGGAGCACGTTGAGCAGGTCCGCGACTTCGAGCGCATCGAAGAAATTTCCAGATGCGACTTCCAGCGGAATATTCTGCCGGGCGAATTCACGCGCGTAAATTTCCGCCTTGGCCCCGGGTGCGCGCAACAGCACCGCCATGTCGCCCCAATCCACCGGCACCAGTCCCTGGGCCTTGGCCACCAAATGCCCCTGTCCACGCAACTCGCGCAGTCGATGGGCCACCAGGCGGGCCTCGTGCTCGGCGTCGGTCAACTCCGCCACGTCCGCGCCACCTTCCAACGCTGGCTCGTCTGCCTTTTCCGTCAGCCGCAGATGCAGATGCACGCGCGGGCCGGGGCTCTCCGACAAGGACAGTGCCCGCCGTTGCTCCCGCGCTCCAAATTGCAATCGGGCCGCCTCGTCAAACTGCACACGCCCGACTTCGGGCCGCATCAGGTCGGCGAAGACGGCGTTGAAGAAATCCAGCAACGCCTCGCGGCTGCGGAAATTGTCGCTTAGTTCGATGACCCGCGCCCCCGCCCCATCCCGCCAGACGGCCGTGTAATTCTGGAAGATGCGCGGGTCGGCGAGGCGGAAGCGGTAGATGCTCTGCTTCACATCGCCGACCAGGAAGCGGTTGCCTGGAGCGGTGCGGCTCACGGCGCGAATGATCGCGTCCTGAACGGCGTTGATGTCCTGGCACTCGTCCACGAACACATGCTCGAACGACTCGCGGCACGCGCGGCCCAGCGCGGTGGGTGCGTCCGCAGTTCCATCCCAGAGCAGCCGCAGCGCGAACTGTTCGAGATCGTTGAAATCCAGCGCGGCCTGCTCGCGCTTCGCGGCGGCGAAGCGCGCGGCGAATTCGCGCGCCAGCAGCAGCAGCGTCTCCATGCCGGCCCGCGACCAGTCCCAGTCCTGGGCCAGCGGATCGCCCTTCTCGCCAACCAGGGTCAGTTCGCGGAGGAATTTGGTCTCCTCGAAAAAATCAGCCGGATGTCGCTGCGCGGGCTTCAAGTCTTTGGCCGCCGGAATTTTCTCCAGCACCGTTGCGAAGTCCTCGCGCGACGAACCCGCGCCGAGCGACTCGATGACCCCGGCGATCTCCCGCGCGGATTTGTTTTCCACCGGTTGGGCCCGCAACCGCCCCGGCCATTCCACGCGCCACTGGTGCAGTGCCTCCAGCAGCCACACCCGCCACGCCCCCGGCTCGCGTGCGCGGAAGACACTCAACTGCGCATCAAGCCACGCCCCGGGATTGGGCAGGGTCTGAGTGTAACGATGAATCTTGAGCACCAGTTCGCGCGCCGGCTCCTCGCGCCCGCCGGCGTGGGTCAGAATCAATTCCTCCAAGGCTCCGCCCAGCGCGCCTTCGCCCGAGTAGTGGTGGCGCAGCAGTTCATCCAGCGTCTCCTCCAGCAGCACCGCGCCCTGGGCCTCGTCGAGCACGCTGAGTTGCGGATCGAGATCCAACTGGTGGAAATTCCGGCGCACCAGTTGCAGGCAGAAGCCGTGCAGCGTGGAAATGGGCGCCGTGTCCAGGAGCGCGATCTGCTCCTCCAACGCGGAACCAGTTTCGTCCTTCCGCGTTTCGCACTCCGCGCTCCGCGCATCTTCTAACGCCTTGCGAATTCGCCCCCGCATCTCCGCCGCGGCCGCCTCGGTGAACGTCACCATCAGGATGTTTTGCAGCGAAACGCCTTCGCCCAGCAACCGCAGCACCCGCGCCACCAGCGTGCTGGTCTTGCCCGCGCCCGCGCCCGCCGCCACCAGCACGTTGCCGCCTGCCTCGACCGCCTGCCGTTGTGCGTCCGTCGTCGTCATTCGTTCCTCCATGGCGGCAGGGCGCGAAACTCATGCGTCCAGTGGTCAATGCGGCAGACCGCCGCATAGTCGCAGTAATCGCACGGCGTCTTGCTGCCATGTCGATAGGGATTCACGCTGATGTCGCCCGTGAAGATGGCATTGCCCATGGCGACGAGTTGCTGCTCGACCCCGTCCAACAGGGCTTTGAATTCCAAAGGCGCGACCGGGTCGGTCGAATTGGAATAGATCCCGCCATCTTTCTTCAGGCGGAAACTGAACTGATCCCCGGAACCGCCCGGCCCGGCCGTGGAATCGAAACTGGGCAGCAGGTCGGCGAGAAAACGCCCGCGATGCTTGTAGGCCGCGCGCCGGGCCGAGGCCGCTTCCGCCAGCGCCTCGTCGCGGCCCTCGGCCGCGTCGTAATCGCCCCGCAGCGTGACGTAGAATGCGCCCGCCGCCTCGAGGCTCTCCACTTGGAAGTGGCGCGCGGCCTCCGGCAGCCGACGGAGTGCCGCGAGGTAGGCGAAGAGTTGCAACTGCACGCCGCCCGCCAATTGCCTCTCGTCCACCGTACGCGCACTGGACTTGTAATCCATCACCACCACCCGCGCGCGCCGCGTGGCCGGATCGACCAGCAGATCAACCCGGTCCACCGAGCCGGTGAAGGCCAGCGTGCGCCCGCCGTCCAGCGGCAGCTCCCACGGTGGCAACGGCCCTTCCGGCCCGAAGCGCAGTTCGACCGCGCGCGGTTCGAATTCGTATGACCGCATCCAGCCGATGATCGTCTCGATGAAATCTTCGAGCGCCGAAATCAAATTCCCGCTCTCGACCCGGTCGCGCTCGGTGGCGACGAGCACGCCGTCGTTGAACTTCGGCTGCATCTCCACGGCGAGGTCGCGGATCAGTATCCGGGCCGGGCCGGGTTCGATTTTTCTCCAGCTTCCGGGCCGCACCATCACCGCTTCGTGAAAGGCCTTGAGCACCTCGTGCTGAAAAGTTCCCCGGTGGCGCACATCCACCTCGTAGCGCAGGCGTTCCCGGGCGCGCAAGCCGACTTTGACAAAGAAGCGGAACCGGCAGGCGGCAAACTCCTCCAGGCGGCTGACGGAGGTGAGGAGCCGGGCCGGATACAGCCGGGCCACGACGGGCGGGGACAATTGATCGCGCCCGCGTGCGCGCAGCCTCTCGGCCAGGGCCCGGACCGGGGCGAAGGCCGGGGCGGCCAGCCAGGTGCCGGCCGCCGGATCGCCGGCCGCGTCAGCGCGCAGCAGCGGCACCGTCCATTCACTCAGGTGCAACGGCTCCTGATCCTCAGCGGCGGATTCAACCGCCAGCGCCGGAAAGAGGCGCTGCAAATGCGCGACAAAGACGGATGGGTTGTGTTTGCGCCCCAGCCGGTCCGCGTCGCTGAACAGGACGACCAGCTTCCGCCGCGCACGGGTGAAGGCGATGTAACCGTAGAATCGCTCGTGGGCGAGTTGCTGGCGCACGCCACCCCCGAGCCGGAGCGGGCCTTCGATTTGCGCGCGCTCCATCTCGGTCAGCAGAACCGGCTCGGCGGGCGGCGCCGGGAACACGCCCTCGTTCACGCCGAGCACCAGGGCGAGTTGCAAATCGGGATTGCGTGAGCGGTCGATGCTGCCGACCAGCACCTCATCGAGCACCGGCGGAATGACGCCGACGGTCAGGCCAGCCAGCCCGGCTTCAATGATGGGCAGCCACTCGCGCAACGGCAGTGGTTGACGGGCAAAGCCGAGCGCGATGGTTTGCAGCCAGCGTTCCATCTGTTCCCAAACCGTGGCGTGAATGGCGCTGCCGCTGGACTCGCGGGCCCACTCGTCGAGTTGATCGCTGACTCGATACGCCTGCCACAACCGGCGAAGCGCAGCCGCCAGTTCCGTTCCGTTGGACCGGTGGCTGCCGCCGTCCCCGGTCAGGGAGAAGTGAAATGCGCGCACCGGACCAATCGCCTGCCGACGCAACGATTCCAATCGCTCGCCGAGCGACGGATCGTTCTCCAGCCGGATGGGCTCCAGCCAGGCGTGGCCTTCCCAGCCCCGGGCCAGCGCCTCGTTTTCCAGCCAGTCGATTTCCAGGTCCGGCACGCCGACGAGACCACTCTTGAGCAGGCCGAACCAGTCCTCCTGCTTCCACCCAAACGCGAGCGTGCGCACGGCGTAGCGCGTCAACTCGGCCAGCGGGTGATGTGCGATGGACTCACGCTGGTCGATGAAGTGCGGGATGCCGTAACGCGTGAACACGCGGCGCAGAATGTCCTGATAAGCCTGCAACCGGCGCACCAGCACGGCGGTCTCCCGGTAGCGTCCGCCGGCCTGGACATGGCGCAGAATCTCCCGCGCCGCAAAAACGACTTCCTCCTCCGGCGTGGCCGCGCGGACCACGCGCACGGACTCCGGTTTTGTTGCACCAGCCCGGGGTGTGGCTGAGGTCCAGTGCCGTTCCAGGTGCGCCAGCTCCGATGACTCCGAAAAGCGATGGTGCGGCGCGGCGCGGGGCAAGGCTTCGGGCCTCAGGTTCGGAACGAGCGGCTCCAGGGCATGCAGACACCGGCGCGCGGTCTGGGCAATGACCGACCACGGGGAAAACTCTTCCCGGGGAGCGAGCGCCTCCGGCTCGCAACAGAAAGCCAGCGTGGCGCCGGCTGTCCACGGCAGCACCTGGCGCAGCAACGACAGTTCCTGCTCGGTCATTTCCGCGAAGCCGTCCAGCCACAGGCCGCCGAACAACGCCTTGGGGCCAGACCTCGCCCCCTGCTCCTCCAAGGCTCGGGCCGCCAGCTCAAGCAGACGGTCCGCGTCCTCCAGTTTTTCGCGGTCCAGCCAGGCAAGGTATTCGCGGAAAATCAGCGCCACGTCGCGGAGCTTGCGGGCCAGCGGCGTCTCCCCCAGTCCGCGGGCCGCGACCGCCACCGCGTCCGGGCCCAGACGGGCCCGCTGCAACTCGCGCAGGAGCGTGCTGAGTTGCTGCGCGAAACCCGGCAGCCGGGCGCTGGCGCGGAACAACTCGAGCCGGGCGTGATGCTCGGTGAGCAGCGCGCGCAGCACCATCACGCGCCCCTCGTCATCCAGGAGCCGGGGCGGCGGACGACCCAAGGCGTCGAGGATGTGATCCGCCAGCCGCTCGAAGGAAAGAATGTGCAGCCGGGTGTATCCCGGCAGTTCCGGATCAGCCAGCAACTGGCGCTCGATTTGAAACGTGGCCTGCTTGGGAGCAAGGAAGAGCAGCGGCGCGCCGGCCGGATCCCCCTTCAACTCAGCACGAACCTCCGCCAGGCACCGGAAAGTTTTCCCAGTGCCGGCGGGGCCGAGCAGGAAGCGGATTTGCACCGCGCTGTTCTCTCGCAACTCATTCACGGGCGCCAGAGTAATGCGCGAGGTGGGACAAATACGGTCCGAGCAAAAAGTAGGGCCGGCTTTCCAGGCGGCAGGTCGCGAGACTTTCCAGTCTCGCGGTGAAGATGCTGAAGCCCGCGAACACGAGGTTGGAAAACCTCTTTACCTGCGGGCTGGAAAGCCGGCGTTACGCGCGCCGGATGAGAGGATGCGCGGCCCCACCCAGCGCGTGTTGTATTTCTGGATCCACGCGTCGTTCGTGAAGGCAGGCCGCGGTGCAGTCGCGTACGTCTGGTCGTTCATCCCATGCCAGGGCAGCGGCTCGATGGTCGTGCCGCTGGCCACGTGGAAGTCGGAGTCCTTGTCCCAGCCGGAAACGAACAGGAAAAAGTCGCGCACCTGACCGGCGGGCTTGGGCGGAAGCTGGCTGGCGGGGAACTCCAGCGTGAGTTCGTCACCCGCGCAGATGAGCGCCAGAGAGTTGTCGCGGCTGGCGATGAGTTTGTTCACCTCGCCGTAGCGCGTGGCCCAACCGCTGGGCGTGAGCCGCCAGAGCGGAGCCGATTGAACGCGTTCGTAATCCGGGATGATGAGCGTCGGCGCGCCCAGAATGGTAGGGCGCGGTGTCCTCACCGCGCCGCGGGCATCGGTCGCTCCAGCATCATCGATCTCGCCGGAGACCGGCGCGGTGAGGACACCGCGCCCTACCTTGGCCAGCGGCGCCATCTCGCTGTAGCCGCGACGATGCAGGCCGGTCTGCGTCGGGGCGAAGCGCGTCACAGTGGTTTGCCCTTCGCCCGCACGCTCGAAGAGGGCGATTCGGTCCCAGTGAATCTCGAAGGCTGCAGTCAGTCGCAGCCGTTGCGCGCCCGCCGGAAGCATGCCCGCCAGATCGACGAGGATGGTCTTGGCCCGGCCGGAAGGCGCGCCGACCTCGACCTCCAACTTCCGCCACTGACCGTTGACCTCGGCTTCCAACACCGGGAACGGAAACGGAAAGTCGCGGTAACTGGAAGCGGCGATGTTGGCCATGCCCCCGCCGAAGCGCAGCCAGCCGGTGAGCGCGAGCACGAGCGGCTTATCCGCCGGCAAGGCACCGAAGGCGAAGGCGACGCTGTGCGGTTCGGCCAGACCGCGCAGTTGCGGCTCACGCAGCTTGGTGGGCGAGGCGAATACTTCGTCGATCTCAGCGACGGCCCGCGTCACATCCAAGCCCGCATCGTTCACAGCAGAGCGGAGCGGCCAGCGATTCTTGAGCGTCACGATTTCATCCTTGGAGAACCCGCCGGCCGGTCGGCGGGCCAGCATTTTCTCGGTGGTGTGAACCTCCGTGCCGGGCGGATGGTCCACCACAAGCAGCTTGGCCTCATCCAAATAAAGCACCTCGCGCAACTCCTCAGTGATGTTCAGCACGTAGCTTTCCTTCGCCCCCTTCGCCCCTTCGCGCGACATCTTCGGCTTGAAGTTCTGCTCGTTCCCGAGATGAACGATCTCGTCCTCGTCCGCTTCGATGTAGATGCCGGGCGCGACAGGCAGGCCGAGCGGCGCGGAGCACAACAGGTCGCTCACGAAACGCATTCCCTCGCCATCCCACGAGTAGAGATACGGGCATGAGCCAGTGGGCAAAGCCAGTTCGATGATGCTGAGTGGAGCACAGTTGGTGAGATTGATCTCGGTGTAGCTCGGGCTGAGTTCAAACCAATGCGCGTTCACCGCATCGAGCATCTGGTGCTGGCCCACGCCAATCTCCACGGGCAGTTCCTGGACCCGGCGCGACACGCGCAACCCGCCCGCGACCACATCCACGCGAATGCCCAGCGCGCTGGTGTTCGAGCGCGTGCCCTGCAAGGCAAGCCGTAGTTGGTGATTCTTGTTCCCGCCGTCGTTGCGCAGAAAGTGCAGGCCGCCGCCGATGAGGCTGACGACAAAATCCGTGTCGCAGTCACCGTCAAAGTCGGCCGCGACGAAGGAGTCGATGCGGCCGGTGAGTTTGTCGAGGCCGAGTGCGGTGGTGACATCAGTGAATCCATTCGCGCCGAGGTTGCGGAAGACGCGCAAGCCGGTGCCAAGCCCGACAATGTCCAGCCAGCCGTCGTTGTCGTAGTCGATGAGTTTCAACTGGCTGGGCTGAAAGCCGCCGAGAGCGATGACCGCGCGGTTGGTGGTGCCGTTGAAGGTGAGTTCCATAAGTCCGTCACGCACGGTGATCAGGTCAGGGCGCAGGTCATTGTTCAAGTCGCTGACTGCGATGGCACCCTCGCCCGGCGCGGTGGGGACACCGCGCCCTACCGACACGTCATTCGACCACGCGCCGCCGCGCTGCTTGAGCAGCAAACTCACCCCAGCGCCTGCGCTCGACACAAACAAATCCCCCGTCTCGTCGTTGTTCCAATCATCGGTCGCGAGCTGATTCACCTTGGTCATCACCGGCACGTTCGTGCTCGTATCGACGAAATACATGTTCTGGAGGTTGCTCATCACGCGGAGCGCGCCGTTCGTGTCCACGGTCACGAGGTCGAGATCGCCGCGGAAGTTCAGGTCGGCGAAGAGGCCATCGACGGCGGCGAAGTCTTGCAGGCCGGCGAAGCGCGTCGTTTCGGTGGCGGTGCCGTTGGTGGTGAAGCGATAGAGATGCACGCCACGGTCGCCGAGCACCAGCGCGTCGGGGATGGCGTCCTTGTTCAAGTCGGCGACGAGCCAGCGCGAGTAGGTGCCGCCATTGGTGAAAGGCCAGCTCTGCTCCGTGGTGATGAACTTCCCGCCTGCATTCCGCAACAGGCGAAAGCTGTCACCCTGCCGCACGAGCAAATGATTCGTGCCATCGCGCGCGAAGTCGATCGTGCCCACCGGGCCGGTGAATGACGCGCCGTTCACATCCGGGAAGACCTGCGCCGTCGCGTCGGTGAAGACCACCTTCACGCCCTCGCGCTCGGGCTGCTCCAGTTGGAAGGGCACGCGCGCCTCGGTGTATTTGCAACGCTCCAGTCCGACGGGCGTGAGATTCGCGCCGGGGTTCTTCGCCATCCAGGCAGTGTGCGCGGTGGTCTGGGTCTGGGCGTCGGCTTCGCGATTGAGCCGGCGATAAACCGTGGCGAGGCGGAAGTGAATGCCGGGAAACTCCGCGTCGAACTGCGCCAACTCCTCATACAACGCCAGCGCCTCCTCGAACTTCCCCAGCCCCTCGTAGGCCAGGCCCAGTTGCAGGCTCACGGCGTTCACGCGGACGTCGAGGTCGCGCGCCTGCTGGAGGAACTGGATGGCGTTGGTGTGGTCGCGCAGGCGCAACGACGCCACGCCCGCCACGTAAAGCGCCGTCGCCGAACTGCGCTCCGCCTCCAGCACCGCCGTGGCCAGTTGCCGGGCGCGCTCCGGCTGGTCCGTGAGCAGGAGGGCGTTGGCGAGGTTCAACTTCGCGTCGGGATGATCGGGCTGGAGGGCCAGCGCCTTCTCGAAGGTGGCCAACGCCGGCGCGCCCTCCCCTCGGTCGAGCTGGGCCTTGCCCACGTTGCTCAAGCGGAGGAACTCGTCGCCGGTCGCCGCCGCCTTCTTCTCGCGGCAGGCGGTGAGGAGCGAGAGCGCCGTGAGAAACAGCACGAGCACGTTGAGCGACGACCGATTCATAGGATGGGGACAGCATACGAATCTCCATCACCGTGGCGAGCGAAACTCCGCCCGCAGGAGTGGCGTTAGCGCAAAGGCAGATACGTCACCCGATTTGCCAACTCCTCCGGCTCGCACGCCTTCGCCATCAATTCCAAATCCTCGATGGTCTGGCGCACGGTCACGTTCTGTTGATGCGCGTAGATGACGCCGGCAAAGGCCACGCCCTTCCGCTGGCGCGTGGCCGCTTCCTCCAGCAAGTCATCGTCCTGGCTGAAGAGCACACAGTTCAATTGGTGCGCCCGGTCGAGCAACTTGTCGTCGGCCAGGCGGGTCGTGCCATCGTCCTGCGCGGTGATGACCTCGACGCCGCGCCGACGGAGGCCAGTCGTGACGGGACGGCGGACATGCACATCCATGTAGAGGCGCAGGCTCACCGCTTCTGGAGACGCGCGAAGAGTTTCTTGCGGGAGAGTTGCGGAGCAGCCTTGGCCCGGAGCGCCTCAGTGCGCGCATAACGACGGGCCAGTTCCGCATCCATCGCTTCCTGGTGGTCGAAGTAGTAGGTGAAGCCAGCATGAATCTGAGCCAGCGAGAGGTGCGGATGTTGCAGATGAATCTCCTCGGGACTGTGCCCGTAGGCCAGATGGTCGAGCATGACCTCGACGACCTTCACGTTGGTGTCATCAATCCAAGCCACGCCGGACTTGTCCACGCGGATGTGACTGCTGGAAGCCGTTGCGATCATGGGCGCAGACTACGGCAGCACGCTTGGAATGACAACAGCGACAAACCTGATCGGAAGGCGGTGAGGAGCAACGTGACGGCGCAAGCGCACGCCCACAGTTTCCAAGTCAGCCGGTGCATGAACCTGAGGGCTCAAGTTCAGAACCGACGCAGAGAATTCGAGCTATCGGGAATATCTCCACGCTGAACCAAGCCGATGTTCCGTGCAATGTCCTGCTGCACTCCGACCTCAAACTCACTTGACCACGCTACGCAGCGTTAGAATACTGCCTTCAAAAGGCACCTTATGCAGAACCGTACGCTGTTCACATTCATACTCGTTTCTTTGGTTGTCGTGGGTTGCGCGAGTGATCCGGAACGTCAAAAAACGGCGGAGAAGATAGCAACAGAAAGAAAAATCACACAAAGGAAAGCCAAGCTTATCGCTCGCGTGAAGATTGTCATGTATGATACTTCGCCACGGGCCGAATCAGATCATGTGGACATTTTCGACGAGACACGGCCAGTTCAGCGCCCACACAAGGACATCGCCGTTCTAACGTGCGAAGGAACACCCGGTGAAGAGGCGGAAATGACCGAAGCCATCATTTACCGAGCGCGCGTGGTGGGAGCAAGCGCAGTCATAATACTTCCACCATCTCGCTCCGGTTGGGGTGATAGAAGGGTGTTTCGAGCAAAGGCAGTATCTTACGAGCAGCTTCCAAAATAGATGCGGGCGCACGAAATAGTCCTTGATGGAAATTCGCAAGTCGGGCTTCGTTGGAGTGGCAGCCAAAAGTCATTTCAAAAAAGGTGGGGTTTTGCGCACCAGTCCGCCGCATCGAAATCATTGCACCCCGCCCTCTCACCCCGTACAAGTGCGCCCGCATGACGGCCAGTCAAATGTTCAAAGAGATGTCGCCCGCGCTCGCCCAGCGCGTGCTGGACGAAGTTGCCACCGCCGACAAGGATCTTTACCGCGTGGCCATCGCCGCCGTGGCCCAGGCCAAAAAGGTGCGGCCGGTGTTCCTCGAACGCCAGTCCCGCGCCGATCGCCACCGCAGCATGGCCCCCGCCCTGGCGCGCACCGACCTGAACATGATCGCGGGCAACGTCATCAGCGGCTGGCTGGTCAAGACGCAGTCCGCGCTGCTGATCGACTTCCTTGATGCGCTCAAGATCAAGAACGACAAGGGCGTGGTGGAAAATTTGCCCGCCACGGTCGGCGACGCGGAGTTAACCAGCGCAGTCGAACTTCTGCTGGGCAAGCATCCGGCGGAATCGGTGGCGCTTTACCTGCACGCCTTCTACGCCATGAACGAGGCGCAGTGGCCGAACTTGCAGAAGGTGCTCAGCGAGGACACGCGCCTGATGTTGGGGGCGTGAGGAAGGCCCAGGCGCGGAGTGCGCCCGTCCCGGGCGCTGCAATGTCCGAGGCGCAGATGACATCGGAAAAACACCGCGACCTGGAAACGGCGGATGCTTCTGCGCCCGAGACGGGCGCACTCCGGGTTCGTCATTCCGCAGTTCAACGCGGTTTGGACTTCTCCATGATGAGCACGCCAAGATTGGCGTTGAGCTTCTCCTGATCGCCCGCCACGTCGCTGATGGTGCCGATGAAATCACCCGCGCGGTTGAGCAAGTCGGCGCGCTTCTCGTTCTCGCTTACCACGCGCAGGAGTTGGTGCTCCGTGGTCCCAAGGCCAGGACCGGTCACGTCGTTGTTGTCCTGCATCTCGATCCAGAACTCGACCCGCGTGCCTTCGGCGAGCGGCGGCTGGAAGTCACGGATGCTCCACTCGTAACGGTTCTTCAAGTCCTTCACCGCATTCGTGCCCAGATCGAGTTCGATGGTTTTGATCTCGGCCTCCTCGGACTCGCCCACGCGGTAGCGCAACCGCGCGAGGGCGATGCGGAAATCGTCGCTAGCCTCAAAGCCAATCGGCTGCACAGCCTGGCGCGTGACGAGTTCCTCGCGGCGGTCGGGATAGACGATGCGAATCTTGGGCGCGCGATCGGGCACGACGTCGATGCGATAGACCGCCGAGTCGAGCGACTTCATGTCGTTCTGATCCACCATGTCCACGGCGAAACCGGACAGGCCTTTCGCGGGAATGTCAAACTGGCCGCGCAGCTCGCGCGGATTCTGCGCGCTGATTTGCATGGGCACGTCGTTGCTCAGGCCCACGAGGCGGATGGAGGCTTTCTTGATGTCGTGCGTGGCGGTGACGGCGAGGGAGAGCTTGCTGCCGGCGAGCAGGGTGAGATCACCCAGCGAGCGCCGGGCGACGGGCAAGCCCGTGTAAGCCGGAAAAGTCTGCTCGCACTGGATCATGGCCACGCTCGGACGCGGCACGACGGTGATGCGATGCTCGCGGCTCACGCCGTCGTTCAGCCGGACCGTGTAAGTGAACTCCTGTTGCACGTTCTCCAGCGCACGGACGAACCGGCCGTTCTTGTCGCGGTCGAGCGGATATTCCTGCGTGCGCTTGCCGGAAGTTTTCACGAACAGCTTGCCGGCCTTCGGCACCACGCCGCGCGCCAGGGCCTCGATGCGGAGGGCGTCGCCGCGCCCGATGCGCGTGTCGCCGGTGACGACTTCCACGCGGGTGTGACGCGGCACGAGCGTCGAGGAAAGGAACGCGCGCTTGAGCAAATCGCGGCTCACCTCGCCGCCGTAAAGGAACGAGAACAGCCCGAGAGCCAGCACCGCTACGGCCCAGCCGGACACCTTGGTCAGTTCCTTCGTAGGGATGACTTCCGTGAAGTCGAGTGGCCGCGCCAGTTCCTCCGTCTCGGCCATGGTCATGCGCACGAGCGAGGTCGCGGCGCCTTCCGGCAATCCACTCGGCCGGGGAAATTGGATCGAGGAAATGAGCCGGGAGCGGAATTGCGGGAATGACTTCTCGACCCGCAGCGCCACCGAGTCGTCATCCGGCTGGCGACGAAGGGGCGTGATGATGTAACGCCAGGCCAGAACCGCCGGCACGCCAAGGAAGAGGAGCAATCCGGCCACGCGCACGGCCATGCGCAAGTCGAGCCACCAGTCGAGCAGCATCACCGCCGCGATCAGGATGACGAACGCGCCCAGCACCATGCCCGCACCAGTGCCCGCCGCGACGCCCACCTGCTTGCGGCGCACGGCGGCGAGCTTCTCCGCGAGCAAGGCGCTTGGGGCGAGGCGTGGTTCGGTGGTTGGAGGTCCGATGATCATTTCAATTGGCAGCCCCTGCGCATGGTCTGAAAGCGGCGCTGAAGCGACCGCAAACCAACCAGCGGTGAAATCACACAAACTGCCGCTCCGTCATCACGGTGAAGCGGCCTGAAGGCCGCGCTCCGGGGCGCATCGACTCTGCTCACGCTCGCCTTCATTTCAAATACGACATCTTGCGCAGCACCCATTCGCCGGTCAGCACCAGCAGCATCAGGATGAAATAAAGCGGCGATGACCACAGCTCGATTTCCAGCGGCGACTTCACGCGCTCGGTCCTGGCCGCGATGGTGTCGGGCAGTTTGAACAAATCTTCCTCGCGAAAGAACGCGCCTCCCGTAGTCACCGCGAGGTCGCGCAGCAACGGCTCGTTCATCGCCGTTTCACCAAACTCGAACTTCGGCTCCGTGACGGTGAAATCCGCCGGCGCGTCGAGGTCCAGCTCCGTGTAGATCTGATACTGGCCCGCGAGCGGCGCAAGGAACTCGCCGCGATACAGGCCGGGATGATCCGGCGTGGCGCGCAGCACCACTTCCGTCTGTTGGCCGCCAGTGCGCAGGCCGTAGATGCCTTTCACCGTGGTATCCTGCAATGGCTCCGCGCCCGCCGTCTGCAAGCGCGCGAAGACCTGCACGCGTTCGCCGGTCACGTAAGTCTTGCGGTCGGTCGAGAGCCGGGTGCGCTTCGAGCCACCGAGCACGTGCAGCATGGCCATGCGCTGGACGATCTGTCCCCAGAAGGCGGAGTGATAGAAGTCGCCCGAGTTCTTGCGCCAACGCCAGGTGTTGTCGGTGCCGACATACATGACCTGGCCCTGGCCGTATTGCTGCATCGCGACGACAGGCATTTTGCCGAAACGCGATTCCTTGCCGGGGTCGGGATCGACGAGCAGCACTTCGGCCGCGGGTTTCGGGCGCGACACCTTCGCCACCCAATAAACTGGCGGCAGTTGTTTCCACACCGCCAGACTCTCCTCGTCGCGATCGGAGAGGCGCATCATCAGGTTGGCGCGGCCGCCGGCAGTGAGTTCCAGCTTCACTGGTTTGTCCGCCACCGGCTCGGTGGCGGTGACCGCAGGCGCGTCAAACTCCACCGGCAACATGCGGTCGAACACAGTGCGGCGATAGGCGTGCGGCGCGAACTTCTTGCCGGCGAGCAGCACGAAGGAGCCGCCCAGTTCCGAGACAAAGTAGCTTACCGTTTCCAACTGGCCCGGGGTGAGCTTGCGCGGGTCAATGTCACCGAAGATGACGAGATCGTATTTCGCGATGTCGTCCTGCCGCGCCGGGAAGCTGTCGATGTAAGGCGAGTTCGTACCGCGCGCGATGGCCGGATCGGACTCGACGAGATAGCACTTCAAGTCCACGCGCCGGTCGCGCAGGAGCATGGCTTGCAGGTAGCGGAACTCCCAGCGCGGCGACTGGTCGGCCAGCAACACGCGAATGCGGCTGTCCACCACGCGCAGTTGGTGCGTCGCCGAGTTGTTCTCCTTCACCGTCTCGTCGTCGCGCGGCTCGATGGACGCGGTCAACTCAAACTGTCCCTGGTTCTGCGGCGTGAAAGTCATTGGAATCACCTGCTCGCCGTCCGCGCCGAACTGAATCTCCTTCTCGGCCACGGTGGTGGTGTTGAGTTGCAACTTCAGCCGCGCCGTGTGCCCGCTCAAACCTTGCGAGCGGACGCGCACCGTGGCCGTCACTTCGTCGCGCACAAAGGTCACATCGGGCGCGAAGATGTTGGCCACGATGATGTCGCGCGGCGAGGTGATGCCGACGCCATAGACGTAAAGCGGGATGCCCTCGGCCCGCAGCAGCGCGGCGGCCTCACGCGGCTGCGAACCGCTGTTGTTCGCGCCGTCGGTGACGAGAACGACGCCCGCGAGGGGTTGGCCCCGCTTGCGGTTCAACACTTCGCGCAACGCGTCGCCGATGGGCGTGAGCGGACTGGCCGGCGCGAGCTGGTCGATCCAGACGTAGTCCTCGATTTTGCGCGACTCGTTGGTCTTGGTTTCGGGCTGCGGCAACCGCGCCACGCCCTGGCCAAATGTAAACGGGTCGAGGTCAAAGTTTTTCTCGAGTCGCGGCAAGAGATTCAGGCGCGGATTCTTGAGCGCGCCGCGCGCCACTTCGACACGGGCGAGTTGGTCCACGCCTTTGCCGGCACCAGCTCCGAGGTTCTGGCTCAAGCCCTTCGTCGGATCGAGAAGGTTGCGGGCCAGAGCGGCGCGCTTCTGGTCCGCCGGGTCGAGGCGCGGATCCTTGATGTTCATGCTTGAGGAATCATCCACCAGCACCACCAGCGAGCGGCGGATGCTGCCCTCGACTGTTAGCGCGAGAATCGGTCGCAACAGCAACCCGAGCACGAGGGCGAAGAACACCAGACGCAACGCGGTGAGCAAAACCTTGCGCGCGCGGCTGATGGCCTGCGGGGTCTTCGCGAAGCTCCACCAGGTAAGCAGCCCAAAGACGATGGCAGCGAAGAACACCCAGCCCATCGGCACGCCGCCGCGCAGCGCCAGCGAGGTCTTGCTGACGGCGAGAGCGTCGGTGATGGGCACGCCGAGGAGTTTGAGGAAGAAGTCGGTCATGCGCGCGGCGAAATTCCAAAATCCAAATCCCAAACTCCAACAAAACTCCAACCTTCAAACTTCGACACGCCCTTGGAGCGCGGCTGTGTCGAAGACCAGCCGCAGCACGTTGGCAAATCGAGAGCGCCCGGCATAATTCGCGTGCTGCGGCTGGCCCTACGGGCACAGCCGCGCTCCGGGGCGAAGTTTTTGCGCTCCGTCCCGGACCAGTCCGCGACTTCAAACCATACCGACACCACCAAGTTGAAGCTTGAGTGTTGAAAGTTGGTTGGGGTTTGGAGCTTGGAGCTTTCATTT
This sequence comes from Pedosphaera sp., assembly GCA_031414955.1. Classification (GTDB taxonomy): domain Bacteria; phylum Verrucomicrobiota; class Verrucomicrobiia; order Limisphaerales; family SIBH01; genus JANNGC01. Next base: position 24,399 of record JANOQV010000067.1, on the reverse strand, counting down.
GCTTCGGCTGAACCACTGGCCCAGAAACGTCTCCGCGCCCGCGAGGAGGAGGGCGAGGATCACGATGGGCAGCCAGAACTCGGCCCCGCTGCCTGCGAACTGCATCGAGTCTTTGAACGAGAGCCCCGGTGCCCACTCGACCACGTGGGCGGAGGCGTTCAGGAGCTTTTTCTGTTCGGCGGAAAGCTCGTCGAGGGACGACTCGTTCGCGTCTGCTTGGGCCGCAAAGCGCAGCACACCGCGCGCGTCACCCACGCCCACTTCGTAGATGCCGCCCAGATCGGTGCCCTCGAATTGCAGCATGGGCCAGCCGTTGACCAGTTCGATGCGGCGCTGTTCGAGCAGGGCGTCGGTCTGGCGCGGCTTGAAGACGCGCGCCTCCTTGTCCAGCAGTTCGGAGGCGACCTGCCGCACGAATTTTTGCCCGACGCGCACGTTCAAGCCCTCGTCCTGTCGCTGGACCAGCGCACCGAGCGTGCGATGCAGCAGCGGCACAAACGCGGGCCGGACCGGGAAATCATTCCAGGCCGTGTCCGCCGTGCTGGCAAACATGACCACGCGCCCGAGGCCGAAGGTGTGTTCCACGATGGCGGGCGTGCCGTGGCTGAACTTGGCGACGACTTGCGGAGCGCCGGCTTCCAGCACGGCATTGCTGGAGGACGCGCCTGCTTGCGCCGTGCTGGAAGCCGGCGCTCCGTTCGTCACCGGCAGCAAATCATAAGCGCGATAAAATCTCGCCGAGGATAGTGTGCCCGCGTTCGGATCATTCCACAGCGAGACAATGCCGTGCTCCAGCCCGCGATCCTGGAGCGTGAAGTAGTTCACGTCCTGCTCGGCGTCGCCGCGCATGGGACCAAAGGTCGCGGGCAACAAGTGCTGCTTGGCTGACAACTGCTCGTTGTAGAACGAGGGATTGAGACGGTTGCCGGAGAAGATCATCAGCCCCCCGCCCCGCCGGACGTATTGCTCCAAGCCTTTGGCCACTGGCTCCGCCAAGTCGGCGACGTTGGCCAGAACCACGGCGTCGAAGTCATCCAGCCGCGCGGTCGGGAATTCAGGCGCAGCGAGGCGGGCCACCTTGACGAAGTAATTCGGCTGCTCGCTCACCGGCACGGGGATGAGCGCGTGACGGAGGAAGAAGATTTCACTGTCGCGCGGCTCGGCACCGGGATCGCCGTCCACCAATAACACGCGCACTTCCTTGATGGCGCGCACGGCCAGGGCGCGCTTGTCATCCGCCGGCAGACGATCCTCGGGAATGCGCGCGACGACGGAGTGAAAGCCCTCGGCGCGAATTTTGGCGAAGAGCGACACGCTCTTGCTCCCGCCGACGGGCAGTGAGTCGATGGTGAATTCATCGCTGGGTGGCTCGCTGTCCACGTTCAGGCTCACGCGCACGTTGCTCACGGCTTCGCGGCCGAAGTTGCTCACGCGGGCCTCGAAACGTAGCGGTTGATTCACCGGCGTCAGCCCTCCGGTGTTGCGCAGTTCCGTCACGGCCAGGTTGCGCTCCTCATGCTCGCTCACCAGCACGACATGCGTGCGGATGTCGCGTTGCGAGTTTTCGAGCAGCTTCTGGATCTCCGTCATCTGTTTCCAGCCGGCGAGTTGGCCATCGGTGATGAGGTAAATCTCCTTCCGCAAGCCGATGCGTTGCTTGAGCGTGTCGAGCGCGCGCTGGAGCGACGGCAGCAAATCGGTGGCGCGGTCGGTCAGCGGCGCTTCGCGGATCACTTTGCGCGCGAGATTGAGATCAAACGTCGGCTCGGCGATGGCGCCTTGCGCAATGTCCGATGCGAGCAACACCGCGGTGGCCGAGCCAGCGGGCATGCCGTTGAGGGCCTGTTCCGCCGCCTGCTTCGCCTTCTCGAAGCGCGTCGCGGTCCCGTCGCTCATGCCCATGCTGGCCGAGTTGTCGAGAATGAGCACGGCGGTCGCCTTCGATTGGCCGAGGAAATTGGAGCCTGAGTTTCGGAAGGCCGGCCGGGCCAGGGCCAACGCCAGCAACGCCAGCAGCAGGCAGCGCAGCGCGAGCAGAATCATGTCCTCGATGCGCATCCGGCGCTGGTTTTTCTCCACGCTGGTCTGGATGAACCGCATCGCCGCCCACACGACCTTCTGGAATTTTCGCCGGTTGAGCAGGTGGATGATGATCGGCACGGAGACCGCCGCGAGGCCGAAGAGGAGCAATGGATTGAGGAAGCCCATTTAGAAACTCCAAACTCCAAACTCCAAACCCCAAATTCCACCGGCACCACGCACCAGCGCACGACCCGCATGGACTTGATGGTGAAGACGGGCGGGATGGCTAGTCATCGTGATCTCCGGATGGCTCCAGCAACCGACGGGGCAGGTCACGCGCGCCGTGGATTACTCGGACGGCAAAGAGCGTGGTGGAATCGTGGCGATAAAAAATCAGATGTGGTTGGAAGGGGCGGTTGACCGGAAACGAGCGCAGCCCCCTGAGCTCAGGATGGCGATAGCGGCGGGCGAAACCGAGGCCGGGATGAACGACCAGCAGCCGCAGCGACTCATTCAAGCAATCGAGGTATCCTTGGGCGATCTCATCGCCCGCGCGGCGCAGATACCATCCGGCCTGCCATTCAAAGTCGCGTTTGAAGACTTCGCCTTTTTGGAGGGCCAGCGTCACTTCTTGCGCTGCCTCCTCCGCAGTTTATCGAGGAGGCTCTGCATTTCGTCCTCGGAGTAGGGTGTGAAGTGAGAGCGCACGCCTTCCAACAACATCGCTTCCAACTCCGGGCGGTCCTCGGCCGGATCGAAGGGCACGTAGCGTTCCACCTTCACCAGCTTGGCGTTATGAACCAGGATGATCGGCGTGCCAGCATGAACCTGGTCCACCAGTTTGCCCAACTTTGACTTAGCCTGCGCGACGGTCAGCGTCTTCATGGATTCATCGTAGTAGTTTGCCAGCAGGTGAACAGTTTTGATTCTCTCAAGCGCGCCGAAAGTTTTCGCAGTTCCGGCGGCGGGTGACCACTAAACGATGAGCTAAGGAACCGCCATCCAATCAAGCGGAGCGGCTTGGAGACAGGGGCGAACCAACGGGCGGAAAGGCCAGCCGCAAACGGGGTCCGCGCGAGTTTCCGTCGGGAGGATTGCCAGACCCCGAGGCTATTGCCTGCGCACCCGGTAGGTGCGCTGGGCATCGCTGCTGTTCGTCTCGGAGAACTGAATGATGCCGCCGTTGCCGGGATTGGTCACGATGGGGGTGAAGTTGGTCAGCGGCGAGGCGCGCTCCACCACGTAGCTGGCCCCGGTGATGGAGTTGAACTGAAACTGGATCGGCCCGTTGAGGCCGCGCGAAAAGACCAGCACCGGTCCATCCGTCACCCGGATGATAACCGGCGCGGAGGTGGCGCTGAGCGACTGGCCGTCAAAAGCCAGCGCGCGCAAGACATAATCTCCGTTGGCCAGATTGGTCAGAGTGAACCCGAACGGCGCGACGGTGTTGGTGGCCGCCACGACACCGTTCGTCTCCAAACGGACGCTAGCCACAGCCACATCGTCCGTGGCCGCCACCACGATCGGGATGGTGGCCAGCGGACTGAAACCGGAGTTGTTGGCTGGACTGGTGATGACCACGACCGGCGGAGCGTTCACGGGCGGGATGGTGATCCGCCCGGTCTGATCGGCGAAGTTTCGCGGGCTGTTGGTGGCGTTGGCACCGCCCACCCAGGTTCGTGAAAAAGTGCCATCCGTGGGCAAGGCCGTATAAGGACCGCCGCCCTGGCCAAAATAGGAGATCGATCCACCCGCCGCCGAGACGAAGTTCGAAGGAATGATAAAGTCAGGTTTTGGCCCGCCGAAGTTGGTGATGGCAGCAGTGCCGATGATGAAAGCCTTGTTCGCGGTGCTCCCGACGAAATTGCCCGCGAGCGTGATGGACCGCGGCGCACCTCCCCCAGTCGGCGTCAGCGTAATCGAGGCTCCATTCACAAAGATCTCACCAGGTGAGGTGGTGAAGAACTCGACGAACTGCAAGCCGCCACTGGCGTCCGTGTAAATCTCGCGAATCGTCCAAAGGTGCAAACCAGCCTGCACCGGGGTCGCGGGCAGCAAGACGAGACCGAGCATCAGACCAGAGGCCAGAGTGCGGGCTAACGAGCGAGCGCCAACCGGAGAACTGAATTCATTTTTGCTCATAGTATTTTCTGCAAGTCAGGTTGTTTTGGAGCGGGGGGAGTGTTGCCACGCACCCCCCGTCCGTGCCAAGCACAGAATGACCGGCTGACGCCGGGTTTGCCCGTGATCGAGGTGCCCCGCAGCCTCGGCACTAGCCGCGCCCGGTGTTTTCATGTAGCTAGTCGGGCGCGTGAATCCTTCATCCATCCCCACCGGCGCAGCGCGGACGGCGCGGGGCAGCGTCTGCTTCCTGCTGGCGGCGCTCGCCATTCCGGTGAGTTTGCTCTGGGACTTCTCGTGGGAATCCACCGTGGGCATCGACCAGTTCTGGTCGCCCCCGCACTCGCTCACCTACCTGGCAATGGCCACGATCGGGGTGGGCGCGGGGTGGTTGATGTTCAAAGGAACGCGCGCGACCGGGCCAACTCCCGGCTTGATCCAACTCGGTCGCGTGATCGCGCCGGCGGGTGGATGGCTGGCGGCCTGGGGTACGCTGGCCTTCATCACCGCCGTGCTCTTCGACCGCTGGTGGCAGTCCGCCTACGGGATGGGGGCCGGCATCTGGCATCCGCCGCAGATTCTGAAAGCCACGGCCTATTTCGTGACGCTGGCGGGCGTGTGGATGATCGGACTCGCGGCCAGGGATGAACCCGGACGAAACTCCGCCGTGACGGCGGCAGTTTTTCCCGTGGCGGGCGGGCTGCTGCTGACTTTGATCAGCATCGTCACGGTCACGCAGAGCTATCCCAACTACCAGCACTCGGCGTCGTTCTATCAGATCGCCTGCGCCACCTATCCGATTCTGCTCGTGGCGATGGCGAAGGCGGGGCGGCTCCGCTGGTCGGCCACGTTGGGTGCGGCGACGTACCTCGTGGTGGCCGGGGCCATGGTCTGGCTGTTGCCTTTGATGGCCGCGCGTCCGATGACCGGACCGATTTACAACCCGCTCGATCATCTGATGCCGCCGCCGTTCCCGTTGCTGCTCATGGTGCCGGCCATCGCAGTGGACCTCCTGCTCAGAAGAGTTCGGTGGTCGGATCGGCCTGGGTTGGGCTGGTTGCAAGCGGGCGTGCTGGGGTTGGTGTTCTTCTTTCTGTTCCTCTGCGCGCAATGGACCTTCGCGGGATTTCTGCTCTCACCCGCCGCAGACAACTGGTTCTTCGCCGGAGGCGGCAAGCACTGGCCGTTCTTCCTCAAGATAAGTCCGCCCGCGCGCGTGGCCTTCTGGGAGTCGGGCCCGGACGTGATGACGGGAGTCAACGCCTTGCGCGCGCTCGGACTGTCGATGATCGCGGCGCGGCTCGGGCTGTGGCTGGGAGCGTGGATGAAACGAGGGACACGATGAGGAATTGGCCAATCATCATGCTGCTCGCGTGTCTGCCTGCGTTACTCTGCGCGCATGTCGGCAGCCCGAATGTTTTCTTCGAGGGACAGGCCGGGCCATACCCGGTGCGCGTGATCATCCGCCCGCCTGCCGTGCTGCCGGGCGCGGCGCAAGTGGACGTGCGCGTGGAGGGCGCGAGCAGCGTCTCGTTGCAAGCAGCGCTCTGGGGAGCAGGACCGCAGGCATCGGCGGCTCCCGTCACGGCCACTGCGGTCGCAGGGGAAACGAATCTCTTCAACGCCGTGGTGTGGTTTTTCTACAACGGCTCGTACAGCGTGCAGGTGCGGGTCGAGGGAGAGCGCGGCAGTGGCACGGCCGTCGTGCCGATCACCTCGGCTGCTTTGCGCCAGCCGAGCATGTCCGCCGGTCTGGCGGCGGTGTTGATCGCGCTGGGAATCGTTTTGTTTGCGTGGGCCGTGTGGCTCGTCGGTGCCTCGGCCCGCGCCTCGTTGCCGCAACTTCCCGCGCGCTTCGTCACGGTGCTGGCCGCCGGGATTTTTGCCGGCGCGATTTACGCGGGGAAAAACCGTTGGCAGCGCATGGACTGCGAATTCCGCAACAACGCCCTGGCCAAGCCGGTCCCGGTCCTCGCGTCCACGCACACCAACGGCAACCTCCACCTGCTGCGTCTCACGCCCTCGGCGGATGTCACCGGCGCGTCGTCGTGGGACACGCTCGCGGCCGATCACGGCAAGCTCATGCACTTGTTCCTGCTGCGCGCGCCGGACTTCAACGCCTTCGCCCATCTGCATCCCGTGCGACGCGACGCACGGACGTTTGAAAATGTTCTGCCGCCCCTGCCCGCCGGCGACTACCAGCTCTACGCGGAAATCACGCACGAGAATGGGTTGAACCAGACGCTCATCGCCCGAGTCGCGCTGCCCGAGCCGGCGGGTCGCGCGCCGCAAATGGCGCTCACGTCCAACATGCTCGATGTCATCTGCCAATCGCCGCTGCTGGGCGCGACGAATGGTGCGCAACCCTTCGCCCTCGACGCCGACGATTCGTGGCACACCAGCATGAGCGCGACTTCGCCCACGGCGGCGCGGGGCAAGACCAGCCGGTTGATGGGCGGCTTGAACATGGTGTTCCAGAACGCGGAGGGGTTGGTCGAGAACCGGGAAACTTCGTTGCGCTTCCAGGTGCTCGCGGCTGACGGCCAGCCCGCGACCTTGCAGCATTACATGGGAATGCTTGGCCACGCCGTGGTGCGCCGTGAGGGCGGCGAAGTGTTCACGCATCTTCATCCCATCGGAACTATTTCCATGGCCGCGCAGGAATTGTTCACGCGCCGCGAAGGCCTGCCGACGACCAACTCGCTGCGCACCAAGGCTCCGACCGCGATGAGCGAAGTCTCCTTTCCCTACGCCTTCCCGCGCGCGGGCGATTACCGGCTCTGGGCGCAGGTGCGCATCAAAGGCCGGGTGCTGACCGGCGTGTTTGATGTGCAGGTCAAACCGGCGCGGTGACGGAACGGCCAGGGTGCGATTGAAAGTGGCGGGCCAGACGGCGCGAAGACGAAGTGCGCCGTTCCTGAGCGCCGTAGGCGCGGCCAGAGAGTAGCCCATGGCGCAAGCCGTGGGAAAAAGCCCGCCCGCCGCCAGCCCCAGCGGGGCGAAAGACTGGCCGTCGCTGGGATTCTCTCGCCCCGCTGGGGCTGGGTCATCTGGTCCATCTGATCCCACGGCTGCCGCCATGGGCTACTCTCTCGCCGCGCCTACGGCGCTCCAGTTTCCCGCCACTTCCAATCGCACCTGCCCAGCAGCAGGCGGTTGACAGTTCCCGCCCTGCCCGGTACGAACCGCGCATGAACAAACTCATTTGTCTGCTGACCGCCACACTCGCGCTCTCCTTCGCCGGGACAGCCACGGCCGCTGATGCTGTCACTACTTTCAAGGTCAGCGAATTCACCTTCAAACAACCGGCCAAATGGGAGCGCATCGAGAGCGCGTCGCCCATGCGCAAGGCGCAGTTCAAGGTCAACGATGCGGACAAGAAGAACTCTGCAGAGGTCGTGTTCTTCCACTTCGGGCCGAGCAACGGCGGCGGCGTGCAGGCCAACGTCGAGCGTTGGTACGGCCAGTTCGAGGGGCCGCGTGAGAAGATCGGCGCCAAGAGCGAGGAGACCACCATCGGCAAGCGCAAGGTCACCTTCGTGCGCGCGGAAGGCACTTACCTGAGTGGCATGCCCGGCGGCGCGCGTACTCCGCAGCCCGGTTCGGCCTTGCTCGGCGCCATCGTCGAGAGCGCCGAGGGCAATGTGTTCGTGAAGATGACCGGCCCGGCCGCGCTCGTGAAATCCGCCGAGGACGACTTCAAGAAAATGATCGAGTCGGCGGTGAAGTAACTCTCCTGGGACAATCGCGGAGCGATTGAAGGTGAATAGCCCCGGATGAAATCCGGGGCGGAGAAGCTCCGAACGCCCCAACCCCAGAGGGGTTGAACTCCCGCGCCTCAGACAGCCAAATCACATCGCAAGGTTCGACCCCTCCGGGGTCGTGGTCTTGCTTCGCTTTCCACCCCGGATTTCATCCGGGGCTATTCATATTCGGCCCCGCTGGGGCCGGGAGCGTTTGAACTGCCTGCCGCGCGAACTGTCTCTTGAGGAATCTCCCCGCAGAATTCTTGCGCGCTTCCCTGTGTCCGTCATTCTCCCTCCATGCAGTATCTCCTTCTGGGCTTGGGAATCGGCATTGCGCTCGGCGGCCTCATCGGCTGGCTGTTGGGCGCGCGCAAGTCCGCCGCTGCGCCCGCCTCCAGTCTCCAGCCGCTCGTGGATGAACTCCGCGCCCGCGCCGCCCAATCCGAGACCGACCTCGGTTCGCTGCGCGCGCAACTCACCGACGCCAAAGCCCAGACCGCCGGCGCTTCCGCCGAGCGTGACGCCGCCAAACAACTCGTTGCCCAACAGCAGGAGCGGCACGAACAATCCCTGCGCGAAGCCAAAGCCGCGCAGGACAAGGCACTCGCCGACTTGCGCGAAGCTTTCAAGGCGTTGAGCGCGGATGCCCTCAAACAAACCGCGCCCGAGTTCCTGCGCCTGGCCGAGCAGAGTTTCGGCAAGCTCCAGGAATCGGCGAAGGGTGACTTGAAGGAACGCCAGCAAGCCATCGCCACGCTGGTCGAGCCGTTGAAGCAGCACCTCGCCACCTATCAGCAGCGTCTCCAGCAATCCGAGAACACCCAGGCCGCCACGCTCGGCGAAGTGAAGAAGCAACTCGAGACACTCGCCCAGCAAAGCCAGACCCTCTCCACCGAGACCTTTCAACTGCGCAAAGTGCTCAGCTCCAACCAAGCCCGCGGACGCTGGGGCGAAGAGACCTTGCGTCGCGTGGTCGAGACCGCCGGGATGAGCGCGCACTGCGACTTCACCGAGCAGACCAAGGAAGGCGACGGCAAGCCCGACCTCGTGGTGCGGCTGCCGGGCGACCGCGTCATCATCGTCGATTCCAAGGTGCCGGAGCTGGACTTCCTCAGCGCCATCGACACAGCCGACGCGACCAAGCGCGCCGACGCCCTCGCCCAGCACGCGGCCAAGCTCAAGGGCACGGTCAAGGCCCTGGCTGACCGCGATTACCCGAGCCAGTTCCCGAACGCGCTCGACTACGTCGTCCTCTTCCTCCCGGCGGAATCCCTCTTCAGCGCCGCGCTCGAGGGCGACCACGAGCTGATGATGTGGGCGCAGACCAAGCGCATTCTCATCGCCACGCCCATCTCGCTCATTGCCATCCTGCGCTCGGTGAGCTTGAGCTGGCAGCAACACGCGCAGACGGAGAACGCGCGGGCCATTGCCGAGGCGGCGCAGGAACTGTTCACGCGCGTGGTGAAGTTTACCGAGCACTTCGAGAAGATTCGCGGCGGGCTGGAGCGGGCCAATGCCGCCTTCAACGACGCGGTGGGCAGCTACGAACGGATGGTGCGCCCGAGCGGCGAGCGCCTGCTCAAGCTCGGCGGCACCGATGCGGGCAAGGAACTGGCCGAGGTGCAACCGCTGGAGGCTTCATTGCGAATCGAGACCGTCAAATGATCTCCACGCCGTCCGGCAATTGACCGGGCAGTAGAAACGTTTTGATGAGTTCGCCTTCGCCGCAAAGGGTGAACCCGGAGAACTTCCTGAACCGACGCCCGGCCGGCGCCTCCGGTTCCGTATCAAGCCAGCGGGCCAGCAGGATGATTTGTTCGTGAGAAATGTTCCGCTCGCGGACGCGCAGGAGGAGATGCGCCAGCAACGGTTCCGGCAGGTGGCGACGCCGGATTTTAGGCATGGGATTCGCCGCCGTAGAAACCGCGGACGATCTTCTCTTGCAGTCGGTCTGCCTCGGCGGGGTCTTTGGTTTCAGCCATGCGCTTGGCCAGTTGGCCCAGTTCTTCCGGGGTGAGGAGTTGATTGTCGGCTAACTGGCGGGTGAACTCGATCACCTTGGTGCGTTCCTCTTTCGGCAATCGCTTGATTTCTTCGATCACTTCCACGCCAGTCATGCGGGTAGATTATCCGTCCTGATCCCCTCGCGCAAGCCGCCCTTCCGTCCGAGCGGCGAGCACCTGCTCAAGCTCGGCGCCACCGAAGCGGGCAAGGAACTGGCCGAGGTGCAACCGCTGGAGAGCGCTAAGGCTGGCGGGCGGAGGGGGGAATTAACGCGCTAAGCTCAACGCTAGTGAGGATGACCGTGTCGTCTTTCGATGGCACGGGTAACATCTCGTAAATTGTCGACTTTGAATTTCGAAATCACCTTCCGCCGTAACGCGAAATGAAAACTCTTACCTTTGGTTCTGCGATAGCCGCCCGCTACGATCTTCTGAACATCAAAGTAAGGAATTACATAAAACTCATCTCGTCCTGACTCGATGATCTTGATCAAGACGAACACCAAGGGAGTAACAGCGGGAGTCCGCAATCCGAGCCTGGCCTGCAAGTCTGTCTGCTTATCGTATTCGAGACGTAGAAAGCGGTTCGCATCCAACTGCCAGTCACCCGTGTTAATTGCTTTGACTTGAATGTAAAGTGAATCGCCGGAGGGAGCTAAAGCGACTACGTCGAAATCAGGCATGTTGCCGGAAAATGGTGTCGCGATAATTCCGTAACGACCCAGTTCTGAAACAACAAGATGCTCGCCGATCTGACGAGTTAGTTGGGTATTAGCCATATATTGTTGCCTCACATTGTCATCGAACCGCACGACAGGCGATGCATCGTGCATGAAGAGTGATCAGTGCGGCCTTTGGTTTCACAGAGGGCAGTGAATCAAACCTGCCGGTGGCTGTCCATTGCGGGGGCTTGGAGGTTTTGAGGTGGGACAGCCCAGCCCCGTTCGGGGCGAAATCTGTGTAGAAGCACCAGCCACATCCTTTCCAGCCCCAGCGGGGCGGCATCTGCGGACGATGTCGCTCCTGACGGAGCTGGGGAAGCTGCTTCGGGCGTGTTCCACAAAGATGCCGCGCCCTTGGAGCTGCGGACACCACCGGCCTCGGCGATTAGAACACAGCGCAGGATCGGGTTGTTGAATCCTAGGACCATGTCCCAATCCATCGATCACACATCGCTCAAGCCGGACGGCACGTGGCGGGTTCAGAACGGGAAACAGTTCACCTTTTGCGTTTCATGTTGGGGGAACCCGGCCTAGTCTCGCGCCGGTATGGACATTCAAATCGCGGCTTTGTGCGACGCAGCGACGGATTCTCACGGCAAGCTGAACATTCTCGGCACGTTTGACACCATCAACGCGGGTCAACTGCCGGCCGTGCATGCGCAGTGTTCCATCGCCCTGCGGCTCGTCTTCAGCAAGATGGAGGAGGGCCACAAGGAGATTAAACTCAACTTCGTGGATGAGGACGGGAAGCTGGTCATGCCGAGCATCGACATCCCGGTGGATGTGGCGGTGCCGGAGGACACGAGTTTCATCTCGCGCAATTTCATCATCAACATCCAGCAACTGCGCTTCGAGCGGGCCGGGCAATACGGCATCGACATCGCGGTGGCGGGAAATTATATCGGCAGCATACCGCTCTTGGTGCGGCACATGCCAGGGGCGCAACCGCCGGCGCAGGAGGCTTGATGGAAAGCGCCAAGCACCAAGCTCCAAGCCCCAGGGAAACACCAAACTCCAAGTTCCAAATGGGGTGCCGCACCACCCTGGCGGTAGCGTGGCGCAGGCTGGGGAGGGTGAATCGCCGGGGCGCAGACCGGCCTTGGAGTTTGGCATTTGAAGTTTCTTTGGGGTTTGGAGTTTGGAGTTTGGAGTTTTAGCCGCATGTCCTTCGCCCAGTTCACCCAGCAGGAAGACGCCGTGCAACTGCTGCAGCGCAGTCTCGCCCGGCAGCGTTTGGGCCACGCTTACCTCTTCTCCGGGGACGACCTGGCCCATCTCGAATTGGTCGCGCGCACCCTGGCCAAGACGTTGAACTGCGAGCGGCGGAGCACCAACTCAGGTGGCCCGGCCGTGGATTGCTGTGACGAATGCGCCTCCTGCCGAAAGATCGAGAACAGCGCGCATGCCGACGTGCAATGGGTCCGACCTGAATCGCGTTCGCGGGTCATCCTGATCGACCAGGTGCGGGAGCTGATGCAGACGATTTTCCTGAAGCCCACCGAGGCGGAATATAAAGTCGCGGTCATCGTGGGCGCAGACCGATTGAACCCGCAGGCGGCGAACGCATTCCTCAAGACGCTGGAGGAACCGCCGGCGCGGTCGGTGCTGATCCTTCTCTCGACGGAGCCGGGCAAGATCCTGGAGACCATTCTCTCGCGCTGTTTGCGGCTGAGTTTTGCCGGCGAACGGGGACGGTTTCAGGACGAGTCCTTCCTGGGCTGGTTGAAGCAATTCAACGACACGGCGGTGGCAGAACGCGGTTCGATCCTGAGCCGTTATCGCTTGCTGTCGGTGCTGCTAACCCGTTTGAGCGGCTTGAAGGAGAGCATTGAGACAGATCTGACCGCCCGGTCTCCGCTGGAGAAATACGATGATCTGGACCCGAAGCTGCGCGAAAAGTGGGAAGACGAACTGACTGCCGCCATTGAGGCCGAATATCGCCGGCAACGGGCTGAAATCCTGACCGGACTTCAGTTCTGGCTGCGTGATGTGTGGCTCCTGTCGCTGGGTAATGCCGATTTGCTGGCTTTTCCCAATCTACAGGTGGGCACCCAGGCTCTGGCATCCCGCACCACTCCCTCCGCCGCCACGGCCAACCTCCGAGTGCTGGAGCGGCTTCAGCGGCAACTGAACTCGAACGTGCAGGAGGCACTGGCCCTGGAGGTCGGGCTGCTCCAATTGAAGTTCTGAGGCCGGGAATTTCGCGTGGACATGGTTCGCCCTAGATCACTAGCCTGCACCCCGATGCGTATCCTTTACCTCAATGGTCCCAATTTGAACCTGCTCGGCACACGCGAGCCGGAGAAGTATGGGCGCACGACCCTGCCCGAGATCGAATCGCGCGTCCGGCACCGCGCCGCCGCCCTGGAGGTGGAGATTGAATTTCGGCAATCCAACCTAGAGGGGGAATTGGTCGATTGGGTTCAACAGGCCAAGGGTCAGTTCGACTGGATCATCCTCAACGCGGCGGCTTACACCCACACCAGCATCGCCTTGCGGGATGCCATTGCGGCAATTCAGGTTCCCACCATCGAAATTCACCTCTCTAATGTTCACGCTCGGGAAGAATTCCGTCATAAGAGCCTGATTGCTCCGGTGTGCCGTGGACAGATCACTGGCTTCGGGGCGAACTCCTACCTGCTCGCGCTCGAAGCTGTGGTTAGCGATAATCCAGTTTAGAGCTTCGACAATCCCGCTCTGGATTCATGGAAATCGCTGCTTGACGCTCCGACAAGTCAAAATCTACTTTCGCGCCGCCTTTGAGAATCAACCAGCAGTGCCGCGAACGTGGTGACTGCTTTTTTGCTGAATGAATTTGAAACACGACAACGGCCGGAAAGCGGAAGGACACCTGTGGATCTGAAAGACATCAAGGCCATCATCGATCTGATGAAGAAGAACTCGATCTCGGAGTTCGAGCTCGAGCGTCAGGAATTCAAGATCAAGCTCAAGCGTGGCAGCATGGGCGGCTCGGGTGAAGATCTGCCGAATCAGGTTTACCTCCCGCAGGTCGCAGCCTTCCCCTCGGCGGCCTTGGCGGCGGCCACGGCTGGAACCGCGATGACCGCTCCCGTGGCTCCCGCCTCGAACGAAATCGAGATCAAGTCGCCCATGATTGGCACCATTTACCGTTCGCCCTCGCCTGAGGCTGGCTCGTACGTCGAGATCGGTACCGAGGTCACCCCGGACACGGTCGTTTGCATCATCGAAGCCATGAAGGTGATGAACGAGATCAAGGCCGAGGTAAAGGGCGTGGTGACGCAAATTCTGGTCGAGAACGCCAAGCCGGTTGAATTCGGCCAGCCCATGTTCAAGGTGCGTCCATTGTGACGTTGAAGCGGTGGCCCAGCGCCGCCGGTGAATTTCCCCATGTTCGAAAAAATTCTGGTCGCCAATCGCGGTGAAATTGCAGTCCGCATCATTCGCGCCTGCAAGGAGCTGAATGTCCGCACCGTGGCCGTTTACTCGGAGGCGGACGCGAACTCGATGCATGTGCAACTGGCCGATGAGGCCATCTGCATCGGCAAGGCGCCCAGCAGCGAAAGCTATCTGCGCATCGACCGCATCATCAGCGCGGCGGAGATTGCCGACGTGGATGCCATCCATCCGGGCTACGGGTTTCTCTCCGAGAACGCGCACTTCGCCGACGTCTGCGAGAACTGCAACATCCGCTTCATCGGACCCAGCTCACGGGCCATGAACGCCTTGGAAGACAAGGCCGTGAGCCGCGCGCTGGCCAAGAAGGCCGGCGTGCCCACGCCACCTGGCTCGGAAGGCACGGTCGAGAAGGAGCAGGAAGCTCTCGCGACGGCCAAAAAAATCGGCTACCCCGTGATGATCAAGGCCGTGGCGGGCGGCGGCGGACGCGGGATGCGCGTGGCGCACAATGATATTTCGCTGGTCAAGGGCTACCACACGGCGCGCTCCGAGGCGGAGAAATCCTTCGGCAATTCCGGCGTTTACATCGAGAAATACATCGAGAACCCGCACCACATCGAGTTTCAGATTCTCGGCGACACGCGGGGCAACATCATTCACCTGAACGAGCGCGATTGTTCCATTCAGCGCCGCAACCAGAAGGTCGTGGAGGAAAGCCCCTCGCCGCTCCTGGAGCACAAGTTCAAGAGCCTGCGCAAGACCATGGGCAAGGCCGCGATCAAGATTGCCGAGATGGCTCATTACACCAATGCCGGCACGGTGGAGTTCATCGTCGATGACCACGGCAACTTCTATTTCCTCGAAGTCAACAAGCGCATTCAGGTGGAACACCCCATCACCGAGGAAGTCACCGGGATCGACTTGGTGCGGCAGCAAATCATGATCGCCATGGGCGAGCCGTTGCGCATCGCGCAAAGCGACGTTCACGTCAAAGGCCACGCCATCGAGTGTCGCATCAATGCCGAAGACCCCTTCGATGATTTCCGTCCCTCCCCCGGCCGCATCGAGATGTATTACTCGCCGGGCGGGCGCGGCGTGCGTGTGGATTCGCACGCCTACGCCGGCTACATGATTCCGCCCCACTACGATTCAATGATCGGCAAACTGATCACCTTCGGCAAAGACCGCCGCGAAGCCATGGACAAGATGAGCCGGGCCTTGAGCGAGTACATGATCACCGGGGTCAAGACGACCATTCCGTTTGAAATGGCGATTCTCCAGGATCCCAATTTTCGCCGCGGCGTGTACTCCACGAACTTCATCGAGCAACTCCTGGGCGGAGCCCGCCGCGAGTTGATCGAAGAGAAGGCGTAATCACAGGGCGGACCGACCCTTCCGCGGAGGCCATGAACTCGATCGTCAACTGCCACCTCTACACCTTCGTCGATACCTCCTGGCTGCACGGACGCGAGGCCGCCGAGGTGGCACGCCAGCTTTGCGATGGCGGTTCGGACATCATCCAACTGCGCGCGAAGGCCGCATCGGCTGATGCGGTGTGGCTACTGGCGGAAGCCATCCTGCCCGTGACGCGCGCGGCGGGCGTACCGCTGGTCATCAATGACCATTTGGACATCGCACAACGACTGGGCGCGGAATTCCTGCATCTGGGCCAGGAGGATTGTTTCGACGCTGGTTTCTCGCACCGTGCCCAGCTTCCAACCCTTGAGGCTCAACTTGGCCTGAGCAGCCACGCGCCCGATCAAGCCCAGCGGGCGGTGGCGGCGGGCGCGGACTACGTCGCCATCGGGCCGGTGTTCGCCACTGGGACGAAGCCCGGACGCGCGCCGGTGACACTCGATTACGTGCGCTGGGCGGCGGCGAACCTTACGGTGCCGTGGTTCGCTATTGGCGGGATCACGTTGCAAAACCTGGATCAAGTTCTGGCTGCGGGCGCAAAGCGAATCTGTGTGGTGTCCGCGATCCTGAATGCGCCGGACATCGCGACGGCCTGTCGTGCCTTCAAGCAGCGACTCGCTGGAGCCTGACCAATGCCCGCCGCGTTCACTGCGGCGGGCCCTCGAAGCTGGCGCGAGGACGCCTGAGTTCGAAGCGCGAGGCCCCGTTGGTTCCGGAAATGTTTTTTGAGTCGCGTCCCGCGCGGCCGTGTCGGATAACGAACGCCGATGTTGTTTCGCTCCCCCAGAGGAACTGCGGTCCTGGCCGCGCTGCTCTTCGCCCTCATGGCGGCCATTTCCGCCCGCGCGGCGGATGCGGAGACACGCGCCTTCACTTCGGCGGAAAAGCTTTATAGCGACGGGCTTTATCCGCAGGCGGAGCGGGCTTTCGCGGATTTCGCCCGGAGTTATCCGGCTTCCCTGCGCCTCTCCCAGGCGGTGCTGCGCCAGGCCCAGGCCGCGCTGGAGCAAAAGAATTTCAGGGCGGCCATCCAGTTGCTCAGCACCAACATGACCTATGCGGCCGGCATCACCGACCAGTTTCAATACTGGCTCGGGCGCGTGCAGTTTCTCGGGGGCCAGCATGAGCCGGCCGCAAACAGCTTTGCCCTGCTGATCGCCCGGCACACCAACTCCACCCTGCGGCTTGAGGCGGCGCTAGGCGAGGCGCAGGCACGTTTTGAACTGCGGCAATGGCGGCGCGTCTCCGAACTGCTGCGCCATCCCGCCGGGGCGTTTCAAAGCGAGGCGGCGCGCGCGCCGGAGAGCGGCTCGGTCCTGCAAGGCCGACTCCTGCTGGCCGAAGCGCTGCTCGAACAGCGCCAGTTCGCCGAGGCCGTGCAGACGCTTGATGTCATCCCGCCAGCGGGCGTCACGGGCGAGCGGAAATGGCGGCGCGATTACCTCCACACCAAGGCGCAGTTCGGCGGGCAACAGCTCGAGGCCGCACTGGCCAGTTCCTCAAACCTCGTGGCCACGGCGGCGACCACGCGCCAGCCCGCGCTGGAAGCCGCGAGCATCGCGTTGCAGGGTGAAATCCTGGAAGGTCTGAACCAGCCGGACGCCGCCATCGTGGCCTATCAGCAAAACCAGCGCGTGGGCGTGCCACTGGAACGGTTGCGCGAGGCGGTGTTCAAAACCGTGAAACTCACTCTGGCCCAAGGGCGGATCACGAATGCCGTGGCCCAGATGGAGGCTTTCCTCCAAGAGCATCCGGGCGAAAACGGCTCCGACATGGCGCTCGTCACGCTGGCGGAATTGCGGCTGCGCCAGCACCAGATGTGGAACACCATCTCCACCAATCCCACGCCCGACGCCAAGCTGCTCGCCGACGCCATTGAGGAGTGCGGCCGTCTGCTGCGTGATTTCACCAACAGCCCGTTCGCTGGCAACGCGCAACTCGTGCGTGGTTGGGCGCTCTTGGCCCAGGGCCGGGCTGCCGAGAGCCAGTCCGCGTTTCGCGCCGCCACCGAGCACCTGCCCTGGTCGGAAGCGGGCGCCGTAGCCCGGTTCAAGCTGGCGGACCTGGAGTTTCAAGGTCGAGAATACACCAATGCCATCAGCGATTATCGCCGGGTGATCACGGACTATGCCGCCTTGCCGCGTGTGCAGGAGGAACTGGTGCCGCGCGCCCGCTTCCAGATGTTGCAAGCCAGCCGCGAGGCGGGCGACCTCGCCGCGGCGGATGAAGCCATGGCTCCACTGCTCGCCGAGTATCCGGTCCAAGGTCACACCGAACGCACGCTGCTGCTCTACGGCCAGGTCACGGATGAACTGGGCCAGGCCGCCAGCGCGCGACAAATTCTCTTCAACCTGCGGAAGCACTTCCCCTCCTCCACCAACCGGCCCGCAGTGGAACTGGCCATCATCCGCACCTTCGAGCGTGAGCGCAACTGGCCGGAAGCGGTGGCGCGCTATGAGTCCTGGGTCGGAGCTTACCCCTCGAACGCAAACCTCGCCCAGGCCGAGTTCCAGCGCGCCCTCGCCAGCGACCAGGCCGGCCGCGAGACCAATGCCCTCGTCCTCTTCACGAACTTTATCGCGCGCTTCCCGACCAATGCGCTGGGCGCGCGCGCGCAGGATTGGGTCGGTGATTTTTATTATCGCCACGACCAATTCGTCGCCGCCGAGCAAAACTACCAGCTCGTTTCCCAGAACTGGCCCGCGACCGAGTTGAGCTACCACGCCCAGCTCAAGGCGGGCCGGGCCGCGCTCCAGCGTTTCAGCTTCGATGACGCCACGAACTACTTTACCGCCATCATCAATGACGACCGAAGCCCGGCGAAAATAATCGTGCTCGCCTATTTCGCCTACGGCGACGCCTACCTGCAACGTCCCTCCACCAACGCGCTCGATCGATTCTCCAAGGCGCTGAACATTTATTCCCAAATCGAGCAGTTCATCAAAACTCAGGCTCCGGCGGGCTACAGCAGCGATCCACTGGTGTTGCGGGCCTGGGGCCAGATGGCCAATTGCCAGTTCCAACTGGCCAGCACTGACCCCGCGAAATACGCCCTGGCCCTGGCCCTCTACCAGAAGGTGACCAACGCCGTGCCCCCGGATGTGGCCATCCTCAACCAGGCTGAGGTCGGCCTCGGCCGGGTGCAAAAGCAGCAGGCCCGGCTGGCCCTGGAGGAAGGCCGGAAGGCCGAGGCCGCTGGACTGCTCGACGCGGCGCTGAACAATTTCCTGCGCGTGGTTTACACCATCCGGGAAGGAGATGCGCCCGACCCCTTCTGGGTCAAGGAGGCCGCCCTGGATGCGGGCGTCATCTTGGAAGAGCAAGGCAAATGGAAACCGGCCCTGGAACTTTATCGGCGGTTGATCGAATTGATTCCCGAATTGAAAACCAACCCCGCCCTCGAAAAGAGGATCTCCAGCGCGACCGAGAAGGCAGCCTTGCAAAAGGAGTAGCCCGTCTCCCCGCTTGTGAGCCGGCGGAAGTTCAGGCCAACTCTCCCCGCGCATGAATCTGCGGCGATATCTGGCCACGCTCTCCAGGGGACGATTGATCCTCTGGTGCTACTTCATCTGGTACTGCGTGGTGCTGGTGCAATACTTCGACGCTGCTCCCCGGCTCTGGCTCACCTCGCTCGGACTGAGCGGCATCATCGGCTTCGCGCTCTATCTCAGCACCGCCGGATCGGGCACCACGAAAGTGCAGCTGGATCGCTGGCAACTCTTCCGGCTCTTTCTGATGCCCTTCTGCGTCTCCAGTTTCGCCGCGCTGGTGAAGGGGAAAAACTTCATCCTCATTTTTTCTCCGAACCCTGCGGAGATCATGCTCGCCGTGGCCATCTGTGCGGCGCTCTGGCTCGTAGTCTTCGTGCTCAAGCGCGGGCCACGGGGCTGAACTCGAAGGCATCCTTTCCAAGAACCAAACGGGCTTGAAGCCAAACGAAAGGGGTCAAACGAATGAGATCGAATAGTTGACTCCCTGATTCGTTTGACCCCATTCGCTTGTCACCACTTCCCAGCTCAAAGCCCAAGCGTGGTTTCGCCTGGAAGGCCAGTTAAGAACCGGTGTTCCCCAAGCCGCGCCTGAAAAAGTTTTATTTCCCGGGCCAACTGTGCCTTCTTCTCCGTGGATGAGTTTTCACCTGCGACGCTCCGAACTGCGCGACCTCTACGACAAGGTCGTGGCCGGAGAGCGCCTGTCCGAAGCCGACGCGCTGCGGCTCTTCGAGAGCAAGGACTTGAACGCCCTCGGTGCGATGGCCGACTTCGCGCGCCAGCGCAAGGTCGGCAACCGCGCCAGCTACATCGTCAACCGCTACATCAACTACTCGAATTACTGCATCCTCTCCTGCCAGTTCTGCGCCTTCGCGAAGAAGAAGCGCGACGCGGACGGCTTCCAGCTCACCACCGAGCAGATCGTCGAGAAGGCGCGCGAAGCGTTGCGCCTCGGCATCACCGAGTTGCACATCGTCGGCGGACTGCATCCGTCGCTGCCGTTCAGCTACTACACGGACATGCTGCACGCGCTCAAGGCGCTCGACGCGCGGCTGCAACTCAAGTGCTTCACCGCCATTGAAATTCTCCACCTCGCCTGGCTCGGCAAACGCACGGTGGAACAAACGCTGCGCGAATTGCAGGACGCCGGCCTCGCCTCGCTCACCGGCGGCGGCGCGGAGATTTTCCAGAAGGAAGTCCGCTCGCAAATCGCCAAGGGCAAGGAGTCCGCCGAGGAATATCTCGACGTGCATCGCACCTGGCACCGCCTCGGCGGGCGCAGCACCTGCACCATGCTCTACGGCCACGTCGAGACGCTGGCCGACCGCGTGGATCATCTGCGCCAGCTCCGCGCGCTCCAGGACGAGACGCACGGCTTCACCGGTTTTGTCCCGCTCGCCTATCAGCCGGACAACAACAAGATCGAGGTTAAACATCCACCCACCGGCTTCGACTCGCTCCGCACCATCGCCGTCAGCCGCCTCTACCTCGACAACTTCGATCACGTCACCGCCTACTGGGTGGGCCTCGGCCTCAAGCTCGCGCAAGTCGCCCTCAGCTACGGCGCGGACGACCTGCACGGCACCATCATCGAAGAACACATCTTCCACATGGCTGGCGCGAAATCGCCGCAACTCCAGACCGAGGCCGCGATGGTCAAGGCCATCCGCGAAGCCGGCCGCACGCCCGTCCAGCGCGGAACCTTCTACGAGCCGCTCAAGGTGTGGGACGAAACGCCGTCCGCAGCCGCTGAACCGTCCGCCGGAAAATCGAAAGTGCTGGAGGACAATCTGGCCACGGCCTGAACCAAACTCGCAGGGCTTTGGTCCTTCGCCTCATCGCGTCAATTTTTGCCGAGGCCATGCTCTTGAAATGGCTCGCGCCAATTCCACCAGCAACGCAAACTGGCAGGGCTATGTCGTACTTGCGCGGCAAACATTACGTCTGGTCGGGAGCGGACGGCGTCCATCTTTGGGCGGCTGACGGCGAGGATTCCTGGAAGGATTCCGGCTGGGCTACAGGCGTCAAGACATGGAAACTGAAGCGCGGACAGAAACCGAGCGGCGTCTGTCTGCCGGAATCGGTGATCGATGAATTTGTGGTCATGCGGTTCGCCCAGTTGATTGACGAAATGAAGCTTGGCTCAACCATTCGTCGCGTCACCAAAGGGAAGCTGGGCAACTTTGGCGAAGTCAGTTTGCGCCATCACGCGAAGGAACTTTTGATCCGGTTGCGAACGCTCAAACCCAAGGCACTGAGCAAATGAATCCTGCTGACGAAACACCCAAGCTCCGCATGGCCGCGCCGGAATCGGCGGAGCAACTGGCGCGGCGCGTGGAGCGCGACCGCCTCACCACCGAGCGGCAGCGCGAACAGGAACTCGAACACTCGCTCAAACCCTTCCGCGTCGGGTCGGTGCCGTATCTCAACGCCGTGCCGGTGACTCGCGGGCTGGAGGACGAGATTCAATTCGTCACGCCGGCGAAACTCGCCGAGATGCTGCGGCGCGACGAACTCGACGCGGCGCTCGTGAGCGTGACCGAGGTTCTGTTCAATGACCGCTACGACGTGCTGGACGGCGTGGCCATAGCGTCGTTGGGCGAGGTGAAGAGCGTGTTCGTGGCGCACCGCTATCCGCTGGCGGAAACTCGCGAGATTTTTTGCGACGCGGCGTCGCTGACCAGCGTGAACCTGCTCAAAGTGCTGCTCGCCGAGCGTGGCCTGAATGCCGATCTGATTCCCCTGCCCGACTACGAGATCGCCCCGAGCTGCGACGCGGTGTTGCTCATCGGCGATCAGGCCATCGACTTCCTGCGCGCCGAGCCGAAGCACCAGATTTGGGATTTGGGCGCGGCTTGGTACGATCTCACCAGACTGCCTTTTGTCTATGCGGTGTGGGCCTTGCGCCGAGGAATCGAAAACAAGGAACTGCGGCGGCACCTGCGCGAGGCGAAGGAGTTCGGCGTGGACACGCTCGACTACATCATCCGCACCCGCACGGAATACGACCTCGACTTCCGCACGGATTACCTCGGCTGGCACATTCATTATCACCTCGGCTCGGACGAGAAGCGCGGACTGGCGAAGTTCGCGGAACTGCTGCGCAAGCACGGACTGGGGCCGGTGTTCGATCCGAATTACGTGCGTTGAACCGGAGCGCCGCCCTCGCCCATCCACCGCGCCCGATGGATGCGATTGCGCGCGGCCCACTCGCTGACTAACCTCCTTCCATGTCCCTGCCCCGATGGATGGCGGATGTTCCGCCGCGGTTGCTGGCCCTGCGCTGCGCCATTCTCCTGGCTTTGCTGCTCGGGATGCTGGCGAGTTGGAAGCTTTGGATTGCTGCGCGGACATTTCCATTCCTGCCCGTGGCCTCGTGGTTTCCTCAAGCTCCGGTGCCGTGGGATGTGGCCTTGCTCGGGCTGATGTTCGCGGCGCTCGTCGCGTCCTTTCGTTTCTACCGGCCAGCTATCGCGGTCCTGCTGCTGGGCGCGCTGTTTCTTTACGGCGGCGATCAGAATCGCGGCCAACCGTGGTTCTATCTCTATGGGGTGTTGCTCTTGGGCACGCTGCTGCCCGCTGCCCCCGCGCTGGCGGCCAGCCGGCTGATCATCTCGGTGGTTTACCTCTGGGCCGGTCTGCAAAAGCTCGGTCCTGATTACCAGCAATCCGTCGTACCCTACATGATGCAGCCGGTGACAAACTGGCTGCCGGCATCGGTGGCGGTGCTGGTGAAGTGGAGTCTGCTCGCCGCGCCCGGCGTGGAGATGTTCATCGGAGCCGGTCTGTGGATACCGAAGCTGCGGCGCGGAGCCATCATCCTCACGGTGCTGGTGCATGCCGCCGCGCTCTTGATCCTCGGACCCTTGGGCCACAATCACAATCTCGTGGTCTGGCCTTGGAACCTTGCGATGGTGGCGTTCGTGATCATCCTGTTTCCGCAAGTGAACATCAGGGAAGCGTGGCATGACTTGCGCCGCTCGATCTCCGCGCTCGTGCTGACGAGCCTGATCACGCTGCTGCCGGCGTTCAGCTATCTGGGCTGGTGGGATTCCTATTTCTCCTTCGCCCTCTATTCGGGCAACACGGCCAAGGCGGACTTGATCATCGTGCCTTCCCTGGTGCCACGCCTGCCGGAGGCGATGCGCGGCTTCGCCCATCCCTTGCACGCGGACGTCATCGCTCT
This sequence comes from Pedosphaera sp., assembly GCA_031414955.1. Lineage (GTDB taxonomy): Bacteria > Verrucomicrobiota > Verrucomicrobiia > Limisphaerales > SIBH01 > JANNGC01. Next base: position 1,314 of record JANOQV010000067.1, on the reverse strand, counting down.
GAATCCAGGCATGAAAGGCCTCTGGGTGTTCGACATGCAGACTTGGGCGTTGACGTCGCTGGATGTGCCGCCGATTCCCGAGCCGAGGAATTATCGGTCGATGGCGAAGGTGGTCGCCCGGTTCGCCGAGCGGCCGGACGACGCACAACTGATTGTTTTTCCCCGGCGCGGCCCGACGCAGGTTTTCCGCGCCGACCAATTGCGCTAACCTTCGCGCTCCAGCTCGGCCAGCACCTGCGGATCGCGCACATCGACCCAGCGGCCCTCGATGCGGAAACCCGCCATGGGATGATGGCCTTGGATGAGCGCGGCGATGGCGTCGGTCAGTTCGTATTCGCCGCGCGGCGATTTCTGGAGGCGCGCGGTGTACTCGAAGAGCGACGGACGGAAGATGTAGATGCCGGCATTATACCAGCCCAGTTCGCCGGGTTTCAGCCAGCCCTCCTGGCACAATTGTTCCAACTGCGCTGCGGAAGGTTTCTCCACGAGGTGCTTGAGGCAGAATTTGTCGTCGAAGAAAAACAACCCGCCCTTGGTCACGTCCTCGCTGCCGGTCACCGTCACCACGCCGGAAAAATAGTCCGTGTTGTAGTGGCGGATCATCTGCGCGTAGGTCTCGGGCTTCACGAGGATGTCGCCGTAGGTGAGGATGAAGCACGCCGGGCCGATGAATTCGCGCGCCAGTTCGGGCGCTTTGCCCGTGCCGTCCTGCACTTCCTGCCGTCCGTAAGCAATCTGGCAGCCCCAGCGCGAGCCGTCGCCGAAGTAGCCTTCGATGACCTCCGACCGCCAGCCGGTGACAATGAAAATCTCATGAATCCCCGCCGCCTTCAGGCCGAGGATGATGTGTTCGAGGATGGGCACGCCCCGCACTTTGAGCATCGGCTTGGGAACATCATTGGTGAGTTCCTTCATGCGCGTGCCTTTGCCGGCGGCGAGTATGACTGCTTTCATCGTCGGAAAAGTTTCGCGAAGTCGGCGCGGGAAGCGAAGAGGATTTTTGATCGCAGGCTCTTTTGATCGAAGCCGTGCCGGAGCGCGGACTTTCCAGTCCGCAGAAAAACTCAATGGGCGGACTGCTTCAGCTCGCGCGGGCTTTTCGTCCTTCCATATCGCTGCGGGCTGGAAAGCCCGCGCTCCGAGTGGTGTGGGCGATCGAATGCCCTCAGAAGTCGGGTGCATCTTGACACTGTTCTTGTTTGCCAACCAGTGCGGAGCGCGGCGTTTACGCCGCTTCACCGTTCGTAAGCCCGCTGGTCAATCGATCCGTCATCGCCCGCTTGGACGCTGAAGCGGCCTGAAGGCCGCGATCCA
>JANOQV010000066.1:0-2138 GCA_031414955.1 Pedosphaera sp. | reverse complement strand
TTACGGCCGCTGGTTCCCCGAGGCGATTCCAACGATCATCACTCGCCCGAGCGTCGATCTGCGGAGATACTGGCTCGATAAAGGTTGGCCTGACGACGCAGCGTTTATCCGGCGTCTGACCGAGTTTCCAATCTTCGTTCGGGAGAAGAAGAAATGTCGGCATCTGCTTGAATGCTTGGAGCGCGAACACGGACACCCCGAGGCGGTGGACCCAAGCGATCTTAGCATCGAGCACGTCCTGCCTCAGACGGTCGAGAACGATGAAGCCGGGCGCTCTTGGCAAGCCGCGCTTGGAACCGGTTGGGCGCAAGAACACGAAAAGTCTTGGATTCAAATCCGAAGTGCAACACGTCGAAAAAGGGAGCGGGAAAAGAGGTGGCTGGTTCGGGGGGAACATGGATGGGAGGGCGCATCATGAGCTACACACACCTCAACTTAGTGGAGCGTTGCACCCTGGCCGGGCTGCACGCGGCCGGCTGGAGCGATGCGGAAAGCGGCGCGTTTCTGGGGCGCAGCCGGACGACGATCTGGCGGGAGCGGGGGCGCAACCGTGCGGCCCACGACGGGCTTTACCGGGCGGAGCGAGCGGAGGAGCACGCGGTGGCGCGACGACGCCGGGCGCGGCGCAACCTGCGGCTTGGGCGGGTGGAGTGGCGGCGCGTGGAAAAGCTCTTGGGCTGGCAGTGGAGCCCCGAGCAGATCGCCGGCTATTTTCGGGAGACTGGCCAGATGCAGATCAGCCATGAAACCATCTACGCGCATGTGTGGCGGGATTGGGCGGCGGGCGGACGGCTGCACGAGCAGTTGCGCGGAGCGCGCAAGCAACGGCGCAAACGCTACCGGAGCCAGGACAGTCGTGGGCGGCTGGGTGGCAAGAGGAAGATCGGAGAGCGTCCGCGCAGCGTCGCAGGACGGCGGCAGATGGGCCATTGGGAAATCGACACGGTGCATGGGCGGGGCCGGGCGAGCGTGGTGACGCTGGTCGAGCGCAAAAGCGGCTACGTGGCGATCGGGAAACTCGCGGCGGTGACGGTGGCGGAAACCAACGCGGCGACGCTGGCGCTCTTGCGACGGCACCGCGGGCGGGTGCGGACGATCACGGCGGATAATGGGACCGAGTTCCACGGCTATCGGGAGTTGGAAAAAGCCAGTGGAGTCCGGTTCTACTTTGCCACCCCGCACCATGCCTGGGAGCGCGGGACGAACGAGAACACGAACGGACTGATCCGGCAATATCTGCCCAAAAGAACCAACCTGACCGACCTGACCCAACAGGAGTGCGATGCGATTGCTGACCAACTCAACACCAGACCTAGAAAAAGACATGGATACAAAACACCCTATCAATGCTTCTATCGCCATTAACTCATGTTGCACTTCAAAGTTGATCCCAAGCATATCGTTCTCGCCTTGGTGCCACATGAAGCCCTCGATTTGGTAAGGCACTTTTTTCCGGTCCAGCTCGGCGAGGGATGATTGAATCAACTGCAACGCCAGCGGGTAGAGCTTGAAGCCATCGGGCGCATCGGGATTCCAATCCGCGCCCAAAGTCGTACCGCCAGCGGCGCACTTGATGATGGCGATGGGTGCCCCGGTTGCCTGCGAAACTTTGCGGGCAAAACTAAGTTCCGGCCCGACGACCTTATCCACCGGCTGCAACGCAACCCAGCCGTTTGAGGTCCGCTTTTCCTCGCGCCCGATGTTGTAAGAAAACAGCACCTTGTCTTGCGGTGCATCCAATCCGGCAAAAGGCGGAAAGCGTTTGATGTCTTTCACCTTCGAATCCGAGCCAACCATGTTCGACTGGCCCGCAAAGATGAAGACGCGCAAGGTGGTGGTGTCGGCATCGGCACAGCGGGCTGCCAGTGGAACCAGCAACAGGGCTGCGAGGAGTGTGAGGATGTGTTTCATGGCTTTCGTTTGGTAGAGTCTCTGTGTATGTCATTCTGCCCTTTTCAGCCGGGTATCGGTGAGGTCGAAGGTGCCTTTGACCTCACGTGGCAGGCGGAAGCGGAGGGTGGTCTCGTCTTTGAAGGTGGTTTTGATCTCGAACTCGACGATGTGCTCCTGCCACTGCCCGGTCAGCGGAAGCTGGGGCTCCCTGGTAACGCGACGCCAGCCGTCGGCCAGCTCAAACT
>JANOQV010000065.1:0-73957 GCA_031414955.1 Pedosphaera sp. | reverse complement strand
GGATCGCTGTCGGGCGACGATTTGATTCGCCGGTTCAAAATGGAGGCCGTGTCCGCTGGCAGCCTGCATCATCCAAACATCGTCGCCATTCACGAAGTCGGCGTTCACGACGGGCAGCATTTTCTCGTGATGGATTTTGTGGACGGGCCGAATCTGTCGGAGCTCGTCCGCGACCAGCCGCTCCCCGCCAAGCGTGCTGCCACTTACGTCCAGATCATTGCCGAAGCGATTCACTACGCGCACGAGCAGGGCATCCTGCACCGCGACCTCAAACCATCCAATGTGCTGATTGACTCGAAGGACCAACCGCGCGTGACGGATTTTGGTTTGGCGCGGCAGATGGATGGCGATTCCAGTCTCACGCTCTCTGGCCAGGTGATGGGTTCACCGGGCTACATGCCGCCGGAGCAGGCCAGCGGCGCGCGCGGGAAGACCGATGTCCGCAGCGACGTGTACTCACTCGGAGCGACGCTTTACCATTTGTTGACGGGACGACCGCCGTTTGGAGGCAGTTCCGTGTCTGAGACGCTTCACCAGGTGGAAACGCAGGAACCAATTCCACCACGGTTGCTGAACTGTTCCGTTCCGCTCGATTTGGAAACGATCTGCCTCAAATGCCTGGAGAAGGATCAGGCGGATCGATACTCGTCCGCGTTGTTGGTGGCAGAAGAATTGACGCGATTCGAGAATGGGGAACCGATTCTGGCCCGCCCTACGACTGTGACCAGTTTCCCCGAGCTACAATGGGCTGATAAAAGCTACGTCCACCGGTATCGTGAGATCGCTGATTACGTCATCCCGGATCGGTGGCGTTTGTTCCAAGTGCTGGGTTCGTTTTTTCGTCATCATTTCGCCGGACGACGGCGCGTTCGGGTCTGCGATCTGGGCTGCGGCGACGGTGTACTGGCGGCGGCGCTACTCACGGTGGATTCGACGATTGATCTGACGCTGGTGGATGGCTCGGCGGAAGCTTTGGCCACGACCCGGGATCGATTGGGCGAACGCACCAACACCTCTTACGAAGTGGCTGCGTTCGATGCGATCATCCGCCGGGACGTGCGACTGGGACCATTTGATTTCATCGCGTCATCGTTTGCGATTCACCATGTGCATCATGCCGAGAAGTCCGTTTTGTTCCAGCGGCTGATCGACCAACTTCAGCCCGGCGGCTGGTTCATGAACATCGACATCACACTACCGGACCACGAAGTATTGAATGGATGGATGCTCGAACTTTGGCGCGAGCAGATTCTCGAAGCCGAAGCCCGGCACTGCCCGCCGCGCTCTAGCCGCGAGGTGCCGGAAGAAGCCTGGAACAACCCGGATAACAAATATGCGACGCTCGGATCCCAATTGAAGGCGCTCCGAGTGGCGGGATTCGTTGAAGTGGACTGCCATTACCGGAACGGCATCTTCGGCATCTACAGCGGCCGCAAGCCGGCGTGCCTGGCATCCCATGAGCAGCAATAAGCATTGCCCCGAATGCGGAAGCGAACTTCCGGACGGTCTGCCCAAAGGACTCTGCCCGCGTTGCGCTCTGAGCACAGTCTCAGCCCCCGGCCCCAGCGAAACCTGCGCTCTGCCCCGGAGCTTCGGCGATTACGAACTGCTGGAGGAAATCGCGCGGGGCGGCATGGGCATCGTTTATCGCGCACGGCAGAAAAGTTTGGACCGCATCGTGGCGGTGAAGCTGTTGCTGCTGGGTCAGTACGCGAGCGAGGAATTCATCCACCGGTTTCGCATCGAGGCTTCGGCGGCGGCGAGCTTGCAGCATCCGAACATCGTGGCGATCCACGAAGTCGGTGTGCATCAGGGTCAGCATTACTTCGCGATGGATTTTGTGGATGGGCCGGACCTTGCGCAACTCGTCCGCGACCAGCCGCTGACTGCGAAACGCGCGGCGGGCTACGTGAAGACCATCGCCGAAGCCATCCACTTCGCGCACACGAGACGAATACTTCACCGGGACCTCAAGCCATCGAACGTGTTGATCGACTCGAACGACCAACCGCGTGTGACGGACTTCGGCCTGGCCAAGAATCTGGCGAACGACTCCGAACTGACGCTGACGGGGCAAGTGATGGGTTCGCCGAGTTTTATGCCGCCAGAGCAGGCGTTGGGCGAGCGGGGCAAAATGGGACCGGCGAGCGACGTGTATTCGTTGGGCGCGATTCTCTATCACGCGCTCACGGGGCGCGCGCCGTTCGTGGGCCAGTCTGTCGCCGACACGCTGCAACAAGTGGAGAGCAAGGAACCCATCGCGCCGCGCCTTTTGATTCCCGCCATCCCGGCGGATCTGGAAACGATTTGCCTGAAGTGTTTGGAGAAGGAACCCGGCAAGCGATTTGAATCCGCGCAAGAACTGGCTGAAGAACTTGGGCGCTTCGTACGCGGCGAAACAATCCACTCGCGTCCCGTGAGCGCGCCGGAAAAAATCTGGCGCTGGTGCCGGCGTAAACCAGCCATCGCGGGCCTGGGTCTTGCGACCGTCATTCTTCTGGTTGCCGTCGCCGTCGGTTCACCGATCGCGGCTTGGCGCATCAATCATGAACGCCAGCGAGCGGAGAAAGGAGAGTTGGCCGCCCGCCAGAAAGCCTACGCCTCGGACATGAGCCTAGGGCGCCAGTCACTCGTGCAGAACAATCTTGGCCGCGCCCAAGAATTGTTGAATCGACAGATCCCGAACGAGGGCCAGCGCGATTTGCGGGGATGGGAGTGGCGGTACCTGTGGCAGTATTGCCGGAGCGACGCCACCTTCACTTTGTGCAAGGAGGGAGCCATATCCTCTCTTGCCGCTTCTCACGACGGGGAGTTATTGGCGGTTGGAGGGTATGACAAGGGCGAATTGGCGGTTTGGGATCTGCGGACGCGTCAGGCGGTGGTCCGGCTCCCAGCCGGTAAGGGCCAGGTAATCGCCGCCTTCTCGCCCAAAGGTCGCTTGCTTGCTTTCTCCAGCTGGAATGGTTCGCAATCCAATGCGCTCCACACGGTGTTTCTTTGGGACGGAGCGGCGGGCCAGGTGGTTGCGGAATTTCCGGTGAATGGAATTTGCCGTGGATTGGCATTTGCACCCGACGGACAAACTTTGCTCGCCGCCACGCAATTTCCAGACAGCCAGCTTGTGACTTGGAGACTCGCCGACAAGAAAAAGCTCACCAGCGTTCCCGTCCGAGACCCTTGGTATTCCTCGTCGGGAACCGCCTTCGCCGTGAATCGCGACCTGACTTTGGCAGCCCACTGTGCCCGCAGGACTGACATCAGTGTGATGAACCTGGCTACCGGAAAGGAGTTATGGACGGCGCGAGCAACTGAGGAACGGGTTACGGCGCTGGCGTTCTCGCCGGATGGACGAATCGTTGCTTCGGGCGCTGGCTACACTGATTCCACGATTCGCCTGTGGGACGCCGCCACCGGAAGGCAGATCGGTCCGTTGCTTGGGCACCGTGGGTGGGTTGGCTCATTGATCTTCCTGCCGGATGGGCAGACGCTCGCGTCGGCCAGCAGTGATCAGACTATTCGCTTGTGGAATGTGTCACGCCGCGAACCGGCAGGCCTCCTGCGAGGTCACCTGCTCGAAGTGTGGCGACTGGCCCTGCTCCCGGACGGAAAGACGCTGGTCAGCGGGTGCAAAGATGGCTCGGTAAGCGTCTGGGACACGTCACACATTCGGAACCCAAAAACGTATGTCACGCTGCCGGGCTGGCAGTCAGCATGGTCTTTTAGTCCAGATGGCGATTCGCTCCTGACGGTTGATCGGACAGGCGGCGTGTCCCGGTGGAAAGGCCCTGCCTTTCAAGAGAGAGAACCGCTATGGAATGTGGGCAGCGACTTCGCTTATGCCCGTCTCGCGCGTGATGGCAATTGCGTCGCCACCATCACGAGCAACGGTGTCGTCCGAGTTTGGGATTTGCCACAGCGGCGATTGTTAAGCCAGTTTGCGGCGCGACAACCGGGAGATGCAGCGTTCGAGTTTTTTGCAGTGCCCTCCGACTCTTCGGCGCAACCACACCGCATCGTCACGAGTTACCACGATGATGAGGCCGTGTACGCATGGGATTGGAAGTCACGAAGGGAAACTCGATTAGGACGAGGTGTACCTCGCGCCCAGGCCATTGCCCTCTCGGCGGATGCGAAGTGGTGTCTGACTGCCGGATGGGAGGCGCACGCAACGCTCTTAAATCTAACCAGCGGGCGCTCGGCAGACGTACATCCGGGAGCAGGGCAACTTGTGGGCACGGCGTTTTCAGCAGACGGGTGCCGGTTTGCCATCGCGAGTCAAAAGGGATTCGCGGAAGTGTGGGAAACAAAGACTCTCCAGCGGATCGCCCGGCTTGGCGGGTTTCTGCAAGGAGTTCACTCCGTAACTTTCTCGCCTGATGGATCCCGGTTGGCAGTCGGAAGCGATGGAGAGGAGGCAATCAAGTTGTGGGACACGGAAAGCTGGCAGGAACTGATGACATTGGAAGGTCAAGGGTCACTTTTTTGGAAGGCCGCATTTTCGCACGACGGCAATTGGCTTGGTGCTCTGAATGACGAAGGTGTCCTGCACCTCTGGCATGCGCCGTCGTGGGATGAAATCAAGGCCAGCGCGAAGCCGACGGTCAGCGCACAAGGAACCCTGCGGCAATGATCCCAGTCACGCAATCATCGGAGCAAAACCTGGACCTGCTTCCCCTCCACACTCCCCGGCTCGTCCTGCGCCGCTTCACGGAGGCGGATGTCGCTGCCTTCTTTGCCTACCGCAACGATCCCAAGGTCGCGCGGTATCAGGGTTGGGAGGGCATTGCACTCGCCGACGCGACGGAGTTCGTTCGACGCCAGGAATCGCAGAAGGCGGGCGTGCCCGGCGAATGGCTGCAGATCGCCGTCGCCCTCAAGGACACCAACGCGCTCATCGGCGATTGCGCCGTGAAGGTTCTGGCCCACGATTCGCGGCAGGCCACGATTGGCGGCACGTTGGCGCGGCGCTTTCAGCGGCAGGGCTTCGCGGCGGAGGCTCTGTCGTGTCTGCTTGAGGCGTTGTTCGAGCGCCTGAAACTGCACCGGGTGGTGGCGGATACGGACGTGGAGAATACCGCCGCCTGGACGCTCATGGAGCAACTGGGCCTGCGGCGCGAAGGTCACCTGCGACAAAGCCTCTGGTTCAAGGGCCGCTGGGCCGACGAATATCTTTACGCGATGCTGCGGGAGGATTGGCTCCAGCGTCCTGGTCGGGACGCGCGGGCGGATGGCAGGCAAAGAATTCCTGCAACCTCTTCCAAAAACTCCCCCTGTAGTGAGTGAAGACCCGCGAATCCCAGCGCAATGGCCGGACAGGAAAGCGAAATGTTATGCAAAATATCTGTTGGAAACCAAAAGCAGTTCAGGTGAGGCGCGGACTCCTGGCCGTCGTACTGGCGGCTCAGGCCCTGACGGCATCAGCCGCCACTTTGTATGTGTGGCAAAGCAGTCCGAGTCCCGCGCCGCCCTACGCGACTTGGGCCAGCGCCGCCACGAACATTCAGGACGCCATCGACGCGGCGGCGGTTGGCGACGACATCGTGGTGACCAACGGCATCTATGCCACGGGCGGGCGGGGAATTCCTGAAACGTTCCACACAAACCGAATCATCATCGACAAATCCATCGTCGTTCGCAGCGTTAGCGGACCATTGGTCACGACAATTGTTGGTGAACGAAAGGAGGGATACGCCTACGTTCGTTGTGCCTATTTGGAGACCGGGGCCACGTTAAGCGGCTTCACCTTGACCAACGGCTTTCATCGGAATGGTGCCGGCGCTTTCTGCGAGTCTGGCGCTGTTCTTACCAACTGCCGGATCGTGGGCAACTATGCTCTCGACTCCGACGGAGATGGCTTTGGGGCCGGGGTCTATGGTGGCCGGATTTACAATTCCGTCCTCGCGTTCAATGACTCCGGTTTTGAAGGCGGTGCAGCCGAAGAAAGCACGCTCTTCAACTGTCTCGTCATCAACAATTTCACCGATGTCGGGGGCGCCTTGTCCTTCTGTACCGCGTACAATTCCGTGCTCGCCAGCAACGTATCCAACTACGCCCCGGCGGCAGAGGGAAGCACCCTCGTGAACTGTACCATCGTGGCTAATCGTAATCGTCCTGGTGGAACGGGCGCACCGGCAACCTTGCAATGCACGCTCACCAACTGCATCAGCTACCTGAACTCAGATGGACCGAATTTTTCACCTTTCTGTTCCCTTGAGTTCTCCTGCACCACTCCCTTGCCGACGAACGGCACCGGCAACATCACGAACGAACCGGCGTTTGTGAATGCGGCGGCAGGCGATTACAAACTGCGCGCCGGCTCGCCTTGCATCGACACGGGCACGAACTTGAGCGCCAGCATCACGAACGATCTCGATGGCAGGCCGCGTCCGCTGGACGGCAACGGAGATGGGCAGGCCGCGTTCGACATGGGCGCTTACGAATACAAACTGCCGCTGCTCGTTTGGCCGGGAAGCGCAAGTCCAACGCCGCCTTATCGGACTTGGGCAACGGCGGCGCACACGATTCAGGATGCGGTTGATGCCGCCGAAGCGGGTGATGAAATCGTGGTGACCAACGGCGTGTATGCCACCGGCGGACGGGTTGGGGTCGGCTCGATCATCACCAACCGCGTGGCGGTGACCAAACCCGTGACCGTGCGAAGCGTCAACGGGCCGGTCGTCACGGTGATCCAGGGGTATCAGGTTCCCGGCACCACTAACGGGGACAGTGCCATTCGCTGCGCTTTTCTGACCAATGGCGCGGCGCTGGTCGGTTTTACCCTGACGAATGGAGCAACCGGGGTTGGCGGCGACGCTGAGATCAACACCGACGGCGGTGGCGTCTATTGCTGGGATTACGGCACCATGGTGTCCAACTGCGTGCTGACCGGTAATTCAGCCGGGTTGGGCGGTGGCGCATACGCAGGCACGCTCTACCACTGCACGCTGTCCGGCAACTCGGCGGGAGCAGGCGGGGGAGCGGAGGGTGCGAATTTGAACAATTGTCTGATCACAGGAAATTCGGCTGGCCTTGACGGCGGCGGGGCGTGGTTCGGCACGTTGAACAACTGTGTTTTGAAGGGCAACTCGGCCGGGCGGGAAGGCGGAGGTACTTGGGGCGCTAATTTGAACAATTGCACCGTGACTGGAAACTCGGCTGGTGAACGGGGCGGCGGGGCGGTGGGCGCTGAACCGGGGATTTTTTTTGAGCCACATGTTGTCACCTTGAATAACTGCATCGTTTACTCCAACGACGCCCCAGTCGGAGCGAATTACCTCGACGCTCCTCCATCGGTGCCTTTGGCAATCAACTATTCCTGCACCACACCGCTGCCGACGAACGGCATCGGCAACATCACCAACGAACCAGCGTTCGTGAATGCGGCGGCCGGCGATTACCGGCTGCGCGCTGGCTCGCCTTGTATCGACACGGGCACGAACTTGAGCGCCATCATTCAATACGACCTGGCTGGTCGGCCGCGGCCGATGGACGGCAACAAGGATGGCATCTCAACCTTCGACATGGGTGCCTACGAGTTTGTGCTTGTATGGCCAACCTCGCCCGGCGCGGTGGTGATGTGGGGAGAAAACGCGGACGGCCAAGCGAATGTGCCTGCGGCAGCGCAGAGCGGAGTGACAGCGTTTGCGGTGGGCGAATCCCACACCGTGGCCTTGAAGGATGACGGGAGCGTGCTTGTGTGGGGAAGTGCCTTTGGAAGTACCGACACGAATGTTCCGGTCGCGGCGCACAGCGGAGTGATCGCGATTGCCGCGGGCGAATCCCACACCGTGGCCTTAAAGAACGACGGGAGCGTGGTGGCGTGGGGACTCAACACCTCCGGTCAGACGACGGTGCCCGTGGCAGCGCAAAGCGGAGTGACGGCCATTGCCGCGGGATACCTCCACACCGTGGCCTTAAAGAACGACGGGAGCGTCGTCGCGTGGGGTGAGAACTTCGCGGGTGCAACGACGGTGCCCGTCGAAGCGCAGAGCGGGGTTATGGCCATCGCGGCGGGAGGTTTGCACACCGTAGCCCTGAAGTCCGACGGGACTGTCGTCGCTTGGGGATTCAACACCAACGGCCAAACCACGGTGCCCGCAGGGTTGAGTCAGGTGACGGCGGTTGCCGCGGGATTTTCTCACACCGTGGCGTTGAAGAACGATGGCTCAGTGGTGGCGTGGGGTGCAGGCACCAACAGCTTCGGGAGCTACCGCAACAGGGGCCAATCGATCGTGCCCGTGGTCGCGGAGAGTGGAGTGGTGGCGATTGCGGCGGGATTTAATCAGAGCATGGCGCTCATCCGCAGCCCTGTGCCTTTCGATGCCGGGCGCAGCGGCAATAACCTTGTCCTCTCTTGGCCCACGAATGCGCCTGGGTTCACCTTGCAATCGACGCTCGATCTGGCTCCGCCCGTGATCTGGGTTGATGTGACCAATGCGCCGGCACTTCTGGGCGCGCAATGGACGGTCACGAACAGCTTTTCCGGCGGAGCGCAGTTTTATCGGCTGAGAAAACTGTAGTGGTCTCTGTAGCGGGTAAGAGACAGTCTCAGGTTGAAAAATTAATGAGCACTCCTGTGCAACGCTGTGCGGAATGCGGAAGCGAGCTTCCGGCCCATGTGCCGGCGGGACTGTGCCCGCACTGCGCGCTGGGAGCGCTGGCGTCCCGCCGGCCAGAATCGCCCCGACCAGCCGGCGAGACGCCGGCGCTCCCAGATCAGGCTCACCGGGATTTCGGCGACTACGAACTGCTGGAGGAAATCGCGCGGGGCGGCATGGGCATCGTTTATCGCGCGCGACAGAAAAGTTTGGACCGCATCGTGGCGGTGAAGTTGTTGCTGCTTGGTCAGTATGCGAGCGAAGAGTTCATCCATCGGTTTCGCATCGAGGCTTCGGCGGCGGCGAGTTTGCAGCATCCGAACATCGTGGCCATTCACGAAGTGGGCGTGCATCAGAGCCAGCATTACTTCGCGATGGATTTCGTCGATGGTCCGGACCTCGCGCAACTCGTCCGCGACAAGCCGCTGACGGCCAAACGCGCGGCGGGCTATGTGAAGACCATCGCGGAAGCGATTCACTTCGCGCACACGAGGCGAATACTTCACCGAGACCTAAAGCCGTCGAACGTGCTCATCGACTCGAACGATCAGCCGCGCGTGACGGACTTTGGCCTGGCGAAGAATCTGAGCAACGACTCGGACCTGACACTGACCGGTCAAGTGATGGGTTCGCCGAGTTTCATGCCACCGGAGCAGGCGTTGGGCGAGCGCGGCAAAATGGGACCGGCGAGCGACGTGTATTCGTTGGGCGCGATTCTCTACCACGCGCTCACGGGGCGCGCGCCGTTCGTGGGCCAGTCCGTCGCCGACACGCTGCAACAAGTGGAGAGCAAGGAACCCATTGCGCCGCGCCTTTTGATTCCCGCCATCCCGGCGGACCTGGAAACGATTTGCCTGAAGTGTTTGGAGAAGGAACCGGGCAAGCGTTTTGCATCCGCGCAAGAACTGGCTGAAGAACTTGGGCGCTTCCTGCGCGGCGAAACAATCCACTCGCGTCCCGTGAGCGCGCCGGAAAAAATCTGGCGCTGGTGCCGCCGTAAGCCAGCCATCGCGAGCTTGAGTCTGGCTACCATTGTACTTCTGCTCGGTGTTGCCATCGGTTCACCGATTGCCGCGTGGCGCATCGATCGCGAACGCCAGCGAGCGGAGAAAGGAGAGTTGGCCGCCCGTCAGAAAGCCTACGCCTCGGACATGAATCTCGCCCAGCAATCGCTGAAGCTGAACAATCTCGGCCAAGCGCGCCGGTTGCTGGACCGGCATCGACCGCAGACCGGCGAGGCAGACCTTCGCGGATGGGAGTGGCGTTATCTCTGGCAACTGGCCCGCAGCAGCGCGCTCGTCACGCTCACCAACCGGGCGACGCCGCGCGGATACGCCGTCAGCTTTTCCCCGGATGGTAGCCGCCTGGCCGTGGGTTGGTATGACGGACGCGTGGACTTGTGGGATGTCCAGGGCCGACGATTGGTTCAGACCCTGACGGATCGCGAGCATGGTCACCAGGGACGGGTGGCTTTTTCTCCGGTTCGCAATCTTCTGGCTGCCACATCCGAACCCAAAGTGGTCGCCCTGTATGACCTCGACTCCGGCCGGGAATCGATCCTGTGGCGGGCACCCGACCAAGGCGCATGGAACGTTCGCGATATCGCGTTTTCGCAGGATGGTTCAAGGGTGGTCATCTACGCCGGAATACCCTACCAGATCGCCGGATCTACGCCGGAAATCGGCGACGAAGTCTGGGTAGTGAACGTGTCCTCCTCTCGGATCGAAAGCCGCCACCCGACCGTTTACAGTAAAACCCTCCATTGCGGAGCCGCCCAGCTATCTCCCGACAACCGGCGTTTGTATCTGGCACGTTCTGACTCTTTGAACTACCGCTACAGCATCCAGTGCCTCGACCTCGCCACGGGCCATGAACTCTGGCTGACCGAATCGCAACGGGACTACGGGCTGACCACGCTGGCCATCTCGCCGGACGGCCGGGTGCTGGCTTCCGGCTCGGGATTCGAAGATCCCACTATCCGCGTCTGGGATGCCGCGACCGGCCGGCTACTCCGCCAACTCGACGGACACACCGCTTGGGTTTGCAAGCTGGCGTTTACCAGGGACGGACGACGTTTGATCTCTGCGGCGAGCGACCAATCCATCCGGTTCTGGGATACGAGCAAATGGACCGAAACCAAGGTGCTGCGCGGCCACAGGGACGAGGTTCATGCCGTCGCGATCTCGGAGCCGGCTCAACTCGTCGCCAGCGCGAGCAAGGACGGGGATCTCATGTTGTGGAGAGATGATGGGAAGAGCGCCGCAGATGGATACAGCCGTCTGCCGGAAAACCTCCGGTACAATGAGGTTCTGCCTCTAGACCACTCGCGCGCATTGTTGCTGCCCCCGGGCCAGCCGCCCGAGCTGGTCGACCTCAAGCGCGACTCCCTCGGGGGGCCGCTGCGTGAGATCGTATCCTCCACCAATGTCCTTGGCTGGTTTGGCACCAACATTCTTTGTCACTGGGATGGAACCAACCAGATCCTCATCCGCGAGTTGCGCGGTGCGGAGTTCATTCAACGCGGAGCAGTTGTGGTCGCCTCGGGCACGTGCCCGCCCGGGCTGGCCTACAACGCCACGCGCCAGCTTCTGGCGTGGACCGAAGGGACTTCCTCGGCGTCGGTTTACGTGGCGAACCTCGCGGCACTAGGTCGTCGAATTGAACTGAAGAGCGATGTCCCGGGGCTCGTTCCCTTCCGCTTCAGTGAGGATGGAAATTACTTGGTGGCCTTGCCCAAACCAGAGGATACCCTGCGCACATGGACCGCCGATTCCCTGCGCGCCTGGCACATCGAAACCGGGCAAATTGTAGCGTCCATTGGCGGGCCTATCAATGATCCGACCTTTGCTGCGGGCGGGCGGGTGCTGGTCGTGGCAATCAGGCGGGGCAACGACCATGAAATCGGATTCTACGATTTGGTCCACCCCGATCGGGCACCGCGGCGTGTTCCCGGGAGATATTTTTCCCGTTGGCTGGCGGTTTCGCCCGATGGCGGACTGGTGGCTTCGTCCACCGGGGGCGGTCTCGTGAGTCTGTTTGATCCCGCCAAAGGCGAATTGGTCGGATCCCTCCATGGCCACCTAAACGCGGTCTTCGGCATCGCCTTCTCCGCAGATGGACGACGGTTGATTTCCGCGTCCGGCGGGCGCGAGTCCATCAAGCTCTGGGATATCGGCACGCGCCAGGAACTGCTGACCTTGCGCGGCACCGGCTCACTTCTGAACGCGGCCCGGTGGAGTGCCGATGGGGACGTGATCCTCGCCGGCCCGCCGTGGCAGACCTGGCGCGCGCCGTCATGGGCTGAAATAGAGAGCGCAGAGAAATCCATCGGGCGCAATGAACTCAATTCCGCGAAAGCCCCATGAGAATCCTCGTCTTCGGCAATTCCGGTTCCGACAAGAGCACGTTCGCGTGGCGGTTAGCTGTTCAGCATGGCTTCAAGGTGTTCGACTCGACCGTAACGTCCGGTTGCGGAACGGAATTCGCGAAGTTTCGATGCTCGTTGGCTTCGCCCACGGCATCAACCGAGTCACTCGACCCCTCACATGAGCAAACAATACGAAAAAATCGACCCTGAACTCGCCGCCTGGATTGCCGGGCAGCGTGTTTTCTTTGTGGCGACGGCGCCGCTTTCACCGGACGGGCACATCAACACGTCGCCCAAGGGCGGCGAGTCTTTCCGCGTGCTCGGGCCATTGGAGGTCGCTTATCAGGACTATACTGGCAGCGGTGCGGAGACGGCCGCCCACCTCCGGGAGAACGGCCGCATCGTGGTGATGTTCTGTGCTTTTGACGGCGCTCCAAAAATTGTCCGCCTGCATGGGAACGGCAGCGTGATTACCCCTGGAGATGCCCGATTCACCAAGCTGGCTTCACTGTTTCCAACCCATCCTGGCACCCGGGCATTTGTTCATATTTCAGTGAAGCGCGTCTCGGATTCTTGTGGCTATGCCGTACCGATTTACGATTTCCGCAGCCGTCGTGACACGCTCGATCAGTGGGCTGCCCATCAAGGCCCGGAGAAACTCGACGCCTACCGCGCCTCCCACAACCAGACGAGCATCGATGGCCTGCCCGCCTACAACCAAGACGCCTCGTAAGAAACATGGCGGCTTTTTGAATCCTTCAACGGAGCCAAGCAAGAACTGGGAGCAAATGAAATTTCAGACGGTTCGCCGCTCGTGTTATGAACAAATCCTCAACAGAACAATCATCATCCACCGCTGAAGCCACGCCCTTCGATGACGGCGCGCTCTACGATCTGCTGCTCGGGGATTTCCAGCCCGGGCTCGACTTCTATGTCGAGTTGGCCAAAGCCGCGCGCGGGCCAGTGCTCGATGTCGGGTGCGGCACCGGGCGCATCCTGCTGCCGTGCCTCCAGGCCGGCGTGGACATCGAGGGGCTGGATCTCTTTGCCGGCATGTTGCAGCGCTTGCGCGAAAAGGCGGCGGCGCTGGGACTGAATCCGACGTTGCACCAGGCGGACATGGCTGCGTTTCGGCTGCCGCGCCGCTTCGCGCGCATCATGATTCCGTTCAACGCCTTCGTGCATATTCTCACGACCGAGGCGCAACTCGGCTGCTTGCGCGCGTGCCGCGAACATTTGCAGCCGGGCGGGATGCTCGTGCTCGACACGTCCTTTCCTGGGTTGAACTGGATTGCCCAAACGAGCGGCACTCGCGCCTTGGAAGGCGAGATCGCTCACCCTGAGACCGGCCTGCCGATCCGGGCGTGGGACACGCGGACCTTCGACCGGGTGAAGCAGGTTCAGTATTCCTGCAACGAGGTCGAGATGCTCGATGCGACCGGCCAGGTCATCGCGACCCACCCGTCCAAAACGACGATGCGCTGGACGTACCGGCCCGAGATGGAATTGCTACTGCGCGTCGTGGGCTTTGCGCGCTGGGAGATACTCGGCGACTTCGATGGCCGTCCGCTCGAAAAGGAAACTGACACGATGATCGTGCAGGCGTGGACCGCTCCCGGAGCAATGAAGGAAACATGAGTAACTCAGACCTGCTGCCCCTCCAGACGCCCCGGCTCGTGCTCAGGCGCTTTACCGAGGCGGATGTCCCTGCCTTCTTTGCCTACCGCAACGATCCCAAGGTCGCGCGGTATCAGGGTTGGAAGGGCATTGAACTCCCCGCCGCGACGGAGTTCGTTCGACATCAACAATCGCAGGAGGCGGGCGTGCCCGGCCAGTGGCTGCAGATCGCCGTCGCCCTCAAGGACACCAACGCGCTCATCGGTGATTGCGCCGTGAAGGTTCAGGCCCACGATCCGCGCCAGGCCACGATCGGCGGCACGCTGGCGCGGCGCTTTCAGCGGCAGGGCTTCGCGGTGGAGGCGCTGTCGTGTCTGCTCGATGCGTTGTTCGAGCGCCTGAAACTGCACCGGGTGGTGGCGGATACGGACGCGGAGAACACCGCCGCCTGGACGCTGATGGAGCAATTGGGCCTGCGTCGCGAGGGTCACTTGCGGCAGAGCCTCTGGTTCAAAGGCCGCTGGGCCGACGAATATCTTTACGCGATTCTGCGGGAGGATTGGCGCCAGCGTTCTGGTGCGGACGCGCACGCGTGAACACGCAAAGAATTCCTGCAACCTTTCCCGCAACGTCCCCCTGTAGTGAGTGAACAGCAACCGGTCGGGCCGAATTCATCGGCACCGAGCCGGTGCCAAAGACAAACCAACTACTTGTTGAAAAAATGAAAACACAAATCCTCAAACGCTGCGCCTCGTGCGCGTTGCTCGGCGGGGCGTTGCTCGGGCAACTCTCCGTCTCCACGGCCCAGGCCGCCACGTTCGACGTGAACCTGCAATCGGCGCAGTTCAACCTCTACACCGATCCGTACAATGGAAACGAAATCAAACTCGGCGGGTTCTCCGGCCTCTATCCCGTGCCGGGCAAACCCGATTCGTTTTACGTCATCACAGATCGCGGTACCACGACTGACTTCACGGCTGCGGGCGTCACGTCCAAAATCTGGCTCATCCCCGGCTTCGGGCCGCACCTCGTCACGGTCCGCTTGATGCCGAATGGCTCGGCCAAGGTCGACGACGTGAAACCGCTCAAGCGCCCGGACGGCGGACACATCTCGGGCCTGCCCACGACCAAGCCCGCCACGGACATTCCGTACGACGTGAACCTGAACGTGCTGCCGTTCGATGAGGATTCGCTCGACGCGGAAGGCATCACCATCGATCCGTGGGGGAACTTCTGGGTGTGCGAGGAATACAAGCCCAGCGTGGCCATGTTCGGTCCGAACGGCAAGGTGCAGATGCGTCTCGTGCCAACTGGAACACTGACCGGCCTGGAGCAGGTGCCGACCTACGATGTGCTCCCAGCCGTGCTCGCCAAGCGGCGCAGCAATCGCGGCCTGGAGGGCATCGCCGCGGCCGCCGATGGCATCCTCTACGCCATCATGCAACGGCCGCTCAGCAATCCCAACCGGGCCGCCGGGGACGCCAATGGCAACGTCCGCCTCCTGGCCATCAACCTCAATACCCTGCTCGTGGGCAGTCCCGAGCCGCTGGTGCGCCAGTACCTCTACCGCATCCCCGCCGTGCCCAACAACGTGACCCTCAGCGATCTTTTCTCGACCGGGCCGGGCCGGCTCCTGGTTCCAGAGCGGGCCACCGACAAACTGTTCGAGGTGGACGTGGCGGGAGCGACGGATCTCACACCCCTCGAAAACGCCATCACTGGAAGGCTGATCTCGGACCCGACGAAAACCCTGGAGCAATTGAACACCGCCGGTCTCGCGGCGCTGGGCGTCGTGCCGGTGAGCAAGACGGTGGTGATCAACTCGCTGACGGCGATTGATCCGCTGCTGGAAAAAGTGGAAGGCGTCTGCGTGGTGAACGGCATGATCGTACTCACCTACGACAACGATTTCAACGTGGCCGAGGCCTCAAGCATCCCGGCCAATCCCAACCCGAACGGGCCGTTCGTGCAGTTGGAATTGCTCGGGGCCAACTATCCAAAGATCTACACGGTGCCGCGGCCTTGAGGCCCCGGAGCCACCAGCCACTGCCGCAAGGAGGCGACAATGGCCACTCCACCCACCGGCCCATGCGCGCCGGGGAAAACCACCAAGAGCGGGATCGGGCGGCACGCCCCGGTCCCGCTCGGCTGGCGTTCGGTGGGGACGCGCGCGCGGCGCTCGCCGTCCCGAACCCACTGGCCTCGCCGCGCGAGGCTTTCCACCACGGCCCGTCGGGCCAGAGGTTCAGGGAGGGCCACAGTTTCCTGAAGCCGGCCCCTGGCAGCATTCGCGCCGGAACTTTGGGTCGCTTGTCGGACAAGGGGCTGGCAGCATCCGCCGCCGAATGTCATATCAGGAAGCCATCGAGTATTTGTCTTCGCTCCCCATGTTTGGCGCGAACCTCGGTCTCGCCCCCACGCTGCGTCTGGCGGAACTGGCCGGGCAGCCGCAGTCTCAGCTTCGCTTCATCCATGTGGCGGGCACGAATGGCAAAGGCTCGACCTGCGCCATGCTGGAGTCGATCTACCGCGCGACCGGCCTGCGCGTCGGGCTTTATACCTCGCCGCATCTGGTCAGCTTTCGCGAGCGCATCCAGATCGACCGCGAATTGATCTCGGAGGCGGACGCGGCCCGGTTGGTGGCGGAGGCGCGGGGCTGGCTGGCGGACCTGGCGCAGGAGCACCGGCCCACTTTCTTCGAAGTCGTGACGGTCTTGGCGGCGCGCTATTTCGCGGAGCAGAAGTGTGATCTGGTGATTTGGGAAACCGGACTGGGCGGACGGCTCGATGCCACGAACATCGTCACGCCGCTGGTGAGCGTGATCACCAATGTGCAGTTCGATCACGAGGCCTGGCTGGGAAATTCACTGGAGGCGATTGCGCGGGAGAAGGCCGGCATCATCAAGCCGGGCGTGCCGGTGGTGACGGCGGCGGAAGGCGGAGCGCTGGAGGAGATTCACGAAACGGCACGGCGGCAGGGTGCGCGGCTACAGGTGGTGACGGAGCCGGTGGTGCATGAAGGGCTGGGTTTGCGCGGCGCGCATCAACGGCTCAACGCGGCGGTGGCCTTGGGCGTGGTTGAGCTGTTGGAGGAGAGCCTGCCGGTGCCGCGAGTGGTCGCGCGCGATGGGTTGGTGGCGGTGCAATGGCCGGCGCGGTTCCAGGTTCTCCGGCGCGGGGTGCAGACCATCGTGCTCGATGGAGCGCACAATCCGGCCGGGGCGAAGGCGCTGGCCGCGGCGTTGCGGGTGGAGTTTGGCGGCGCGCCCTGCACGGTCATCCTCGGCATGCTGGAGGATAAAAACTGGGCGGAAGCCGCCGGCACATTCGCCGGGGTCGCGCGGCGGATGATTTGCATCCCGGTGGCCAGCAATCGCAGCGCGCGGCCTGGGCAACTGGTGCAGGCGGCTCAGGAGGCGCAGCCCGAACTGGAGGTTCGCCCGGCTGGCTCGCTCGCCGAGGCGCTGGCGCTGGCCGGCGATGAAAGCCACGTCGTGATTACTGGGTCGCTTTATTTGATGGGCGAGGCGCTGGAACATCTCGGCCTCGGCGCGGCGGCGAACGAGCGCGAGCTCAATGAGTGGAGTTCCCCACGCGGTCCCGTTTGAGGGCGACGGCGGGCCACCCGTGGGAGCGACCACCTCACTGCGTCAGCAGATTGAGGAAGACAGTTCCGGTGTTGCTCAACTCCCAACTCCGGCCTCGCCGGACCACGAGCTTGCGACAGGAATTCTTCTCCTCCTCGGCGGCGTTGACCGAGAGCACCTGGTATTTCTGCTTCGATTTGATCTCGCTGGCCGCGCGCGGCGTGAGCGCGATGGGCACGGCGTTGCAGTCGAGTGTGAGTTCGTAACCGGCCACGCCTTCCTTTTCCGCCACAGGGTTGGAACGCAGGAGCATGGGGTAGCGTTTGAGGTAGGGGAAGCTGGTGTCGCGCACCAGCACGCGGCACAACTCGGGCCGGCTCTGGATGAACTTCACGAGGCTGAACTTTGCTCCTTGGGCCTGCTGATCGAGCAGGATGAGGCGCGGGTCGAGGCCGAGCAGGTTGATGCCGTTCCACGGGCCGTGCTCGTCGGGATCCTTGGGATGCTCCTTCTTGTACCAAACGGGGAAGCGTTCGTTGACGAAGAGATTGATCTCGAAATGGACATGGGCGCGTTCCTGCGAGATGCGCTCGCGCGTGTTGCTGGTCCGGCCCAGAGTGGCAATGGTTTCACCCGCTTTCACGGTCTGGCCCGCCTTGAGTCCGAGCGCGAAGCCGCTCAGATGCGCGTAGAGCGTGAAGACCTCCATCCCTTCAATCGTATGGCGCAGCACGACGTACTTGCCGTAGTTCGAGGCGCTGATGCGCGGGTTGAGGTAGGCGACCGTGCCGTCGCAGGAAGCCAGCACCGGATCGGTCGGCTCGCCGCGCCGGTCGCGGGACAAGCTGCGGATGTCGAGCCCCTCATGCATCTGATTCCCTTCACTGCGCACGCAGCCGAAGGTGCCACTCGGCCAGGGCTTGCCCGTGGTGCCGACAAAGAATTTCTCCTCGGCACCTTTGTCGAAGAGGGCGCGGTTGGCCGTGGGCAGGTGGAAGGGTTGGGCGTGTGCAGGGGAAATTCCAAATCCCAAACTCCAAATCCCAAACAAAATCCCAAGGCTAGAAACCCAAGGGAATTCAGGCGTGCCCAAGTTCCGGTGGGAGTTTGCTGCTTGGGATTGGTTTGGAGTTTGGGGTTTGGAGTTTGGAGTTTCGGCCTTCATCTTTCCATGGCCGGGGCGAAGGGCCACTTGTCGGCGCTCTCCTGTTCCTTGGCGTAGTTGTTCAGGCCACGGACGAACCGTTCGGCCTCTTCGTGGGTCGCGTCGGGGGTAAAGGTCAGGCGGCCGCTGCTGTTCTTGGCCTGGATGACTGGGGCCGCCAGCCAGCGGGCTTCCTCGCCGAAATCGCTGAAGACGGCCAGGTGCCGGCCCCGATACGAGACGGAGGTGCGTTCCAGCGCCCAGGATCCGCGACGATCCAACTGAATCTCGACCGAGAACAGACCGCCGTCCTCCTCGACGAGGCGCGCCGCGACGACATGCCCCTCATGCAGGACCGGATCGCGCTCGATGTTTATTTTGACCGGCGAGGTGCGGAGAACGGAGATGGCCGAGGCGCGGTCTTTGCTGCCGCGATCTGACTCGAGGTGGACGCGCAGGGTGCTCTTCTCCTTGCTCCGCTTGCATTCCACGCTCGTGCAGCAACCCGCCGTGGAAGCCAGGAGGGCCAGGGCCAGAAAGCCATTGAACACGCACGAGCGACTCTTCATAGTTTGACCCAAGCAAACGGAACAACGTTTCAAAGTAAAGAACTATGGGCCAGCAGAGTAACAAAACGCAGAAGCGCCGCCGGCGCGTCGCATACGACAAACGCAAGACCGCCGCCGCCAAGGCGAAGCAGGGCAAGACCAAGGCCAAGACCAAGGCCAAAGGCTGAGGCGGAAGCCATTCACAGGCGGGGCGGGCTCCATTGGGGTCCGCCCTGTTTGTTATTCCGACCCGAGGCGGAAGGGAATTAGCGCGGGGAAGTTTCGGCTCGACGCACCGTCGAATGGGGGCCAGCCCATGGAAAGCAGACCCCTCCAAAGAATTCAGTCGCCAGTCCTCCTTCGTTGGAGATTACTTCGCCATGCCAATCCATCGCCGTAGTTTGATTTTGTGCCTCGCGCTGACTCTGGCGCTTTGCGGCCAGACTTTCGCCGCCACCCGGCCGAACATCCTTTTCATCCTGGCTGACGACCTGGGCTTTGCCGACGCCGGTTGCTACGGTGGAGAAATCGCCACGCCCAACCTGGATCGGCTGGCGACCAACGGGGTGCGCTTCACCCAGTTCTACAACACGGCGCGGTGCTGGCCCACGCGCGCGGCTCTGCTCACCGGGCATTACCCGCAGCAGATTCGCATGGACCCTCCGCGCGGGCGGTTGCCGGAGTGGACCCGCCTGTTGCCGCACTATCTCCAACCGCTCGGCTATCGCTCGTATCACAGCGGCAAGTGGCATGTGCAGGGCGCACCGCGGGTGCTCGCGGATGGCGGTTTTGACCGCTCGTATCGGCTGGAGGATCACGACCGGAACTTTTATCCAGGCAACCACTGGGTGAATGATGTGCGCCAGCCGCCGGTGCCGAAGGGCAGCAACTATTACACGACGGTGGCCTTCGCCGATTTCATGATCGGCTGTCTCAAGGACCACGCGGCGAACTATTCCGCCCAGCCGTTCTTCGGCTACCTCGCCTTCACCGTGCCGCACTTTCCCTTGCAGGCGCCGCCGGAGGACATCGCGCGCTACCGCGACAAGTATCTGGCGGGCTGGGACGTGATTCGCCGGCAGCGCCACGAGAAGCAAACCAAGCTGGGCCTGGTGAACGCCGCGCTCAGCCCGCGCGAGCCGGAGACGGTGCCGAACTGGAATCTCAAGGACGCCGCCGTGAAGGAGCAGATCAGCCCCGGCGAAGTCGCGCGCGCCGTGGCGTGGAGTGAATTGAACGAGGAGGAGCGGCGCTTCCAGGCGACGAAGATGGCGATTCACGCCGCAATGATCGACCGCATGGATCGCGAGATCGGCCGCGTGCTCGACCAGCTCAAGGTGATGGGCGCGCTGGAGAACACGGTCGTGATGTTCGCGTCTGACAATGGCACGAGCGCGGAGTTCCTCAATCGCGGCGACCGGCACGACCAGACGGCCGCGCTTGGTTCCGGTGGAAGTTTTCTCTGCCTCGGTCCCGGTTGGTCCACGGTGGGCAACACGCCGTTCCGGCTGCACAAATCGTGGGTTCACGAAGGCGGCATCAGCACGCCGCTGATTGTACATTGGCCCCAGGGCCTCGCGGCGAAGGGCGAACTGCGCCACACACCCGGACACGTCATCGACTTTGTGCCCACGGTGCTCGAACTGGTGGGCGCGAAGCGGGACGCGAAGTGGCACGGCGTCGAAGCACCAACTTTGCCCGGACGCAGTCTTGTTTCGGCCTTCGCCCAGGATGTGCCGGTGCCGCGCGACTATCTCTACTTTCATCATGAGAACAATCGCGCTCTCCGCATGGGTGACTGGAAGCTGGTCTCCAAGCGGCCGAACACGAATGACTACGCCCTCTACAATCTGAGCCAGGATCGTTCCGAACAGGTGAACCTGGCGGGGCAGCAGCCGGATCGAGTCCGCGACATGGCGGCCCGGTGGAGCGAGTTGGAGAAACAATTTCGCGCCCAAGCCGGCACGGATACCAACGCACCGGCCGCACCGCGCCGAGCACGGGCCGCCAACGGGAATTAGCAGGAAACCGGCAGCGCGGGTGTGCGACGCCCCCAGGTCGCACTCGGGCCCAATCTTGGGGTTTGGCTTTTTCACCGCATCCGCTTCAATGGGGACATGATTGTTGCCACGCGTTGCCTGAAGCTGCTGCCCTTGCTTGGTCTGGCCGGAATGCTCGGCCTGGCTGGATGCACTTGCCCATGCCAATCCAAATCCTCGGCAGCCGGGGCCAAGCCGCCCATGCCGCCTGCTGCTCCCGTGGCCGTCAAACCTTCACCGGTGGTAGTCGCCTCGGGAAAAATCCCCGACTCGGGCATCCTCTTCGATGGCCAGACGCTTAACGGCTGGATCTCCTCCGATTTCGCGGGACGCGGTTCGGTCACCGTCTCCAACGGCCAGATCAACATCGGCCTGGGCCACATGACAGGCATCACGCTGGCCCACACCAACGATTTGCCGCGCATGAATTACGAGGTCTCGCTTGAGGCCATGCGCGTGGAGGGCGGCGATTTCTTCTGCGGCCTCACTTTCCCCGTGGGTAAACAGGATTGCAGCTTCATCGTCGGCGGCTGGGGCGGCGGCACGGTGGGGTTGTCGAGCATCAACAGCGAGGACGCCTCGCAGAACGAGACGACGACGTTCAAGAACTTCGTCAACGGCAAGTGGCACCGCATTCGATTGCGGGTGGAGCCAGGAAAAATCCAGGCCTGGATCGACGAGGAACGAGTGGTGAATTTCGAGCTGGAGGACAAGCGGTTGAGCATCCGCTTCGAAGTCGAACCCGCGCTGCCCCTCGGTCTCTCGACCTGGAACACGGCGGCGGCCTACCGGAACATCCGGTTCAAAAAACTCTGATCCGCGCCGGCCGTGGGGCCTCCGTCCACCGTGGGCGAGCGACGGGACGACGACGGGGTGGCACGCCTCGCGCTGCGCGGCGAGGGCCAGTTCTGGACCGTTGGCTCTGGCCTCGCAGCGCGAGGCCTCCCACCTGGCCCCTGCCGCTCGCCAACAGTGGACGGAGGCACCGCCCCGGCCGGCCCCACTTTCAAAACCGTTGAGCGCCCCTGCGGGCCATGCCATTCTGCGCCCATGTTCAACCGGCGTGAATTCCTGAAGAACGTGGCGGCAGCCGGCGCGGGCGCCTCGCTGGCCGGTTGCGCTTCCACCTCCAAACCTCAATCTTCCGACCGGATCTTGCGTGAGAATCTGCGGCCCGGCACCCGCGACTGGCTGCTCACCCGTCCGCGAATCGACCCAGCCACAAAATATCGCTGCCCGTGGATCGAAGGTTACTGTTCCCACACCAGCATTCGCGCCGGCGGGATGCTCTCCATTTTCGTCAGCACGAATCCCGCATCGGCCTTCACGCTCGATGTGTACCGGATGGGTTATTACGGCGGAGCCGGGGCGCGCTTGATGCGGAGCTTCGAGGCCATCCGCGGCCAGGTGCAGCCCGATCCGCCGGTGGGCCACAAACGCCTGCGCGACTGTCAGTGGGAGCCGTCGCTCTCCTTCCGCATTCCGGGCGACTGGCTCAGTGGTGTGTATCTCGGCAAGCTCACCGCCCAAGGCGACGGCACCCAGAGCTATGTCATCTTCATCGTGCGCGATGATCGCCCGGCGGATTTCCTCTTCCAATGCAGCGACAACACCTGGCAGGCCTACAACCGCTGGCCCTCGCAGTTCGCGCTCTACGACGACGGCCAGGAGCAATGGTATTGGGGCGGCAACGTGCAGGTCGGCTTCAACCGTCCCTACGGAAAGTACTGCCAGATTCTGGATGCGCCGCTCTCGACCGGCTCGGGCGAGTTTCTGCTCTGGGAATTTCCCGTCGCCTTCTGGCTTGAGCAGCACGGCTACGACGTGACCTACATCTCGAATCTCGACACGCACACCGATCCGCACGGGCTGCGGCGCGCGAAGGGATTTCTCTCCGTGGGTCACGACGAGTATTGGTCCATCGAGATGTTTCGCCATGTCCAGTCCGCCATCGCGCACGGCGTGAACGCGGCCTTCCTTTCCGGCAACGCGGTCTGCGGAAAAATACTCCTCAGCCCCGATGCGCATGGGAAAGCCAATCGCGCCTTCGAACGCGTGGGCGTGTATGGCCCGCCCGGCGGCACGATTGAGTTCCAGAAGATCAGCACCCTTGCCCACGAGCGGCCCTACGCGAACGAACTTCTGGGCGCGCACAGCACCGGGCCGGTCACGGGCGGCGCGGACTGGACCTGCGCGCGTCCCGACCACTGGCTGTTTGCCGGCACGGGGATGAAGGCGGGCGCTGCGGTCCCCGGCCTCGTCGGTTGGGAATGGCACGGCGATCCGGCGCCGATTCCCGGCCTCGAAGTCGTCGCCACCGGGCCGACCTTTTCCGCGCCCGGCAAGCCGAACGGCGGCACCTACACCGCGACAGTTTATCCCGGACCGCGCGGCAACTTCGTCTTCAATGCCGCGACCATCTGGTGGGGCGACGGTCTGAGCGCGCCGCCCGGCTATGTGCGGCCCAAGGTGTATTCGGAACCGCGCGGCCCGCATCCCGCCGTGCAACAAATCACCCGCAACCAGCTGGAGCGGATGCGGGCCGCGAAAGGAACCTCCGCGTGAACTATCTCTGGATTGCCCTCGGCGGCGCGCTGGGCAGCGTGGCGCGTTTCTGGATGTCCAGCGCGATCACCGCGCGCTTCGACAACAAATTTCCCTGGGGCACGATCTTTGTGAACATCACCGGCTCGTTCCTCATCGGGATCTTCGCCGCGCTCAGTGAAACCGGCGGACGGCTCGCCGAGGCCCCCACGCTGCGCCACTTCCTCGTGGTGGGAATCTGCGGCGGCTATACCACCTTCTCCGCCTTCAGCGTGCAGACGCTCGACCTGATGCGCGCCGGGAACTGGCCGGCCGTCACCGGCAACGTGCTCGGCTCCGTGCTGGCGTGCCTCCTCGCCGTCTGGCTCGGGCACCTGCTCGGGAGCGCGCTGCGTCATTGAAAAAAGGCGCGCGCCGTTTCGGTTCCGGTCGTCGCCCGCCCTCCGTCCGGCCGCGTTCCCTTCACCCGGGCTGGGTGATTTGTCCCAGACAGACCGCGCGGCCCGCGCCGGTCGTCGCGGGCAGGTTGGCGGGACGGTGGTGCCAGCGGCGGACCGCCAGCAGCGCGAAGGCCGCTGGTTCGATGGCGGGCACGGGCCAGCCCCAGGCCGTCGATGGAGCTACTTGCACCGCCGGGTTCAATTTGCTCAAGGCCGACGTGATGCGGGCGACAAGAAATGTGTTCCGCGCACCGCCGCCGCAGAGCACGACGGAATCCGGGACGGAGCCAAGGTGCATCCGGTAGTTGAGCGCCAGCGAACGCGCGGTGAGTTCGGTAAGCGTGGCCACGGTGTCGCGCGGTGAAAGTCGCGCGGCCTGGATGCACCGCTGTTCCGCGCGCCAAAAAGTTTCCCCAAACACTTCCCGTCCGGTGCTCTTCGGTGGTGACGCGGCGAAGAAAGGATGCTTGAGCCAGCGCGCCAACAAGGCGGGATGGACGGTGCCGGCTGCGGCCCAGGCGCCATCCTCATCGTATGGCCGCCGGCCCTGGGTGAGTTCGCGCATGGCCAGATCGATCAGCACGTTGGCCGGGCCGGTGTCGAAAGCCTTGATGCGCGGAGCCGCCCCCCGCTTCCACTCCAACGAGGTCACATTGCTGATGCCGCCGAGATTGTTCACGCACACATGCTGGCCGCGCCGGGCGAACACCATTTGATGAAACAAGGTCGCCAGAGGTGCGCCCTGTCCGCCGGCCGCAAGGTCCGCCGCGCGAAAGTTGCTGACCACGGGCACGCGCAAGGTTTCGGCGAGGTAGGCCGGTTCGCCGAGTTGCAAGGTGGCCGGGGCGCGACGATCCGGGTTATGGAATACCGTCTGGCCGTGCAGGCCCACCAGTGCCGCGCGCGGTCGCAGCGGCTTCGCCTGCGCGGCGAACAACCGGCCAAGGTCGTGGTGAAGTTGCGCGAGTTCATGCGCGGAGCAGTCATTGGTGGCCGCGGTGTGCAGGCGACGCCGCAACACGGTGGGGAATTCCCGCGTCCAGAGTTTGATCAGCCGCACCGAGGAGGAACCCACCTCGCACAGCGCGTAATCCACGCCGTCGATGCTCGTGCCGGACATGATGCCGAGGACGAGCATGGGCTTCATGGGTTCAGGCGGCGAGCACCTGGCGGCAGGCGTCGCGCAGTTTCTTGAGGTTGAGGGCTGTCTTGGCCTCGATGTAGGCGCGGATCAAAGGCTCGGTGCCGCTGGCGCGGAAGGCGACCCATTCGCCGCCAGGCAGGAGAAACTTATAGCCGTCGGTGGTGATGAATTTCTCGACCTTGAACGCGCCGACACGGTCGAGTCCGGCGGCGAGCTTCTTGAGCAGCGCCTCCTTCTGGTCGGGCGGGATGGAGACATTGATGCGATCGGTGAAGAAGCCACCGGTTTGCTTTTCCAGCGCCTTGAGAATCTGCCCCAGTGACTTGCGTTCCGTGGCGACCAGTTCAGCCATGAGCAGACAGGCGAGCACGCCGTCCTTCTCGGGCACATGGCCCTTGACGCTCAGGCCGCCGGATTCCTCGCCGCCCACAATGATCGGCTCAGACTCCATGAGCGCGCCGATGTATTTGAAGCCGACCGGCGTCTCGTGAACTTTGACCCCGAGCAGCTTCGCCACTTCGTCCACCTGATGGCTGGTCGGCACGGTGCGCACGACGGATCCAGTCCACTTGCGGTTTTTCTTCAGGTGATAAAGGGCAAGGGCAAGAATCTGATTCGGCGTCAGCCAGGTGCCGTCCTTATCGACAATGCCGAAGCGATCGGCATCGCCGTCGAGGCCCAGGCCGATCTGGGCTTTGCCACTTCGGACGAAGGCGCTGACCTCAAGCATGCCCTCGGCATTCGGCTCGGGATGATGCCCGCCAAACAGTGGATTCAATTCGTTGTGGAAGGTGGTGACCTTCGCGCCGCCCGCGCCCTCGAGCAGCGTGTCGAGATAGCCCCGACCAGTGCCGTACATCAGTTCCACGGCGATCTTCATCTTCGCCTTCCGAATCGTGCCGAAGTCGATCAGCTTTTTGATCTGCTTAAAATAGTCCGGCTGCGGATCGATGGTCTTGCACTGGAAAGTTCCGATGACCGCGGCTTGGAACGACCACTGCGCGTCGAGAAGCCTCTGGATGTTGGCCTCGATGAGCCTGGTGACCTCGGGCGTGGCCGGCGCGCCGTTCCAGGTTGAGAACTTCAGCCCCTGCCACTCGGCGGGATTGTGGCTGGCCGTCATGTTGATGCCCCCGATGGCTTTCCGCGCGCGGATGGTGTGGGCGATGACGGGCGTGGGCGCGTCGCGCTGGCAGAGGACCGGCGTGAGGCCGTTGGCGGCCAACACCTCGGCGGCGGCGAGCGAGAATTCCCGGCCGAGGAAGCGCGTGTCGTGGCCGATGATGATCACCGGTTTGCGCCGGGCGATTTCCGATTTGTGATTTCCGATTTCTGATTTCAGAAAGTCCGCAATGCCCTGAGTGGCGAGGCGGACGTTATCGAAGGTGAAGTCGCGCGCGATGAGGCCGCGCCATCCGCTGGTGCCGAATTTGATGGTCATAGTTTGAACGCCGTTGCCCGGTTTGGATGATGGTGCACCGCCCTGCGTCCGCGCCCCAGGCCGCACCTGGAATCTGGCGGAGGACTTTGCGCCTCAGTGCTTCCAATCGAAGGCCTTCTTCTTCAAGGCGTAGATGTAGCCAACGAAAAGGATGCCCAGGAAAGAAACCATCGAGAACAGGATCGTGTTGCGGGTCGCGGCCTGCGTCAGCATCTCGCGATAAACCGTGGCCCACGGGTAGAGAAAAACCACCTCGATGTCGAAGAGGATGAAGAGCATGGCTACGAGGTAGAACTTCACCGAGAGCCGCGTGCTGCCTTCGCCGATGGGCAACATGCCGCACTCGTAGGCCACGTCCTTGATCGGAAGGTGTTTGGTCCGCCACTTGTTGAGCAACTGGCCGACGAGATAGGAGGCGGCCAGCGTGCCGAAGGCGAAGCCCAAGGCCAGCAAGGCCAGCATCAAGACCGGCAGGTACCATTGAATCTGTGAAATTGTCTGCGCTTGCGCCTCAGGCATGGGCGGGAAAGTAGAAATGCCGCCCCGTGTTGGCAAGGAGGGTTTTGACCGGAGGGTTTTGGTCGGCGGCGACAAACCTGGACGGATGGACCATGAGAACCCAGGGCGAATTCACGCACCCGGTCAACCCGTGGAGCAGACGCGCCATGGGAACTTCCTGGCCAGGCCCCGTTCCTGACTTTTCAGCGCCAGCAGCCCAGACGGGCAGAAAGATTTGCTGGCAGAAAAATGAGGGGGAGAAATCGGACAGCCCGGCGGACTTTTGTCCCGGCCTATTTTTCTGCCAGGAAATCTTCCTGCCCTGAGCTGCGCGTCCCGGCTCGCCCGCCCCTGCTCCCACAGTTCTTTCCTCGGCTTGGTGCATACGCCCTGATGACAACCACCGTCGCCGGAATTCATTTTGACACTGCCCGGCACGGTTGGCACTGTGCGCGGCCTTATGGCTGAATTAAGCGGAAATTTGCTCGTCGCCCAATCTGGCGGCCCTACGGCGGTCATCAACGCCAGCATCGCAGGCGTGATCCAGCAGGCTGGCAAACACGAGTGCATCGAGGAGATTTACGGCGGGCTGAACGGCATCCTGGGCATCCTGAACGAGGAGATCATCGACATCCAGGAGGAGACCAACAAAGGCATCGAAGGTCTCAAGTACACGCCCGCCGCCGCGCTCGGCACCTGCCGCTACAAGATCGATTTCAAGAAGAAGCCCGAGCAGGCGGCCAAAGACATGGATCGCCTGTTCATGGTCTTCCAGGCCCATAACATCCGCTTCTTTTTCTACGCCGGCGGCAATGATTCCCAGGACACCGCGCACAAGATTCACGAAGAGGCGATCAAGCGCGGCTGGGACATGCGCGTCATCGGCATCCCCAAGACCATCGACAACGATCTACCCCACACCGACCACTGCCCGGGCTACGGCTCGGTCATCAAGTACAATGGCGCGACCGTGATGGAGATTGCCATCGACGTGGGCAGCATGGCCACCGACGACGGCGCCTGCTGCATTATCGAGGTCATGGGACGCTCGGCGGGGTGGATTGCCGCCGGCTCCGTGCTGGCCAAGCGCCAGCCCGAGGACGCCCCGCACATTATTTTGCTGCCGGAGATTCCGCTCAACGAGGAGGCGTTCCTCAAGCGCGTGCAGGAAACCGTGGACCGGAACAAGTATTGCGTGGTCGTGGTGGGCGAAGGCTTGAAGAACCAGGCCGGGGAGGAAATCGCCGCCGACAAGTCCCGCGTGGATGCCTTTGGCCATCCGGTGCTCTCGGGCGCGGCGGAACATTTGGAGGAAATCGTCTCCAAGAAGCTGGGCCTCAAGGCCCGCAGCGTGAAGCTCGGTTACGCCCAGCGCGCCGCCGCTCATTTCGCCAGCGGCACCGACGCGCTTGAAGCCGCCGCCTGCGGCGAGGAAGCCGTGAAGGCCGCCGTCGAAGGCCAGAGCGGTTTCATGGTCAAGATCGTCCGCGTGCAGAGCAACCCTTACAAGTGGTCGCTGGGACTCCAGCCCTTGGGCGACATCGCCAACGTCGAGCACCTCGTGCCGCGCGATTGGATTACCGAGGACGGCTTCATGCCCAACGAGAAGTTCATCGAATACGCCCGTCCACTCATCGAAGGCGAAGTGAAATACCCGGTCGAAGGCGGGCTTCCGAAATACGTCACGCTGGAGAAAACGCGCGTCGAGAAGAAACTGCCGGGGCGGGAGTAAGACTGGTCGGCAAGTCTGTTGATCTTGAGGGGCGTGGTCACACGCCCCTTTTTGTTTTCCACCTTGAGGCTGCGTCCAAAACTTCGGGCTTGGCACAGCGAGGGCGGGTTCACGCAGTCGCGAGGGCTGCCGCTGCATTTTTCTGCCGGGACATCTTTCCACCCCCGCCCTCCAGGTTGGAAAACGTTTCTGTAGAGCGGGATGGAAGGCAAGCGTTCTTCTGTTGAACCGTTACGGTTCACCTGCCGTGGTGGCAGAAAGATTTGCCGGCAGAAAAATAAAGACCACGGGGTTTCCGCGTTGCGGGCGGCGAGTGCCGACCCGCAAAGGTTTTGAATGCGCGGCTGGCTTCAGGCCTGGTAATGCGGCGGCTTGGCGTTGTTGGCGCGAATGCGTTCCAACTCGAAGGTGCCCACGCTGTCCGAGACCTGGGCGCACTCCTTCTGCAAACGCGCCAGCAGCCGGCCCTGCGCGATGGCCACCTGGTTCAGTTCCTCGTATTGCTTCTCGAGATGCGCCAGGTGCGATTCGATCCTCTCCAGCCGTTGTAACGCGTCGTCCATGCGCGGACTGAAACACGGAGGCCTCCGCTTGAAAATGGAATAGAAGCCAGGCGCGCATTCAGCCTCGGGCGGCCCGTTCACATTTCAAACCCTTTCACCCGCTGCAGTCCGATTTGATACGGCACCCAGCCCAAGGCGAACGAGAGCACGCCGAAACCGCTCAGGCACATCACGGTGCGCGCGATGGCCTCCGGGCCGCCCGCCAGCTTCCAGGGCGCGCCGAAAGCCAGCAGTGCCACCGAGCCGAGGATGTAGAGAAAACTGAGCACAAGGCAGAAGGTGCCGCCGAAGCCGCTCACGATCTTGCCCGGATTCTCCTCGCGCAAGTTCGGGTAAAGCACGCCCAACCCCATGGCCAGGCCGTTGAGAGTGAAGGTCATCACGGCGATGGCCCCGGTGAAAAAAAATGTGCGCGATCCGTCCATGTCGAGCATGTGGCAGGAGAGCCAGACCAGGCCGAAGGTCACGCCCAGGGAGGCGGCGCTGGCCATGATGTACTTGGCCTGGACGACGCGCCTCAAACCGAGCGGGGCCATGCCGACGATCCAGAGCCGTTTGCCTTCGAGCGAAAACTGCGGATAGACAAAGCGTGTGGTCAGGGTGGCGAGGTTTAACGCGCAGGCGCCCAGATTCAGAAAGGCCACGAGGTTGATCCAGTAGGGACTGGTGAGCTGCTGGGTAAAATGGCGGAGGTTGAGGATGTAAACACCCAGCAACCCGAAGAGCATGAGGGACTGGCCCCATTGGGAGGTGTCGCGCCAGAACATCCGCGCGTCCTTCACCACCAACGCCTGCACGTCCGGCGGCAGTCGTGGGATGAGCGCCACCAGCCTTTCGATCAGTCCCGGCCCGCCCTCCGCCGACTGCTGGTTGCGCTGCCAGACTTGGAACCACCGCCAGCGCCGGAAGGCGCTGCTCCGGCTCTGCGCCGCCGACCAGGCGTGGTAGAAAAAATCTCCGGTGAAACAGAAGGCCAGCGAGCCAAAAAAGAGCGCGTTGCTCAACAGTACCAGAGCGAAGAAGCACGCCGCCTCCAGCGCGCCCTCGGCCCACTGCAGCACGCTGGAGGAAAGCCAGTAGCTTGGCAGCAGGGGAAACTGCGCCGGGCGAGTCCGGGTCAGCATCTGATCGAGCAAGGCCAGCACCCGCGTCTCGGTGCTCTCCTCCGGGCTGGGATCGGTGCCCAGCCACCATCCCGCCAACCCCACCAGCGCCAGCACCAGCACCACCGCCCCGATCTGGAACCCTCGGCGATCCAGATAGCGCGCCACCACCGTGGCCAGCACCGCCCCCACCACCGCCGGCAGGATGATGAACAAGCCGATCAACCCCACGGTGAAGGGATAGAAATGCCACGGCAGGTGCCGTGTGATTCCGTAGGCCGCCAGAAAGGGTGCGATGAGGAACAGGAAAGCCCAGGAGGCCAGCAGCGAGGATTCAATCATCTTCCAGCGGAAGATCGTCTGCGCCGGGACCGGTAGCGTCATCAAGGCCGCCGCCTCCTTGTTGCGAAACAGGTTGGTGTAGCTGATGACCAGATTGCTCAGCACCAGCAACAGAAAGAGAAAGGCGAAAAGCAGAAAGAGCAGGCGTTCGATCAGGAGATTGCCCAGGCCGGGGAACCGGGCCACGAACCACAGCCCTTGCAGGAAAAGCCAAAAAGCCAGCGCCAGGTAACCCACCATGAAGAGCGCGACGACCACCGTGAGCAGCCGCGACTGCTGGCGGATGGCGCGGAGCCGCCGCCAGGACTGCCGCGCGCTCACCCCCAGGAGCAGCGTGAGCGGCCCCGGCGCACGGGACGGTGATGCCTCGTCGGACATGGGAGGAGATGAAACACCAAACCCCAGCCACCAGACATCAAATAAACGCCCCACAGCCTTCCCGTGCGGCCCGGGCCTTTTCCGACCCGGCGCGGCCCGCGCTGCGAGGACGGTCGTCTTCCTTTGGCCTCGCCCGCACTTTCAACTTTGACCCGCCCCCGCGCCCGACTACTCTGCCGGCCTGTGGCACGGAAAGAATCGGAACGCACTCCTGAGCACCACCGCGGCATCAACGACATCATCGGTGTCGTCCTGCTGGCTGTGGCGCTGCTCTTGTTCATCGCCATGACCTCCTTTGAGCCGAAGGACGTGCTGGAAACCGCGACCAACAGCAATCAAACGCCGCACAATTGGATTGGACCAGTTGGGGCGTGGTTGGCGCACAAATTTTTTCAAGCATTTGGGGCCGGTGCGTTTGTCGTCCCAATTCTTTGCGCACTGTTTGGCATTGGCTGCTTCTTCAACTCGTTGCACTACCTGCGTCGGCGGTGGCCTTGGGCGGTGGCCTTGTTTCTGTGCTGTGTGGGTTTTCTCTCCTTGTTCACGGACGAGAGAATCATGACGCAGTTGGGAACAAATCCGAAATTGGCGAGTGCGGGTTTCTTTGAACGCACCGCTCGAAATCTGGGCGCGGCCAGCGCGGGTGGAGTTGTCGGTGTCTTGATGAACCAAGTGTTTGGGAAATTCGGACGTTCCGGAGCGACCATCATCTACCTCACCATTTACGCCGTCAGTCTGCTTTATCTGACCAACTTCAAGCTTGGCCTTTGGTTGCGCACCATGATGGGAAAGAAGAGCGACGACGATCCGGACTTGTCCGAAGAGGAACGCGACCTCAGCCGCCGGGCTCGGGATCTGGAGAAGCAGGCGAAGAAATTGCAGGAACAGGCCGAGAAAACGAAGAAGGCGGACAAGCCCGCCAAACCCGAGAAGCTGCTCAAGGGCGACGAGCAGGAGATCGAAGGGGAGAGAATCCCCTTGGGCGCGGATCTCCAACCCGTGCCCGAGCCGTCCGTGCGCGACCTGAGTATCACGCAGGCCAAGAGCGCGAAACCGGGCCGGAGCAAACCCGAACTGCCCAGGGTAATTTTACCGGCCGATGAAGGTGTCGTCATTCCCGCGACCGAGATCGCCGCCGCCAGCACGAGCGACATCCTCGGCAAATCCAAAGACGCCAAGGGCAAGCCGGCGGCCGATTCGAAGGAAGCCACGGAGGAACGCCCGCCCTTGCCCGAGCCGGTCATCACCGTCGATGGCCAGCCGGCCTTCGCGGCGGCCAATGCTCCCGTCGCCGATGAGGCCGTGCCGTCCACAATCCCGGCGTCGCTCCCGAGGCCCCGCGTGGCACCGAAGAAGAAGCCCATCACCGTCGCGAGCACGCCGCTCATCGGCAACTACCAGTTGCCGCCGCTCGACCTCCTGAACCTGCCCGAACCGAATCTCGTTCCCTCCGAAACCAAGGAGCAGCTCATGGAGCGCGCCCGCCTCATGCAGCAGACCCTGGCCCAGTTCGACATCGAGGTGCAGCTCGGCGACATCACCAAGGGCCCGACCATCACGCGCTACGAGCTGCATCCCGCGCCGGGGGTGAAGCTGGAAAAAATTTCCGCGCTCTCGAACAACATCGCCGCCGCGCTCAAGGCCGAGCGCATTCACATCCTGGCCCCGGTGCCGGGGAAATCCTCCGTGGGCATCGAGGTGCCCAACTTGATCAAGACCAAGGTCATCATGCGCGACCTCCTTGAGTCCGAGGAATGGAAGAACACCAAGGCGCGCATCCCGCTCGCCCTGGGCAAGGATGTTTACGGCCATCCCATCATCGCCGACCTGGCGGAGATGCCGCACATGCTCATCGCCGGCAGCACCGGCTCGGGCAAATCCGTCTGCATCAACTCCATTGTCGCGTCGCTGCTCTACAAGTTTTCACCCGACCAGCTTCGCTTCGTGATGATCGATCCCAAGGTCGTCGAGCTTCAACAATACAACGCCCTGCCGCACCTCGTCGTGCCGGTCGTCACCGATCCGAAGAAGGTCATCCTCGCGCTGCGCTGGGTCGTGAACGAGATGGAGAAGCGCTACCAGATTTTTGCCCGGGTCGGCGTGCGTAACGTCGCCTCCTTCAACTCGCGCCCCAAGGATAAGCCGCTCCCCGCATCCGAGCCGGAGCTGCCGCTCATGGCCAAGAAGGAAAAGATCGAGGCCAACTCCGACGGCTTCGCCGTGGAACTGGACGAGCAGATCGTGGTGCCGCGCGACGAGGACATCGTGATCCCGGATCGCCTGAGCTACATCGTGGTGATCATCGACGAACTGGCGGACCTGATGCTCGTCGCGCCGGCTGATGTGGAAATGGCCATCGCGCGCATCACGCAGATGGCGCGGGCCGCCGGCATTCATTGCATCGTGGCCACGCAGCGTCCGTCGGTGGACGTGATTACCGGCGTGATCAAGGCGAACATCCCGGCGCGCATCGCGTTTCAGGTCGCGAGCCGCGTGGACTCGCGGACGATTCTCGATGCGATGGGCGCGGACAAGCTGCTGGGCAAGGGCGACATGATTTTCTTGCCGCCTGGCAGCGCGAAACTCAATCGCGCCCAGGGCGCGCTCATCACCGATAAGGAGTTGCAGGACATCGTTGATTTCATCGCCAAGCAGGGCAAGCCGAGCTACGAGTTGGAAATCCACAACGCCCTCCAGAAGATGCAGGGCAGCACCGGCCAGGGCTTCAATCCCGACGAAAGCAACTGCGACGAGGACGAGGAGATCATCGAGAACTGCATCGAGGTCATCCGCAGCGAGCAGAAGGCCAGCGTCTCGTTGCTGCAACGTCGTCTCAAGTTGGGCTACGGCCGCGCCGCGCGCATCATGGACGAACTGGAGAACCGCGGCATCGTCGGGCCAAGCAAGGGCGCCGAACCGCGCGACATCCTCATCGACCTCGACTCTGGGAACGCCGACGGTGCGCAGTCAGGCCACGCGGTCTAGCGCGGAATTTCTTGTCTTCCGGCACCGATGGACGACGCGCTGATTGAACTTCGCGATGTGGACGTGGCCCTCGGCGGCCAAACTGTGCTGCGCGGCGTGACGTGGAAACTGCGCCGCGGCGAGCACTGGATGATCCACGGCCCGAATGGCTCCGGCAAAAGCACCTTCCTGCGCCTGCTCCGGGGCGAAGTTTGGCCCGCGCCCAATCGCGGCGAACGCCTCTACCGTCTCGACGGCTCCACTCAAATGACGGCCATCGAAGTGCGCCGGCACATCGCACTCGTCTCGCCCGAGACCCAGGAGCGTTATCTCCAGCAGGAATGGCGCATGACCGCCCGCGACGTGATCCACACCGGCTTCGCGCAGTCGGACATGCTCTACCTGAAACTCACGCGCGATCAGAAACTTCGCGCCGAGACGCGGGCGGAGGAGCTGAAGATTGAACCGCTGATGAATCGCGACATGCAGTCGCTGTCCACCGGCGAGTTGCGCAAGGTGCTCATCGCGCGCGCCGTGGTGGCTCGTCCAGCGGTGCTGCTGCTGGATGAAGTCTGTGACGGACTGGACACGGCGTTTCGGACCGGGCTGCTGCACATGGTCGAAGCGATTGCGCGCCACGGGACGCAGATCGTTTATACGACGCACCGGGCCGATGAACCGCTCTCGGTCATCACCCATGCGGTGGAGTTTGCCGGGGGCCGGATGTGTACCGTCGGTTCTCCCTCTCCCCTCCACGGGGAGTGGGCCGGGGTGAGGGGTGGGAACGTCGCAACCGTTCGGACCAAGTCCAATGCTTCGAGACGGACCACCCCTCACCCTCATTCCCTCTCCCCGGGGGGGGGAGAGGGAGGCCAGGCATCGCACCCTCGAAAAGCTGGCCCATCGCAGATGCCACTCATCCAAATCGAGAATGCGGATGTTTTTCTCGACCGCACCAAGGTGCTTCAAGGCATTTGCTGGCAACTTCGACGGGGCGAGCATTGGGCGGTGCTGGGCGGGAACGGCGCGGGCAAGACGACTTTCCTGAAACTCATCGCCAGCGATCTGTATCCGGCGTTTGGCTCGCGCGTCGCACGATTCGAGCTTAAGGCTGACAACACCATTTGGGATTTGCGGCGGCGCATTGGCTGCGTGTCGCCGCTGCTGCAAACGCATTACCGCGAGCAGGTCACGGGCGAAGAAGTGGTGGCCTCGGGCTTTTTCTCCAGCGTCGGCCTGATGGAGAAACCGTCGCCGACCCAGCTTCGCCGGGCCCGGGCGTTGTTGCGCGAGTTCAGCCTGAGCCATCTCCAATCGCGGTCCATGCTCGCCATGTCGTTTGGTGAACTGCGCAAGGTGCTCACGCTGCGCGCCCTGGTTCACGATCCGGAGCTGATCATCTTCGACGAACCGTTCGATGGACTGGACGCGGAGTCGCGGCGCGACTTCCGTGCGGCGCTGGAAAGGGTGGCTGCGCTCGGCACGCAGTTGCTGGTGGTGACGCATCACTTGGACGACCTGCCGGCGTGCATCACGCATGGATTGTTTCTGGAGCGCGGCCGGATCGTTGTGGAAGGAGAATGGCCGATGGTTCGGACGCACGCGAAGGTCGTGGCGCTGTTTGGAAGTAACTCAGGCGCATGGCCCGATCCGCAGGGTCGGCCGTAAGAATACGAACAGGCCGAGATGGGTATTCACGCACCGCCCGGGCGTGGATTTCTCCCTTGGGCCGGCCGGCCGCCTGGGCTAAGGTTTCGCCATGCCAACTTCTGCCGATGCCTTGCGCCGCTGGCTGGGACTTTGTTTCCTCGCCCTCTCGTTTGGACTGCTCGTCTGGGGCCGCACTGTCTTGCAGGACAAACTGAAGGACGTCCCGTTTCTGATTTACTGGATGGTCTGCTTCTTATTCACGATCGCCGCAGTCATTACCGCCCTGCTCGACCTGCGGGCCACGCGCAAACGGGCGCGGCAGGAGCACGAGGAACTCATTCAACGCACCTTGAACGAGTTGGAAGGCGAATCCCCCGACAAGCCGGGCGAATAATTCACCGGCTAGAAACTTCGTTCTTCACTCGCCGTTTTCCTGCTCCTAGTCTCCCGCCCCTTGAAACATCGTGGCGTGCTGTGAACGCCGCGCGACTCCAGACTGCAACGAACCGGCACCGCACAGGGACGCCGCCAATTGGGAATGAAGACTTACAACATTGCCGCGCTCGCGGGGGACGGTATCGGCCCGGAAGTGATGCGCGAGGCCATCAAGGTGCTGCGCGCCGTGGAGAAAAAATTCGCGCTAAACTTCAACATTACCGAGGCCCCGGTGGGCTGGGCGGGCATCGACGCGGCGGGCAAGGCTCTGCCGGATGCGACTCTCGAACTGTGCCAGAAGTCTGATTCCATTTTGTTCGGCTCCGTCGGTTTACCCGACCGCGATCCGACCATCCCGAAGGAAGATCGCCCCGAGCGCGCGGCGCTGCTGCGCATTCGCAAGGAGTTTGGCCTGTTCGCCAATTTGCGCCCGGTGCAACTGCCCAAGGCGCTGGCGCATTCCTGCCCGTTGAGTCTCGACCGTCAGGGCGATGGCATCGACATCCTCGTGGTGCGTGAGTTGACCGGTGGCATGTATTTCGGCCAGCCCAAGAAGACCGAGGATTTGGGCAACGGCCAGCAGCGCGCCATCGACACGATGGTTTACACCACGGCGGAGATTGAGCGCATCGCGCACGTCGCGTTCCGCGCGGCGCAGTTGCGCCGCAAAAAAGTCACCAGCATCGACAAGGCGAATGTGCTGGAGAACGGCGTCCTCTGGCGCGAGGTGGTGACGCGCATCGGGAAGCAGTATGCCGGCGTGGCGCTGGAGCACATGTTCGTGGACAACGCGGCCATGCAATTGATGCTCCGCCCGACGCAGTTCGACGTGATGCTCTGCGAGAATCTGTTCGGCGATATTCTCAGCGATGAGGCGGCGGCCCTGGCCGGTTCGCTCGGCATGTTGCCCAGCGCGAGCCTCGGGGCCACGAGCGGGGAACAGACGTTTGGATTTTATGAGCCAGCCGGCGGCACTGCGCCGGACATCGCGGGCAAAAACCTGGCCAACCCGATTGCGCAGATTCTCTCCACCGCCCTGATGCTGCGCTACAGCTTCAAGCTGAATGACGCAGCCCAGGCCATTGAAACAGCCGTGGCGCAGGCCATCGACTCCGGCCTGCGCACGGGCGACATCTTCAACGCCGCTGACCCCACCGCCCGCAGAACCGGCACGCGGGAGATGGGCGACGCGATTGCGGCGGGGATTTGATTCCGAGCCGGCAAGTGCGGTTCCCGGACTAAGCCTTGTCCGGGGTGCCGCCTTTGTTAGTCTGCACCGGATGTTCCGAAGCGTTCTGTTCGTTCTGCTCTCCGTCGCGTGCTCGTTCGCGGCGGAACGGAGTTTTGACTTTAGCGAGTTTCGCGAGAACGAGACGCCCTCCGGCTTTCGCAGCGCGGTCACCGGGCGCGGGCAGCCCGGCGAGTGGCGCATCCGCATGGTGGACGTTCCGCCGGTGGTGGCCCCCTTTTCTCCCAAGTCACCGGTGGTGACTCAACGCGGAGTGCTTGGGCAACTGTCCGCCGAACGCAATGAGAACCGCGCGCCGCTCTTCATCTACGAGGGCGAGGTTTTCAAAGATTTCACCTTCACCACGCGCTTCAAAATTGCCGGCGGCGAAATCGAGCAGATGGCGGGCGTGGCCTTCCGGATTCAGGACGAGCGCAACTACTATTACATCCGAGCCAATGCCAAGGATCAGAACGTCGCCTTTTTCCGTTACGTCGAGGGTGAACTCATCGGTCCGATCTCGGTCTCGGCGGCGGTCAAGAAAAGTGAGTGGAACCAGCTCGTGGTGGAGTGTCGCGGGAGCAAATTGCGGGCATTGCTCAACGGGCAGGAAACGATTCCATGGACGGAGCCGAAGCTCATTCCATTCCCGGATGGCACGAGCAAAGGGGTGTTTCCCATCGGCAAGGTCGGCTTCTGGAGCAAGGCAGACTCGGTCGTGTACTTCACCGAGGCGCGCATTGATTTCACGCCCCGCGAGGCTTTCGCCCAGACGCTGGTGCGAGACACGATGAAGGCCAATCCACGGCTGCTCGGTTTGAAGATTTTCGGCCTGACCACGAACCTGCATGGCACGGTGGTGGTCGGCAGCTCGGAGGAGAAGCATCTGGGCACGCCCGGCGCCCAGGTCGAGCGCGACTGCATTGAGAAAGGCAGATCTTACTTTGGCCAGGGCGCGGACTCGGTGCTGGTGACGATGCCAATGCGTGATCGCAACGGTGAAACAGTGGGCGCGGTCCAGGTGAACTTGACCACATTTTTCGGCCAGACGGAAAAGAACGCCCTGGCCCGAGTGCTGCCGATCGTGAAGTCCCTCGAGGGCCGCGTCAGTTCTGCGAAAGACCTGGCGCAGTAATTCGCAGCCGGGAAAAGATTTCAGTTGGCCAGCTCCCGTTCCGATTTCTGGGTGGGCGAGCTTTATGCTTGTTACCAATCATGAAAAAGGCCGCGTTTATCGAGCGAGACGCCCTGCTGAATCTCGCGACCCACGAAGGGCAGCAGAAAACACCCACAGCGTGGGAACAATTCCGGGTGAACCAGGGGGCGCTGGGCTGCCTGCAACGGCTGCGCACCGCCGGTTACCTGCTCATTGTCACCACCAACCAGCCGGAAATCTCCGAGGGCACGATGTCGCGCCGCGTCATGGACCACATGCACGACCTGCTGCGCGCCACCTTTCCGCTGGATGACATCATGTTCTGCCCGCACGAGGTGGATGATGATTGTCCCTGCCGGAAGCCGCGCGCCGGCATGTTTCACGAAGCCGCTTTCAAGCACCACCTGCTCCTCGCGCAGTCGGTCGTGATCAGTCCGCGCTGGCAGGACGCCCAGGTCGCACGCATCATCGGTGCCTCGGTTTTCCTCATTGAATCACCCTGGCTGAGCAGCACCGATCACCAGTTCGCCCTGCGCGACCTGGACGCGGCCGTGGACAAGTTTCTGGAGCGGGAACGCCTCGCCTGCAAGGTGGCGTAACAATTTAGGCAACCAAACGGGTTCACCCTCGCAGCGGGCGGGGGTGGGCTAAAATTTCAACCCGATCGAGGAGCGCAGTTGCAGGTCGTTCTGGGTCACGCCGTCCGGCGGCTGTGAATCGTAGATATCGATGAGGGCGATGTTCAGGAACAGGTTCTGGAGCAGGGCGTAACGCAGATTGGTTTCAAAACGAATCTTGTAGAGTTCTACGTCCTCGATGCTCGGCAGGTATTCCACCTTTTCATCCCAGGTCAGCCGCGGGGTGATTCTCCAGGCGCAATTTTGCGCGGCGCGCCCGTAGAAGCGGCTCAACTCGGTGTCGTCCGCCCTTTCCTCCTGCTGGTAGTTCGCGCCCGCTTCCGCGTTGGCCAAGAAGTTCGAAGCCAGCACCAACCGGTAGCCGAGGCCTGGCCCCACTTCGTAGCGCAGATCCACCTTCCTCAGCTCGTCGTAACCCACGCCCGCGATGTTGTAGAGGTACCATCGCCTGGAGA
Organism: Pedosphaera sp.; assembly: GCA_031414955.1. Taxonomy (GTDB): domain Bacteria; phylum Verrucomicrobiota; class Verrucomicrobiia; order Limisphaerales; family SIBH01; genus JANNGC01. The sequence goes on along the minus strand of JANOQV010000065.1, from coordinate 34,347 downwards.
GATCGAAATCGAGTTTCCATGAGCCATTCATCCGGTTGGCGTCGGTCCTCTGGTGGGTGACTTTGCGGCCGTTGACGTTTTCTTCCACTTCGCTGCGTCCGTAGGTGGCATCGTAGTCGAACACGCTCTTGAGGGGCGCACGGGTGTAGCTCAGTTTCGCGCGGGCGTTGTAAACCTGCCGGTTGCGTTCGCTGAAGGTCAGGTCCGCCCCCAGTTGAATGTCCCCGTGCCAGTGGCGCATCAGCGGAGAGGTGAAGAGCAGGTTGGTGGTGGCGAAGGGCTTGGTCGCCGCGCCGAGGTTGGTTTTCAGCAAGGCGTTGGTGCCGGTCAAGGTGGTGCGCTTGCTGATCTCGGCGATGGGAATGACCCACTCACGGGACCAGGCGTTGCTGAGCACGATGCGCTCGGGGGTTTCGGAAAGGATGCGGCCCGTGATGCGGTCGCCGCCTTTGAGTTCGAGGGAAGTGTCCTGCGCCCAGGCACCGGCACCGGCGAGCCACAGGCCCGCCAGGATCGCCACGTTACTTCTGCTCCACTTTTTCATCGGAGTTTGCGACGCGGGCTGGCGGCAAATCACTCAATAAAATTTTCCGCTGGCCGCCCGCGACCACCACCCGGCCATCGGCCTCGGATCGCAACTGCGGCCGGCGGCCGGCGATTTCGTATGACTGGCGGATGATCAGTTCGCCGTCGGTGGTGACGATGCCGTAGAGATACGCCTGGCGATCATTTTGGAACAGCACATGGAGGTGGCTCACGTTGTCCACCTTGGTTTCCGGCCGGCTCATGGACAGGGACTGTCCGAGCGAAATCACTTTGACGACCCGCGCTCCGGTCGCGTCCGTGACCCGCACGTAGAGCCGCTGCTGTTTGAAGAAGGTCGCCTGCTGCAAGGCGTATTTGCGCGTCACCAGAGGATCGGTGCCGGGCACGCCCACGTTCTTCTCCCACAACGTGACGCCCGAGATGATGTCGAACGATGTCGGCTTGGCTGAAATCTCCTCGTTGAGCTGGGGCACCCTCATCTTGAGGTTCAGCGTGTAATGCCCCACCTGGCTGAGGTCGAAATGGGGCATGAGATCCGTGCGCAACCGCACTGTCTTGGTCGGCTCGATGGTGAAAGGTTTGGCCAGCGGCACTTCGCCCGTCCTCAAGACCTGCTTGCCGGATTCGTCCTGGATAGTGAAGGCAAGCCACTCCGGATCGTCCCCCAGTCGGAGCGCGCGGCCTGAATCGTTGCTGATGCGCACCTGCACGGGGAGTGATTCGCTGCGCAGGTATTGCTCCTGCTCGAGGATGACCTCGATGTTGACCTGGGCTTGCATGGTCTGGATCAAGGTTCCGGTCAGCGCCAGGGCCAAAAGGAGTTTTCGCATCGCGCCAGTGTAGGCCCGGGACACGGCCGCGCAAGCGCGGGCTTAGGGATGGGTGCGATTGAAATTGGCGGGCCACGGAAGCCGGCCGGCCGAAGTGCGCCCTTCCTCGGGCCCTGCCCATCGGAAAACTCAGCTTGGATGAGCTACCATTCCGGCCAGAGCATGGCGTGAGAGCCATGCCCGTTGCATTCTATCACAGAGCGATGGTCGCCTTGAGCCAGTCGGAGAATCAAATGGAGCGCGAACTTGCCGCGCTCATGAAAAGCTAGTACTAACAGTCTCCGCAGACCTAATCGAATGAGCCAGGAAAATCGGCATTGTCGGGGCCTCGGGATATTCGCGCGCGGAACTCGTTTATCGGATGCTCACCCACCCGCCCGCACAACTCACCGCCGTCACCTCGCGGCAGTACGCCGGCCAGAACGTCGCGCAGGCCTGCCCGAAGTTCTCGCAGTATGCGCCGACACGCACCTTGCGTTTCAGCAATCCAAACCTGGAACTGTTGGCCAAGCCATGCGCCATCGTGCTCCTCGCGCTGCCGCATGGCGTGGCGGCGGAGTTTGCCGTGCCGTTGAACAACGCCGGAGTGCGCGTCATCGACCCGCGCACCGGGAGGCTGATGGTGATGAGCGCCGAGGACAACATCGTGAAGGGTGCCAGCGGTCAGGCGGTGCAAAGCCTGAATGTGATGTGCGGCTACCCGGAGACGGCGGGTTTGCTGTGAGGCAGGCAGGCATGGCGCGGCTCGGTTTACTGGAGCCAGCCCTGTGGTGGGCGATTACCGGACCGCGATTTTGTTTGAAAGAATCCTCCCGACGGCGGCTTACCTGTAGTGGATGATCATGACGATGCCAGAGCCTGGAACCGATTCCTTCCTGCCCACGCGGCAGAGCCTGCTCTCGCGCTTGCGGGACTGCGGCGATAACGCGGGCTGGCGGGAGTTCTTCGAGACGTATTGGCGGCTCATCTACAACGTGTCGCGCAAATCCGGCCTGGCCGACGCCGAGGCGCAGGACGTGGTGCAGAACACCTTCATCTATCTCACCCGGAAGATGCCGAAGTTCCGTTACGACCCGGCGCGCGGTTCGTTCAAATCCTGGCTCCGCGTGGTGACGCGCTCGCGCATCTCGGCGTATCGACGGCAGGCAGACACGGGGCTGCTCATCCGCGAACCGCGGACGAACGCGGACGGCGAACCGGCGCTGGAGCAGATCCCCGATCCCTCGGGCGACGCGCTGGATGAAGTGTGGCAGCGCGAATGGGAGGAAAACCTGCTGGACACCGCGCTGCGGCGCGTCCGCGCCAAAGTCAGTTCACGCCAACTGCTCATCTTTCGCCTGGCGACGCAGGAGAATCTTTCCTTGACGCAAGTGGCGAAGAAGCTCGGGGTCAGTCTCGCGCAGGTTTATCTGGCGCGGCATCGCATCGCCAAATTGTTGAAGGTCGAAGTGCAGCAATTGCGGCGGGCGACGGAATAGCATTTCAAATGACCACCCCGCCTTCCATCCCCGATCACACCCTGCTCCGGCCCATCGGGCGCGGCGCTTACGGCGAGGTCTGGCTGGCGCGCAACATCATGGGCGCGCTGCGGGCGGTGAAGGTGATCGAGCGCAAGCAGTTCGACAGCGAACGTCCGTACGAGCGCGAGTTTGCCGGCGTCCAGAGTTACGAGCCGGTCTCGCGCAGCGCGGACGGACTCGTTCACGTCTTGCATGTCGGGCGCAATGATGCGGCGGGGTATTTTTATTACGTGATGGAGCTGGCTGATGCGACGGGGGAGGTGCTCAGTGCGTCAGTGCTCAGTCAGTCGGTAGAAACAGATGACCGCCAGCGCGCCGTTTCACCAAGCACTGCCGCTCTGAGCACTGATTACTCCCCCCGCACCCTCCGCTCCGATCTCCAGCACCACCGCCTCCTCCCCACCGCCGACTGCCTCCGGCTCGCGCTCGACGTGGTGAGCGGGCTGGCGCGGCTGCATCAGCAAGGGCTGGTGCATCGCGACGTGAAGCCAGGGAACATCATCTTCGTGGAGGGCCGCGCCAAGCTCGCCGACCTCGGACTGGTTTCAGCGGATGGCGAAGGGCGCACCTTTGTCGGCACGGAGGGCTACATCGCGCCGGAAGGGCCGGGCACACCGGCGGCGGACTTGTACGCGTTCGGTCTGTCGCTCTACGAGGCGAGCACAGGCTTGCGGCCGGAAAAATTTCCCGACGTACCGCCGGAGTGGATGACCGAGGCGAACAGCGGAGACTCGCTGGAACTGCACGAGGTGATTCTCAAGGCGTGCGAAGGCCAGCGTGAGCGGCGCTACCAGAACGCGGAAGAGATGCGTGCCGACCTCGCCTTGCTCCGAAGCGGGCAGAGCCTGCGCCGCGTGCGCGCCCTGGAGCGGCGGGTGAAGCTGGCCCGACGCAGCGGTCTGGTCGCGACCGGCGTCACGCTCCTGGCAGTGGCGGGAGTGATCTTCAGTGGCTGGCGCACGCGACTGGCGGAGCAGGCCAGCGCGAGGGAATCGGCGCTCCGCATCCGCGCCGAAGCGGCGGAGCATGTGAGCCGCGAACGCCTGCACGACGCTTATCTGGCCGAAGCACGGCTGGCGGTGCAAAGCACCGCCGCCGGCCGCCGGTTCCACACGTTGGAAACGATGCGGCGGGCGGGCGCCATCCGGACCACGCCCGAAGTTCGGCAGGCGGTCTTCAGCGCCTTGTCCCTGCCGGATTTGCGGATCGAGCAACGCATCCCACTCGATCAAGATGTCTCGGGCCACGCCTTCAACGCCGACTTCACCCGCTACGCGCTGGCGCGGGGAAAAGGCCCGGTGGAAGTGTATTCATCCGTCGGCTCGAACCTGCTCTTCAGCCTGCCGCCCGCCACGAACTTGAATGCGCGCATGCTGCTGTTCAGCCCGGACGATCGCTATCTCGCCTTCAAGCGGGACCACGGCTCGGGCGCGGACGCAGCCTTGGAGGTCTGGGATCTGGCGGCCACCCAACGCGTCTTCTTCGCGCCGCACAGCGTCGCCTACACGGCGGCGGCCTTTCATCCGTTTGAACCCCGGCTGCTCATGGCCCGGCCGGATGGAAAATTGCTAGTTTGGGAATTGGTGCAAAACCAGGCGGTGGCCGAGTGGTCGAGAAGCCCGGCCCGTTCCCTCAGCTATGCGCCGGACGGCGGACAATTTGTCCTGGCCCAACCGGAACACGTCGTGGTGCGTGATGCCACCAACGGGGGCGTTCTCGCCAGGGTCGCCCTCTCCAATTACGTCAACCAGGTGGCCTGGCATCCAAAGGGTCATCTGATTGCCGCCTGCACGGATGATGGGGCCGTAGTGCTGATCAATGCCACCAACGGTGTGGCCCGCGTGATCGGCCGGCATAAGGCGCAAGCGGTCGGAGTCACATTTGTCCCGAGCGGAGATTTTCTTATCACCCGGGGCTGGGATGGTGAAATCCATGTCTGGCAGATCCAAAACGAACGCTGTGAAGTGACGCTTTCCTTGCGCGCCAGCGAAATCCAGGTGGATCGCACCGGCCGAAAGGTGGCCGTCCTGGATAATCGCGGTTACCTGACGCGGCTCGAATTCAATCCCGGGGAGGAGTGCCGCCGGTTCGCGACCGAATTGGCCGGCGTGCCGCGCATGGCGCGCTTCTCCCCCGATCAACGCTGGCTGGCCATCATGACCACCGAGGCGCTGACCGTCTGGGATCTTCAACGACCCGGCCCACCAGCCCGCGCGGACAAACGGGAAGCCTTCCCACTGGGCTTCTCGTCGGACTCATCCGAATTGTTTGCCTGGCTGGGTGACCACTTGATTCGCTGCCGCGTCCAGCCGGGAGTCATTGACGGCCCGCCGCAACTGGACCCGCTCCCCGTGGTCCGGCGCGGCCAGGAGTTCGCCCCTGGCTCCTCGGTGGGAACGCCCGCCATCTGGAGACGCAGTTCGGGAGGACTCCAAACCGTGGACGTAACCAATTTCACGACCGGCACCAGCGGCACACTCAGCGGGACAGACTGGGAAGGGGCCGTTTCGCCTGACGGTCGCTGGCTGGCCCGCCGCTCAGGTTCTGGCGTGCTTACGGTGCTTCCGCTCAAGGAAGCCGGCCCATCCCTGCAAATCACCAACTCCGGACGGATTCGCTTCCAGGTTTTCAGCCCGGACAGCGCCAGCCTCGCTGTATTGAGCGAGAAGGAATTGCGAATCCTCGACACGCGAACCTGGGCCGTGCGCCTGAGCCGCCCCGCGGAGGCCGTCGCCGTGAGTCACCTGGCCTACTCGCCGGACGGACGCCTGCTCGCCTGTGCCCAAAGCACCCGTTCCGGAGCGGTGCTGGATGCACGGACCCTTGACCTGCTGATTTCGCTGCCCGATGGAATGCACCCGTTGGAATTCAGTCCGGATGGCCGTTGGCTGCTGATCATCACGGGAGGACGCCAGGTGCAGTTGTGGGATTTCGCGGCGGTGCGGGCGAAGTTCCGCGAGCTGGGGATTGATTGGCAGGATTGACGCGCCGCGCGCCGGGCAGTTTTCCGCCCCGAAAGATTTTCCGCAGTTTGTTGAAAGAATCCGTCCGCCGCCGGCTTACCAAAAATATGAATTGCATCGTCTCTTTGATCCGCATGGTCGCACGAAACGCCGGCCGACCGATGGCTGGGCCACTGTTGACCGGTGTTTTTCACCCGGCGGTCGTGGGTCGAATGCTTTTGGCCGGCCTGCTCTGGCTGGCTTGGGGCCGGGCCTCGATGGCCGCCGACCATACCTGGCGGGCGGCGAGCGGAGGCAACTTCAACCTGAACAGCCGGTGGGACAACGGCGTGCCAGGCGTGGCTGACAACGCCGTCTTCCCCATCAATGGCTCCTTTGCAGTGGTCTGGCCCTCCGGTTTCAGCGCGGCCAACGTCAGCGCCTGGTTCAACGCCAGCAACGGGACGGTGACGCTGGATGTGAACAGTTCGTTCTGGGAATTGACCAACAGCTTCGTGGTGGGCCAGGGGCTTTACTCCACAGCCGGCGTGGTCCTCGCCAGCGGCACCTTGCGCGTGACTAATTCCACCCGCACCGCCGTCACGGACATCCGGCGCGGCCTGCTCACGCTGAACGCGGGGCGGCTGGAGACGGATTTTCTCAGCCTGACCAATGGCACCAACGGCCAGTTGATTTTCAACGGCGGCACGCTCGTGACCTATGGCGGCGTCTGGAGCAATGGCAGCAGCGCGGTCATCGGCGGGTCTGGCCCCAACCCGGCCACGCTGGAGGTGCGGGCGGGCACGCCCTTCCTCGTGGATCACCCGCTGACGCTCATCGGCTCCAACAGCGCCTTCAATCAGTTGCTGGTCACCGATGGCGGCTTGATGACGAGCCGGATCACGATCCTGGGTCAGGAGTCTGCTGCCGCCAGTAATCTCGCGCTGGTTTCCGGGACTGGCTCCTCGTGGAGCGTGCAACAGTCTATGAACGTGGGAGGAGAAGGCGGCTTCAATCGATTGATCATCACCAACGGAGGCATTTTGACTTCCGGCTCGGCGAGTATTGCCAGCTCTGGCGCCAGCACTGGCTCGAGTAATCTCGCGATCATCACCGGGGCCGGGTCGGTTTGGACGAACACGGGCAGCTTCACCATCGGCGCTTTCGGCCGGGGCAATCAATTGCTCATCACCAACGGCGGCACCTTGCGCAACCTGGCCATCCAGCCGTTCAATCTCGGAGGAATTGCCGCCGGAGCTTCCAGCCAGGTCATGGTCACCGACACCAACTCCATTTTTTATAGCCCGTTCAGCCGGATCCAGGTGAATGGAAGAGCTGCTTTCAGCGAGGTGACGGTGAGGAACGGTGCGGCGATGCAAACCAAAAGCTTGGGGCTTTCCACCGGAACCACCAGTTCCAACAATGTGGTGACCGTCACGGACCCGGGAACGGTGTGGCTCAACAGCGAAGTGGTTGAGGTCGGCGCGTTCGGCCCGTTCAACCAGTTAATCGTGAGCAACAGCGGCACGATGGTGGCCACGAACCTCCTGATCGGTTCGACCGCGACCTCGTCGAACAACAGCGTCCTGGTGACCGGCGGCAATCTCATCGTCACGAACGCCTTTGGCACGGGCGTGCTTGAAGTGCGGCGCGGGACGAACACCATCAACTCCGGCCTGCTGCTTGCGGACGAATTGTGGCTCACGAATGGAGCGCAGAGCGGGTTCAACTTCACCGCCGGTCTCGTGCAGGTGCGCGCCACGGTGTGCAGCAACGGCACCGCGTTCTTCGTCGGCCTGAGCGCCGGCCCGTCCGCCGTCGCGACCTTGGAACTGCTGGGCAACAACACGCACCTGTTTGCCAACAACCTCACAGTCCGGCGCACGGGACTGCTCAAGGGCAACGGTACTCTGCGCGGCAATGCTTCCATTCAGGGCGGCCACCTCTCGCCGGGCGCGTCCCTCGGCCGGATCACCATCGACGGCAACCTGACGATGATCATGGGCACTTTCACCAGCAACCTGTTTGAATTGAACAAGGCGCTTGGGACCAACGACAGCATCGTAGTGGCGAGCAATCTCACTTACTCCGGCACGCTGGTGGTGACGAACCTCGCGGGCACCCTGGCCGTCGGGGACACCTTCAAATTGTTCACCGCCGGCACTTACGCCGGCTCGTTCGTGAACCTGCACCTGCCGCCACTTCCTCCCGATTTGGCCTGGACCAACAAGCTGCTATTCGACGGTTCGATTGAAATCCTGACCGTGCTGCCCAGCGATCACCATTGGACCAACGCCCTGGGCGGGACCTATGGCGTGGCCGCCAACTGGCTCGACGGCCTGGCGCCAACCGCGATTGATCACGCCATTTTCACCAACGCGGCCAGCTACCCGGTGGACTGGCTGGCTCCGGCGAACGCGGCCGACGCCTGGTTCAACGCCGCGAGCGGCATCGTCACGCAGAACATCGGTGTGGCTTCCTGGACGCTGACCAACAGCTACATCGTCGGGCGCGACGCGGGTGCGGCGGCCAAGGTGGCTCACCCCACCGGCTCGTTAATCGTGACGAATGTCGCGGGCACGGCCTTGATGGTGGTCGGACAAGACGGCAGCGGTGCCTACAACCTGAGCGGCGGTTCCGTGGTCGTCGATCAGTTGATCGCCACCAACAACGGGCCCGGCTTCACCAACTCAACCTTGAACCTTGGTCACGGCGATCTCACCACGCTTCATGGAACCTCTATTTTGAAGGAACCAAATCCTTACGGCCTCCAGATCGGCGAAACCGCCGGCCAAATCTTCACCTGGGCCATGCGGGGCGGGACCAACACCACAGTGGTGGGTCCGGTTGACAATATCAGTCTCGGGTCGTTTCCAGGCCGGCGCGGAGTGGTGGTGGTGGACGGAGCGGGAACGGTCTGGAGCAATGTCGCGATCAGTCTGGCGGTGGGCGGCAGCGGCAGCGCCAACCGGCTGAGCATCACCAACGGCGGCCGTGTCTTCTACACAGGTTCCATGACGGTTGGCGGAAGCAGCTCCAACAACTTGCTGACGCTGCATGGCGCGGGGTCGGGCCTGTTCGGCGGCTTCCTGTACGTGGGCAACCGGAGTATCAGCAACCAGATGTTCATCGAAGCCGGCGCGGTGGCGACCAACTTCCACACCGTCATCGGACTTGATGGCTCCGCCAGCAACAGCACCTTGATGGTTGGTGGGACGGGGTCTCGGTTGACCAGTTCCAGGAGTCTTAACGTGGGCCTCGGCGGCTCCGGCAGCACGCTGATGATTTCCAACAACGGCCTCGTGGTTTCCACCCAGGCCGTGGTGGGCGCGAATGCCGGTGCCAACAACAACACGGCCTGGGTCGTCGGCGGCAGTCTGATCGTGACCAACGCGGCGCGAAGCGCCCAGTTGATCGTCGGTAAAAACGGCGCGGGCGTGCTCCGTCTGGACGGCGGTCTCGTCCAGACCGATCGTCTGTTGCTGACCAACGGAAGCCAGAGCCGCCTCTCCTTCGTCAGCGGCACCTTGCAGACCCGGAGCACCGTCGTCGCGGCGGACTCCGATTTCTCCCTCGGGTTTGGCGGCCCGGTGCTGGAATTGACCGGCGCAGGAACGCATCAGTTTGCGGACGGTCTGTGGTTGCCGTTCCGCGCGCGGCTTCAAGGCAACGGCACGGTGCTGGGGAATGTGACCAACGCGGGGGTGCTGGCCCCGGGCGCCTCCATCGGTCGGCTGACCATCAGCGGTGATCTCCGCCTCCTGGCCAGCAGCAGCAACCTCTTCGAGTTGAACCAGGCCCTCGGCACCAATGACTGCGTGGCGGGCGTCTCGAACCTGAGTTACGGCGGTACGCTGGTCGTGACGAACCTCGACGGTGCGCTGGCCGTCGGCGATTCGTTCAAGGTGTTCGGCGCGACGAATTACAACGGCGCATTCAGCAGCCTTGTGTTGCCGCCACTCGCGCCTGGTCTGATGTGGAGGAACAACTTGTTGGTGGATGGCTCGATCGAGGTCATCGTGATTCCGCTCATGCCGTTCATCACCCTGGTGCCGTCTGGATCGAGTTGGAAGTATCTCGACGATGGCAGCGACCAGGGCACGGCCTGGAGCGCCCCGGCGTTCGATGACAGTTCGTGGTCCAACGGCGTGGCCGAGCTGGGTTACGGCGAGGGAGATGAAGCCACGGTGGTCAGCTTTGGCCCCGATGCGGGCAACAAATATATCACCACGTATTTCCGCCGGTCCTTTCAGGTGACGGATCCCGAGACGGTCGAACGCCTGATTCTGTGGATCGTGCGCGACGACGGGGTGCGGGTCCATCTGAACGGCGTCGAGTTGTTCCGCGACAACCTGCCGGCTGGGCCGGTGAGTTTCACCACCCTCGCGCCGGTCGCGGCGCCGGAAGGACTGACGGGGCCCGAGCCAATATGGGGTCTGGTTTCCAGCACCAACCTGGTTCCGGGCTCCAACGTCCTGGCGGTGGAAATTCATCAAACCCTTCCCGAGAGCAGCGACATCAGCTTCGATCTGGAACTCACCGCCGTGCCGGCCAATCCGCTGCCGCCCGTGACCCGCGTCTGGACGGGCGAGGGAACCAACGGACTTTGGAGCAACCCGACCAACTGGCAGGGCCACGGCATTCCGCAGGTCGGCGACGATCTGGTCTTTCCCGCCGGGGCCGCGCGTCTGACCAGCACCAACGATTTCCCGCACGGCCGCATCGCCGGATCGCTTCGATTTGAAACCAACGGCTTCAACTTGCACGGCGACACCCTGGCGCTGCTGGCTGCCATCACCAACGCGGCGGCTTCCGGCACCAATCTTCTCCTCATGCCCATCACTCTGCTGGGACCGGCGCACTTCGTCGTCCCCTCCCCGGCGGCGTTCCTCCAGATGGGGGGCAGTGTGAACGGAGAGGGGTTCGACCTTACTTGCGACAACGCCAGCCGGCTTGAAATCTATTTGAGTGGCGGTATCGGCACCCTCACCAAGAATGGTCCCGGCGTCCTGTCCCTGCTCGACGCGCGCCACACCGGCCCGACCCTCGTTAACGCTGGCACGCTCCGCCTCAACGGTTCCACCACCAGCCCCCTGGTCGAGATCAACGGTGGCGCGACCCTGGCGGGGACGGCCGTGGTGGGCGAGGTGCGCGTTCATTCGGGCACCATTTCGCCCGGCAGCGATCTGCCCGGAGGCTCGGCCATCGGCACTCTCACCGTCACCAATCTGACCTTCGATCCGCCTCCGGCCGTGACCACGTTGCGCATCGAGTCTTCCACGAACGGGAACGACTTGGTCTTCGTCCGGGGCGTGGCCTCGCTGGGCGGGGCCGGCCTGGATTGGGCGTTGAGCACCAACCTGCCCGTGGGCACGGTGCAATCCATTCTCCGCTCCAATGCTCCTGGTGCCACCGTCGTCGGAAGTTTTCTCAACTTCCCGGAGGGCGAGTTGCTCGAAACCACCCACGGCACGTTTCGAATCAGCTATCTGGGCGGAACCGGCGAAGATGTCACCCTGACGCGCCTGGCCGCCACCAATGTCTGGACCGGTGCCGGTGCCGACCAACTCTGGAGCAACCCCGCCAACTGGCAGGATGGCCACGTCGCCGCGCCGGGCAATTCCCTGCTGTTCCCCGCCGTCGCCCAGCGCCTCATGCTGAATGACTTTCCGTCGAACACTCTGTTTGGCCAGTTCACGTTTACCGCGGACGGTTACACCCTCGACGGAGCGACGCTCCGGCTGCCGGACATTCAATCCAGCCAGCCCGCCGGCACGAACCGCGTGCTCTTGCGCTGGTCGCTGAACGCGTCGTCTCCCACCCTGGCCGTGGCTTCCTCGAATGCCGTGCTGAGTTTGTCCGGCGGCTGGCAGACGCTCGCCGGCACGCCCTCCGTGGCGAAAAACGGCCCGGGACTTTTGGAACTGGGTGGTGGCGGAACCGGCTCGGCGATTTTTCAACTCACTGATGGGCCCGCCTCGCTGAATGGAAATTGTCCCGGCCTCCAAATCGTTCTGCGGGCGGGAACTTTTCACGGCGCGGGAAAAGTCGGTCCGATCACGCACTCCCCTCCGACCATGGCCATGCGGCTCGGGGCGGGAAATCATCCCGGCCTGGCGGCGTTGCTGGAGGCCGGCCGATTGCTCCTGACTTCCAACGTCACCGTGGAGGTGGACCTTCTCGGCGGCACGCCGGGCACGGGCCATGACCAGTTCCGGATTGCTCCGACCAACCTGCCCGTCAACCTGAACAACGCCCGGTTACAGGTGAACCTCGGCTACAATCCGCCGCCGGGCACGGCCCACCGCATCATCGACAACACCGGCATCAATTCCATCCTCAACACTTTTGCCGCCTTGTCCGAAGGCGCGCTGCTCACGAACCAGGGCGTCGTCTTCGCCATCACCTACGCCGGCGGCGACGGCAACGACGTGGTGCTTACGCGGGTCAACAGCCTGATGGACCTCACCTCCGTCACGCCGCAACCTGGCGGCGACGTGATTGCGCTTGCTGGTCAAGGCGTGCCCGGCTGGAACTTCATCCTCGAAGCTGCGACCAATCTGTTCCCGCCCGTGATTTGGACGCCCGTGAGCACCAACACTACCGACGGCAACGGCGTGTTCCAGTTCCTGCAAAGCATCTCGACCAATGACCCCGCGCGCTTCTACCGCGCGCGCGCGGCGGACGGGCCTTGAGCGATCTTGCGTTGCGGGCGTGCCTTCCTACACTGCGCGCCCAAATGAAATTGAAGTTCAGTGAAGTGTCCGGCTCCATCGTCGCGCCGCGCGGGTTTGTCTCCAGCGGGGTGTTCTGCGACATCAAGCGCCTCGGGACCGGCAAGGGATCGAACAAGGGGCCGAAGCGTGATCTCGCGCTGATCGTGTCGGAAGTGCCGGCCACGGTCGCCGGCATGTTCACCACCAATCAGATTTGCGCCGCGCCGGTGAAAGTCTGTGCCGAGCGCGTGAAGCGTGGCGTAGCCCGCGCCGTGGTCATCAATTCCGGCAACGCCAACGCCTGCACGGGCAAGCAGGGCATGGCCGACGCGCGAGCGATGACAGCGCTCGTGGCGGAGCAATTTGGACTGCGTGAACAGGAAGTCTTCGTCGGCTCCACCGGGCGCATCGGCGTGATCATGCCGATGGCCAACGTGCGGCGCGGCATCGTGGCCGCCTCGCAACTCGTCAACGCCAGCAACGCCAGTTCGGATCACGTCGCGGAAGCGATCATGACCAGCGACACGCATCCCAAGCAGGTCGCGATTGAGTTCGAGCTCGGCGGCAAAACTGTCCGCATGGGCGGCGTGTGCAAGGGCGCGGGCATGATTCAGCCCGGCATGAGCGCCACCGGCGCACGCCCCGCCGCCCGCGCGCTGCACGCGACCATGCTCTGCTTCATCACCACCGACGCCGCGATTGAAGCCAAGCCGCTGCAAGCCGCGCTCGAAACCGCCGTCGCCCAGAGCTTCAACCGCATCACCGTCGATGGCGACATGAGCACCAACGACACCGTGCTCGTGCTGGCGAACGGACTCGCGGGCAATTCCTTGCTCCGCGCTCCGCACTCCGCGCTCCGCGTTTTCCAGGCCGCCCTCAATCACGTCTGTCTCGAACTCGCCAAGAAGATCGTGCGCGACGGCGAAGGCGTGACCCGCTTCGTGACCGTGCGCGTCCACGGCGCCCGCAACGTCGCCGACGCCGATGCCGCCGCCCGCGCCGTGGCCAACAGCGCGCTGGTGAAAACGAGCTGGTTCGGTGGTGATCCGAACTGGGGCCGGATCATCGACGCGCTTGGCTATTCGCCCGCGAAGATCGTCGAGGAGAAGGTGGACATCGGCTACAGCGCGCCTGGATCAGCCAAAGTTTTGTGGAGTTTGAAACGCGGTCAACCGACGAAAGCCACCTTCAAACAACTCTGCGCCGCCACCGCGCCGAAGGAGTTTGACCTGCACATCAACCTGAATCTCGGGAAATCCAGCGCGCTAATGTACGCCTCCGACCTCACGGAAGAATACGTGGAGTTCAACAAGGGCGACGTGACTGACCCGACGACGCTGGGGGGATGAGAGCGCGGCTGCCCCGCTCTCAGCCGCGCCCCGCAAATTGGACGCCTTCGTAAATCGCCGGCAGGAGAATTGAGAAATCAATCGAGGCCAGCGCGAGCGACTGAGTTGCGGCATTCAGTATCTCTGGCTGCCAACGATTGGCCCGGCGAAACAGCGTGACCTCCATCTTGTCCTGCGCCACAAGGATGTATTCCTCCAGTGTCTCGATTTGCGTGTAGCTGAGAAACTTCTCCCGCCGGTCAATCCGCTCAGTTGATTCCGAGAGCACTTCCACCAGCACGCGTGGAAAACGTTTGAAGAACCGATCAGTGTCGCGCGGGTCGCAAGCCACCATCAGGTCGGGGTAGTAAAGAATGTCGTCTGCATTCGTTTGCAACCGCACCTTGGCGTCCAGCATGAAGAGGCGGCAGGATTTTCCGCGCAGGTGGGCGTGCAGCGCGGCAAGCAGGTTGCCGACGATGAAATTATGCTCATCGCTTGTTCCCGCCATCGCGTACACCAGCCCGCCGATGTACTCGTGGCGCACGTCGCTCTGTTGCTCGCCTTCGAGGTATTCCTCGACCGTGAGGAATTGTGGCTTTTCCACTTCTGTCATGCCGGAACTGTCCCAGCCGGCGCGGGCTTTGACAAGATTGCCTTCGGTGTCTTGAGACAATGGGGATTGCGTCCAACGGCACCGCCCGCTTTCATCGCCCGCGTGCAAGACCTCATCGCCAAAGCCGCTACCCTGCTCGAAGCGCTGCCGTACATTCAGCGTTTTAGCGGCGAGACGTTCGTCGTGAAGTACGGCGGCTCGTTCATGGATTCGCCGGACCCGGCGGTGCGCATGGGCGTGGCGCGCGACATCGTGTTTCTCGAAGCGGTGGAGATCAATCCCGTGGTCGTGCATGGAGGCGGCAAGGCCATCACGCGCGCGATGGAGAAGGCGGGATTGCAGGCAAACTTCATCCAGGGTCAACGCGTGACGGACGAGGCGACGGTGGAGGTCGTGGATCAAGTGCTGTCGCGAGAGATCAATCCCGAGATCGTGGCCGCGATCAATTCGCTCGGCGGCAAGGCGCAGGGCTTTGCCGGCACGGACATTTTCACCTGCCGCAAGCTGCTGCTGGACGACAAGGAGAAGCCCGGCGCGAAAATCGATGTTGGTTTCGTCGGCGAAGTCATAGCGGTGAACACAAAGCCGCTGTTGGAGTGCATCGAGCAGGGCATTGTGCCGGTCATCAGCCCCACGGCGCGCGACGCCAGCGGACAAATCTACAACTGCAACGCGGACGTGGCGGCGGCGCAGGCGGCCATCGCGCTCGTGGCCAAGCGCCTCGTCTTCATGAGCGACGTGCCGGGCTTAATGCGCGATCCGAAGGACGCGAGCACGCTGTTAACGCAAGTCACCACCAGCCAGATCGAGGAACTGAAACGCATCGGTGTGATCGACAAGGGGATGATTCCCAAGATGGACAGCGCGGTGGCGGCAATCCGCTCCGGTGTGGACAAGGTCTCGCTCGTCGATGGCCGCGTGCCGCACTCGGTGCTGCTGGAGATTTTTACGGATGCTGGCGTCGGGACTGAACTGGTGAAGTAGGCCGAAGACGGGTTCGTGCGAGGCCACACCTCAGACCTCGGCTCGAAGCTGACGCCTCAGTGCAGCAGCACTTTCGGAATTTGCACCGAACTTCGGCTTGCTCGCAGTGGCTTGGTTGGGTTCACTGTGGACACCTCGCCTGACCCATGAAGACTTTTGCAACTACGGCGGCCGTATTCGCGAAACATGTCCTCGCTGCGGCGGCGCTTTTACTAACAGCGGCGAGTTTGTCGGCGCAGATTGCGGTGAATCTTGGCCCCAGCCCGGTAATCAACTTTTCCAACACGCCGCCCGCCACGGAATGGGCCACGCGTGACACTTTGGTAGGTTCTTCCTACAATTCTCCGGCGGAGCTGGACGCCGGGGCGCAGACCCTGGACGCGGCCAGCATCGCTACGGCTTTGCCAATCACAGCCTCCACGTCTGGAACCTCCCGGTACGCGCGGCACAGCACGAATGGCGGCTACCTCTTTACTCAGCCTGCCGGGGTTCCTTTCGCCATTCTGCTGGCGAAGCTGCAAAACACATCCGGGGTTGAGATCGGTCTGCTCTACGTAAGTTATGATTTTTCCGTCGTGGTCCCACCGGTGACGGACAACGTGCCGGGACAACGGGCCTATTGGAGCCAGACTGGTGCACCGAACTCTTGGACTTTGATTCCGGAGTTCTCGGGATTAACAGCGAGTGCCGCCGTCAGCTCCTCGTTGGATTTGGGCGCGTGGGCTGCCGCGGCTAACTTGTACATCCTCTGGCTGGACGACAACAACGGCAC
Organism: Pedosphaera sp.; assembly: GCA_031414955.1. GTDB lineage: Bacteria > Verrucomicrobiota > Verrucomicrobiia > Limisphaerales > SIBH01 > JANNGC01. The sequence continues at coordinate 18,093 of JANOQV010000065.1, read as the reverse complement.
CGGAGCAGAGGGCGCCTTCGCCATCGACAACGTGGTCTTCACCGGCGCGACATCGGGAGACATCACCATCACGGACGATCCCGACAGCATCATGGTGCCTGAGCGCAGCGCAGCCACATTCACTGTGGCGGCCACCGGTCTGCCGCAAGCTTATCACTGGCTGCGCGATGGCTCGCCCATTCCCGGAGCGCACAACGCCAGCTACACCAACCCATCAGTCGTTTATCCAGGGGACAATGGCGCGATATACAGTGTGATCGTTTCCAATTCTTCGGGAATTCAGACGAGTGCCGGGGCCATGCTGACCGTGTGGCCGGACACGAATGCGCCGGTGGCGTTGCGCGTGGTCGGTGACTTCACCCGGACGAGCGTGACCGTCAGCTTCTCCGAGCAGATCAACCCGGCCAGCGTCGATCCGGCTCAGTTCCAGATCTTCCCGTCTGGAACAGATCCAAGCCTTTCCGAGAGCCTGACCACCGATGCGGTGCTGACCAACGCCACGAACATCGTGATCAGGATGGCCGAAGCCTACGCCGCCGACGTCAACCACTCGATCCACCTCTTCGGCATCCACGACACGGCGGGCGGCTCGCCGGGCGGAAATCTCATGGACCCGAATCCCTCCGTCCTTCCGGTCCACCAGAGAATTTCCCTTATCGACTTCGACGGACCGAACAACATCTGGAGCTTCAGCACCGAAACCAACCTCTTCGGCACGGGTTGGGAAACGCTAGGCTACGATGATTTACCGTGGCCGACTGGACCGGCTGGTTTGGGTCGGGATGGATCCAACAATGGCGTTCCCATCCGCACCGCCGTCTACCCGCTCAACGACAGCGCGCCGCAATTTTTCCGCCGCCACTTCTACCTCAACGCCGAGCCTGCGAATACAGTCCTGTCGATGCGCCATGTGTTCGAGGACGGCGCCGTGGTTTACCTCAACAGCCTGGAAGCCGGTCGATTCAACGTCGGCGCTGGCGCTCTCTCGGCAGCCACGCGCACCTTGGTTTCGGCCGTTGACCCAACGCCCATCTCCGCATCGCTTCCACTTCCCACGACCAACCTCGTGGCGGGCGGCAATGTGATTGCCTTGGTCGTGTTCCAATCCGGTGGCACCAGTTCCGACTGCGAAATGGCTTTGGAATTGACGGCCACCATCACGGAGTATGCCAGCGCGCATAAGCTGAACATCACGGCCAGCGGCGGGCATGTGGTCATCACCTGGAACGTGGCTGGCACGCTGCAACATTCCACCAACCTCAGCAGCCCAGCCAACTGGATACCCGTCCCCGGCTCACCGACCAGCCCGTTCACCACGAACACGTCCGGCTCGGGGACGTTCTATCGCGTCGCGGTCCCGTGAGTGCAATTCAGTTCATCAGCACTTCCGCGATCTGCACCGCGTTCAGCGCCGCGCCCTTGAGCAGTTGATCCCCGCAGACCCAGAAGCACAGCCCGTTGTCCATCGCGCAATCTTTGCGAATGCGGCCCACGGCGCAGTTGTAGCGCTCGGCCACGTCCAGCGGCAGCGGGTAACGCGGGTTGGCCGGGTCGTCGATGATGTCGAGGCCGGGAGCCTGGGCCAGCACGGCGCGCGCGGCTTCCGCAGTGATCGGCTTCAGGAACTCCGCCGACACTGCCACCGAATGCGCGCGATACACCGGCACGCGCACCATGCTGACTCCCTCTCCCCGCAGCGCAGCGCGGGGAGAAGGGCTGGGGAGAGGGGCCATTGAACACGGCTGACCGAGGGGTGGCTAAACCCGCCTCCTCTCCCCGACCCTCTTCCATTTCATGGAGGAGAGGGAGTCTGGTGCGTGTGCCCGGTTGCGCCCCTTCCGCAATTTGCACCGAACTTCGGCTTGCCCGCAGCGGCTCGGTTCGGTTGAATAACAGGACACCTCACCTGACCCATGAAGAGCTATGCAACTGTGCCGGTGGCCTTCGCGAAACATGCCTTCGCTGCGGCGGCACTTTTATTCGGGGCCGCGAGTTTGCCGGCGCAGATTGCCGTCAATATCGGCCCCAGTCCGGTAATCAACTTTTCCAACACGCCACCCGCCACGGAGTGGGCCACTCATGATATCGATAGGTTTGACGATTATGGCACGCCGGCACAATTGGACGCCTTCGCGCAAACCCTGAACGCCACCAGTATCGTCACCACTCTGCCTACTACCACTGCTACTGGCACTTCCAGACTGGCGCGGCATAACTCAACGCTGGGCGTCCTTGTGACGCAGCCCGGTGGAGTGCCGGTCATTATCTTGATGGCGCGACTGCGAAACACCTCCGCGAGCAGCCTAGAACTGCTTCAAGTCAGTTATAATTTCTCCGTCTTGGTCCCGCCGATCACAGATTCTATTCCAGGTCAGCGCGCCTACTGGAGCCTGACTGGCTTGACAAATACTTGGACGTCGATTCCCGAACTTTCGGGCGTGGCTTCCAACGCCACTTTGAGCGCCCTTTTGGGGGTGGGTACTTGGGCGCCCGGCACCGACCTGTACTTGCTCTGGCTGGATGATAACAACGCTACCGGCCAGGACGGTGCGTTTGCCATCGACAATGTGGTCTTCACCGGCGCGGCGACGGGAGACATCACCGTCACGGACGATCCCGACAGCATCACGGTCCCGGAGCGCGGTTCAGCCGCGTTCACGGTGGCGGCCACGGGTCTGCCGCGAGCTTATTACTGGTTGCGCGATGGGGTTCCAATTCCCGGTGCGCACAGCGCCAGTTACACCGTTCCATCGGTGGTTTATCCCGGCGACAACGGCGCGGTCTTCAGCGTGATCGTTTCCAATTCCCTGGGAATTCAGACCAGTGGCGGAGCCACCCTGACGGTGAACCCCGATACCAATGCGCCGGTGGCGTTACGGGCAATCGGTGACTTCACCCGGACCACCGTGACCGTCAGTTTTTCCGAGCCGATCAGTCCGGCGGGCTTTGATCCATCCAGCTTCCAAATCTTTCCGACCGGCACGAATCCGGAATTGACCGGCGTCGCGGCCATGACCGCGGTGCTGACCAACGCCACGAACATCGTGATTGGATTCGACCCTCCGTACACCGATGCCGTGAACCACTCCCTTCGCCTCTCTGACGTTTACGACACCGCCGCGACTCCGCTTGGAGTCGAACTCACAATTCTTCCTCTCCACCATATCCTGCAACTCATCGACTTCGACGGACCGAACAACATCTGGAGCTTCAGCACCGAAACCAACCTCTTCGGCACGGGTTGGGAAGCGGTGAACTACGATGATGCGCTCTGGCCCACTGGCCTGGCAGGTCTGGGCCGGGACACGTCGGCTAATGGCGTGCCTATCCGCACCGCCGTTTATCCGTTCAACGACAGCGCGCCGCAATTTTTCCGCCGCCACTTCTACCTCAATGCCGACCCTGCGAACACAGTCCTGTCGATGCGCCATGTGTTCGAGGACGGCGCGGTGGTTTACCTGAACGGCCAGGAAGCGGGGCGCTTCAACGTTGGTGCCGGCGCGCTATCTGTCACCACTCGCACCCCAAGCTTTGTCACTGACCCAACGCCCATCTCCGCACCGGTGCCTCTTCCTACGACGAATCAGGCAGTAGGCGACAATGTCATCGCGATAGTCGTGTTCCAGTTCGGCGACACAAGTTCTGACTGCGAAATGGCGTTGGAATTGACGGCCACCATTACGGAATATGCCAACACCCGAAGGCTGAAAATCACGACCAGCGGTGCGGATGTGGTCATCACTTGGAACAGTGCCGGCACGCTCGAACACTCCACCGACATCAGCAACTCGGCCAACTGGACGCCCGTCCCCGGTTCGCCGACCAGCCCGTTCACCACGAACACGTCCGGCTCCGGAACGTTCTACAGGCTGGTGCTTCCGTGAGCGCAGTTCAGTTCATCAGCACTTCCGCGATCTGCACCGCGTTTAGCGCCGCGCCCTTGAGCAGTTGGTCGCCGCAGACCCAGAAGCACAGCCCGTTGTCCATCGCGCAATCTTTGCGAATGCGGCCCACAGCGCAGTTGTAGCGCTCGGCCACGTCCAGCGGCAGCGGGTAACGCTGGTTGGCCGGGTCGTCGATGATGTCGAGGCCGGGGGCATTGGCTAGGACGGCGCGCGCGGCTTCGGCGGTGATTGGCTTCAGGAACTCCGCCGACACTGCCACCGAATGCGCGCGATATACCGGCACGCGCACGCAGGTCACGCTGGCGCGGAAGCCGGCGTGATGCATGATCTTGCGCCCCTCGTTCTGCATCTTCATCTCCTCCTTGGTGTAACCGTCGGGCAGGAAGGAATCCACCTGCGGCAATACGTTGAAGGCGATCTGGTGCGGGTAAATTTCCTTGGTCACCGGCCTGCCGGACGTGATCTCGTTGACCTGGCGCTCCAGTTCCTCGATGGCCTTGGCCCCCGTACCGGACACCGCCTGGTAGCTCGAAGCGAAAATGCGCGTGACGCCGAACGCCTGGTGCAGCGGATACAGCGCCATGAGCGTGATGGCCGTGGTGCAATTCGGATTGGCGATGATGCCGCGGTGCAGCTTCACATCCGCCGCGTTGATCTCCGGCACCACCAACGGCACGGTGTCATCCATGCGGAAGGCGCTCGAGTTGTCCACCACCACGCAGTTTTGCCGAACGGCCTGCGGAGCGAATTCCTTGGAGATGCCGCCGCCGGCGCTGAAGAGCGCCACGTCGATGCCCTTGAAGCCGTCGCGAGTCAGTTCCTGCACCGTCACCGACTCGCCCCTGAACGTGAGTTTCTTGCCCGCGGAACGGGCCGAGGCGAGCAAGGTCAGTTTGCCCACCGGGAAATTGCGCTTCTCCAGCGTTTTAATCATCTCGATGCCGACGGCTCCCGTCGCACCGACCACGGCTACATGCGGATTTCGGTTCATGTCAAAGGGCGGCGACTATATCGGCTGGTCACTTGGTGTCAAACGAGGCGATCAAGGTGCGTGAGCCGCCGAATCACCTTCGGCGGCAAAGACCGCGACCTCCTCTTCATCACCGCGAGCAAGAGCGTTTACGGACTGAAGATGCGGGTGAAGGGAGCTAAGTAGCTGACTCCGGCTTCACGGCCTCAGGAACACACGAAAAAAAGTTCCCGCGTTCGTCAATGTGGTCGCGGGCAGGGCGATTTCGCGCGTGGGCGTGAAGGCCCGTTCTGAAACAATGCCCGACCAGTTCTGCAAATCGGCACTGGCTTCGAGCGTGTAGCGCAGGCCCGCCAGTCCGCTCAACATCAAGTCCGTCCGCGCTGACGAATGTTTGATGAAATCAAACCGAACCGTGGGCTGGTTTACCCATCGCGCGATTCCGTAGGACGGATAGCCGCCGGCCGTCGTGAATGCGCCACCGACGTAGAGATCGTTGCCGTGCGGCAGCAAAGCGAGCACGCGCGGCAGTGACGTTGAAATACTTTGCGCGTAATCAACGCCGGAGCCCAAGTGCGACCAATTGGTGCCGTCCCATCGGGCCAACCCTTTCACAGGAACGCTGCCCGCCATCGTGAAATTTCCGCCCACGAACAGATCGCCGTTCACCATCGCGAGCGTGAAAACGGTGTTGTTGACACCATTGCTTTCCACACTGCCGAGCGGTTGCCATTCCACTCCGTTCCATTGGGCGATGTTGGTGACGGCGCGCGAGCCAGCCATCGTAAATCGTTGCCCGGCGGCGAAGACATTCGAGCCGGACACGAGCAACGCGTTCACCCGCGCGTTCGTGCCGCCGATGCTATCACCGAGCGCTTCCCACGCGCTGCCGTTCCAACGTGCGATGCGGTTCGCCGCCGTTCCGCCCGCGTTGGTGAAGGAGCCGCCCGCGTAGAGAAATCCATTCGCCCAGGCCAGGGCGGCCACCGCGTTGTCCATGCCGCTGCCGAGCGATGACCAATTCGTGCCATCCCACATCGCAATGCGATTGCCAACTGAACCTTGCGCTTCGGTGAACAAGCCGCCGACGAAAAGACGCGAGCCGTCAGTGGCAAGCGCGAGCACATTACTTTGAATGGCGTTGCCGAAGCCGCTCCACGTTTCACCGTCCCAGCGCGCGAGGCAATTCGCCGGCACGCCGCCCGCATTGGTGAAACGTCCTCCTGCGAAGAGGTTGCTACCCATCACCGTGAGCGCGAGGACACGGTCGCTGAAGTTGGTGAAACTGGTCCCTACGTTCGTGGTGCCCGTTGGCGTCAGGCGTGCCAGTGCTCCCACGCGGACAGGTCCGGCGTTTTGGAAGATGCCGCCCGCGTAAACGTCCGGCCCGTTTGCAGCCAGCGAAAAAACGAAGCCGATGCTCTCACCCACTCCGCGCGCCGTGTCCGGGCCAAGCGGCTGCCATTGAATGCCGTTCCATTCAGCGATGTGACCCGCCGGACGGCCCCGCAACGACTCGAAATAACCACCGAGGAACACGCGACCGTCAGGACTGGTGCCGATGACCGAACGCCAATCATTATCTGATAAAATGTTCGTCCCCATCGATTCCCAGGCGGTGCTGTTCCAGCGCGCCACGCCATCCATCGCCGTCGAACCCGAGCGCGTGAATTCTCCGATGGCGTACAACGCATCCCCGTCCGAGTGCAGCCGGTCCACGGATTCATCGTCGATTCCCTCCAGCGGCCAAGTGGCGATCCCGAGATGCTCGCCGACCGGCAGCCAGTTCGTTCCGCTCCAGCGCGCGACGTTCGTCACGTTGTCCGCGCCGATGCTGAAGAACTGGCCCGCGACAAACACTTGGTCGCCGTGAAACGTTACGTCACGTAACCCGCCGCCCACGTTCGATGGAAACTGATCCCACTGTGTACCGTCGTAGCGCACGTAACCGCCAGTGGGCAGGCCCGCCATGTAATGAAACGAGCCGAGCACAATGATTTCCTGGCCGCGCACGGCGAGCGAGTGAACGCTTGCCTCACCACAGTGAAAGCACGCTTCCACCACGCTGCCGAACGTCTCCCATTGCGCGCCGTCCCAGCGCGCCACCGCGTAGCGATTCGTGTCGCCCGGAAACCCAAACACCCCACCGACATACAGCGCATCACTCTCCACCTTGAGCACCGTGACGCGCCCCGTGACGCCGCCCAGGCTGCTCCAGTTCGTGCCATTCCACACCGCCAGCGCCTGGGTGGTGTTGGTGTCAGTGAGAAAAAACTCGCCGCCGGCGATCAACTGTCCGCGAAAGCTCGCGAGCGCCATCACCCCCGAAAGTTGGTTGAAATTAAAGTCGGACGGCATCCACAGTCCGCCGCCGAGCGGCCAGAAATTAGTGCCATCCCATCGCGCCACGCCATTCACGACCGCATGACCCGCGGTGTAAAACCAGCCACCGAGGTGAAGCTGTCCATCATGCCACGCGAATGCCGTGGGTGAATTGTCCAATCCCACGCAGCCGAATCGGAAGTCCCAGCGCTCGTCACCCGCGATCGGCGCCGCCGGGGAACACAGCGCCTGGCAGAGCAACGCGGCGAGGTTCAGGCTGCCCAGTAAAAGTTTCACCCGGCGGGTTTTCACAACCGAATTCTACGTTTCTGATGTGCGTGGCGCAACCGGAGAGTGCAGTAGTAGCGCGTTACATCGCCCATTTGGGCCGCGTCATCATTGCTTTCCCACGCCAAACAAATGCTTGTCACCGCGGATCACAACGTGGCCGGCGGCGGGCACGGGCGAGGCGACGATGCGTTCGCCCATCGGATTTTCGCCGAGCAGTTCAAACTTCTCCTCCACCTTCGCCGTGAACACGGTGCCGTCTTCGCGGGCCGCGTAGAGAACTCCATTCGCAATCACGGGCGACGAATAGTAGGGCGCGCGGTGCTCGGGGAAAGCGCCCGTCCAAATCGTTTTGCCGCTCGCCGGGTCGAGGCACACCACCTGTCCCTTGTGGCGCAGCAAATAGACGCGCCCTTTGTAAACCGTCGGTGACGTCACAAACACACCGAGGTCATCGCGCTGCCACGCGCGATGCGTTGCGGTGACATCGCCCGAGCCGCCGAGGCGAATTCCATGCACGCGCGCCTGCCCCGCGCGATCGTCACGACCGACCATCACCACGGCGATGTTGCCCGCCACGGCCGGTGTGGCGATGGCCGGCCATAAACCTGTCCCTTGCGGATTGAAGCCGCCGCAGGACCAGAGCACTTTGCCGCTGGCGGCGTCGTGCGCCGTCAAATGGTCCGCGCCCCAGACGAGCAGCGCTTTTCTGCCCGAGTGCTCAAATAGCACCGGCGTGGTGTAGCCGTTGTCGTTTTCGTTGGGCACGTCGAAGTTGCGCGCCTCCTTCCAACGCATTTCACCCGTCACCTTGTCGAACGCCGCCAGCCACGATTCGCCGCCATGCAGGCGCGCCATGATGACGTGCTGGTCGGTAAGCATGGGCGAAGTGCCCTGGTCCCAGAAAAGATTGTCGCGACCAAAGCGCTCCACGAGATTGATCTTCCAACGAACTTTCCCGTCGAACTCCACCGCCGCGAAGTTCCCGCTCTTGAAATAAACGAAGACCGCTTTGCCGTCCGTGACCGGGGAAGCATTGCCGCTGGACGCCAGCGTGCGATGCTTGGGCGGATCTGCGGGCCCCAGTTTCACCTGCCAAATGCTGCGCCCGGTAAAATCGAACGCGAGCAGCGCATCCTGCCCCTCGGCGGGAGAGGTCACATAGATTTGCTCCTGATGCACGATGGGCGTGGAAGTGCCCTTGCCCGGCAGCACGACTTTCCAGGCGACATTGCTGGCGTTCCACTTCACCGGATACTCGCCAGACGTCACGCTGCCATTCGCATTCGGCCCGCGCCAATGCGGCCAATCATTCGCCGCGTGAGTCGCGAATGCGACCAAGACGACCGCCGACGTGAGCACAAACCGGAGACGCACAGGCGCAGACAAGACAATGGTGTTCATGGCTGAAACTAGGCCGCAAACGCGCGCCAAAGACAAGCGCCGCAAGCGGGAGGAGCTTTTGAAAGCGCATCGAATGTTTTTTCGGCGCAAGGGCGAAGGAGCGACTTGAGCAAGCCAGTTTTCGCGCGGAGCTACTGACCAAACCACTTCGTCAGTAAGGTTCTGAACCGGAGAAACGCGGGATCAATGCAACGATCAAAGCTAACTTTTTCTGCTATCTCACGATAGAGGGAAGATGATCTTGGCTTGCGCACCGCGCGCAGGACTGCCTCAACGGCTTCTTTGGGCCGATTTGGTTTGGAGGAGGTGAACGTGAAGCCTCGATCTAGCAACCATTCGCGCAGCTTAGGAGTGCGATTTTTCCAGTTCAGCGCCTCATCGACCACCGGTGAATCACTCCAGATCCAGATTTCCAACTCCGGTTCCAAAACAATTACACTGCCGCGATCTTTCCAGCCTACGCCGGCCAGGCGTTGTTCGCATTCCGCCTCAAGTTCCTCTCGTGACATCTCATCTGCGCCACTGCCTTCACGATCAAACACCATGATGGCATGGCGATAGGCTTCGTGGTGAATCCGAAGGAGTTCATGGCCGTGCAGTCGGCAGCCCGGGTCTTTCTCGGGGTGAACCAGAATGCGGGAAACAATGGGCCGAATTCGCAGCGACTGAGGGCGGCTTAAAATGCCCTCCACCACCGCTTCGGTATTGCGGTCAGAGACAAGCACGAGGAGATCGCCATCCATATCAGCTCAATACGCCCGCTGCAAAGAGCACGTTGAAGTTTGGCGTGCCCTTCCATTCCTTGAGCGCGGGGTGTTTGTCACCAGCCACAATATCCGTCGCACCGCTGGCATCCTTGGCAAAACAGAGAACTTGTGACGGTTCCACCAGACTCAAGACAACCGGCGAATGAGATGCCAGCAAGACTTGCGCGTCATAAACAGACGAAAGTGATTGGAACACCGGCTCTACTGCCTTGGGATGAATTCCGTTCTCCGGCTCTTCAATCAAGTAGATGCCACGCATGTCCGGCAGATAAGCGGGGAGCGTGAGTGCGAGCATGCGCAAGGTGCCATCCGAAGCCATCCACGAAGGAACCTGCAGGCCGCCCTTGTAGCAGAGCATCAGGTAAGCATGCTTGTCATCCTCCCGTTGAATGACGCGCACATCTTCCAAGTCGCGGAGCGCGGTTTGGACGTGCCGAATCCATTCGCGAAAACGATTCTCGTCTGAGGTTCGCAGGTGCTCCACGACCCACGGCAGGTTTGAACCGTCAGGTTTGAATTTTTTTCCCTGCCCCGGCCAACTCGCCTCACGGAGCAAAAAACTCTCGAGGAATACCGGCTGCACTCCATCCACCAGCAACTGACGAAGCCAGTTGGAAACTGGAAATGCTGTTTCGTCTGCTGGCAGGTTGCCTAAAGCGGACTTCTTCAGGCCGAGTTTGAACGACGGATTGTAACTCTTTCCAGATTCAGCATAGAAATTGTCATTTCCGCCCTGCAGCTTTTTTATGATTGTTTTGGAGCCTTTGGGACGAGCTTCGATCAAGGTTTCCGGCGGCTCCGTGGTGGCTGGAAAGAGTTCGCGGACGGGTTCTGAATCACCGTTGCTAGTTTTGAACGACACTCGCTCAGCCAACAGACCCACTTCCTTGGTGTCCGCGTCGGTCCCGACCGCAACTTCGTAACGAACTGTGTCAAAGTGATTGTCCTCAATATTTTTTCTTAGGTGAGCGGGAATGGTCGCTTCGATAACAAGTTCAATACGATCTCCTTTCCGCTGCCATACCAAGTCCGCGAAGTTCCGGCTGCGATTTTCTAAAACCTGTTCAAGTCCGTCAGAAACCAACTGACCGAGAAAAGCGATCACGTCGAGGAACGTGCTCTTGCCACTGGCATTCGGCCCGACCAGAACGTGAAACGGCCCCATCGGCCGATCTATGAACCGAAGACAGCGATAATTGAGTGCTTGGACACGAGAGATCATGGACTGCCCTCCTTCTTCACCTTCACCTCAATGTAAAGGTCGCGTAGTTGCCGCGCGGTCACGGCGCTCGGCGAGTCCGTCATCATGCAAGTTCCCTTCGCTGTCTTCGGGAAGGCGATCACGTCGCGGATGCTGGTGGTGCCGCAGAGGATCGCGCAGAGGCGGTCGAAGCCGAGGGCGATGCCACCGTGCGGGGGCGCGCCGTAACGGAAGGCTTCGAGCATGTAGCCGAAGCGCAGCTTGGTTTCGTCCGGCGGAATCTGGAGGATGTCCTCAAACACCGTCTTCTGCACGTCGGGCTGATGGATACGAATCGAGCCGCCGCCGAGTTCCACGCCGTTGACCACGATGTCGTAGTGCTGGCCGCGCACCTTCTTCGGGTCGGTCTTGAGCAGCGGAATGTCCTCGGCCACGGGCGCGGTGAACGGGTGATGGCTGGAATACCAGCGGTTCTGTTCACGGTCGAAGCCGAGCAGCGGGAATTCAATCACCCACAGGAAGTTGAACTGCTTCGGGTCGATGACGAGCTTGCCCTGCGTCTTGAGCACGTCGGCGCAGTAGAGGCGAATCTTGCCGAGGATTTCGCAGGCGTTCAGCCACTGGTCGGCGGCAAAGAGAATGAGGTCACCCTGCTCGATGTTGAGCTTGGTGGTGAGCGCGGATTTCTCGGCCTCGCTGAAGAATTTCACGATGGGCGATTTCCATTCGCCGTTCTCGACCTTGATGTAGGCGAGGCCTTTCGCGCCGAAGCTCTTGGCGTATTCCGTCATCGTCTCGATCTGACCCTGCGTCGCGCAGGCGAGTCCCTTGACGTTCATCGCTTTCACCACGCCGCCGTTGGCGATGGCGCCGGAGAAAACCTTGAACGTGCTCGCGCGGAAGTCCTCGGTGAAGTCCACCAACTCCAGGCCGAAGCGCGTGTCGGGCTTGTCGATGCCGTAGCGGTTCAACGCTTCCTCAAAGCTGATGCGCTTGAACGGCGTGGGCACGTCCACATTGAGCGCGGTCTTCTCGGCCTCGCTGAAGAATTTCACGATGGGCGACTTCCATTCGCCATTCTCGACCTTGATGAACGCGAGCCCCTTCGCGCCAAAGCTCTTGGCGTATTCGGTCATCGTCTCGATCTGGCCCTGCGTCGCGCAGGCGAGTCCCTTGACGTTCATCGCTTTCACCACGCCGCCGTTGGCGATGGCGCCGGAGAAAACCTTGAACGTGCTCGCGCGGAAATCTTCCGTGAAGTCCACGAGTTCCATGCCGAAGCGCGTGTCGGGCTTGTCGATGCCCCAGCGGTTCAGAGCCTCCTCGAAGCTGATGCGCTTGAAGGGCGTGGGGATGTCGATGTTCAGCGCCGTCTTCCAAACCTTTTTCAGCAAGCCCTCGATGAGCGCGTAAATGTCCTCGCGATCAATGAAGCTCATCTCAATGTCCACCTGGGTGAACTCGGGCTGGCGGTCGGCGCGCAAATCCTCGTCGCGATAGCAGCGGGCGAGTTGGAAGTAGCGCTCGATGCCCGCGACCATGAGAATCTGTTTGAACTGCTGCGGCGACTGCGGCAGCGCGTAGAAGGTGCCCGGCTCGCGGCGGTTCGGGACCAGGAATTCGCGCGCCCCCTCCGGCGTGGACTTGAAGAGCGTGGGCGTCTCGACTTCGAGGAAACCCTGCTCGTCCATGAAGCTGCGCGTAGCGATGGCGACCTTCGAGCGCAGACGCAGGTTGTGCGTCATCTCGGGACGGCGCAGGTCGAGGTAGCGGTACTGGAGGCGCGTTTCCTCGGCGACCTTGGCGGCGGCTTCGGGATCGTCGATCTGGAACGGCAGGGTATCGGCGTGATTCAACACCACGAGTTCCTTCACCAGCACTTCGATGTGGCCGGTGGCAATCTTCTCGTTGTTCGTGCCGGTCGGGCGCACGCGCACCTTGCCCACGATTTCAATCACCGACTCGGCGTGCAGCTTCGTGGCGGTGTCGAAGACTTCCTTTGGCAGGTCCGCCGGGTCGAACACCGTTTGCGTGCGGCCCTCGCGGTCGCGCAGGTCGATGAAGAGGACGCCGCCGAGATCGCGCCGGGAATGAACCCAGCCGGTCAAAGTGACTTCTTGCCCAGCGTGTTCCGGGCGCAATGCGCTGCAATGATGTGTTCGTTTCATGTCGTTGCTGTAGCCGCGGCTCCGAGGCATGCGGCTCTAAAATGGAGGCGGATAGTTGCCATCGTCGCCGTGAATTCAAAGCACATTTTGCGGCTTTGACCCGTGCTTGAATCGCGAAGACGCACTCGATTTCAGACCGTCTCCATTCATTTCTGGCCGCTCCGATGGACACAGAGGTTGAGTGAGCGGCCGGTGAATGTCGCTCAAACCGCTTTGTCGCTTGTCGGGGCCGATTCCGGGTGTTACAGCACACCCCCAAGAAGCCCTGTTCGTTGCAGCGAAATCAATCCCTGCCCACGATCAGGGAAGACAAGCGTATGACGAAAGATACTTCGGTTCTCGCGGGTCAACAGGTTGCCGGTCCCGCCGGCAAAACAGCCACGTCCCGACACAAGCCGAAGTACCCCGGCATCCGCGTGACGTGCAATGGCAACCAACTCGTCACGCAATACGTCGAGACGCGCATCACCGAGGGCGGCGTGTTTTATCCCATCACGCCCAGCACCGAGGGCGGCGAGATTTACCAGAACTCTTTTGCCACGGGCGAACTCAACGTCTGGGGCCAGCAGAAGATCGCGATCGAAACGGAAGGCGAGCACGCGGCGCAGGGCGGCGCGACAGCTTACGCGGTGTGCGGGCGGCGTACGGTCAACTTCACCTCGGGTCAAGGCATCGCCTACGCCATGGAGCAGTATTACCACGCGCCGGGCAAGCTCTCGACGATGGTCATCGAGGTCGGCGCGCGCGCGCTGACCAAGCACGCGCTGAACGTCCATTGCGGGCACGATGATTTCTACGGAGCGCTCGACACAGGCTGGACGATGCTGATGTCGAAGGACGCGCAGCAGTGCGCCGACCAGGGCATCATTCTCCGCAAGGTCTGCGAACTCGCGCTGAACCCCGGCATGAACATCCAGGACGGCATGCTCACCACGCATTCGGAGCGCATGTATCTCGCGCCCGAGGCGGAGTTGCTCCGCGAATTCCTCGGCGCAGCGGATGAGATGGTTGACTGCCCGACGCCGGCGCAGCGCGAAATTTTCGGGCCGAAGCGCCGTCGCGTGCCGCAGATGATGGACCTGAAGAATCCCGTGCTGCTCGGCCCGGTGCAGAACCAGGAGCATCACATGAACGGCGTGGTCGCCCGCCGGAACAATTTCAACGAGCCGATCCTCGGCTTCCTCGAACACGCCTACGCGGAGTTCGGTCGCCTCACGGGTCGCCACTACGGACTCATCACAGAATATAAGACCGAGGACGCGGACACGGTGTTCGTCTCGCTCGGCTGCGCGGCGGACAACATCGAGGCGGCGTGCGATTACCTGCGCGGCCAGCGCAACGCCAAGGTCGGCTCGATTCACATCAACGTCATCCGGCCGTTCCCGGAAGCCGCCGTCATCAATGCCCTGCGCGGCAAGAAGAACGTCATCATCCTCGAACGGACCGACGAAGGTCTGGCGGGCGACAATCCGCTCGCGCGCGACATCCGCGTGGCGCTGAGCAAGGCCAACGAGGTAACGAAGTTCGGCGGCGCGCTCCCCGCGCTCACTCCCGCCGAGACGCCGCGCTTGTTCCGTGGCGCTTACGGCATCGGCTCGCGCGATTTCCGTCCCGAGCACACACTTGGTGCGTATGAGTTCGCGACCGGCGTGAGCAAGCGCCTGGACGGCGCGAGCGCGGCGGACGGTGAGACGTTCTTTGTTCTCGGCGTGAATCATCCCTACGCGGTCATCAGCAAGGACACGCCGTCGCTCCTGCCCGACAAGTCCATCGCGGTGCGGTTCCACTCCATCGGCGGTTGGGGCATGATTACGACGGGCAAGAATCTCGGCGAACTCGTCGGCGATTTCGGCCAATACATTTCCGAGCGCGCCGGCGAGCACGACGAGGCCGGCTTCATCGTCGAGAAGCTCTACGTGATGGCGAATCCGAAATATGGCTCGGAGAAAAAAGGCGCGCCCACCAATTACTACCTCACCGTCGCGCCCCAACGCATCCAGGTTAACTGCGAGTTGAACCACGTGGACGTGGTGCTCTGCTGCGACCCGAAGGCCTTCACGCACACGAACCCGCTCGACGGTCTCAAGAAAGGCGGCGCGTTTGTCTGGGAATCCAGCGACTCGCCCGAGACGGCGTGGACGCGCATCCCTTTCAAGTATCGCCAGTTCGTGAAAGAGAACGGCATCCGCGTCTTCATCCTGCCCGGCTTCGACATCGCGCGGAAGGCGACCAAGCAGACCGAGCTGCAACTGCGCATGCAGGGCAACTCGTTCCTTGGCGCGTTCTTCCGCGTCAGCCCGTTCCTCAAGGAGTTCGGTATCAGCGAGGAAAAATTTCACGAGAGCGTGCAGAAGCAGTATGAGAAAAAGTTCGGCCGCTTCGGCGACGCCGTGGTCGCGTCGAACATGACCGTCATGACCGAGGGCTTCTCGCGCGTGGTGGAAATCAAATACGGCGAAGCGGCGGACGCGGATCGTTCTTCGATGCGCAATCCGCCCGTGCTCCCGCTCGGCCAGCACGACCTGCTCCCGACCGCCGGTTGCGGCACGGCCTGCGGTGGTGTGCCGATGCCGCCGACACAGCAGCCGCGCATTCCGTTGCAATCGCTCGCCAAGTTCGACAGCGAATTCCGCGCCGGACTCGGCTACCACCAGCCGGCGGGCGCGTTCGCATCCGTCGGCGTGATGGGCGCGGGCACGGGCTTGACGCAGTCCAAGTATGTCGCGCGCCGTGAGACGCCGGTTTACATCGCGGAGAATTGCACGCAGTGCATGGAGTGCATCACGGCCTGCCCCGACACCGCGCTGCCCAACATGGCGCAGGATGTCGTCACCGTGCTCCGGGCGGCGGCGGTGAATTACATCAAGGACACCGCCGAACGGAAGAAGGTGCTCAACGAACTTCCCGGCCTCGAACAGCGTGCGCGCGTGAAGATGACCGAATCGGTGAAGGCGAAGAGCAACGTGCCCTTCAAAGACATCATCGCCGCGGAAGTCACCGCGCTCGTCGGTGTCGCCGATGCGGCGAAAGCCGAGTTCACCGGCATCATCGCCAAGCTGCCGATTGCCTACTCGAACGTGCCGGCCATCTTCCGCTCGCCCGAAGCCAAGACGCCCGGCGCGGGCGGCCTGTTCTCCATCTTCGTCAGCGACCTCTGCAAAGGCTGCGGCGAATGCGTAACGGTCTGCGGCGACCACGATGCGCTGCGCATGACCCGCGAGACGGAGGAGTTGAACGCCGACCTAACGACTGCGCAGATTTTCTCGCGGCTGATGCCCGACACGCCGCAGAAATTCCTCGGCCTCTACAACGACGACGACGCCGCGAATTCCCGCGAGGCCGCGTTGCGCAATCACCTCATGGTGCGCCGCAATTACGAGGCGCTCGTCTCCGGCGACGGTGCCTGCGCCGGCTGCGGCGAGAAGTCCATCCTCCGCGCCGTGGCCAGCACGACGGAGGCTTACATGCGCCCGCTTTATCACAAGAAGGCTGACCGCCTCCGCGCCAAGGCCGAACGCCTTACCCAGGAAGGCGCGCAAAAGCTCGCCGCGCTCAAGGCCCGCGACGAGGCCGAGTATCAATTGTTCCGCACCACCTTCGCCCACGTCATCATCGGCCTCGGCGGCGAGAATGATGACGACACGGCCAAGCGCATCGCGGATTACGAGGCGACGCACGGCGCCATCACCGACGAGCAGCTCATTGGCGGACTCGTGGCCGTGTTGAAGCAGGACGCGTTCAATCACAAGGAACTCCAGGCGGTGGACGGCCGTCGCGCCAACGGCATGTCCGTGATGATGATGGGTGCGAGCACCGGCTGTAACACCGTCTATGGTTCCACGCCGCCATCGAATCCGCATCCGTATCCGTGGATGAACTCGCTCTTCCAGGACGGCTCCACGATTTCGTGGCTCATGGCCGAGTCGGTCATCATTCATCATTCGCGCAGTTCCGTGGTGCCAGAGCGCCTCACGGACATGCTGCTCGACCGCACGGAGAACGTCGCGAGCACGGCGGAATACTTCACCCTGACGCATCTCGACGACGCGCTCATGACTGAGCAGGAGATCAAGGAACTGCCCAAAGTCTGGGTCATCGGCGGCGACGGTGCGCTCGGCGACATCGGCTTCCAGAACGTCTCGAAGGTGGTTCTCCAGAACCGTCCGAACGTGAAGATTCTCATGCTCGACACGCAGGTTTACTCCAACACCGGCGGCCAGAACTCCGACAGCTCCACGATGCTCGGCGGTTACGATATGAACCAGTTCGGCGCCGCGTCGCAGGGCAAGTTGATTGAGAAGAAGAACGTCTCCGAGGCGTTCACCAGCGGCCACGGCTCGCCGTTTGTCGCGCAGGTTTCCATCGCCAACGCGGCCAAGCTTTACAAGGCGATGCTCGACGGACTGGAATATCGCGGCACGGCGTTCTACCAGTGCTACACCACCTGCCAGCCCGAGCACGGCGTGGGCGACAACATGAGCGCCGACCAGGCCAAGATGGTCCGCGACGCGCGCGGCATGCCGGAGTTCGTTTTCAATCCGCGCAAGGGCGAGACCTCGCAGGAGGCGTTCGACCTCAAGGGCAACCCGAGCACCGACCGCGACTGGTGGCGCACGAAATTCGCCAGCAACGGCGAGGAATACAATTTCAGCGTGGCGCATTGGGCCATCACCGAGGGCCGCTTCCGCAAGCACGTCAAGAGCATCACCGAGGAGGAGGCCGCGCAGCTCGTCCCCTTCGACGACATGCTCCTCTTCATCACGCAGGACGACGTCATCCACCGCCGTGTGTTCGACCCGAAGCACCGCAGCTTCGTCCCGAACTTCGGCACCTACATCAAGGCGGAGATCAACGGGAAGTTCAAATACTACGCCGTGACGCGCCAAATGGTCCTCTTCGCCATCGAACGCCGCAAAGCCTGGCGCATGCTCCAGAGCAAAGCCGGCGTGGCCAACAAGGATTACACCGCGCAGAAGGCCTTCCTGGCCAAGCTCGACAAGGGCGAAGTGCAACTCGCCGACGCGAAGGCGAAGACGCGGGAAATGATTGGGGCGGAGCTGGCGGCGGT
>JANOQV010000064.1:0-1864 GCA_031414955.1 Pedosphaera sp. | reverse complement strand
GCCCGCGCAGCTTCAGGTTTGGAATTCCCACGGCGACAAGCTCACCCGTCCGCCCCGGGATTTCGTGGTCGTCGCCACCACGGAGAACAGCGACTACGCGGCCATCGAGCATCCGGCGAAGAAGTTCTTCGGCCTGCAGTTCCATCCCGAGGTCGTCCACACGCCGCGCGGGAAGGAGATTCTGACCAACTTCGTCCACGGCGTCTGCGGCTGCGGCCAGGGCTGGACCATGCGGAGCTACCTCGACCAGTCCGTGGATGAAATCCGCGCGCAGGTCGGCAAGGAACGCGTGATCCTCGGCCTGTCGGGCGGCGTGGATTCCAGCGTCGCGGCGGCGCTGCTGCACAAGGCGATTGGCGATCAGCTCACGTGCATCTTCGTGAACAACGGGCTGCTGCGCGCGCGCGAGGCGGAGGTGGTGCGGGAGGTGTTCGGCCGCAACTTCAAGGTGAAGCTGCAATACGAGAACGCCGCCGGCCTTTTTCTGCGCAAGCTCAAGGGCATTACCGATCCGGAGCGCAAGCGAAAGGTGATCGGCAAGACGTTCATCGATGTTTTCCAGGCCGCGACGAAGCGGGCGGGCAAAGCAAAATTCCTCGCGCAGGGCACGCTTTATCCCGACGTCATCGAGTCGGTCCCCATCGCAGGCAATCCCGCCGCGCTCATCAAGAGCCACCACAACGTCGGGGGCCTGCCGAAGAACATGAAGTTCGCCCTGGTCGAGCCGCTGAAATGTCTTTTCAAGGACGAGGTTCGCCAGCTTGGCCTCGAACTGGGACTGCCCAAGGAAATCGTCTGGCGCCAGCCGTTCCCCGGCCCGGGCCTGGCGGTCAGGATTCTCGGCGAGGTCACGAAGGTCCGCTGCGACATCCTCCGCAATGCGGATTCCATCGTCGTGGAGGAGATGAAATCGACCGGGCTTTACTACAAGATCTGGCAGAGCTTCGCCGTGCTGCTGCCGATTCGCTCCGTGGGTGTCATGGGCGACGAGCGCACGTACGACTTCACCATCGCCATCCGCGCGGTGGAATCGCAGGACGGCATGACGGCGGACTGGGTGCGCCTGCCTTACGACGTGCTGGAGAAGCTCGCCACCCGCATCATCAACGAGGTCAAGGGCGTGAACCGGTGCGTCTTCGACATCACCAGCAAGCCGCCGGGGACGATTGAGTGGGAATAGGCCTCCGGAAGGTTTGCAGGCTGGTGCCGCATCCGTACGGATCGGACGACTAACTCGTCAAAGGTTGTCCAAGAGGCGAGCACCGGGAAAGGAATTCCCGGCTTCCGGTTCACGGAGTGATTCCGTTCAGAAAGCACGCTTGTCGCGGGACGTTGCTTCTGCGTATCCTCAATAGTTCACTCCAGTTGCCTCCGAGAACATTAGCGCCAAGTCGGAATCGTTCCGCCATGAAACCAAATTACTTCACCGCCGTAATCGCGGCGGCCATGGGCATCCTCAGCGTGAGGGGTGATGCCGCCCCGGTCGCGCCAACCCAGTGGGCTCGCCGCGCCGGAGGGAGCACGACCGATTACTCACACGCCGGCGCCACCGACACGCTGGGTAACTGTTACGTGACCGGCTTCTTCAGTGGGACGGCTCAGTTTGGTGAGACAAACATCACCACAGGCGGAGGCGATGACATTTACGTCGCCAAGTATGACCGCGCCGGCGTTGTGCAATGGGTCCGCAGTGCCGGCGGGACCGGTTCCGATGTGGGTTGGGCGATCGCGGTGGACAGCGCCGGGAATTGCTACGTGACCGGCCAATTCGAGAACACAGCGAACTTCGGCACCACGAATCTGACGAACGCGGGAAGCTACGATGTGTTCATGGCCAAGTACGACACCGCGGGCACCCTGCAAT
>JANOQV010000063.1:0-2921 GCA_031414955.1 Pedosphaera sp. | reverse complement strand
AGCGGGAGATAGAGAAAGAACGGCTCCGGCTGCTTCGCGGACTTCTCGATGAACGCGCACGCACGGTCGCCAAGCGCGGGCAGGATGCCTTCGAGCTTCCAGCCCGCGAGCGCCGGGCCGGGCAGGCTGGCCTGATTTTTCGCCAGCACCGCTGCCGGCAGGAACTCGCCTGGGATGCCGACGGTGCGGTCGTTCTCGATGAAACAATACGGCGGCCAGTTCGGGACATCGGTGCCGAAGTATTCATCGAACCCGCGCGCCGTCGGCCCGCCGCCGATGGGCTTGGCAAAATACTCGCGCCACGCCGCGCGATGCTCGTCCGTCGTATTTGCCGGCGTCGCCCCGCGTCCGCCGCCAAAGAATTTCCGCTGTTCCGGCGGCACGTTCCAATCCCAGCCGAGATGCCACTTTCCCACCATGCCCGTGCGGTAGCCGTGCGGCTTGAGCAGGCTCGCGAGCGTGACCCGGTCGGGCGCTATGAGCGGCTTTTCGAGATAGCCCACGATGCCGCTCTGCAGGCGCGTGCGCCAATGATACCGCCCCGTGAGCAGCGCGTAGCGCGTGGGCGAGCACACGCCGCTCGACGTGTGCGCGTCCGTGAACCGCATCCCGCTTTTCGCGAGCGCGTCGATATGCGGCGTGGGAATTTTCCCGCGCTTGGGATTGTAGCAGCGCACATCGCCATAGCCGAGGTCATCGGCGAGGATGAGGAGGATGTTGGGTTTCTCCGCCGCGCTCGCCGGGAGGATTGCGCAGAACGCAAAGAGCAGCGCAGTGATGGCGCGGTGGAGTTTTGTCCTCATGGCGTAAGCTACTTGCTGTCGAGGTAGCCCTCGGCCAGCAATTCTCCCAAGCGGACAATGCCCGCCGTGGTGATGACCAGCTTCTCTTTCTGCGGCGGAAGATCGAAGGCCTTGAGGTGAATGAACGCCGGGTCGGCGGCGGCAATGGCGGCTAGGTTTGCGGTGACATCAATGCGGTTGAGTCCTTTCTCATCGGTAGGCGGTTGTTGGCTGGCGAACCATTTCAGCGCCGGCAGCGCCAAGTCCTCTCGGCTTTTCGCGACCGTGGATTGCAGCCACTTGGCCGCGTTGCTCCGGTAAGGTCCAAAGGCCATGTCGTTCTCCCCGGCATGATACACGATGCCGGCGAGTTCCACCGGATGACCTTTGGCTTGAAGCTCCTTGATGGATTCCTGGATGAAGGCGATGAACTGCGGATAGAGGTTCCGGTCTTTCGCGTTCGTTCCCTGTGGCGTCCAGTCGTTCATCTGCGAGCCGCTGTGCGTGAATTTGGCGATGGCGATGTTGCCGGGAACTTTGCCTTGCAGCGTTTTGCCGAAGCTGAGTTCGGGGCCGAAGGTGTCGTAGAATCCGGCGGGGCCGAGTGGCTCCCAGCCGTTCGAGATTTTGTAGCCGCCGCCGAGACTGTATTTGAATGCGACTTTGCCATTGTCGTCCGCCAGCGACTCCTGGCCCGCCAGTGCTTTGAGTTCCTGAGTGAAGGCACGCTCGCCCTCCATGTTGCGATGTCCTGCGAGGATGAAGAGCTTGACCGGGCTTCCCTTCGCATACGGCCAAACCTTGAGCGGGCGGTCGCTGGCGGGCTGCTTTCCAATCGTTCGCAGATAGGCGTCCGCGTAGTTCACGCCGTGCTCCAGTTGCCCCAGCGTCCCGTAGTGATAATGCAATCCCTCACCGCCGCCAATTTCCACCGCATCGTGCGAGGTCGGGATGTATTCCGCCAGCGGATCGGAGTCAGTGACAGCTTTCTGCCCCGCGCGGATGGCATACATCGGCTCACGGTTGTCCATGCCCCAAATCGTCTTGGTGCAAAGCTCCCCGACGTAGAATTTCAGGCCGGGCGTCTTGAGGTCACGACGCCAGCTCGCCAGAAAGTTTTTCAGGTTCTTGCCGTAGTTCGGCTTGAACTCCTTGTTGAACATGTCGTTCTCCCCCTGATGCCACATGAAGCCTTCGATCCGGTAAGGCACCTTCTTCCGGTCGAGTTCGGCCAGCGATGATTGAATCAACTGCAAGGCCAGCGGGTAGAGCTTGAAGCCACCGGGTTCGTCGGGATTCCAATCACCCCCCAAAGTCGTGCCACCGGCGGCGCACTTGATGATGGCAATGGGGGCATCAATGTTCTGCGACACTCGTCTGGCAAAGCTGAGTTCCGGCCCGACCATCTTGCCCACCGGCTGCAAAGCGACCCAACCATCGGAGGCCTGCTTCGTTTCACGCCCAATGCTGTAAGAGAACAAAACTTTGTCCTGAGGCATGTCCAATCCGGCAAAAGGCGGGAAGCGTTGGATGTCCTTCACCTTTGAATCCGCCCCCTCCATGTTCGACTGGCCCGCGAAAATAAAGACGCGCAACGTCCTGGTATCGGCATCGGCGCAGCGGGCTGCCAAGGGTGCGAGCAGCAAGACGGCAATGAGTGTGAGCAGGTGTTTCATGCTTTTTAAGATGGATGAGTTCCGTCCGGTCCGTCGAGGCTGTTTCCCACAGATTCAGGGCGACCCCAGATTTTCCGGAGCGGAATCTGCGGGAAAATAGGCTGAGAAATGCCGGCTGGTTTTGTCGCTGCGCGACCAAACCCACCACCTGGTGCCCGCCACTTTCAATAACACCCGGTTCTTGTGTCGGCCTCGGCTTTCGACTTTCCGGCACAGAGCGCTGGCAATGGAGACGGCAACAGGGCGGCAAGGAGTGTGAGCAGGTGTTGCATGTCATTTGAGACGCAAAACTTTTCCCAACACGTTGATTCGCTCTTCATTCGGGCGGCCAGTCGGGCATGTTCCGCGCATGATTCTGCGCTGGCGCGGCGAAGTGCTGATGCACGCAATACCGTGCTGGATAGTGGCCGGTCATCACGTCGTTGCGACTGGGCGGGCATACCGGATTGAGCACATTGAACTG
>JANOQV010000062.1:0-1773 GCA_031414955.1 Pedosphaera sp. | reverse complement strand
GCCCACTTTTCAACCTGCCAATAAATGGAACCACCTTGTATTCATACTTCGTAGAACGCGCGGCGATTTTAGGTGGCTTCGGCGTGTTTTGAAGTGTTGGGGGAGTTTTAGAAACTATGCTGTGCTCTGGTGACGGCTCGGCGGAAGCCGAGGCACCTCGCGCAGTGCCGCAACTCCAACAACCGTCGAAGTTATCCTCAGACTCTTCTTTGCAATTTCGGCAAATCCACATAATGGCCTTTTCGTCAGCCTAGGGGTAATCAACTCCGCCGTTAGGCTGGTGACAACGGAGAATTCTACGACCGCCCATGATAGCACCACGAAATGCCCCATGCTTCTCGACCGCTAGAATCATGTAGCAAGAACATCTCGGCTCGAAGCGACAAGTGTCGCGTAAACCTTGTGGCGCCCACTTTTGATAGTGTCTCACCATCTTGATGATTGCTGTCTTCATGCGACGCGCGCGGTGGCTTAACCGTTGCTCACCCCCTCACTTCTTCCTCTTGAGCAGCGACAGGATGAAGAGGACGAGGAACACGACGACCAGCACCTTGGCGATGGTCGCGGCCAGGCCGCTGAGGCTGCCAAAGCCTAGGATGCCGGCGAGGATGGCGATGAGAAGGAAGACAACAGCGTAGTCGAGCATGGGTTTGGTTGGTTCAGATTTCGAAAGCGCGCGGCGGGCCGAGGATGACGGACGCGAGGATGGCGGCGCGCGCGCCGTGTGGCTGGCGCAGCGTCTTCAGCAATTCACGAATTTCCGGGGCCACCTCCACATGATGCACGGACGCGGGAGCGGTGGCGCGGTGCGTCGGGCCGTGGAGTTGGTGCAATTGATCCTGCGTGCGCTGCCAGAGCGAGGCCGCGTGGGCGTGGCTTTGTGCGGCTTCGGTGAGGGCGTGCAGGCGCGGCACCGCTGGTTCTTCCGGTGCGCCTTCGTCGGATGTGGTCTGGTATTCTTCCATCCGTGCCAGCGGCGGTGGTTGGTGGTAAATGAGCGGCGGGGGTGCGGGAGGCGGGGCGGACGGCAGCGGGCGCGGCTGCTCAAGCACACGACGCAACTCCTCCTCCCAGCGGCTGACTTTGGGCGTCTGTGATTGTTTAGGCGGCTGGTCGCGGCGCGGTTTCAACTCCGGCGGCAATTCCCATTCCTCCTCCGGCTGCTTCTTCTTCACGAGCGAAGCAACGATCGTCACGATGATCGCGACGATGATGCCGATGAGGTTGTTGTTGAGTTCAGCGAGCATGGGAATTGGAGCGCAAAGCTCCAGCTTTGCGCGAAGGAAGCAGCGGGCCGCGCGGAGCTGGAGCTCCGCGCTCCGTTCGCGCTAGTTGACGGACGATTTCCATTTCGTGAATCACGAGTTCTTCGAGGTCTGCTGGCCGGTGCCGGCGATGTTCTCGCGCATCGAGGTGTCGGCCTGCACGTTCTTCATCTTGTAATAGTCCATGACACCGAGGTGGCCGGCGCGGAAGGCCTCGGCCATGGCGAGCGGGATTTGCGCCTCGGCCTCGACGACGCGGGCGCGCATCTCGGAGACGCGGGCGACCATTTCCTGTTCGGTGGCCACGGCGGCGGCGCGGCGCACTTCGGCGTGGGCCTGCGCGATGAGCTTGTTGGCCTCGGCCTGCTCGGCCTGCAATTTCGCGCCCACGTTTTCGCCCACGTCCACGTCGGCGATGTCGATGGAGAGAATTTCAAAGGCGGTGTTGGAATCGAGCGCCTTGTCGAGAACGGTCTTGGAAATGCGGTCGGGATTCTCGAGCACGTCC
>JANOQV010000061.1:0-24822 GCA_031414955.1 Pedosphaera sp. | reverse complement strand
GCCCGTCCTCGGGCGCAGCAACGCGGAAAAGGCGGCCGGTGTGGATTTTTCCAACGCGCTCGGCCTCATCACCTTGCTGCGCCCGAGGACGGGCGCACTCCGGGGCCGAATTTTCTGACCGGCTCTTAGCCGGAGCGTGGGCTTTCCAGCCCGCAGCGGTGTGGAACGTGGCAAGGCGCCAGAGTGGATGGAAGCGCCCCGATCTTTGATCGTTGCGGCGGACTGGAAAGTCCGCGCTCCGACCCGCCAGAAATGCCCTTTTCAATCCCGGCTCTTCCATGTTCATCTGGGGCCGCGCAATGATTCATTCAACCGCAGTCATTCATCCAAAAGCTCAACTCGGTGCCAACACCCGGGTCGGGGCCTACGCTGTCATCGATGAGGGCGTGATCCTGGGCGACGATTGTGTCGTCGGCCCGCACGTCTATCTCACCGGGCAAACCAGCATCGGACAGCGCAACCAGATTTTCCCCGGCGCGGTCATCGGCGAGGCGCCGCAGGATCTGCGCTACCGGGGCGAACCGACCCGCGTCCGCATCGGCGATGACAACGTGTTTCGCGAGCACGTCACGGTGCATCGGTCGAACAGTCTGGAGGAGGACACCGTGGTCGGCTCGAATAATTTCCTGATGGCCAACAGCCATGTGGGACACAACTCGCAGGTCGGCAACCACATCATCATGGCCAACGGGGCCCTGCTGGGCGGCCATGTGACCGTGGCCGACCGGGTGTTCATCTCCGGCACCTGCCTGCTGCATCAGTTCGTGCGCGTGGGCACTCTGGCCATGATGCAGGGTGGCTCGGGCATCAGCCTGGATCTGCCGCCCTACACCGTGGCGCGCGACAACAACGGCATCTGCGGCCTGAACACCATCGGGTTGCGCCGCGCGGGCTTCCCCCCGGAGCAGCGCCGCGAGTTGAAGCGTCTTTACCTGATTCTCTTCCGCGGCGGCCGCAAGCTGCGCGAAGCCGTCGAAGAAGCGCGCGAGGATTTCAAAAGCCCGGCCGCGCAGGTCATGCTCGACTTCGTCGCCACGACGCGCCGCGGCATCTGCGCCGACACGGGCTTCTTCGCGGATTCCGAAGATGAGTAGGCGCGCAGGTTGAATCGTCCCGGCTTCCCTCGTCCGCGGATTACTCGTCGAAATCCTCCTGTCTGAAAATGCGGTGAGGCGGCGGCGGCAACCCGCCCCGAAGTGCGCCCGTCCTCGGGCGCAGCAACGTGATGACTGGGAGCGCGTCGGAAAATCCCATACCCGCTGATGTTCGCACCTTGCTGCGCCCGAGGACGGGCGCACTCCGGGGCGGGCCGCTTTCGCTGCACCAGTGACTTTTCAGACAAGCTCTCAAGGAATTGGAATGTTGACCTCGCCGCCTCTTGCGATCAGTTTCTCTGCACAGCCATCACCATGAAGCGCGCGAAAGCCATGTTTGGATCGAGCCAGGAGCCAAGCACTCCGGTGCCTTTCGCCGTCGCTTGGTGCGTGGCGGTGCTGGTATTTGCCGCGCTCACTGTTTTGGCTGACACCAAGCCGCCGCCGGATGCGCGCGAGCATTGGGCCTTTCACCCGCCGCGCGCTGTCACGCCGCCCAAGGTAAAGAACTCACGCTGGGTGCAGACGGACCTCGATCGCTTCATTCTCGCAAGGCTGGATGCCGCCGGCGTCGCGCCCACTCCAGAAGCCGACCCGAGAACATTGTTTCGCCGGATGAGTTTTGATCTCACCGGACTTCCGCCGACGAACGACCAGATGGAACAGTTTATCAAGGCGGCGGCCAAGAATCGACCGGCCGCCATGGACCAACTCATCGACCGCCTGCTCGCCAGCCCGCGTTACGGGGAGCGCTGGGGGCGGCACTGGCTGGACGTGGCGCGCTACTCGGACACCAAGGGCTACGTTTACGGACGCGAGGAACGGCGCTTCGTCCATGCGCCCGCGTATCGCGACTGGGTGATTCGCGCCTTCAACGACGACCTGCCTTACGACCGCTTCCTGTTGCTCCAGCTTGCCGCCGATCAACTCGCGCCCGCAGGCTCGCCCGATCTGGTCGCGATGGGTTTCATCACCGGTGGCCGCCGCTTCATCGGCGTCACGCACGACATCATCGACGACCGCATCGACGTGGTAACGCGCGGCACGATGGCGCTGACCGTCGCTTGCGCGCGCTGCCATGATCACAAGTATGATCCGGTTCCCACGGCGGACTATTATTCGCTCTACGGCGTCTTCCACGGGGCCGATGACCAACTCGTGCCGCTCGCCGCGTCCGATGACAAAGAACTCGCAGACAGGCGGCGTAAATTCTCCGACCAGCTCGCCCAGCGCCGGGGCGAAGCCAACGCCCGCCTGCGCGCCCGCGTCGGCGACTACCTCGCTGCGCAGCTTGAGTTGAAGAACTACCCGGAGGAAGGCTTCGACCAGCTTCTCTCCACCAACGATCTCATCCCCTTCTCCGTGCGGCGCTGGCGTGACTTCCTGCACCAGACAGAATCCGCGCCCCACCCGATTTTCGCGCCGTGGCATTCGCTCGCAAAACTGAAGGGAGTTTCCGAGGCCGGCTTCGAGAAGGCCGCCGCCGTCGCGCTCGCACCGGTGCTCGCGCAAACGAATCTCAACCGGCTCATCGCCGGCGAATTTTCAAAGCCGGTGACCAGCCTGCGCGACGCGGCGAAGCGTTACGGAAATGTGTTCAAGTCCGTGGATGACGAGTGGAAGACCGCGCTCGCGGCAGCCAAAACCAACGGCGCTCCCGCCCCGGCGAAACTCGGCGACGATGCGAGCGAGGAGCTGCGGCGCTTCCTTTACGACGCGAACTCGCCCGCGGTGGTGCCGGACACCGGCGTTGCGAACACGGAGTTCTTCTTCCCCACCACCGTCTGCGAGGAACTGTGGAAACTGAGCAGCGACGTGGACCGCCGGCTCATCGCGCTGGGCACGCCCGCCGCGCTCATTCTCGCGGATCGCGAACCGGAGCCGAACCCGCGCGTGTTCAAACGCGGCAGCGCGTCGCGTCTCGGCGAGGAAGTCCCGCGCCAGTTCCTCGAAGTGATTTCCGGCCCGAAGCGCGAGCCGTTTCAGACGGGCAGCGGCCGGCTCGAACTCGCCCGAGCCATCGCCAGCCCCGACAACCCGCTCACCGCGCGCGTGCTGGTGAACCGCATCTGGCAACACCACTTCGGCACCGGGCTGGTGAAGACGCCGAGCGACTTCGGCTTGCGCGCGGAGGCGCCGAGTCATCCCGAACTGCTCGACTGGCTGGCGCGGCGTTTTATCGCCGAGGGCTGGAGCGTGAAGGCGATGCACCGGCTGATTCTGTCGAGCGCCGTGTATCAACAGAGTTCGCTTCCCGGCAAACCATCAGCGACAGACGCGGACAACCGGCTGCTCTCGCACTTCCCGATTCACCGCCTGGGGTTCGAACAAGTCCGCGATGCGATGCTCGCGGTGAGCGGCGAACTCGATGCGAGCATGGGGGGGAAGCCCGCCGAACTGCTCGACGCGGGGAACAAGCGCCGCACGATCTATGCGTTCGTGGATCGCCAATTCCTGCCCGGCACGTTCCGCACCTTTGACTTCGCCAATCCCGACATCCACGTCGCCGTGCGTCACGAGACGACGGTGCCGCAGCAGGCCCTCTTTTTCCTGAACGGCAAGTTTGCCGCCGCACGCGCCAAGGCGCTGGCGAAGCAACTCACGGACAAATCGCCAGAGCAACGCGTGCAACAGCTTCATCAGACGCTCTACCAGCGCAGCGCGACAAGGAGTGAAGTCGCCGCCGCCCTGCGCTTCATCAAAGCCGCCGCGGGTGACGCTACTCCCGCGCCACCGCCGGTGCGCGAAACGCAGTGGCGCTACGGCACGGGCGAATACGATGACACGACGAAGCAATTGAAGTCCTTCACGCCGCTGCCGCACTTCACCGGCTCCGCGTGGCAGGGCGCGACCGCATGGCCGGGCGGTGAGACTGGCTGGGCGCAGGTCACGGCCGAGGGCGGTCATCCCGGCAACACGCGCGCCCACGCCTGTGTCCGCCGTTGGATTGCTCCGCGCGACGCGACCTTGAACATCTCCGGCACGCTCAAGCACGAACCTGAGCAGGGCGATGGCGTGCGGGGCTTCATTGTGTCGAGCCGCGACGGTGAGTTGCAGACAGCCACGGTTCACAAGACCAAGACCGCCATGACCGCGACGAACGTCCTTGTGCAGGCCGGTGACACGCTCGACTTCATCGTGGATATCGGCGGCACGTTGAACGCCGACCAGTTTCTCTGGGCGCCGGTGATGAAGGACAAGACCACGACTTGGGACGCGCGCGCAGAGTTCGATGGCCCCCGCCCCGCCCCGCAATACCTCACCGCGTGGGAGCAATACGCCCAGGTGCTGCTGCTGGCCAACGAGTTCGCCTTTGTGGATTGAACTCCATCTCAAAGGCGTTCCCCGCTGACGGTGCCAGGAGTTTTTCGAACGTGCTCGTCGCCAGCCGTGAGCGGATGGTCTGCGGATGACGGACGCGGCAGTACTTCTGCGGTTTGTCGTAGAGACATCAATGCGACTCGCCGATCAATGCCCACGGAAGCGCGTACAGGTCACGCGGTCACCGTCGAGCGAAACGTCGTAAGAGCGAGTTTTCTTCCCATTGCTGAAGTGAACACGTCCCGCGTGAGGCCGGAAGCTGAAGCGATCGAAATACTTGTCGCGTGTGCCGTCCGGCGTCTTGCCCTTCGGCGCATCGGTTTTCATGATCGGCCATTCGTCCAAACTGAAGCCGTCCCTGGCTAACGTTTCGCGGGCCTTTTCCAACGCCAGTGCCTCCGTGAGAAACGGCGGCGCCGGATGGATGGTGTAAATCTGCGGCCCTTCATTCCATCGCGTAACCTGGCACCCGCTCAAGAGCAGGCAGGCCAATACGCTACCGAGCAGAGGGCGAACGAGGTTCGGTTTCATGAGTTGCCAGGGCGCGTTTCTCCGCGCGCGCCGTTAGCCGTGCGACAAGCAACGGCACATTCAGGCTCGCGCGGAGCGGCGCGCCCTGCCTTTCCAACGCGAAGAGTTTCCACGACATCGCTGCGAGTGGCCTTCGCTCAGGCCCAGCGGACCAGCCAACTCGCCATAGACCTGCGCGGAGCCTTCGCTCAACAACAGACTCTTCAATGGGTCGAAGAGTTCGCGCTTCCCGGCGGCGGCGTAATCCACCCGCAACTGTTCCATGGCCCGATCCAACAGAGTCATGGCCCAGCGCTTGTCGTAAAGGCTCTCGGGCGGAAGCTGCTCCGCCGGCTCCTGCAGATAACTCCGCTCGCCGGCCTCTTCGTCCAATGACAGGAGTTTCTGACCGCCGCCGCGTTTCTGCGCCTGGCCGCGCACCCATTCGTTCACGAGAAAATGCTGGAGCGATTTGAGCAGAAACGATCGGAACCGCCCCCGTTCCTGCGAGGCGAGCTTCAGGTAGTTCTTCTCCAGCAGCCGCGCGAAGAATTCCTGCGTCAAATCCTGCGCGTCCTCGGGACTGTGCCCGGCCCGCCGCACATAGGCGTAGAGCGGATACCAGTACGTACCGCACAACTTGTCCAGGGCGGCGTCCGCGTGCGGCGCTGCGGATTCGCCCGCCAGCAGCACCACGCTCCAATGCGTCGTGTTGAACTGCCCAACGCCGGACGCCGCAGGATTTTCGTTGGGTGGCGAGGCTGGCATGGTGTTGGTGCGTTGGTTGTTTCTGCCCGGCAGCGTAGGCATTACCGGCACGGGGTCAATCACGCCAAGGCCATTCGTATTGCGCTGGCCCGAGCGCGGCTGAACTTTGCACCAGATTGCGCTGTAACCAGAGGCCGCCATTTCTGTAGTAGGGGGTGCAATGAACACGCAAGGAACGAAACGATGAAACCGGTGACCATTCTGCTCGGCCTGGCGCTCACGGCGAGCGTGGGACTGAATGTTTATTTCTGGCAACAGGCCAGGCAACAGCGGGCGGCCGGGGCCTTCAAGGTCACGCCGGACCTGATGGAGAAGGCCAAGGATCGGGCGCAGGCCATCGCGTGCGTCAACAACCTGAAACAAATCGGTCTGGCCCTGCGGCTGTATGCTGCCGATCACGGAAAAGTTTTTCCGCCGGACCTGCCCTCGATGAAAGTCGAACTGGTGACACCCAAGATTTTGTTCTGTCCGAACGCGCCCGCCAGCACACAGGCCACGACATGGGCGGAGTTGAACCCCTCGGCAATCAGCTACCAATACCTGAACCCGAATGGAAAGGACTCCGATCCGCAACAGCCATTCACCACCTGCCCCATCCACGGCCACGTCGGACTGAGCGATGGCAGCGTGCAGGTGGGGAAGAAGAAGTTGTGAACCTTCCCCGCCAGACCAGTGACCGGCCTTGGCTCCGATGTGCCGGGTGAGTAACGCGCGGTAGGATCGATTGAAATGAACACATCACTGATTCGTCGCGGGGAGTTCCTGATGGCACTGGGCCTGGCTGGTGTGGCGGCGTCCACCGTCCTGTTCTCGTTCGTCATGATTGGGCTGCTGGCGATTCCGCTCTTCCCGGTGGCGTTGGGCCTTCTGCTCACCGGCCTGGTTCTGGCGAGAGACAACACTGCGCCTGCGCTACGGCAAGCCGCAGGCATCATTCTCTTGCTCGTCGCGATCGCCGCCCTCGTCCGTGTGTCCGCCTTGGCTGTTCACCTCGGTCACGAACACGCGCTTCACTTGCAGCGCCCGGCCCGGGCCGCGCCGTCGCTTAAACAATGGATGTTGAGCGCGGCGAGTTGGCTCGTCCCGGTGCTGCTCCTGGGCTTCGGCCTGCGCCTGTGGACGAACTGGTCCGTGCGCCGGCGTGTCGCCTGGGGCGTGGCCGTGCTCGCTGTGCCGCCCATGGCCCTGGTGTCATTCCGAATCCTGACGGTGTGGCTGCCCATCGACGCGTGATGACGAGGGGAGTCGCGGTAAAAAATTTACCAGACCATGCAGATGGTCCTGACATCGAGCCGCCCTTTGCTCATTGCACGTTCCCGGCGCGCAAGGTGGCCAGCGGATAGAACGTCTCGCGCCAGCGGATGCCGCCCTGGCGCAGCGTGACGAACGCCGAGTTGGCCAGCGCATACCAGAAGACGGGGAACATGAACGGCATCCAGATCGCGCAAGGCCAGGACCAGCCCACGCGCCGCGCCAGAATTGCCGCCGGCAGGATGAGCGAAAGCGGCGACAGTCCGGCAACGATTCCGGCGGGCGTCCCGGAAACCAGTCCGAGGACGAGAAGGACGCAGACAAGAATCACAGCCACGCTCCCGGCCAGCGCCAGCCCAAGCCGGTAATCCAGCGCCGCGAAATAATTCTTCTCCATGATCTTCACCATGCCCAAGACGGTCGTGGCCCAGTGGCACTCCACGTCGTCCGCGCCGAGGAAGGCGCGGGTCCGTTTACCGGCGCGGCTCAGGAGCAGGCCAAGCTTGATGTCATCCACCACGGTCAGACGCAGCGCTTCGTAGCCGCCGCACTGCCGGTAGGCGGTGGCTCGGACGAGGTTGAAAGCGCCGATGCCGACGTGTGATTTGGGCCGGTCCCGGTTCACGTTGGCAAACCAGCCTCCCAGACCTGCCAGAAAAAGCAGATACCAGGCTCGGGCCGCTGGACTGCTGAGAACCGTGCCTGCTGCCATCGTCACATGATCGGCTTGCTCGCGTTCGGCGACAAGCAGGGCGCGCGCGAGCACGTCGGGTTTCAACCAGCAATCAGCATCAGTGAAAAGAATCCAGTCACCCGTGGCCGCGCCCGCACCGACGTGGCAAGCGTGACACTTGCCCAGCCAGCCTTCGGGCAACACGTCCACGCGCTTCACCTGGAACCGCGCGTCGTCGTTCGCCAATCGCCGAAGAATGTCACCGGTGCGATCCGCAGAACGATCATCCACGACAATGATTTCCAACTCGACCCCGCGTTGCGCGAGCAAGTGACGCACGGTTTGCTCAATCCGCGCTTCCTCATCCCGCGCGGCGATGACGACCGAGCACCGGACACGACGCTCCTTCGCCGCGAACGTGTCGAGCGCCGGCAATCGCCGCACCCAGCGCAACTGCCGGAGCAGGGCGATGGTCATGGCCAGAAACAGCGCCGCCGTCCCGCCGAAGATGAGGGTCATCCACATGGTTTGAATGGCGGACATGATGGCGGCTGGTCTTGAACTTGCAATGCGCGTAGACATTACCGGTGGTGGTGCGGAGCGCCGAGCATCGCTCGGCGCGATACGCCAGTTGTCATCTCGGGCCGAGCGATGCTCGGCGCTCCGTGGCACGGGCGCATTACAATTTGCGCAGCCGGTAGAACCTGTGCCCCGTGGGCGCGAGCACGGTGATGCTGATGTCCGTCGCGTTGGTCGTGTAGGGGAAGGCGACCTGCGACCACGTGCCGGTGACGGTGAGACTTTGATCGAGCACGAAGCCGGTGGCGGGCCGCGGCCAGAAGACGCGCATGTCCGCCTCCAGTCGCTCGACGGAGATCAACGGTGCGCCGGGCGTCTGCACGGCGAGGAATGACCAGAAGCCGCCGGTCAGCGCGAAGCTGCCGCCCGTGGCCGGCTCCGGGCTCGCCTCGGGCTGGCCGGCCGTGCTGCTCAGGGCGAACGTGCCGCCGGTGCTCCGGCTGCCGCCACCGTCGGTGGTCTGCCAGGTAATCGAATACCGGGCTGGCGCAGGCACGTAAGGCTCACCCGTGACCGTGATGTCATCGATGCCGATCCATTCGTCGCTGCCGACGGCATTGGCGGTCATCCACCGGATCTGGATGAGCGGCTGGTTGTCCAGCGCGGCGGGGAGCGTGAAGGTGACCGGCGTGACGAGGGTCGCCAGACTCGGACCGGAACTTGCGTCTGCCACGAAGGCTGCGGCGACGTTGATGAAGCTGCCGACGTTCCCGACGCGATAATGCAGCGCGACCGGCTGGACGGAATTGTCCACAGACCCATCCAGATCGCGGAGATTGTAACTGACGGTGAGGTTCTGCTGGCCGGTCGTGGTGAGGTTCAGCAACAGGAAGGGTGCGCTCGCCGTCGTGGAGCCTTGCAGTGCTACCACGGGATTCACGCCGCCATCAAATTCCGCGAGGCCGCCGGCGTTCTGAGTGTTGGGGTTGGTCTGGTTCGCAATCACATCCACCGGAGTGCCGGTGCCGTCGGCAAAGATGGTCGCGGGGTCGGTGCCGGAGAACGGCGTCAAGCCGTCACCACGATAACCGATGAAGCCCGGCACGCCCGACCAGATGTCGTCGGTCACGATCAGCGCCGGGTTGGACCAGTTCTGGGTGAAGGGCAGGGTTTGGGCGGTGCTGTCGGCGCGCGCGGTGAGCGGGCCGAGGCTGGCGATGAGGCTGAAGGCGACTACGAACTTGGTTTTCATGGGATTTCCCTGGCTGGATAATTCATGGGCCGAGAACCGTGACCACGCCGCGCGTCGCACTCAAGGTGCAGGGGGTGCTGATCTGACCGCCCACCGGCGCGGTGTAAGTTCCGACCCGAAGCAGCACCACGTCGTCCGGGCCGCCGACACTGGACAAGCCTTTGGTGATCGTCGCGAAGGGCGATCCCGCGTTGTCTCCGGTGGAGCTGTCCGATCCGCCGTTGGCGACAAACCAGGTTCTTCCGCTACAGACAAACAACCTGGCTCCGTTCGCATGCCGGCCCCAGAGGTCCATCTGCACCGGCAGCAGGATGTTCTCGTTGTGATACGACATGACGTTCTCGAAGGTGCCGTCCACAAAGGCCTGCTCCCCCGCCGTGGCGTTGGTGTAAACCTTGTTGAACAACGCCACACACAGTTGATCTCTGGTGGTGATGTTCGGGTTGTCGCGGGCCGTCTCGGCGAAACCATCTCCGTCCAGGAGGTCAGCCATGGTGAACACGGGCGGATTGGTCGGGTTCGTGTTGTCGCCATAGTCGAGCGCATGAGTGTGATTCAAATCAAAAAAGTGCCCCACTTCGTGCAGCACGGTCCCGGCCCCGACCGTTCTTCCCAGGCTAATCGAAACGCCGTTGCCAATGAACGAGCACTGGCCGCTGGACGAGTTATTGACGTAGATGTTGAGCGCGGTCGTGTTCCATCGCCAGGTGACTGTATCGGCCAGGGCCGCGTTCTCGATGGTGGAACGATTGCTCCGCGCATCGAGAGTGTACCAGTAGTTCGCGTTGCTGCCGGCGGGCGCGGGAGGCTGGATGCCGATGTATTCGACCACCTGCATTTTGTAAGCCCGCCCGGTGGCGGCCAGGATCGGATTGCCCCGGTCGATCTCGGCCTGAAAACCGTCGTTCGTGCCGATGCCCCCGGACGGGTAGGCGCCGGTTGAATTACGAATGAACTTCACGGAAACCCGGACCGTGATTTCCGCATGGCAGTGTGAAATCGCGCCGATCAGAACGAGCAGCCCGAGGCCGGCACGGAGGAGCCAGAGAAGAGTTTTCATGAGGAGAATGACGGTTGTGTTCTCATTGCAGCGTCACGAGCACGAGCACCATGCCCCGGCCGTCTTTCAGCCCGCTCATCGCTTTGCCGAGAACCGCGCCCTGCGCTCGGCCGTGGTCGGTGACTTTCATTGCGTGGCCGGGAGTGTCGGAAGTGGTGAGCAAGTCGCCCGGTTTGATCGAACCGTTGGCCGTGTCCGCCTGCACATAAACACGGCCGCTCAGGGAGACGTTCTGCCCGCCTTCCAGCACGCCCTCTTGCTGCAAGCTGATGCCGGGGTTCACACCATTGGCGCCGCTGACAATGCCGGCCACGCGCTGGTCGTAAGATTTGCCGCTCAGTTTGAGCTGGCCGGGATGCTCCTCATCGATGACGACCACCGAACCTTTCACAATGTGTTCGTGTGACATTTTGAACGGCTCCGCCAGGTCAGCACCGCCCGTAATTTGGAGCACGCCGACGCGGGCCGTCCCTTGAACGCCGAGCGCAATGCCTCCCGCCGTGTTGCGAAAGTAGCCGCCATAGCCGCCAACACTGCTGCTGTCGCCCTGGACGCCGGTGGCTCCGGTGCCGTAAACCGCGATGCCGCCGCCGTCATGGACGCCAACCACGGCACCGTGATTGGCGTTGTGAGCCAGACCCCGCACGCCGTTGTACTGCGAGCTTTCGCCGTAAACGCCGATGCCGCTGGCGACCGTGCTTCGCCCGACGATGGCCGTGGTGGTGTCGCTGAGAACGTCGAGCTTGAAGCTGGGGCTGGCTTTGCCGATGCCGACGTAGCCGTTGGTGCTGATGCTGATTCCAAATTCTGCCGGCGGTGGTCCCACGCCGTAACTCGCCACCAACTTCAGCGTCGAGCCATTAAACCGCAGGTCGGCTCGGTTGCCCGCCGTCGGCGTGATCGACATGCCTATTTCCCCATTGGGTGAACCGTATTGAATCGTTCCGTTACCGGGTCTCAGGATCGTTGCCCCGACCACCTCGAGCCGGTAGCCCGCCGTGGGAACGGCCGTGCCAATGCCGATGTTGCCCCCAGAGTCGATAGCGAGACGATAGCTTCCTGCGGTCTCATCCCAGATTCCAAACCCTCCCACGCCCACACCAGTGCCCGCTCCGCCGGATAGCAAATCGTATTTGTGTCCGCCGCTGGACGTGTTCTCAATGGCAATGCCGGTCCCGCCGCTTGCATTCCCAGTCACTTTTAGTCCGCTGTTGAAGCTCGTCACACCGGCAATCGTGAGTCTCTCCTGTGGATTCGCGATCCCGATCCCGACGTTGCCCGCGTTGTAGTAGGCGCTGCTGCCGTTGAGCGACCAGATGTTGCCCACCGCCACTCCGGGATCGCTCCAGAGAAAATTCCCTCCATCGTACGACAGGAACTGCCCCGCCGTGGGCGGTGCGCCCACGTTCAACTGGTTGGCCGTCACGCTGCCGTTCACCACCCCGGCCGCCTGGCCGGCGAAGCTCGAATAGGGCGTGGGCAACAGCGGCGTGCGTGGCGCCAGCACGTCCGGCACGCCGACCCCGTTCGTTCGCACGGTGATTTCCAGCCAGCGAGCCGGCCCGGTAAAAATGCCCGGCCCGAAGTCGAGGACGACATTGAACAGGCCGTTCGTGACCGGCACGGCGTTGAGCGGGAGCGGGCCGGCCAGCGCGATGCCGGCCGCGTCCACATTGAACATATGGAAGGTGAAATCGTAGAGACCGGTGGCGGGCAGGCCGCCGTCGTCGAGCCGGCCTTGATAGCTGAAGGCCGTGCCCTGCGCGCGGGCGAAGCCAGCCAGGCTGACCAGCGCCAGGAGCAAGAGGTGGAGTTTGAGTTTCGTTTTCATGCGTGAGTTGGTTTGGCTCGGTTTTTGGAACCAGCGATGCATCGCGTTCCACCCCTTCATGCGCCAAAACCCGGCGAAAAGGCTCACGCGATATTTTCCTTTCGCTGTGTGAGCCTGTTTCGCTTTGAATGTCGCATGTATGGGTGATGAACCCAGCCGCCCGATGAAACCCGCGTCCGCCGAACAAGCGGTGTTCGCCGAGGCGCTCATACGTCTCACGCCCACCGAGCGCGCCACCTATCTCGACCATGCGTGCGGTGCGGATGCAGCGTTGCGCTGCCGCGTCGAGGCGCTGCTTCGGGCGGCCGAGAGCGCGGGAGATTTTTTGGAACAACCACCCAACGGCCTGCACGACGCGGAACTTACCGAACGGCCCGGCGACCGGATTGGCCGCTACAAGTTGCTGGAGAAAATCGGCGAGGGCGGCTGTGGCGTCGTTTACATGGCCGAGCAGGAGGAGCCGGTGCGCCGCCGCGTGGCGCTCAAGGTCATCAAGCTCGGCATGGACACGCGCTCGGTCATTGCGCGTTTCGAGGCCGAGCGACAGGCGCTCGCGCTGATGGATCATCCGAACATCGCCAAGGTACACGATGGCGGTGCGACGCAGACGGGCCGCCCCTACTTCGTGATGGAACTGGTGCGGGGCGTGCGCATCACCGAGTTCTGCGATGAGGCTAAGCTCCCAACCGGAGCGCGGCTGCGGCTGTTCATGCAAGTGTGCCAGGCCATTCAGCACGCCCACCAAAAGGGCATCATTCATCGCGACCTCAAGCCGTCGAACATTCTGGTCACGGTCAATGATGGCGTGCCTGTGCCCAAGGTGATCGACTTCGGCATCGCCAAGGCCACCGGCCAGCGGCTCACGGATAAGACCTTGTTTACCCAGTTTCACTCCTTCATCGGCACGCCGGCTTATACCAGCCCCGAGCAAGCAGAGATGAGCAGCGTCGATATCGACACGCGCAGCGACATCTACAGCCTCGGTGTGCTGCTCTACGAATTGCTCACCGGTCGTACGCCGTTCGACGGGGAGGAACTGCTGCGCTCCGGCTTGAACGAAATGCGGCGCATCATCCGCGACGAAGAACCACTACGGCCATCCACACGGCTCACCAATCTCGTAGGAGCCGACGTGAGGAGGCTCACTTCAAAATCTGAAACCCGAAACTCGAAACTCGAAACAGATGGAGCCTCCTCACGTCGGCTGCTACCGACGAAGGAACTCATCAGCGCAGTGCGCGGCGACCTTGATTGGATCGTGATGAAGTGCCTGGAGAAGGATCGCGCCCGACGTTACGAGACGGCCAACGGCCTCGCGGCGGACATTCAACGCCACCTCGATCACGAGCCGGTCACAGCGCGTCCGCCGAGCGGGATGTATCGCCTGCAAAAATTGGCGCAGCGAAACCGCGGGGCGTTGATCACGGCGGTCACAGTTCTCGTGGCATTGCTCGTCGCCGTGATCGCTCTCGCGACGAGCAATGCGCGCATCCGCCAGGAGCGAAACCTGAAGGACCATGCGTTGCGCGAACGCAGCGCGGCGCTGGAATCCGCGCGCGGCAGTGAACAGCGGGCGCGCGAACAACTCTTCGTTTCCCTCCAGAGCCAGGCGCAAGCCCGTCGCAACAGCCGTCAGATGGGCC
The DNA here is from genome assembly GCA_031414955.1 of Pedosphaera sp. Lineage (GTDB taxonomy): Bacteria > Verrucomicrobiota > Verrucomicrobiia > Limisphaerales > SIBH01 > JANNGC01. The sequence continues at coordinate 10,900 of JANOQV010000061.1, read as the reverse complement.
AGCGCACGGAGAGTCTCGCCGCGCTCGCCGCCGCGGCGCGCATTCGGCCTACGCCGGAACTGAGGGACAATGCCATTGCCACCATGGCGATGAGCGACGTCGAGCGTCAGCCCGAGGTTTGGCCGGGGTGGAAAGCGGACACGGTTGGATTCGCCTGCGATTTTTTTAACCAGCGCTATGCCCGGATGGGGCAGGACGGCACGATCAGCATCCGCACCATTCCAGACGACCGCGAACTCCATCGCTTTGAATCCAGCCCGGAAGCAAAATCCGGCCGGGCCTTCACCTTCAGTCCGGATGGCCGTCTCATCGCCTCGATCAATGAAGGAGGCCAGCTCCGGGTCTGGGAATGGAAGAGCGACGAGCCGGTTCTCAAAAGCCCGCCCGAAAAATGTTCGGTGCTGGCGTTCAGTGCGGACGGCCGGCGCATCGCGGTCGGACACGAGGATTGGATCACCAGTTTCGATCTGGGCACCGGAGAAGAGAGCCGCCGTTGGCAGGCGCGGGATCGGATTTGCGCGCTGGAATTTCATCCGGACAGCCGCCGGGTCGCCGTGGGTTATCTGCGTGCGAATGCGGTCGCGGTTTACAACTGCGACGACGGCGAGCGTGTGGCCAATTTCCCCACGGGAACCAGTAGCAAAACAGTCGTGGCGTGGCACCCGGATGGAGATCTGCTCGCCGCCGGCGGTTCGGATGGCCGCATCCAGATTTGGAATGTGCCAACCCGGCGCAAGGTGACCGTGTTGGAAGGGCACGTTGAGCAAATCACCGGGTTGAATTTTCACTCGGGCGGCGACTTCCTCGCTTCGAGTTCGTGGGACGGAGTGGTGGGGCTGTGGCAACCCTCGCCGGGCCGGCTCTTGATGCGGCTTCCATTTTCAGGTGAGTTGGGATTCAGCCCTCAAGGCGTCCGATGGACGGGTGTGATTTCTTTGTCGAATCATCAGGCGCAACTCTGGGGAATTGTTCCGAGCCAGGAGTATCACACCTTCCTCAACACGTTCACAGAGGATGACAGCGTGTTGCGCCATGGCGACATCAGCCCCGACGGAACGTTGCTGGCCCTTGGTGCCTCGGACGGGGTGCGTCTGTGGGACGTGGCGCTTGGTCGCGCGGTCGCGTGGCTCCGCATGGGTGACACCGCCTCCGTTCTCTTTGGGGACAATGGCCGCGAATTGCTGACCTGCGGTCCAACCAACGGGTTGCGGCGCTGGCGCATCGAAGCCAGCCCGGAATCAGAGGGCGGTCGGCAAATAAGTTTATCCCGGCAAATCACTCTGCCGTTCGCACCGACACGCATGGCCCGGGCCCGCGATGACCAAACACTGGCGATTGTGAGCGAAAGCGCCGGCCAGTGTGTGATCCTCGATCTGGTCACGGAATCCCTGCGCGCGGCGGAAATGCCTCACGCGAGAGTGAGCTACGTCGCCGTCAGCCCGGATGCAGCGCGGGTGACCAGCAGCGGGTGGCATTCGGATCGCGTGAAAGTCTGGGACAGGCAGAGCGGGAAGTTGATCAAGGAACTGGAAACGGATTTGACCTCGGTAGTTTTCTTCACGCCTGACCATCGGGAACTCATCGTGGCGCGCGATAAGGAATTCACCTTCCACGATCTGAATTCCTTCCAAGTGAGCCGCCGCCTGCCGCGGGAGATTGGACTGTACCCGGGCCACGTCGCCTTCACAGCGGACGGCAAATTGATGGCGCTCGAACTGGCGCCGGGCATGATCCATCTCAAAGAAACCGCTTCGGATCGCACCGTGGCCCGGCTCGAAGACCCGCAAGGCGACCACTCCACCTGGATGAGTTTCACGCCCGACGGCACGCAACTCATCGTCGTCGCGCGATACGCGGGCGCGATTCACCGTTGGGATTTGCGCGCCATCCGCGCGCGCTTGAAGTCGATGAACCTCGACTGGGACTGGCCGGAGTTTTCAGCACCGCCTGTTCAAAGTTCCTTCCTGAAAAACCAGCGGGCCTTGCGGGTTGAAGTCATCGGCGCAACGCCGGCGGCGGCAAGGTCCGCGGCTGCCACCAACGCGCCGCGCGCCCAGCCATGAGTGAAGTCACTCATATCCTCACCGTAATCGAGCAGGGCAACCCCCAGGCTTCGGAGGAACTGCTGCCGCTCGTTTACCAGGAATTGCGCCGCATGGCCGCGCACAAGATGGCCGGCGAACCGGCGGGTCACACGCTCCAGCCCACGGCGCTCGTCCACGAAGCGTGGCTCCGGCTCGTGGACACGCCCAATCAGTCCTGGCAGAACCGCGCGCACTTCTTTGGCGCGGCCGCCGAGGCCATGCGCCGCATCCTCGTCGAGCGCGCCCGGCGCAAAGGCCGGCAGCGCCGTGGCTCCGGGGCCGAGCACATCGCGGTGGACGATCTCGAAATCGCCAGTCCCGCGCCTGACGATCAGTTGCTCGCACTGAATGAGGCGCTCGATCGTTTTGCCGAGTTGGAACCGCAGCAAGCTGAGTTGGTGAAACTCCGCTACTTCGTCGGTTTGAAGATCGAGGAGGCCGCGGAAGTGCTCGGCATCTCGGAAGCGACGGCCAAGCGCTGGTGGGCCTACGCCCGCGCCTGGTTGTTCAATGAGATCAGCGCGCCGCCGGACGGACGTTGAAAACGAACGTTGTCAGCGTCGGGGTGCGGTCCTAGATTTCGCACCGTGAACCCGTTTGCCCGACCGATGATGAATCGCCGCGACTTCCTCGCGCGCACCGGCATGGGGATGGGCGCGCTCTCGCTCGGGGCGCTGGCGCAAGCGCAATCCACTTCGCCGCTGGCTCCGCATGCACCGCACTTCGCACCCAAGGCCAAGCGCGTCATTCACTTCTTCCTCAATGGCGGGCCGTCGCATGTGGACACGTTTGACCCGAAGCCGATGCTCACGAAGTTCGCCGGCCAGCCGTTGCCCAGCGAGAATCTGCGCACCGAGCGCAAGACCGGTGCGGCGTTCCCATCGCCGTTCAAGTTCCAGAAATACGGCCAGAGCGGACTGGAGATCAGCGAGCTGTTCGCCAAGACGGCGGCCCACGCGGACAGCATCGCGGTGGTGCGTTCGATGTATGCGCAGGTGCCGAATCACGAACCGTCGCTCATGCTGATGAACTGCGGCGACAGCGTGCAGACGCGTCCGAGCTTCGGGGCGTGGACGCTTTACGGACTGGGCACGGAGAATCAGAACCTGCCCGGCTTCGTCGCGATGTGTCCCGGCGGGATGCCAATCAAGGATTCCGAGAACTGGCAGGCGGGATTTCTGCCCGGCGCGTTTCAGGGCACGTTCGTGGACCCGCAATTCCGCGAGGTGGAGAAGCTGATCGAGAACATCCGCAGCCCGCATGCCTCGAACGCGATCCAGCGGCGGCAACTCGATCTCTTGCGCGAAATTAACACCAAGCATCAGCGCGCCCATGCCAGCGACCCGCGGATGGAGGCGCGCATCGAATCCTTCGAACTGGCGTTTCGGATGCAGCTTGAAGCGACGGACGCCTTCGACATCGGCAAGGAGCCGGCGAACATCCGCGCGATGTACGGCGATCACGTCCACGGGCGGCAGACGTTGATCGCGCGGCGCTTGCTGGAGCGCGGCGTGCGTTTCGTGCAGCTCTGGCATGGCGCGGGCCAGCCTTGGGATCACCACGACAACATCGAGGGCAACATTCGCAAACACTCCGGTGACATCGATGGCCCCATCGCGGCCTTGATGACCGACTTGAAGCGGCGCGGCATGTTCGACGACACGCTCATCCTCTGGGGCGGCGAATTTGGCCGCACGCCCACGGTGGAGCTCGGCGACAGCGGCAAGTCCAAGCTCGGGCGCGACCACAATCACTACGGCTTCAGCGTCTGGCTCGCCGGTGGTGGCGTGAAAGGCGGCACGGTCTATGGCGCGACGGATGAGTTCGGATTCAAGGCCATCGAGAACCGCGCCAGCGTTCACGACCTGCACGCGACCATGCTGCACCTGCTTGGCTTCGATCACGAACGCCTGACCTACCGCCACGCGGGCCGCGACTTCCGGCTCACGGATGTCTCGGGCGAAGTGATGAGAGAAATCGTGGCCTAACGGAGCGGGAGTCCATCGTCGGCTTGGTCAAGAACACGCCGGGCGGAGCGTCCGAGTCTTTTTCAAGCCTGGTGAAAGATTCAACCGTTCGCTCCGTATTGTCGGTGTGAGCGCACTTTTGCAATGGAACACGGAGGGCTGGATTTGGGCCGCAGGCGGACGGCATCCATCGACAAATTCCCTACCCTCTGGCCTCCCGATCCTCGAAGCGATGTCGAGCGACGACCTGATCGCACTGGCTCGCCGCACAACCTATTGTGTCCACCGCCTGGCCGGAGCCTTGCGCCTCACCCGTCGCACGTTGACCCGCCATTTCAGAGCAAAATTGAACTCCTCCCCTGGGGACTGGCTGGCCCAGCGACGCATGTGCGACGCCATGACCCTGCTGCGGGAAGGGCGGGTCGTCAAAGAAGTGGCCGACGCCCTGGGGTATCACCAACCGCCGCAGTTCTGCCGTGAATTTCGCCGCCGCCTGGGCTGCACACCTTCCGAGTTTGCCGCGCAGCAGACGCCCCACCTGCCGCTGCTCCTGCGGACCACCCAGCCTCAGCCACTCTCCCCCGCGGTTGCTCCGGTGCGATGTTGAGCTGAGAACAAAGCTCCACACTATCCATCGACCCCACTCTGACGCGGAGATTGCACCCGAGGCTCCGTCCGTTTATCAAAGCCCGATGTCATTGCGACCCAACGCCCATCGGCCCTGCGCTTCGAGCGCGCCTCCGTCTTTCGCTTCTGCCTTCTTCATTCTGCCCTCTGCCTTCGCATGACTCCCCGCGTCGCCATCATCGGCTGCGGTCTCGTGGGCGAGAAACGCATGAAGCTGCTTGCGCCTGGCACGGTCACGGTCGCGTGTGATTTGAATCTCGATCGTGCGAAGAAACTCGCCGCGCTCAGTCCGGGCTGCGAAGCCACCGACTCGGTCGAGCAGGCCGTCACGTCGGCGAATGTCGATTGCGTGATGGTCGCCACCATCAACGCCTCGCTCGCGCCGCTCAGCATTCAAGCATTGCGCGCGGGCAAGCATGTGCTGGCCGAGAAACCGGGCGCGCTCAACCGTCGGGAATTTGAAGCAGTGGAAGCCGCCGCCCAGCAGTCCGGCGCGCTCTATCGCATCGGCTACAATCACCGCTACCACCCGGCCTTGCTCAAGGCCCGCGAGATTTTCGCCAGCGGCGCGCTCGGGCCGATGATGTTCCTGCGCGCGCGCTATGGCCAAGGCGGGCGCATCGGCTACGATCAGGAATGGCGCGCCGACCCGAAGCTCTCCGGCGGCGGCGAACTCATTGATCAGGGCGTCCACCTCATCGACCTCGCGGGCATTTTCCTCGGCGAGTTCACCCAGGTGGACGGCCACGTCGCGACTTACTTCTGGAAGATGCCGGTGGATGACAACGCCTTCCTCAGCCTGCGCAACGCCGCAGGCCAGACCGCGTGGCTGCACGCGAGCTGCACCGAGTGGAAGAACATGTTCTCGCTCGAAATCTACGGGCGCGACGGCAAGCTGCACATGGAAGGACTGGGCGGCAGCTACGGCCTGGAGAAGCTGACTTACTACAAGATGCTCCCGCAGATGGGCCCGCCCGAGACGACCGTCTGGGAATTTCCGCGTGGCGACGAGTCGTGGAAGATCGAGATGCAGGAATTCTTCGAGGACATCCGCCTCCAGCGCCCGCCCGTGCCGGGATTGAAGGAAGCCCGCGCCGTGCTGCAAGTCGTCGAGCGCATTTATGCGGGCGGGGTGAATTAATTGTGGACGAGCGGGACCGCGCTTGAACTTCCTGCCTGCCCCTCCACGCATGGCACGCAAGCAGGCCGGGGACGCACCGGCGAAAACTCTGGCCGCGCTTCGCAGCGCCAAGCCCTCCCAGGCGCTCGACACCCGCGTCGTCTATTGCGGCGACCATCTGGAACAACTGCGCAAGCTGCCCGACGCCGGCGTGGATTTGATTTACCTCGACCCACCGAACATCGCAGCGCAGAACGCAACCGTCGGATTGTCGATTGTTAGAACCCCGTTCTGACCCCGTTCCGTTCTTGCCGCTGGCCGAGGCCGGCGTTCTTGCTCGCTTGGGGGACAAGGGCAGCAGTTCGAGATGGGCGATCACCTTGTCGAGTTCCGGCGCAGACGCGCGGATGCACCGTAACTCCCTGACCACCGTATCGTAACTTTACGCACCGATTTTCCGGGAAAATTCCTGTTGAAATTCCCCTGCCAGATAATGAGACTTACAGCCGCAACTTACCGTGCAGCCCGTCATTTGGCGGGCGCTCCTTTAAGCTCACAGTAAGCGTAGCCAAAGATCCAAAAACAGTTATGAGTATCAAATCCAACCTCTACGGCATGCTCGCCTTCGGCCTTTCCGCCGTCATGGCCGATGCTTGCGTTCTCACAGTTCGAGTCGCCTGTCCCACCGACAGGACCGCTGCGGGCATCGCAGTGTGCGCGACCAGCCCGAATGGCAGCTATTGCGGCGTCACCGATAACCTCGGGATCGTGGAAATACCGGTGCCAGGCTTCGACACCTACAACGTCTGCGTCGATACCGGCACCCTCCCGGCCGGGGCCACCTTGTCCCCAGCCTGCAAAAGAATCAAAGTCATCAGCGACGCACCTCCCGTGGTCGAGTTTGATCTCGGCGGTGTTTTCTGTTCCACCCCGCCTCCTCCGGGACCCTGCTGGCTGACCGGCGGTGGCACCGTGGACAAGAGCAAGGGCACGCCGAACTTCACCTTTGGCGGAGTCGTTTATCCCGGATGCAGCCCGAAAGCCGCGGACGGCGGAAACTGGAACGTCGTGGATCACTCCTCTGGCCTCCATTTTCTGGGCCAGAAGATCATCGTTGACGCCTGCTCGGGCGTCCCCACCAGTTCCCCGAAGGTCACGGTCAACGTCATCGACTTCCATGGAGAAGGAGTGATTATGCCCAATGGCGGCGATGGAAGTGTCAAAATCCCGGTTACCTTTGTCGGCCGTGCCGTGGACAACAAGGAAGGCGGCGCTGGTGCCGATCTGCTTTTCATCAAGGTCTCCAACGGCGGCGGCACCGTGTTGCAGATCGGAGCCAGCGCGGCCAACCCGGCGATCATCAGCACTGGTAACCTGCAAATCCACCAGACAAGCTGCAATAACTAGAAGCCTTTTCGATAGTAACGCACAAGCCGCGAGCGCCCCCCAGGCCTCGCGGCTTGTTTTTTGGTTTTGTCGCTGGCCGAGGTCGGCAGAAAGGAAGGGAAAGGGGTCGGAAAGGGGTCGGAAAGGGGTTCTAACAATCGACAATGCTTGGAGACGCCGAGCCGTTCAGCCACCGAGGATGCTTTGACCTCTCCGTTAAACATCAACGACGGCACCGCCCAGCAGGGCGCGGATGTGGCGGTGTTTCCGCCCGGCGCTTACACGAGTGATCCGGCCTCGAGCTTCCCGCCCTACTGCGACATGGTGCTGATCATCAAGACAAGTGAGGGGGGAAGGCTGCCCCGCAGCACAGCGCTGCCTTGGTAGGGCAGACCGGCAGTTCTGCCCGGGCGCGACCCATTAGGTCACATCGTTCAGGCCATCACCCGCAGGGCTTTGCTGCATGGCTGCATTTGATTTGATCATGGCGGCGGTAATGCCCAGGACAAACGCGAAGGCACCCAGGAGCCAGAGGATTCCGACCACCAGCAGCAACTTGAATATCCCGCTGCTATTGGCCACGGGCGCGTCGGGGAGGCCGATGAGTCCGTAGGCGGAGAAGAAGCTGTTGGCCACGCAGGCCAGGACGATGCCACCCGCGACCGCCGCCGGCTTTTTCCCTGTGCCGGGCGGCTGCTGCTCGCGGAGCCAATTGGTCAAGAAGCCGGGCCAGCGTTGACAGAGCCAGGCCAGGAGGAGTGTCACCGCCAGGCCTTGGAGGAGCATGAGGAGGAGCGAGGCATTGCTGAAATGTCGGCCTTGCAGTTCGGCCACGATCCAGGGAATCGCGAAAACCGGCGCGACGGCCGCTCCAAACAGCCAGACCAAACGGTGCGGCGGTAGGGCCGGGCGCAAATCATGGCGGGTGGGTTCAGGCGGCATCATGGCTTCCCATGTTCTTGAAAAACTTGATTCCAACCATGGTCAGCGTGGCGCAAAAAATCACGGCTGCCACAAAGAACGAATACATGGAAAGCACTTGCACGACCTGGCACAGCCAAAGTTGCTGCCGGCGGGCTTCCAAAAAGCCTTCCAGGGAGGTAAGCCCGATGGCGAGACTGGTGAGGAGAACTAAAACCAGGACGGTTTCAAAAACCATCTGCCGACTAAGTAGCGGGTTGCGCATATTTTTCGTTGGGTTCCGGTGGCAGTGTGCCGCAGCACGGGTGTCAGTCAATCCGATTCCCCAGGTCGGCCAGGGCAGACGACTGGAAACCAAACCCCAAACCCCAAACCCCAAACTCCAAGCTCCAAACCTCAAACTGGCCCCGAAGCTTCGAGGCGAACGGCGCGGTCGGAGCCGACCGCCGCTTGTTTCTTGGGGTTTGGAGCTTCTCTGGGGTTTGGGGTTTGGAGCTTTTCTGGCGCTTGGTGTTTTCCCCCCGCAGGCTCTCACCGCACCGAGGTGCGCCTGCCCTGCCCTGTTGGCCTGGCTCGGGTCCGCTTATCGGGCCGGTTTCGCCTCGACGCGATAGTCGTGCCGCCAGATGGCGTTGGTGAGTACTTGATTGCCGCAGTCCCAGTTCCAGATGAAGAAGGCCTGGCGCGCGGGGGCGTAGACCAAACCGGCGGGCGGAACGGGCGCGGGCAGCGTTACGGATGTCCAACTCGCGCCGTGGTCGGACGAGATCTTCACCCGCTTGCCCCCGAGGGCGGCGAGTTTTCCATCGGGCAATTCAATGACGTGCGCGCCTTGGATGACTCCATTGCTACAGACCTGCGTCCAGGTCTGGCCCAGGTCCGTGCTGCGCAGGAGTCCGCGATCGGACATGAGGCTCCAGTAGATCGAACCATCGGAGGCGCGCAAGGGCACACCGCTCGCTTCCCGGGCGCTGACCAGCGTCCAAGTCGTGCCGCCGTTGGTGGTGCGAAAGACTCCGCCGGTGCCTTGGCCCCAGCCGGAAGTGTTGACCAGATAAGTGACGGCATTGATGAGCAGCGGGTGGGTGGAGAACTTCGAGCCCTGGGGCAGGTTCAACCCGATGTTCGTCCAGGTTTGTCCGCCATCGCCGGATTTCCACACCATGCGGGATTGCTCGTGTCCACCCGCGAGCAGGGTGCGGCGCTGCGGGTCGGAGAAGTCCACGCTCACGAAGTCGTTATGCCGGGCGCGGCCGAGGTGTTGGAAGGTCTGGCCGGCATTGGTGGTGTGATACAGGCCGGAACTGTTGTAGATGCCGCTCTCCCAAAAGGTGTCCGCGCTCGTAGGGTCATACAGAATCCGCGAAGGCCGGTTGACGATGACCTCGGAGCCGGCACCCTGCCCCAGCGGAGTCCAGGTCGTCCCACCGTCGGTGGTCTGCCAAATCCCACGCTGGGCGATGCCGGCAAAAAGCTTGTCCTGGCCGGGCACGACGGAGAGCAGACACAGGTTGCCGCACTCCGAGGGCAGGTTGGCCAGGTTCCCGGTGACGTTGGTCCACTGCGCGGCCAGCGGGGAAAGGCCGCAGATCAGAAATCCGGCGGCCAGCCAGAGCGCAGGGCCAGCGCCCGGGGGGCGGGACGTTTCACGATTCGTAAGGAGGGTCATGGAAATGATGCTGATTCGGCCAGAGGCTGGCGTCAACGGGAAGCGCGCGCGCGCGGGAATTGTTTTGACTAATGGCGGGGCGGCTGGCCTTTTGGCGAGATGAATATCTCCAGAACTTTAGGAACGCAAAAACTGAAAACACTTCTTTGCCTCGCCGGCCTGATCACGCTCACCGCCACGCCGCTGCTGGCGCAATCGCTCAAGCTCAAGTCCGGGGCGCTGGGTTTCTTGAAGGGCGAGAAAACGCTCAACTTGGAATACGTCTATGACGGTCTGACGGTGGGCAAGGACACCGAGCAAGCCTACATGGACAAGCGGATGGCGGAGGCGAACAAGAAGGAAGCCGGCGCGGGTGACAAATGGCTGGCCTCTTGGAAGGGAGCCCGGACGAAGCGTTTTCAACCCAAGTTCGAGGATTTGCTGAACAAGCAGTGGGAGAAGTCGGGCCTCAAGGCGGGTCAGAACCCGGAAGCCAATTTCACCCTGGTGTTGAAGACGACGAATCTGGAGCCAGGCTGGAATGCGGGCGTGATGCGCGCGCCGGCCGAGATCAGCACCGAGGCGACGTTGGTGGCGACCAAGGATCGCAGCAAACCGCTGGCGGTGATCACCATCCTCAAGGCTCCGGGCCGCGACGCCATGGGTTACGATTTCGATGCGAGCTACCGGCTGCAAGAGGGCTATGCCAAGACGGGCAAGGAATTGGGGGCGTTTCTGAATAAGAAGGCACTGAAGTAAGGCGGACATGGCGCCGGCCGGGCGCAGGAAGTTCCCGAGATTCTGAAGCGGGCGCATCTCGACCCGGTTCTGGTCGGCCGTCCAAGCTGGGGGCGGCGCTGTCCGCAGCGCGCCGGGCCACGCCACGGAGGAGCGTTCCCGCTCGACCCACGCCTCACTCCGGCGCGCTGAGGACAGCGTCGCCCTGCCCGTTCTTCGGGGGACAGGCTTGTCACGAAGAACAAGGTCTAGATGCACCCCTGCCCTGCGGGTGCATCTTGACACTGTTCTTGTTTGCCAACCAGTGCGGAGCGCGGCGTTTACGCCGCTTCACCGTTCGTAAGCCCGCTGGTCAATCGATCCGTCATCGCCCGCTTGGACGCTGAAGCGGCCTGAAGGCCGCGATCCA
>JANOQV010000060.1:0-3231 GCA_031414955.1 Pedosphaera sp. | reverse complement strand
GGATCGCGGCCTTCAGGCCGCTTCAGCGTCCAAGCGGGCGATGACGGATCGATTGACCAGCGGGCTTACGAACGGTGAAGCGGCGTAAACGCCGCGCTCCGCACTGGTTGGCAAACAAGAACAGTGTCAAGATGCACCCGGTTGCTCCGGCCTCAACTTGAGCGGGCGCCTTGGAACGTGAAGGACCACTTCCGCTCCGGCCTGGCCGACAACAACTGGCTGGCCCCGCCTTTGGCCGTGGTCTCGCTCGGATGAGCCATCAATTTGCGCCTCCGGTTAAACCTCGGTTTTTGACTTTGCCGCAGCCTTCTTTTAGCGTCCCGCGCCATGAACGTGATTCGTCACTCCGACCCTGACTTCGCCGCGCAACTCCGGCGCGTGACGGGCACGTCCAACCTCTTCGACAAAGGCATCGAGGAGCGAACTCGCACCATCTTGGATGCGGTTTATGCGCGCGGCGATGCCGCCGTGCTGGAACTGACCGAGCGATTCGACGGCGCGACCCTGACCACCGAGCAACTCGCCGTGACCCAGGCTGAACTCATGGCGGCTTCACTGAAGGCCGATGAAAGCCTGCGCGCCGCCGTCGGGACGGCACGCCAGAACATCGAAGCTTTCAGCCGTCGTTCGCTGCGACGGTCCTGGTCGGCCAAGAATGCCCAGGGCGGCCGGGTGGGAGAGAAATACGATCCATTCCAACGTGTGGGCATTTATATCCCCGGCGGAACGGCTCCTTTGGTTTCGTCGGCCTTGATGACTGTCACCCTCGCCCGGGTCGCGGGTTGTCCCGAGATCGTGGTCTGCACACCGTGCAACGCGCGGGGCGAGATCAATCCCGCCCTGCTCTTCGCGGCGCGGGCGGCGGGGGCCACGGAAATTTATCGTGTGGGTGGCGCGCAGGCGGTGGCGGCGCTGGCTTTCGGCACGCCGACCATTCGTCATGTGCAAAAGGTTTTCGGTCCCGGCAACGCTTACGTGGTCGCGGCCAAGCGCTTGTTGTTCGGCCACGTCGCGATCGATCTGCTGCCCGGCCCGAGCGAGGTGCTGGTGCTGGCCGACGATTCGGCGAATCCACGCTTCGCCGCCGCTGACCTGCTGGCCCAGGCTGAACACGGGTCGGGACATGAGCGGGTCTGGCTCGTCACCACCTCCGCGAAGCTCCTCCTCGCCGTGGAGAAGGAAATCAAGCGCCAGTTGCCCAGGCTCGAACGCCGGGCGCTGATCGAACGCGCGCTCACGCACAACGGCTGGCTCATCCAGGTGAAATCCATGGCCGACGCCGTGGCCCTCACCAATCAGCTTGCGCCCGAACATTGCGAGATCCTGACGCGCCAGGCGGCCCGGGTCTCGACCGGCGTGGTTACCGCGGGCGCCATCTTCCTCGGCGGCTTCTCTCCGACCGTGCTGGGCGATTACGTGGCCGGGCCGAGCCATGAACTGCCCACGGGCGGCGCGGGCGCGGCTTTCGCGGGTTTGACCGTCGATCAGTTTCAACGCCGCACCAGCGTGGTGGAGTACGGCCGGGGCGCGTTGAAGAAATCCCTGGCCACCGTGGCGACGTTGGCTGGAGCCGAGGGTCTGAGCGCGCACGGCCGTTCTGCCGCCATTCGTTTCGGAAAATGAAGATTTTTCAATCTGTGGATCCCTGGGTGATTGTGGCGGTGCTGACGGCGATCTTGCTCGTGGGCTACGGCGTGTTTGCCCGCTGGTGTGCCTACAGTCCGGCCGTGCCGCGTGACCGGCTCAACCAACTGGCTGTGGGCACCACGTTGGACGAGGTGCGGCGGTTGCTCGGCCCGCCCCGGCTGAGGCGCCACCTCCCGGACGATTTGTGTGAATGGGTTTATGGCGCGCCGATGAAACGACACGTCTTGATGCTCCAGTTCGGCGCGGATGGCCGGCTGCAATCCTTCGCCCACGCCGTACCGGGCGGACATATTTCCTCCGCCTCGATCCATAATTAATGAAGGACTCCGCCCTGATCCGTCCACTCGTGCAGGCGCTGCATCCGTACGTGCCGGGCGAGCAGCCGAAAATTCGCGGGCTGATCAAGCTCAACACCAACGAGAATCCCTACCCGCCTTCGCCCGGCGTGCGCCGCGCCGTGCAGGCGGCCGTGGACGAAAGGCTGCGGCTCTACCCGAATCCCACCGCCGCGCGGTTGCGCGCGAAGCTCGCCCGACGGCACGGTTGCGCGGCGGAGAACATCATCGTGGGCAATGGCTCGGATGAGTTGCTGGCCCTGGCGGTGCGGACTTTCGTGGAAACGCGAAGCGCGGAACGCGGAGTGCGGAATGACCCACGCACGGTCGTCCAATACTTTACCCCCAGCTACTCGCTCTACCCCGTGCTGGCCGCGATGCACGGGGCGCGCACCAACGCCGTGAGCCTCGCGCCAGATTTCGCCCTGCCCACCGTGGCGGCGTTGCGCGTGGCGGGCGCTTGGGACTTCCGCGCCGCGCTCACCTTCATCACCACGCCCAATGCCCCCAGCGGACGCGGCTACGGCACGTCGGAACTGGAGAAACTTTGCCGCGCGCAACAAGGCGTCGTCGTGCTGGATGAAGCCTATGTGGATTTTGCACCGGAGAATGCCGCCGCGCTGGCGCTGAAGTTCCCGCACGTCATCGTGGCCCGCACTTTCTCCAAGGCTTACTCGCTCTGCTTCCAGCGTGTCGGCTACTTCATCGCCCCGCCGGCGCTCATCGCAGCGCTGGACAAGATGCGCGACAGCTACAATGTCAACGGTCTCGGCCAGGTGGCGGCGCTCGCCACGCTCGATGATCTGCCCTACTACCGGCGCAACTTCCGGCGCGTCATCGCCACCCGCGAACGATTGAGCGGCACCTTGCGGAAGCTCGGCTTCGCGGTGTTTCCCAGCGCGACCAATTTCATTCTCGCCCGTCCGCCGCGCTTTCCCGCCGCCGAGTGGCTGGAGAAATTGCGCGCGCGGAAAATTCTCGTGCGCTGGTTCCAGTATCCCGAGGTGCGCGACTTTCTGCGCATCACCATTGGCACGCAGGCCGAGGCGGATGCGCTGGTCGGGGCGGTGCGGCGGATTCTGCGTTGAGACTGCGTTGGTGCGTCCAGCGAGCGCGCCGGGGCCAGGCCCCGGGCCGGGCTGAGGTTCGACTTCGGAATGCGGGTTAAGAGCCGGTCTGAAAATTCGGAGGCGGAGTGCGCCTGTTCTCGGGCGCAGCAAGGTGATGACTGGGAGCGCGTCGGAAAAAC
>JANOQV010000059.1:0-23481 GCA_031414955.1 Pedosphaera sp. | reverse complement strand
CCGGTTGAACTCAAAATCTTGCCGCGTTCGAATCCCGATGGAGGCAACCAGGCCCAAACGCCGGAGCGCCGAGCATTGCTCGGCCTGAAGCGGTTTCCAGGCCCGCTGCCGAGCATTGCTCGGCGCTCCGTCCCGATACGCGGGCGGACTCCGTCCCCGTCGATTCGCAGTCACTGGAATCGATTGGCGGAACCATCTTCATTTTCTGCATACGCCGGCCTGGTTGGCCGTGCCCAGCGCCCATCACGGACACCGTAAATTCTTTGGGGAGAAGAGCGGCCGGCCCGGCCCTCAGGCCAAACCGAGGATCGGCAAACACGCCTTCCTCCGCTCTGACAAAACTCCCTGGACATTTTTCCGACCTGAATCCGGACCGCCACGCGCACCGCGGTTACGCTTCAACGTGCAGCCACTCGGGGACGTACTTGTGAACCTTGTTCATCACCACGCCGACTTTGGCCCCCGACTCCGTGAGCATGGCGCAGTTCTTTTTCAGGACGTCGCTCTGCACCTTCTCCGATTCCACCACCAGGACGGTGAGATCGAGGAGGGCCGAGAGCCGCAACGACATGCTGGCCATGGAGACTTTGGGCATGTCGAAAATGATGTAGTCGTAATCGCTGGCCTTGAGCTTGGGCAGCAGGTGTTTGAGACCGGTGGGCAGCGTGCGGTTGCTGCCTTCCCCCACCGAGGCGGCAATCAACTCGATGGCCCCGTGCTGGCCCGCTCCCTCGCCGTTGGGCAATTGGGTTGGCTCCTTGACCAGTTCGCCTTGGAAAAACGTCCGCGAAGCGCCCTGCTGCCGGTGCATATCGACAATCAGCACTCGTCCATCGCCGGCGGCGGAGAGCGACGCCGCCAATCCCTCCGCAATGGAACTCACGCCCGCGCCCTCGGAGCAAGACGTGACGCCGACCAGCTTGGGCTTGCGCTTCACGAACTCGAAATACATCGCCACGCGATTGCTCAAGGCCTCGGTGTAGGGGTGGATGAAATGCAAAGGAGAATAAGCCGGGACAAAGGAGTCGTTGGCCGGCACCAACGCCTGGCTGCCAGGCGGAGCGTCCGGAGCGCCCTTCGGCGCCGCGCTGGGAGAGTCGTGCATCGCGGGAACGGCCATGAGCAAGGGGAGCTTGTAGTTCGGCTCGATCTCGGAAGGACGCTTCACGGTGCGGTCCACGAATATTTCGAGGAAGAAGGCCAGGGCAAGTCCCGCGCCGACACAGCCGGCGAACAACATGCCCATGGTCTTGAGCCGCTTGCTGGCGACCTTGGCCGCCGGCGTCGGAGCCTGGACAACGCTGATGTTGGCGTTGCGCGAGGCACCGCCCGCGCGGCTAAAGTGCTTGTTTTCCACTGCGGCCGTGATGGCCCGGTGGCTGGACTCAGCAGCATCCCGCCGGCGCTGGGCCTCGGCGATGGAAGGCTCCAGCGCTTCGAGTTTAACGGCGTTGGTTTGAATCGTGGCAATGAAGTCCTGGAGAACACCGATCTGAGCCTCCAAAGCAGCTCTGGTGTCGCCTTCACTAAAAACCACCGGCTGTGAGGGGTTCAGGGAAACCACCGGCACATTCACGGTGGCGAGGGTGGGATAATCCTGAAGGAGTTTTTCCTTTCGCAGCTTGGTCGTCTGGATGAAAGCCTCAATTTTTTTGACCTCGGGATGCTCATCCTTGTATTTGCTCCGCGCCTCAAATTCATCGCCGCGCAGTTTTTCCAACAGGTAGGTCGTCCGTTTGAACTCGCCCACCACCTCTTCCGGCAAGGAACTTTCAATGTTTACGGGCGAACCATTGGCCGGCTTGAGGGCTCTATCATCCTTGAACATGGCCTTCTGCTTGGCCAGTTTGGCCAGCGCATTCATGAGGTCGGTCTGGAGATTGTTGATCTGCGCGGCATAGCCTTTTTTGGTTTCCTCCACGGAGGAGAGGATGAGCACCTGCCCTTTCAACTCGCGCAGCACCAAATCGCTCTCCAGGAGCCGGGTCTTGGCCTCCTCCAGCCGCAGTTCCAGGTTGGTCTCCGAACCGGTGTGCAGATCGTGATGTCGCTCGAAATACCGCTCAATTAGATTCTCCAGCACCGGTTGGACCAAGGTGGCGTCAGGATGCTCGAAGGAGACCTCAATGATGATGCTCTTGGGCGGCACCTCGACGTGGAGGTTCTTGACGATGGCCTCAGCCGCCAGGTGGACGCGTGCGGCACTGGGGGTTCCCGGAGCGAGTTTCTCGGGGCCGATGCTGCGCGCCACTTTTTCGGACAAGTCAAAGCTGCGCAGGACATGCACCTCGGCATTAATCAGACTGTCTCCTCCAGAACTGGTCCGAATCACGTCCGGGTTGCCGGGCGAGTGCGATTTCAACTCCAACACGTAGGGCATCATCAAAGTGAAGCCCGAACGGTAAACCGGCTGTTTGAAGAACCAGACGCCCAAGGCAGCCGAGAAGCCCAGAAGCAGCGAGGCGATCACAAGCCGCTTCCGCCGGAACAGCACATACCAGACGAGGCCGATGCTGAATCCGGCCGACGGCTGCTGCTCCGCTGTTGTTTCCTGGTCGCTCACGGTCTTTTCACTCGCCGCCGAGGCTCCATGCTCCCCGGCCTTAAGCTCAATCCAGCAGATTCAACTGCCATCTTCAAGAGAATCATCCTCCCGCCCCGCTCACGCCAATATAGGTTCGGCCCAAACGATCGTCTGAGAGGCTCCGTGACCTTGAGCCGCGCCCCCGAACGCTGGCGCCATCACCCGTGTCCCGGTCACGCCGCCTTTTGCATCCGCAAAAAGCCCTGCACTTCAGCCGCGACATGTTCGATCTGTTCGGCGGTCAATTCCGGGAACATGGGCAGCGAAAGAAATTCCAAAGCACATCGCTCGGCCACGGGGAACGAACCGCGTCCCAAACCGAGGGAGCGGTAAGCCTCCTGCAAGTGAACCGGGATCGGATAGTGGATGCCGCAACTGATGCCCTTGGCCCCCATGGCGCGCAACAACTCGTCGCGCGGTTGAACGCGCACGGCATAGACATGGTAAACATGTTTGCGGCCCTGGGCCTCGACCGGCAGGACCAGGCCTTCGACACCGGCGAGCAGTTCGTTGTAGAGCGTCGCATTGCGGCGGCGGGCTTCGTTGCCTTCGGCGAGCTTGCGCAGTTTGATTTGCAAGGCCGCGCCCTGAATGCCGTCCATGCGCGCGTTCCAGCCCACCATGGTGTGGTGATACTTCTGGCTCTGGCCATGGTCGCGCAACGTGCGAATCGTCTGGTTCAACTGCTGGTCATTGGTCACGACGCCGCCGGCTTCGCCCAAGGCACCGAGATTCTTGCCCGGATAAAAGCTGAAGCAGCCCGTGGCCCCGATGGTGCCCGCCATCCGGCCCTTGTATTCCGCGCCATGCGCCTGACAGGCGTCCTCGACCACAGGAATTCCACGACGGCGCGCGATCTCCATGATCGGATCCATGTCCGCCACCTGGCCGAAGAGATGAACCGGGATGATGGCTTTGGTGCGCGGCGTAATGGCCTTCTCCAACGCGGCCGGATCCATCGTGTAGGTCTGCTCCTCAATGTCCACGAACACCGGCGTCGCGCCCGTGTAGGTGATCGCCTCCGCCGTGGCCATGAAGGTGCTCGGCACGGTGATTACTTCATCACCTGCTCCAACGCCCAAGGCGAGCAAGCTCAACCAGAGTGCGTCCGTACCGTTGCCGAGGCCGATGGAGTGGGCCGCGCCACAGAAGGCGGCAAAATCGACCTCGAATTTCTCCACAAAGGAGCCGCCGGCGAAGGCGTTGGCGTCGATGACTTGTTCGATGGCGGCGAGCAGTTCTCGACGCAACGGGTCGTGCTGGGCACGGAGGTTAAGGAATGGGATTTGCATGTTTATTTCCTGTCCGGAACTTTCTTGAGAATGCGGGCGGGGTTGCCCGCCACCACGGTGCGCGGCGGAACATCCTTGGTCACGACACTGCCGGCCCCGACGATGGCGTCTTCACCGATGGTGATGCCGCAAAGCAAAGTGGCGTTGGAGCCAATCGACGCGCCGCGCTTGACCACCGTGGGCACCACAGCCCAGTCCGACTCGGACTGAGGCGCTCCGCCAGCCACGGTGGCGCGCGGGAAACGATCGTTGGTGAACATCACGCCGTGGCCGAGGAACACTTCGTCTTCGAGGGTGACGCCTTCGCAGATGAAGGTGTGGCTGGAAATTTTGCAGGACTTGCCAATGTTGGAGCCTTTCTGAATCTCGACGAAGGTTCCAATACGAGTATCGTCGCCGATGGTGCAGCCATAGAGGTTAACGAACCCGAACACGCGGACGTTCTTGCCCAGTTTGACGTCGTCCTTGATTAAGCAGAGGGGCTTGTCCTGATGGCTCACGCGGCGATCATCCTCCCGGCGGGTTTGGCGCGGCGTTTGGGTTTGCGATTGGAACTAGCATGGCCGTTCTGGCCCGATTGACTGTTGATATCCTGAAGCAGGATGGCGGCGCCGTTCTCACGGAGGGATTTGGACGAAGCTTCGAGAATCTTTACCACCTCGGTGCCGTGGCGGCCGTTGGTCAAGGGCGTCTGACCGGAGCGGATGCAGTCGAGGAAATGCTGACACTCCACCTTCAATGGCTCCTCCTGTTTGACATAAGGAATGTAACTATCGCCATAATGATAAGAGTACTGAAACTCGGCGAACGTGTCGTAATGAGGGGGCGTTTCCACACGAGTATCGTAAATGCGGATTTTCTCCAGCGGCTGCATGTCATCATAAACGATCATGCGGCGTGAGCCGACGATCGTCATGTCGCGCACTTTCCTCGGATCCAGCCAACTGCTTTGAATCGTGGCGAACATGCCGTTCTTGAAGGTGAGGGACATGTTCGTGACGTCTTCGATGCCCTTGGTGACATGCGAATTGCCATAGCAGTTCACACGTTCGGGCGAACAGTCCATGATATAGAGAATGATGGAAATGTCGTGCGGCGACAAATCCCAGGCCACATTGATGGTTTTCTGG
This sequence comes from Pedosphaera sp., assembly GCA_031414955.1. Taxonomy (GTDB): domain Bacteria; phylum Verrucomicrobiota; class Verrucomicrobiia; order Limisphaerales; family SIBH01; genus JANNGC01. Next base: position 18,475 of record JANOQV010000059.1, on the reverse strand, counting down.
AACAGGCCCAGATTCAACCGACGGGCGCTGATATAACGGATGTCGCCAATGTCGCCAGCCTTGACGATGTCGCGGATTTTCCGCACGGGCGCGGAGTAGAGGAACGTGTGGCCCACCATCAGGGTCAGGCGCTTCTCGGCAGCGATTTGCACGAGTTCCTCGCACTCGGCGGAGGAGGTGGCCATCGGTTTCTCAATGAAGGTATGCTTGCCCGCCAGCAAGCTTTGTTTGGCCATGGCGTAATGGGTATGCGCCGCCGTGGCCACGACCAGGGCGTCGATGTCCTTCCGGGCGACGAGTTCCTCGAAGTTCGTGCAAAGCTCGATGTCCGGATGCAAGGACTTCATGTGATTCAGGCGCTTGACGTCCAAGTCGCAAATCACTTTGGTGTTGCAGTCCGGCAGACTGCGGAAATTACGCAGCAGGTTCGGTCCCCAATAACCACAACCCACCACTCCAATGTTTATCTGGGATTTCATATCGATGAACTAACGGTTTCTCGCTTCTGTCCGCGCACCTCAGAATGGAACGACAAAACATCCTTCCCCGTCTGGTCAGGCCCGCCCTTACGCTGGTTGCCCGATCCTTTGCGCTTCGCCACCTTGAGCGCCTGCCCAAATATCATGGGAAAGGTGCGGAGCAGAATCCGGACATCACCCCAAAACGAAACGGTCCGCGTGTATTCGATGTCTAGGTCAATCATCTGCTGGAAGGTGGTCGAATTCTTCCCATTGACCTGCCAGAGACCGGTCAGTCCGGGCACAGCGTTGAAGCGCTCGCGGTCGCGCGGTCGAAACCGTTCGTACTCGTAGCGAATGCAAGGGCGAGGGCCGACCAGGCTCATCTCGCCCTTCAACACATTTAACAGTTGTGGAAGCTCATCCATGCCCGAAGCCCGAAGCAAAAGCCCGATGCGTATAATGCGGGGATCCGCCCCGTCTAATTTCGTCATCGGCGCAGTCGAATTGATCAGTTTATCCAAGTGCGCCTGATGGCTTTGCGTTTCAGCCTCTACCTTCATCGTCCGAAACTTGAAACAAATGAATGGCTGGCCCAAAAAACCGATGCGTTCCTGACGGAAAAGCACCGACCCCTTGGAACATAAACGGATGGCGAGCGCGATGAACGCCATCAGCGGCAGCACGGCCGGCAGGGCCAGGAAAATGCACGTATAGTCCAATCCGCGTTTCCAGAGGGGCAAAAAGTTATGTCTATTTCTCTCCATGTGACCTGACGAACCTAGATTCGATTTATTTTCCTATCAACCCCCGCTTCGTCCCTCTTTCAGGGAGGTGCGTCCACAGGGGTGGCGTGCGTCTGATTTCTACCAAGGGGGTATGGGTGCGTCAATAAATTGGGCGCGCGCGCGACACTGTACACCGACTCGGTAAATCCCGTACCTCCCACCGGAGATTAAGCACCGGCCCGGAAGGGGCAAGCAGCAAATACCCTTGTAATTAAAGGCGATAATGAGATCCGAACCGTTTCCAGCCTGAGCAGGCCCAAGACTCCGCCGTGTATCACCAATGGACAGGTGCCCACCGGTCGGCCGTCCTGATTCTTGTCGTTCGAGGGGACAGGCAAGTGTCCTGAAGCGGATGGGCAAGACTGCGGAGAAGTGAGCGATGCGCCAACATTCAGAGGAACTTTGGCCTTTTCCAATTTGCGGCACGAATACTGCGTGAGCGCCGCTTAGAAATGTTAAGCCGGAACACAAATTCAGAAGGACTCGCGAAAGTGGCAGGCAGATTTGCCCGGCGAGTGGTCGTCTTCGTCGCGCTTGTTTTTTGTTTCACCGCCACGGGTGCCGCTGGGGCCACCGCGCTGCGACTGGATTGGGACGCGAACCCGGAACCAAACATAGTGCAGTATAAAGTTTACGTCGGCACCCAGAGCCGCGTTTACACCACCGTCCTGAATGCGGGCACTCAAACCTTCCTGCAAGTCAGCAATCTGATCTCGGGCACCAATTATTTCTTCACGATCACGGCGGTGAATGCCGCGCAACTCGAGAGTGATTTTTCCCCGGAGATTTCCTTCCTCGCCTCTGGCTCTGGTTCAAATAGTGCCCCCGTGGTTGCAAATGATTCATTTAGCGTCGCGGAAGACACGACGCTGACGGTCGCGGCGGCGGCGGGTGTTCTGTTCAACGATCTTGATGCCGAGGGCAATCCACTGAGCGCCGTTCTCGGCACCGGTCCCTCGCATGGCGCGCTCACGCTGAACGCCAATGGATCCTTCACGTATCGAGCCTCGACCAACTACAGCGGCCCGGACTCATTCACCTACCGCGCCTCCGACGGTCTGCTCACCTCGGCCTTCGGCACGGTGTCCCTCACGGTCAGCAGCGTGAATGACGCTCCGATCGCCGCCAACGAAGCCTACGCCACAACCGAAGACACCACGCTTGCAGTCAGCGCGCCGGGCTTGCTCGGCAACGACACGGATGTGGATGGCAACACACTGACGGCCGTTCTCGTCACCGGCCCGGCCCACGGCACGGTGACAGTGAGTGCCAATGGCTCGTTCAATTACCGCCCGGCCACCAATTACAACGGAGCCGATTCCTTCACCTACCGCGCCTCGGACGGCGCTTTGAACTCAGCGGCCGCGACGGTCAGCCTGACCATCGCGCCGGAGAACGACGCGCCGGTGGCCGTGACGGAAACCTATATTGCAACCGAGGACACCACGCTGACGGTGGCCGCACCAGGTGTGCTGGGCAACGATTCCGATCCAGATGGAAACTCCATTAGTGCGGTGCTGCTCGACGAACCAAGTCATGGCACGCTCACGCTCAATCCCAACGGCTCCTTCATTTATGTGCCGGTGACCAATTACAGCGGACCGGATTCCTTCAACTACTTCGCCCGCGACGGCGTGCTCGACTCCACAGTCATCACCGTCACGATTAGCGTCGGGGGGGTGAACGAGGCTCCGGTGGCGGTGAACGACACTTTTGCCGGAACCGAGGACACCCTGCTCACCGTGGCGGCTCCTGGTCTGCTGGGCAACGACACGGACGTGGATGGCAGCACCCTCTTCGCCCTGCTCGTGACCAGCCCTGCGGCCGGCACGCTGACTTTCAACACGAACGGATCCTTCACCTACCGGCCCGCGACGAATTACAACGGCCCGGTTACCTTCACCTATCGCACCAAGGATTTGTCGCTTACTTCAGCGGTCGCGACCGTGACACTGACTCTCAACCCGGCCAATGACGCGCCGCTGGCCACCAACAATTCCTACACCTTGGCCGAGGACACTACTCTCACCCTGCCCGCGCCTGGCTTGCTGGGTAACGACGGTGATGTGGATGGCGACCCGCTCATCGCCCTGCTGGTCAGCAGCCCGGCCCACGGCACGCTCACGCTGAATGCCAACGGCTCCTTCTCCTATCTGCCGGATGCCAATTATACCGGCCTGGATTCTTTCAGCTATCAGGCGTCGGACGGTTCGCTCAACTCGACGGCGGCAACCGTCGCCTTCACGGTGACGGCGGCCAATGATGCTCCCGTCTCCGTGGCCGAGGCCTACACCGCCAACGAAGACACAACCCTGAGCGTGGTTGCGCCGGGCGTGCTCTCGAACGACATCGACCCCGAAGGCAGCGCCCTGACCGCCACCGTGGTGACGGCACCCGCCCACGGCACCTTGACCCTGAACGCCAACGGCTCCTTCACCTACCGCGCGACCACGAACTACTACGGCCCGGACTCCTTCGTTTACCGCGCCTCCGATGGCACGAACAACTCCGCCAACACAACCGTTTCCATCACGGTCAACGCCGTGAACGATGCGCCGACGGTGGTGAATGAAACCTATTCCACGGCGGAAGAAACCGTCCTGACGGTCGCGGCCCCGGGCGTGTTGAGCAACGACACGGACACCGATGGTGATTCGCTGACCGCCCTGGTCGTGACCGCTCCGACCCACGGCACGCTGAATCTGAACGCGAACGGATCGTTCACCTATGTTCCGGTCACGAATTTCAGCGGCACGGATTTCTTCACCTACCGGGCCTCGGATGGCGCGCTCAATTCCGGCGTGGCCACGGTCACGCTGACCGTGACGGCGGTGAATGATGCGCCGGTCGCAGTCGCCGACAGCTTCACCGCCACCGAGGACGTGACGCTCACGGTGGCCGCGCCCGGCGTGCTGGACAATGACGCCGACACGGAAGGTACCGCGTTGACGGCAGCCCTGGTCGTCAGCCCGGCCCACGGCACGCTCACGCTCAACGTCAACGGCTCGTTCACCTATCGCGCCGCCACCAATTACAGCGGCCCGGATTCCTTTACCTACCGCGCTTCGGATGGCGCGATTAATTCCGCCGTCACCACCGTTTCCATCTCGGTCAATGCCGTGAACGACGCGCCGGTGGCGACAGGCGATGGCTACACCGTCGTCGAGAACACACCGCTCATCATCGCGGCGGCCGGCGTGCTCTCCAATGACACGGACTCCGATGGCGACCCGCTCACCGCCGTCCTGGTGGTCAACCCGACGCACGGCACGCTCTCGCTCAACGCCAACGGCTCCTTCACCTACGTGCCCGTCACCAATTACAATGGCGCGGACTCCTTCACCTACCGCGCTTCGGATGGCACGCTCAACTCGGCCCTCACCACCGTGACCCTCTCGGTCAGCGCGGTGAACGACGCCCCCATCGCCGCCAATGACTCTTACTCCACGGCTGAAGACACCCAACTCTCCGTCAGCGCGCCCGGCGTGTTGGGCAACGACTCCGACGCCGATGGCAACACCCTCTCGGTCACGCTCCTCAGCGGCCCGACCCAGGGCACCTTGACCCTCAACCCCAACGGCTCGTTCACTTATCGCCCGGCCACCAATTACAACGGCGCGGACTCCTTCACCTACCGTGCCTCGGACGGCTCGCTCAACTCGGGGGGCGCCACGGTCTCGCTCAACGTGTCCGTGGTGAATGACGCCCCGCTCGCCGGTGCCGACAGTTACGCCACCACCGAGGACGTCACCCTCACCGTCAACGCTCCCGGTCTGCTCGCCAATGACTCCGACCTCGAAGGCTCCGCGCTCAACGCCACGCTCGTGACCGGCCCGGCCCACGGTTCGCTCACGCTCAACGCCAACGGCTCCTTCACCTTTGTCCCCACCGCGAACTACAGCGGCCCCGACTCCTTCATCTATCGCGCTTCGGATGGCGCAGCCAATTCCGCCAACACCACCGTAACCCTCACCATCAACGCCGTGAACGATGCGCCCGTGGCCGCCAACGATGCTTACACCGCCACCGAAGACACCTTGCTCTCCATCACGACGCCCGGCGTGCTGGGCAACGACAGCGATGCCGACGGCACCGCGCTCACCGCCACTCTGGTCAGCGGCCCGGCCCACGGCACGCTCACGCTCAATGCCAACGGCTCCTTCACCTATCGCCCGGCCACCAATTACAGCGGGCCGGATTCCTTCACCTACACCGCTTCCGACGGCGCGCTCAGTTCCGGGGTGGCGACCGTGGCGCTCACGGTCAATGGCGTGAACGAAACTCCGGTGGCTGGAAATGACGGCTACTCCACGGCGGAAGACACCGTGCTCAACGTGACCGCGCCCGGTCTGCTGGCCAACGACACCGACCCGGATGGCAACTCGCTCACCGTCGTGCTCGTGACCAGTCCGGCCCAAGGCGCCTTGACCCTGAATGGCAACGGCTCCTTCACCTACGTCCCGGCCACCAATTACAGCGGAACCGTTTCCTTCACCTACCGCGCCACGGACGGCACGCTCAATTCCACCGTCGCCACGGTCTCTCTCACGGTCACGGCGGTAAACGATGTGCCGGTCGCAGCGGCCGACACCTACGCCACCACTGAGGACACCACGCTCACGGTGGGATCCCCCGGCGTGCTGGGCAATGACGCCGACACGGAAGGCACCGCGTTGACGGCAGCCCTCGTCACTGGCCCGGCCAACGGCACGCTCACCCTGAACGCCAACGGTTCCTTCACCTATCGTCCGGCCACCAATTACAACGGGCCGGACTCCTTCATCTACCGCGCCTCGGATGGCGCGAACAATTCCGCCAACACCACGGTTTCGATTACGGTCAATGCGGTGAACGATGCGCCCGTGGCGACCGCGGATGCGTACGCGGCGGTTGAGAACACGCCGCTCATCGTGGCGGCGGCCGGCGTGCTCTCCAATGACACGGACCCGGACGGCAACCCCTTGAACGCCGTCCTCATTTCCAACCCGGCGCACGGCACGATTACGCTCAATGCCAGCGGCGCTTTCACTTATGTGCCCGTCACCAATTACAGCGGCCCGGATTCCTTCACCTACCGCGCCTCGGATGGCACGCTCAACTCGGCCAGCGTCTCCGTGACCCTCTCAATCAGCGCGGTGAACGATGCGCCCATCGCCGCCAACGACTCCTACTCCATCGCCGAAGACACGTTGCTCTCCGTCAGCGCGCCGGGCGTGCTCGGCAACGACTCCGACGCCGATGGCAACACTCTCTCGGTCACGCTCCTCAGCGGCCCGACTCAAGGCACCCTGAGCCTCAACGCCAACGGCTCCTTCACCTACCGCCCGGCCACCAATTACAACGGTGCGGACTCCTTCACCTACCGCGCCTCCGACGGTTCGCTTAACTCGGGGGTCGCCACGGTCTCGCTCAACGTGTCCGTCGTGAATGACGCACCGCTCGCCGGTGCCGACAGTTACGCCACCACCGAGGACACCACCCTCACGGTCAACGCACCCGGTTTGCTGGCCAATGACTCCGATGCCGAAGGCTCCCCACTCACGGTCACGCTCGTGACCGGCGCGGCCCACGGCTCGCTCACGCTCAACGCCAACGGCTCGTTCACCTTTGTCCCCACCGCGAACTACAGCGGCCCCGACTCCTTCACCTATCGCGCTTCGGATGGCGCAGCCAATTCGGCCAACACCACCGTCGCACTCACCATCAACGCCGTGAATGATGCGCCGGTCGCGGCGGGCGATGCTTACACGGCGGTCGAGAACACGCCGCTGGTGGTCAGCGCGCCCGGTGTGCTCTCCAATGACTCTGACGCCGACGGCGACACGTTAAGCGTCGTCCTGGTGACCAACCCGACGCAGGGCACGCTCACGCTCAACGCCAACGGCTCGTTCACTTACGTGCCGACCACTAATTTCGGCGGCGCGGATTCCTTCACCTATCGCGCCTCCGACGGCTCGCTCAACTCAGCCCTCGTGACCGTGGCGCTCTCGGTGAGCGCGGTGAATGACGCGCCGGTGGTGGCCAACGACAGTTACTCCACGGCCGAAGACACCACGCTCACGGTCAGCGCGCCCGGCGTGCTGGCCAACGACACCGATGCCGATGGCAACACGCTCTCGGTCACGGTCGTCGCCAGCCCGACTCACGGCACGCTGACTCTCAACGTCAACGGCTCGTTCACTTATCGCCCGGCCACCAATTACAACGGCCCCGACGCCTTCTCCTACCGTGCCTCCGATGGCACGCTCAACTCGGGTCTGGGGAATGTTTCGCTCAACGTGACGCTGGTGAATGACACGCCGCTCGCCGGCAGTGACAACTATTCGCCCCTCGAAGACACCACCCTCACGATCAACCCGCCCGGCGTGCTGGCCAATGACACGGATGCCGAAGGCGGCCTGTTGACGGCGGAACTGGTCGTCGGCCCGGCCCACGGCACGCTCACGCTCAATGCCAACGGCTCTTTCAGCTATCGCGCGGCCACCAATTACAGCGGCCCGGATTCCTTCACCTACCGCGCCTCGGATGGCACGACCACTTCCGCCCTCACCACCGTCTCGCTGTCGGTGAGCGCGGTGAATGACGCGCCGCTCGCCTCGGGCGATGCTTACACGGCGGTCGAAAACACGCCGCTCGTAGTCGGCGCGGCCGGCGTGCTCTCCAATGACACGGACTCCGATGGCGACCCGATCACCGCCACCCTGGTCGCCAGCCCGGCGCACGGCACGCTCACGCTCAATGCCAATGGCGCGTTCACCTTTGTGCCGGTCACCAATTACAATGGCGCGGACTCCTTCACCTACCGCGCTTCGGATGGCACGCTCAACTCGGCCCTCACCACCGTGACCCTCTCGATCAGCGCGGTGAACGATGCGCCCATCGCCGCCAGCGACTCTTACTCCACGGCCGAAGACACCCTGCTCTCCGTCAGTGCGCCGGGCGTGCTCGGCAACGACTCCGACGCCGATGGCAACACCCTCTCGGTCACGCTCCTCAGCGGCCCGACCCAGGGCACCTTGACCCTCAACGCCAACGGCTCGTTCACCTATCGTCCGGCCACCAATTACAACGGCCCGGACTCCTTCACCTACCGCGCCTCGGATGGCTCGCTCAACTCGGGCATTGCCACCGTGGCGCTCAACGTGTCCGTGGTGAATGACACCCCGCTCGCCGGCAGCGACAGTTACTCCACCACCGAGGACGTCACCCTCACAGTCAACGCCCCCGGCTTGCTGGCCAATGACTCCGATGCCGAAGGCTCCCCGCTCACGGTCACGCTCGTGACCGGCCCGGCCCACGGTGCGCTCACGCTCAATGCCAACGGCTCCTTCACCTTTGTCCCCACCGCGAACTACAGCGGCCCCGACTCCTTTGTTTACCGGGCCTCGGATGGCGCAGCCAATTCCGCCAACACCACCGTGGCGCTCACCATCAACGCCGTGAATGACGCGCCCGTGGCGGTCAACGATGCTTACACCGCCACCGAGGACATTCTGCTCGCCATCTCCGCGCCAGGCGTGCTGGGCAACGACAGCGACGCCGACGGCAATACCCTCTCGGTCACGCTCCTCAGCGGCCCGACTCAGGGCACCCTGACCCTCAACGCCAACGGCTCGTTCACCTATCGTCCGGCCACCAATTACAACGGTCCCGATTCGTTCACCTACACCGTGTCGGATGGCACGGTCAGTTCCGGCCTCGCCACGGTCTCGCTCACCGTGGGCGGAGTGAATGAAGCGCCGGTGGCTGCGAACGACAGTTACTCGACCACGGAAGACACCACGCTGGCCGTGACTGCGCCCGGCCTGCTGGCCAACGACTCGGACCCGGATGGCAATTCTCTCACCGTCACCCTCGTCACCAGCCCGGCCCACGGCACGCTCAGCCTGAACGGCAACGGCTCCTTCAACTACGTCCCGGCCGCCAACTACAACGGAGCCGACTCTTTCACCTACCGCGTCTCGGACGGCACGCTGAACTCGGGCGTCGCCACCGTCTCGCTGACCATCACGGCGGTGAACGATGTGCCGGTCGCGATTGCCGACAGCTACGCCATCACGGAAGACACCACGCTCACGAGCAGCGCGCCCGGCGTGCTGGGCAATGATTCCGATGCCGAAGGCTCGGTGCTCACCGCAGTTCTCGCCACCGGCCCGGCGCACGGCACGCTCTCGCTCAATGCCAATGGTTCGTTCACTTTCGTGCCGACGCCCAACTACAGCGGCCCGGATTCCTTCACCTACCGCGCCTCGGATGGCACGACCAATTCCGCCCTCACCACCGTCACGGTGACGATCACCACCGTGAACGACGCGCCGGTGGCTGCCGGTGATTCCTACGCGGCGGTCGAAAACACGCCGCTCATCGTGGCGGCGGCGGGCGTGCTTTCCAATGACACGGACTCCGATGGCGACCCGCTCACCGCCGTCCTGGTGGTCAACCCGACGCACGGCACGCTCTCGCTCAACGCCAACGGCTCCTTCACCTACGTGCCCGTCACCAATTACAACGGCGCGGACTCCTTCACCTATCGCGCTTCGGATGGCTCGCTCAACTCCTCCAGCGTCTCCGTGACCCTCTCGATCAGCGCGGTGAACGACGCCCCCATCGCCGCCAATGACTCTTACTCCACGGCTGAAGACACTCTGCTCTCCGTCAGCGCGCCCGGCGTGCTTGGCAACGACTCCGACGCCGATGGCAACACCCTCTCGGTCACGCTCCTCAGCGGCCCGACCCAGGGCACCTTGACCCTCAACGCCAACGGCTCGTTCACCTATCGTCCGGCCACCAATTACAACGGCGCGGACTCCTTCACCTACCGCGCCTCGGATGGCTCGCTCAACTCGGGCATTGCCACCGTGGCGCTCAACGTGTCCGTCGTGAATGACGCACCGCTCGCCGGTGCCGACAGTTACGCCACCACCGAGGACGTCACCCTCACCGTCAACGCCCCCGGTCTGCTCGCCAATGACTCCGACCTCGAAGGCTCCGCGCTCAACGCCACGCTCGTCACCGGCCCAACCCACGGTTCGCTCACGCTCAATGCCAACGGCTCCTTCACCTTTGTCCCCACCGCGAACTACAGCGGCCCCGACTCCTTCGTTTACCGGACCTCCGACGGCTCGCTCAATTCGGCCAACACCACCGTGGCGCTCACCATCAACGCCGTGAATGACGCGCCCGTGGCGGTCAACGATGCTTACACCGCCACCGAAGACACCCTGCTCTCCATCACGACGCCCGGCGTGCTGGGCAACGACAGCGACGCCGAGGGCACTGCGCTCACCGCCACTCTGGTCAGCGGCCCGGCCCACGGCACCCTCACGCTCAACGCCAACGGCTCGTTCAACTACGTGCCGGCCACCGATTACAACGGTCCCGATTCCTTCACCTACACCGTGTCCGACGGCGCGCTGAGTTCCAGCGCGGCCACAGTCTCGTTCAACGTGGGGGGGGTGAATGAAGCGCCCGTCGCAGTCGCGGACAGTTTCTCAATCGCCGAAGACACCACGCTGGCCGTGACCTCGTCCGGCCTGCTGGCCAACGACACCGACCCGGACGGCAACTCGCTCACCGCCGCGCTCGTCACCAGCCCGGCCCACGGCACCCTGACCTTGAACGGCAACGGTTCGTTCAATTACGTGCCCGCCACGAATTACAACGGACCCGATTCCTTCACCTACCGTGTGTCCGACGGCACGCTCAACTCCCCGGTTGCCACCGTGTCGCTCAACCTCACGCCCGTGAATGATCCGCCCGGTGCGGCCAACAATTCCCACTCGGGGGGCCGGAACAAGAAGGTCACCAGCTCAGTGTTGGTAAATGCCACGGACCCCGAAGGGGACGCGCTGGTGGCAGTCCTGGTGAACAGCCCGGCGCATGGAGCGGTCACCCTCAGCGCCGGCGGAGCGTTCGAGTACCTGGCCGTCACGAACTACGTCGGTTCTGATTCCTTCACCTATCGCGTGTCGGATGGACAACTGACCTCGCCCGACGCCACTGTTTTCCTCACCATCACGGCGGACAACGACGAACCCATCTTCGCCAACGGCGACAGCAATTACTTCACGCTCCAGAACATGACCCTGGTGCTGCCGGCCAGCGGCGGCGTGCTGACCAACGACATTTCGAGCAACCCGCTCACCGCCGTGCTGTTGACGACCACTACGCACGGCACGCTGACCTTGAACGCCGACGGCGGCTTCACCTACGTGCCCCAGACCGACTTCCTCGGCCTGGACACGTTCTACTATTACGCCACGGACGGTGCCGTGACCTCGACCGTGGCCACGGTGACCATCGCCGTCGCGCCCGAAGGCGTGCCGCCGGTGGTGGCCAACGACAGCTTCACGGTGGAGGCGAACTCGGCCTTCTCGTCCGACGCCCCCGGCGTGCTGGCCAATGACATCGAGATGAACGGCGGGGCCTTGCAGGCCGTGCTCGAAACCCCGGCGGCCCATGGCGACGTGCTGCTGAACGCGGATGGATCTTTCTTCTATTCGCCGGCGGCGGATTACGCGGGTGAGGACACCTTCACCTACCGCGCGTTTTACGGGCCGCAGATTTCGGGGCTGGCAGTGGTGACCATCACCGTCCTCTCGACCAACAACACCGGCGCGGCCCTGACCAACATCTTTACCGAGTTACAAGCGACCACCACGATGTGGGGCGGCAGCGATCTCAAAATTCGGGCGGCCAGGAGGGCGCTGGCCTCCCTGCCCGCCACGGTCACGCAGGCGGCGGCGGATTATTACGCGGTGGCCCGGGCCAGTCGCGTTTCGAACAGTCCGGAGTTGTCGGCCAAGGGGCGCGAGGTGGGTGATTATCTCACGCTGCAATTGCAACTGACGGTGAACCTGCTCTCCACGCAGTTGCTGGTCGTAGTGCCGTCCATCTACACGACCCGGGCCACCAACGCGTTGCTCGTCGCGCAATCGCTCCTGACCGACATCGGGCCGACCGGCGATCTGCTCGATCGCGCCAAGACCCTCAACTCGGTGATCAGCCAGGCGGGCAAGGCCGCGCTGGCCATCAAGTCCGGCAGCCTCGCGCCGGCCTCCGTGGCGGGACGCGCCGTGGGAATCAGGACGACCGCACCGAGGTCGTGGAAGAGCTACCGCCGGATTCACTTCGATTCCAGCCGCTTCATCATCGAAGACCTGAACGGCGTGATGGTCACCGGCGGCACCTATCAGTATGTGCGGACGAAGCACAACGGCGCGACCCTGAGCCTGGTGTTCGATAACCAGCCGGACCTGCCCTTCAACTGCAAGCTGACCTTCACGACCCGCAGCACCATGATCTCAGGATCGGGCGTGCGGGGTTCCATCAGCTTCAAATAGCGCGACCCAACTCGAAAAAGCCGGCGAAGCCTCCTAGAGATGGGATGGAATCCCGGTCTCGTAATTAAAACTGCCCCGAAGCTCTTCGGCGTCGAGTTTACCGGACAATTCCGACGTGGAGCCAAACCCCGCTGAACCCTTGGCCAGTGCCGTCAAGGCGAGGGTCTGAACGAAGGCGATCCATCCCCGCCGGTGAAATGGGAACCCAGTTCCAAACGCCAACGCACCGTCCTCAACTACCCCGCGGAAATCACGGAGGCGGACAAACCGTTTTGCTTGGAGGATCGTGATCCAACCCCGCGTCACGGAGACTCGCGGCGAACGGCGCGGTCGGAGCCGGCCACCGCTTGGAGCTTGGGGTTTGGCGCTTCTCTGCTGTTTGGATCTTGGTGCTTGGTGTTTTCCACCGTGCGCTCTCACCGAATTCAGGTGCGTCTGCCCTGACTGAATGGTCTTCAGAAGGTCTCATCCCCGTCTGAAATGAATCATTCGGAGAGAATTATCTATTTGCCGCAATCCGTTCTTTTCTCCGCGGCACGCTTGATGGAATAAAGAGCCATGCACTTGAATCTCACCGGGCGGTCCGTCGCCGTCTTGGGCGCGGCGCGTGGGATTGGCCGTGCCATCGCGGAGGGCTTTCTCGCCGAGGGGTGCCAAGTTCACGGCTTCGACCGCGATCCGAGTCCGACGCCTCTTTCTGCGCCCGGCACTATGCAAACGGGCGACGCGACGTCTTATGCGCAAGTGCAGGCGTTCGCGGAATCATGCGGCGACGTGGATCACGTCGTATTTTCAGTGGGCGTGGGTTCAGGCAAATTTGGTTTTCCCTTTTGGAACCTGGAGCCGGCCGATTGGGCGCGCGTGCTCGAGGTGAACCTGATCGCAGCGGTGAACGCAGCTCATGCCTTCGCGCCGCGGATGTCCCGGCGCGGGCGCGGCTCGTTGCTCTTTCTCACCTCCGTGGCGGGCCAGATCGGCTCGCAGACTGATCCGCCTTACAGCGCGGCGAAGGCGGGGCTGATCAACTTCATGCAATGCGCCGCCAAAGACCTCGCGCCGTTCGGCGTCCGCGCGAATGCGCTCGCCCCGGGCATGGTTCGCACAGACTTGAATGAGTCCGTGTGGGCGGCGGGCCAGCGGGCCTTGCCGGAATCGCAGCGGCAGGATTACGCCACGTGGGCCGCCGCGAAAATCCAGAAAGTGTCGCCGTTGGGGCGCTGGCAAATGCCGGAGGAGTTTGCGGCCATGGCCGTCTTTCTCGCCTCCGATCACGCCAAGAACATCACCGGGCAAACCTTGAACATCGACGGCGGTCAAGTCATGCATGCCTGAAGATCACTCGCCCACGCCGTTTGGAACTGAATCAAACTGACTCTTAAAATTATGCGCATCCGAAATACTTCTACCCACTGTTTGCGGCTGGCACGCCTGGCCGTGCTGCTTTTCCTGAGCGCGACGGTCTGCTGCGCCGCCGAGAAACCGAACATCATTTACATCCTCACCGACGACCTTGGCTACGGAGACCTCGGCTGCTACGGCGCGACGAAAGTGAAGACGCCAAACCTCGACCGGCTGGCGAGTCAGGGCTGCCGCTTCACGGACGCGCACGCCACGGCTACGGTCTGCACGCCGACGCGCTATGCGTTTCTCACCGGGCGTTACGCGTGGCGTCAGCCGGGCACGGGCATCGCGCCCGGCGACGCGCCCGCGCTCATCAAAGCCGGCACGACCACCGTGCCGTCGATGCTCAAGGCCGCCGGTTACAAGACCGGGCTGGTGGGCAAGTGGCATCTTGGTTTAGGCGACGCACCGAAGACGGATTTCAACGGCGACATCAAGCCCGGCCCGCTGGAACTGGGCTTCGACTACGCCTTCTACATCCCCGCGACCGGCGACCGCGTGCCATGCGTGCTGGTGGAGAATCATCGGGTGGTCGGTTACGATCCGGCGGACCCGATTCGCGTGAGCTACGGCGTGAAGATTGGCGACGAGCCGACGGGCGATGACCCGGCCGTGAAGTTGAAAATCAAAGGCGGCCCCGGCCACACCAACACGGTGGTGAATGGCATTCCGCGCATCGGCTTCATGACCGGCGGGAAGGCGGCGCGTTGGGTGGACGAAGACATCGCCGACACGCTGACAGCCAAGGCGGTGAAGTTCATCGAGTCGAACCAGTCCGCGCCGTTCTTTCTCTACCTCTCCACGCACGACATCCATGAGCCAATGGTGCCGCACCCGCGCTTTCGCGGCACGAGCGAGTGCGGCTGGCGCGGTGATGTGATTCATCAGCTCGACTGGACCGTGGGCGAGGTGCTCGCGGCGCTGGACCGCCTCAAGCTGGCGACGAACACGCTGGTCATTTTCACCAGCGATAACGGTGGCGCGATCAAGAACACCTACGATGACGGCACGAATCCTCTGCACTCGCGCCAGCCACCCAACGGTTCACTTCGCGGTTTCAAAAGCTCGCTCTACGAAGGCGGTCATCGCGTGCCATTCCTCGCGCGCTGGCCGGGGCGCATCGCGGCGGGGAGCACGTCCGGTCAACTCATCGGACTGGTCGATGCGCTGGCCACGTTTGCCGCGCTCACCGGGCAGAAGCTCGCGCCGGAAGCCGGGCCGGACAGCTTCAATGTTCTGCCCGCCTTGCTCGGAGAGAAATTGAAGCAACCCGCCCGCGACCATCTCGTGCTGCAAAATAACGGACAGGCTCCGCTCGCCTTGCGCGAGGGGGACTGGGTGCTGATCGAGAAGGGCGGCGGCCCCCGTCAGCAACGCCGCGCTGAGCAGCAAGGAGAGGCGTCCGCCCCTCGTCCTGAACTCTTCAACCTCGCCACCGACCTCACGCAGACGAACAACCTTGCGGCCAAGGAACCGGCGCGGGTCAAAGCCATGTCGGCCCGGCTGGAGAACATTCGCAAGCAGGGACACAGCCGTCCCAGTGCAACAATCGACAAATGAGATCGCGCTCATGAAAATCACTCTTTCCCTTTTCACCGCCCAGTTGGCGCTCCTCAGCATTCTCCTCGCTGCGGAGACAAAGAATCCAAGCGCCCTCGCTTCCGCGACGGCGGTTTACAAGTCCGTGGAAGAGCGTGACCTGAAGATCTTCATCGACAGGCCCGCGGCGTGGAAGGCGACGGATCAGCGGCCGGCCATCGTGTTCTACTTCGGCGGCGGCTGGGTGGGCGGCACGCCGGAGCAGTTTCGCAAACAGAGCGAGTATCTGGCAACGCGCGGCATGGTCGGCATTCGCGTGGAGTATCGAACCATCCCGAAAGTTGAGAAGGGGCCGCCCATCATCTGCTGCGCGGATGCGAAGTCGGCGATGCGTTACGTGCGCGCGCACGCGAAGGAACTGGGCATTGATCCAAGGCGCATCGCGGCGGCGGGCGGCTCGGCGGGCGGACACCTCGCGGCGTTCACGGCGCTGGTGGATGGTCTCGATGACTCGAAGGACGACCTGAAAGTTTCCTGCAAGCCGGACGCGCTGTTGCTGTTCAATCCTGTCTTCAACAACGGTCCCGGGCAATGGGGGCACGAGCGTGTCGGTGAACGCTTCATGGAATTTTCGCCAGCCCATCACATCACCAAGGCCGCGCCGCCGTCCATCGTGTTCCTGGGCGATCAGGACAAGCTCATCCCCGTGAGCGTGCTGCGCGAGTTCGAGAGTGGGATGAAGAAGGCGGGCGCTCGTTGCGAGGCGCATGTGTATCCGATGGCGGGCCACGGCTTCTTCAATCGTGATCCGCACTACACGCTGACGCTGATCGAGGCCGACAAATTCCTGGCCTCGCTCGGCTGGATTCAGGGTCCGCAGACGCTGAGTTCGTCCGCCACGAAACAATCGAACCCAACACCCGCCCCATGAGTAGCATTCCCGATCCCTTCCGCGAGGCCCGCAACAAAGACGGTGTCCTGAAGTGTCCCTTCCAGGGCGAGATGGTGCCGATGATTCTGCGCCACGCCGATGTGCGCGAGGCGGCGAAGGACTGGAAGACGTTTAGTTCCGACGCACCGTTCCGCGTGCCCATCCCGTCCGAGGAAGTGGTCCGGTCGATGCGGCAATTGCCCATCGAGACCAATCCACCGGAACACACCGAATACCGCGCCATCGTCGAGCCGTTCTTCCAGCGCGCCAAGCAGCCCGACGTGATCGCGCAGGTGGAGGCCTTGATCGCGGAGAAGCTTTCCGAAGCGCTGGGCCGGGAGACCGTCGAGATCGTGAATGACTTTGCGCTGCCCATTCAATCGCACGCGCTGACCTATCTCCTCAACGTGCCGGAGTCGGAGGCCGCCACCTACATCAGTTGGGGCATGCACGTCTTCAAGGTCACGGGCGGCGAGTTCAAGAAAGGCACGTCGCTCGAGGATTACCTGCACGCGCAGTTCGACCGAGCCGAGGCGAATCCGGGCGAGGACTTTTTCAGCGCGCTGACCAAAGCCACCTATCGCGGCCGGTCGTTGACGCGCGAGGAGATGATGGGTTTTGGGAATCTCACCTTTGCCGGTGGACGCGACACGATCATCCACAGCATCTCCTCCATCATTGCGTATCTCGGCCGGAACCCAGACGCCCTCGAATATCTGCGCGAGGATCCGAAGCGCATTGTTCACGCGGGCGAGGAATTCTTCCGCGTGTTCATGCCGCTCACGCACATTGGCCGGGTGTGCCCGGTGCAGACCGAGGTTCACGGAGTCACCGTCCCGGCGGATGGACGCGTCTCGCTGGGCTGGGCCTCGGCGAACTTTGATGAAACGGTGTTCGACGCGCCCGAGGAGGTGCGCCTCGATCGCAAGCCCAACCCGCACATCTCCTTCGGCTTCGGCACGCATCTCTGTCTCGGCGCACCGCACGCGCGTTTGATCGTGCGCTGCCTGTTGCAGGCGCTGACCGGGCGCGTGGCGAAGATCACCGTGCTCGACGTGAAGGAACACATCGAACATGAGGCACGCTACCAACGCGCGAACGGTTACGAGTCATTGACCGTGAAGCTGACTGCAAGCTGAGCACATGAGCGCGGCTGCGACCCCTTGACCCTGTGATGAAACTTCGCTGCGTCGCTCTCTTTATTGGTCTCCTCAACCCGGAGCCAAGCGTTCTCGCCGCCGACACAAACGCCGACCGCGTCGCCACGGTGGCGAACACGCCCGGCTGCGTCGCGTTTTGGGATTTCGTGAAACGTGAACCGGATGGCGCGCATCGTTTCACCGCGTATGTGCCGAAGGGCGCGACGAATGACTTCGCGCTCGAGGCCGGGAACTACATCAAAGACTACTGGGGCGAAGGACGTGAGGCCACGTATGAGGACTTCCCGTTGCTCGGTCGCGGGCCGTTCGGGCAGGCGATTCGCATTCGCAAGGAAGAAGACAAGACGTTTCGTCCGTTCCTCTTCGTGCCGCGCGCGCGGCTGCACGACTCGCCCATCGACATCAAGGGCGCGGGCACATCGGTGAGCGTCGTTGTGTGGGCCATTCGCGAGAGCGGGAGTCACGCGCTGGCGGGCATCTGGCATGAGGGCACGGATTTGAATCACGCCGGCGCGGCGAAGGTCGTGGCGCGCGGTCAGCGGCAATACGCGCTCTTTGCCGGGCTGAACAAGGAAGGCGCGGCCTGCGGTCACGTCTCCGAGAACGGCGTGAGTTCGTTCCTCAACAAATACGCGTTGCACAAGTGCAACTCCGCCGCGCAGTCGCCCGCGATTTCTGCCGATGCACCCGCCGAAGTGCTCGACGCGTCGTGGCAGTGTTTCGCGATGACCTTTGATCACGAACGCGACGAACTCACTGGCTGGCTCAACGGCGATGCCGGCGACCGCTGGCTCGACAACCCAAAGAACGACGGACTCATCAAGTCCGCCTACCACGCCTACATGCAGGGCCATTT
>JANOQV010000058.1:0-16957 GCA_031414955.1 Pedosphaera sp. | reverse complement strand
GCCCGAGGACGGGCGCACTCCGGGGCTGGGCTTGCGCTCCACCAGTGACTTTTCAGACCGGCTCTTAACGGGTTATGATCAATCCAGGGAGCGAGCTGGCGCCGGAAGGGGTCCGATTGCGTTCAAGTAGTGAGCCAAGTTCATGGGCAGTTTCTTCCTCATCCGCTTCTCGGAACGAATCCGGTTGGTGGCATCAAGTCGGCTCTCGACCTCCAAGACACGCAGTGTGGAGACCGTGCGTAGATTGCCAGGGCCATCGCTCGTGGTGCAGTCGCCGGGGCTTTTCGGCTAAGGCTGGGCGGTGGTGCTGCCGACAATAGTGTTGTGGGAGCGCCAATGTTGAAAAACGCGTGCCTGGAGCTTTCACACCCCGTCCCTTGTGGGCCGGGGTTTTTTATTTTCCGAGGTCGAGATCGCCTGAACGGAGCGCGGCGTTAAGTTGGCGGGAAGGCTTACCCTTACCTTGCGGGCGTGAGCAGCGCAGCCAGTTGGCGTTCCAAGTCTGCTGCGCGTTGGGCGAACTCACGGTTGTCCGGCGCGGCGGCGTGGAGCTTGAGGTAAGTCTGGTGCGCGTCGGAGTATTTCTCCTGGCGGTGCTGGATGGTGGCGAGCAACTCCAAGGTCAGGAGATGACTGGCGTCGCGGGCGAGGGCGCGTTGGCAGGTTTCCGCCGCCTGGTCGTCGCGCCCCGCCGCCACTTGCGCGCGGCTCAGGCTGCTCCAGAAGGAAAGCTGGTCGGGATGCTGTAGAGTCGCGCGTTCGAAGAATGGGATCGCTTCCGCCGCCTGACCGCGCAGGATGTGACTATGCCCCAAAGCTGTGACCACGGCCATATCGTCCGGGAACAGTTGGTGCAGTTGGGCCAGAGTCGCTACGACGGCGGGCCAATCGGGCGGATGATTGGTGATGGTTGGCGAGACCGCGACTTCCGAAGGGTAGCCGGGCCTGGCCCCACGGGAAAAGGCCGCGCGCAGGTGCGGTTGCCCGAAGGCCGCCGAGATGGCGTTGTTTTGCACACGGGGCGTGGTCGGACCTTCGAGATGGCTTTGCACGAAGAGAGTGAGCGGGTCGCGCCAAATCCAGGAACGCTGCCACGCGACCCCGGACCAAATCACCAGCGTGAGCATGCATATCGCCAAGGACAGGTTTCGACGTGGGATGAGCATGGCCAGACTGGTCAGGGCCGCGATCCAGCCGAGCAGCGGGAGGTACAGAAAGCGTTCCGCGCAGTACTGCATCATCGGAATCAAGTTGGAGCAGGGGAGCATGAAGACCAGGAACCACAGCAGTCCCGCACTCAGAAGTTTCTGGCCGCCCCGCCAGGCCAGCAGGATGCCGAGGATCAACCCCGCGAGCAGGGCGTAGCCCAGCATCACGGAGGGCGTGCTGAGCACCTGGTTGGAATCCATGTAGCTGTAGTCGATGCAAAAGGGCGGAATCCCCGCGAGCAGCCGTGCGTAAATCGGCCCGGCCGGCAGGGTGTCGATGAGGGTTTGAACGTAGCCGCCCGAAATGGGCGCGGTTTGGCTCGTCCGCCCGATGACCAGATGGCGATGCACCACAAAGCCGAAGGCCGCGACGAAAAACGGGAGGCTGGCCTGAAGCGAAGGCCACCAACCCCGGCGCATCCGCCAGGCGAGGAGCGGGAGGCAAAAGAGTGCGAACGGCACGGCTGACTCCTTGGAGTAAAGCGCGAGAATGAAGAAGGTCACCGCCCACCCGTAGCTTCGTCGCGCGAGTGGTTCCGGCTGATCGCGCAACAAGGCCAGGCAACTGGCGAGGACGAAGGCCGTCGCCATCAAGTCGTCCAGGCTCTTGGCCCAGCACACGACTTCCGAGACCACCGGATGCACGGCGAAGGCCGCCGCTCCGAGCCAGGCAAACCAGCGGATGGAATCCTGCTTCTCGCCGATCTTCCGCCCGAGAATCAGCAACAGAACCTGATGGAAGAGCAGGGTGGCGGCAGCGTGCCAGACGAGGTTTGCCAGGTGAAACAGCCAGGGCTGCGCCGTGTCCCCGCCGAGGGCGTAAAGGATCGCGTAGTGCAGCGTGCGCAGTGGGCGGAAGAGCGTGAAGGCTTCCGGTTGGCTCGATTGCGCGGCGAGCGAGTAAAACATCTCCGGCACCTGGCGGAGAGAACGGATGCTCTGGAGATCCTTGATGAAGAACTTGTCGTCCCAGACGAACTGGAACGAGATGCTTTGGCCCCAGACCAGCAGCACCAGCGCGGTGAGCAAGGCCCCCGGCCCCCAGCGTTTCATCAGTGGCAGCATCTCGGCGCGCATGACTCAGGGTTGGCGCGCGATCACGACCGTGGAGAGGCCCGCCATCGGCAGGCAGTGGTCGAGGACGCGAAAGAGCGGAGTGAGGAAGTTGTAAATCTTCAACTGCCACGGCGTGATGGTGCGCTGTTTGCACAAGGTGTTGCCCACCCACCAGGCCAGCACTCCCGCCTTGTTGAAGAAGAACTGACGCTCCACCACGAAGCCTGCGTCTTTCATCTTCCGCTCCAACTCACCCTTCTGGTAACGGCGAAAATGCCCCAGCTCACGATCAAAGTTGCTGTAGAGCTTGGGATTGAACGGCACGAGAAACGCGAGGCGCGCGCCGTGCGGCAGGGTTTGCGCGAGGCGTTGCAGCACGAACACGTCGTCTTCGATGTGTTCGAGCACATTCAGGCACACCACGGTGTCGGCATTGAACTCGGTGAGCGCCTGGTAGTCGCCCGAGTCTTGCAAGTCGAGCGGCGCGATCTTCACCGTCGGCAAGTGGCCCCAACGCTGGCTGAGGCCATCAAGGTATTCCGCGCGGTTGTCGGTGAGGAGCACCTGTCCGCTTTGCTTGAGCAGCTTGCTCAGGTTGCCGCGCCCGGAACCAAGCTCCGCGATGCGCTGGCCGAGGAAGGGCTTGATGCGTTCATACATCCATTCGTTGAAACGCGGAGCCTGTTCCAGCGAATCGAGCGCGACCTTGCCCACGTCCGCGTAGCGCGAGCTGAAGCGGAATTTCAGGATGAACCAGAAGGCCGCCAGTCCGTCGCGCCAGGTGATTTTCTTCCCTTCTTCGTAGGTGCGTCCGTTGTAAGTGATGGGCACTTCATAAACGCGGAACCGGTTGCGGGCCACTTTGGCCACGACTTCCGGTTCGATGCCGAAACGGTTTGCTTCCAGGGGCAGCGTGCGCAGCGCCTCGACGGTGAAAACCTTGTAGCAGGTTTCCATGTCCGTGAGGTTCATGTCATTGAACATGTTGGCCAACAGCGTCAGCGCGCGGTTGCCGACGGTGTGCCAGAAGTAGAGAACCTTGCGCTCCGCGCCGGTGAAGCGCGAACCAAAGACCACGTCGGCGCGACCCTCAATGATCGGCACGAGGAGCCGTCCGTAGTCCTGCGGATCGTATTCCAAATCGGCGTCCTGAAAGATGGCCAGGTCGCCGGTCAGTTCCGAGATCGCGCGCCGGATGGCCGCTCCCTTGCCTTGATTCTTATCCTGGCGGAACACGCGCACCTCGGGGTGGGCCGCCGCAAGTTGTTGCGCCAGCAGCCAGGTGGCGTCGGTGGAAGCGTCATCCACCACGATAATTTCGCGCGCCAGTCCCGCCGGGAGCGGGGATTCGAGGACGGCGGCGACGCAGGCGTGCAAGGTGGCCTCTTCGTTGAAGGCGGGAATGAGAATGGAAAGCTTCTCGAAACGTCGGCCGCGCTGGGCCAGGCGCCGGACTGGACGAGGACCGCTGCCCCGGGCGGCATTGGCGAAAGCGGTGCCGGGGAGAGGATTATGGGACAAGGTTGCGTTCGTGTTCGCCAATGAACTGCTGGTCATAATTGTTTCTTCGGTTGATCGCACTACTCCTTCCCATCGGCAGGCTGCGGAAGGTCGTTGAGTGCCATTTCAGACCGGTTCGGCCGCGCCCGGTCTTCCGCTCAACTCTCAACTTTCAACTCTCAACCTCCTTCCCTACCTTTCGCGCCATGCGAACTGAATCTCTCGACTTCCTGAAGCGGTTGGTGAACACGCCGAGTCCGTCCGGCAACGAATTGCGCGGGCAGCGCGTGTGGCTGGACTATGCCAAGCAGTTCGCGGATGAAACCTACTGGGATGCCTATGGCAATTGCGTGGCCGTCTTGAACAAGGGCGGCGGTCCGCGCCTCATGCTCGCCGGCCACGCGGATGAAATCGCCCTGGCCGTGAACTTCATCACCGACAAGGGCTTCATCCATGTGCGCAAAGTCGGCGGCATCGACCCGGCCATCATGCGCGGACAGCGCGTGAACATTCACACCCAGGGCGGCGACGTGCGCGGCGTCATCGGCAACGTCGCGCCGCATCTCACCAAGCAGGAGGGCGAGCGCAAGGTGCCAAAGATGGAAGACCTGTTCATCGACATCGGCGTGGGCACACGGTCGGAGGCGGAGAAGATCGTTCGCATCGGCGACCCCATCACGCTGGTGGATGAATTCGAGGTGCTGCGCGGCGACGTGGTGATTGCACGCGCTTTCGACAATCGCATCGGCACGTTCTCCGTGATCGAGACCCTGCGGTTGCTCAAGGAGAGCGGTAAGAAGCTGAACGCGGAAGTCTGCGCGGTCTCGAATATCATGGAAGAAGTCGGCCTGCTGGGCGCGCGGCAGATTGCCTACTCGCTCCAACCCGACGTGGCGCTCGTCGTGGATGTGACGCACGCCACGGATTACCCGACCGTGAGCCAGGCCGCCCACGGCGATGTGAAGCTCGGCCACGGCCCGGCCATCACGCACGGCGGCTGCAACCACCCTGAAGTCGTCGCGCGTCTCGAAGCCGTCGCCAAGCAGCAGAAGATCAAGTTGCAGCATGAAGCGATGTCGAACAGCAGCGGCACAGACACGGATGTGATCTTCTGGACGCGCGGCGGCATCCCGTCGGGCCTGATCAGTTTGCCGAACCGCTACATGCACTCACCCGTCGAGGTCGTGAACCTCAAGGACCTCGAGCAGATTCCCCAGTTGATGGCCGGCTTCGCCCTGTCGTTGAAGAAGGGCGAGCAGTTTAAGGTGAAGATTTAGTCCTGCGTCCGCCAACCGCGGAACGATTGAACGTGGTGTGATTATTCGACCCTTTCGGGGTCGTTCTCCATTTTGAAACCGTTACCCCGGATTGCATCCGGGGCTATTCACGTTTGGCCCCTCCAGGGCCGGGGTGGCTACGAGATGCGGCGCAATTCGACGAGACATCGCCCGCCAAAGATACGCGGGCAGCACGAGAGTATTCCATCCAGGCCGCGCATCGCTCCCAACATCCCCGCCGGATAGATCGCCGGCTTGCTGTAGCCGCCGCTGAGCAGGTAGCTGAAGGCGCTGAAGGCTTCGGCGTGTTGGATTTTCCAGCCCGCCAGCCACTCCGTGTCTTCCCGTCGGAAGAAGAGGCGTGTGGCGTTGCCTTGTGCGGCGTAGTAGTCGCGGGGACGCGGGTACGATTGCGCGAAATCAATCGTCGCCTGCATGGCCACTGGTTCGTGGTGGAGCAAGCCATACACAGAATAGCTCGCGGTGCTGATGAACGGCTCGAAGAGAATCACGCGGCCGTGCGGGGTGAGGACGCGACGTGCTTCATTGAGGAATGCTCGCGGGCAGCGGAGATGATGAAACACGTCGAAGAGAATCAGGTGCGACACGCTGGCATCGGCGAAGGGCAGTTCGTAACCGTCACCCACGAGGTCGAGCCACGGGTTCGGGAACAAGTCGGTGCAGAGGGCGCGAGGCAAGTGGGCCTTGAGGTTGCCGATGCCAGAGCCGATTTCCACGACCGCGCCCGGTGCGGTGGTGTCGATGTGCCGGAGAATCTTCTCGTAGAAGCCGGCGTAGATTTTTTGCAGGAGCGGCTTGCCGCGCCACAGGGCGAGGTTTCGCTCGATTTCGATCTGGTGCTGATCCAGCGGGGTCATGCGCGTGCCGCTTTTGTAGTCGCCGACTGCAGCCGGCGCAAACATCCAAACTTGATCAGCGCCGGAAGGTGGGGCCGGTCGCGCTGCGACCGGTGTTGCCTCGCAGCGCGAGGCAACCCACCTCTCACGCCAAAAATTTCAACCGTCGCGCCGCGAACCACGTCATGCGCAGCAGCAGCCAGCCATGTTTCCAGCGCGAGATGTTCGTCTCGCCGTAAGTGCGCGCCTGGTAGCGAATGGGCAGGTCGATGATTCGCGCATTCAGCTTGGCCGCGCCGAAAAGCAGGTCGAAGTCGCCGAACGGATCGAAGTCGCCAAAGTAGGCCCGATTCTTCGCGATGAGTTCGTATTGGGAGCGGAACAAGACCTTGGTGCCGCAGAGCGTGTCCTTGATCGACTGGCCGAGCAGCCAGGAGAAGGTGAGTCCAAAACACTTGTTGGCGACCATGTTCAGGAACTGCATGGCTTGCTGTTCCATCGGATAGACGAGACGGACCCCGTTGACGAAATCCGCCGTGCCGTTGCGCGCGGCTTCGTAGAATTTGGGCAACTCCTCCGGCGGCATGGTCAGGTCGGCGTCGAGGATGAACAGGATGTCGCCCGTGGCCTGGGCAAACGCTTCGCGAACCGCGCCGCCTTTCCCCTTGGACTGCTGCTTCATCACCTTGATGTCACGGTTGGGATAGGCTTTCACCACGCGCTGGATTTCCTCCCAGGTGTTGTCCTTCGAGCCGCCCTCGATGAAAATAATCTCCGTGCCGCGCCCCATTTCCGGCACGCGTTGCACCGCAGCTTCGATGTTGCCCGATTCGTTGCGCGCGGGAATGACCACCGTGCAGCGGTAATGCCGGTCCGCCTCCGGCTTCGGTTTGGGCCGGGCCACAATGAAGATGCTCAGGCAGAAATGTTTGAGCAACGGAGCGACCCAGCGGTTCAGGAAGCGCTCGACGAGAGGTGTCTTCACCGGCCAAAGCATCCGCACGTCGCTCTTCACCACTTCCCATCCGGCGAGCTGGAGCAGGTTCGCTACGTCGTCGAGCGAGAGCCAGTTCTGGGCCGGGTTGGGGGCTTTCAGTCCCAGTTTCTGTGCGACCGAGAGGACGGGCCGCCAGAGGCTGTTGAAGAAATTCAGCACCAGCCGCGTGTCGGAAGTGGCGTGACGTCGGGCCCGCTCCAACAATTTTTGCACGTCCGGGGCATCATTCACCAGGTCGGACATGATGATGTAGTCAAACTTTTCCGCGGTGTTGAACTCCGCCGCGTCTTCGAGGCGGAACTTCACGGCGGGATTGCGTGCTTGGCCTAGTTCAAAGCACTTCGGACTAAACTCGACGCCTACCGCGCGCGCAGGCTTCAAGCTGGCGAGCAAATCGCCGAGACCGCAGCCCAGTTCGAGGATGCGCTGGCCGGGCGGAACCAGGAACGAATAGTAGTCCCTGAGCAAACGATGGTAGTGCCGACTCAACTCCGCCGGGCGTTTCGCCGCGAGCCGGTCGTAGCAATCTTGACGTTCGGCCCTGAGTTCCTGGGACGCTCTTGAGGGGCCGGTATCGAGCCAGTTGTTCGCGGCGTCCGCCGCCTCTTTGGATTTCGACCCGCGCTTCGGCACGGTCGTCCAGGCAAATGCGGTCGCACCGGGCGAGGCCGATTCCAAGGCCGCGAGAGATACGTCGTCCCCGCCGTCGAGGTCGTGGTTGCTGCTGGTTGTTTTGGTCATTTTACCTTTCCTGACTTGTTATCGGCAGAAACAGGGTTTTCTGTCGCCTGTCGTGGCGGTTCGTCTGCTCTTCCACACGCCGCTGGTTCCAAGCAACCCCCGCCGAGTTCCGACTTGCCTCAGAGGATTGAGCGGTGAATCATCGCGCCTCGTTCGTGAATCATCGTTGCGCCAAACTTCTGCTCTCGCTGGGCCTTCTGCTGGCCGCTGGCCGGGGCGTTGGCGCCGCCCAGGATTCCATCGTGCCGGTTTACCAGATCGGCGAGACGGCCCGGGTGGAGGTGGTGGCGACACTTGGATTCACCGCCATCGATCCCGAAAAGACTGAAGCGCTGAAACTTCGCGAATCAAATCGCACGCCGGCGATCTACCGTCTGGATACGAACGCGGTGGCCCGGGCCATCGAAAATCTCCATGAGTCGTTTGCCACCAACCGCCAGAATTTCATGGTCCGCGTGGCCTCGGCTTACAACCGGCGATTTGTGGAGGAAGCCGCGTTTACGAACCAGCGTTTTGCCCGGCTCGTAGCCTCGTTTCAGTCCGCCTTTAAGAATTTCCCCCTGACCACACCCTTGGCCCAGGCTTGGAGCGTGGGCGCGTCCGACTCGGATTTTATCACGCCCCACCAGGAGAAGCTGGTGCTGGCCATGTCGCGATTCATTCGCGCGGATGATCAGCCGGCGGAGTTCAAGACGGGCTACCAGGCCAAGGTTATTTCGAGCGACGCCGCCACTCCGCTGTCCGACTTGGAGGTGGAGCGGGTCAAACTCATGGCCCGGAGCAACATCCTGGTGTTGAGCAAATGGCGCGCGGAAGCGACCAAGGCGTTTTCCTCGGAGGAGAAGGCGACGGCGCGCTTCCTCGCCACCCTCATCCAGCCCAATTGCTTTCCCGAGGTCGCGTGGACGCGGACATGGCGTGACCAGCAATTGCGCGATCTGACGAGCGCCGCTCAATACCGTCCGGGCGACGTGATCGTGCGCCCTGGCGAATTGGTCACGGCTGGCGGCAAGGCCGCGCTTGATGAATTCCGCGCGCGACTGACCGCGCTGCGCGGACCCGAAGCACCCGCACCCTCGGTCGTGCCGTGGGTGCTGGTTGGCGCGGTGTCGGCGGTGGCGCTGGGAGTGGTGATCATCTCGCTGATTCGTGCCCGGCGGCAGAACATGGCCCTGGCCCTGCTCCCGGAATCGCTCGGGCAGGAGGCGGTGATCGCGTTGCGCAATGACCCGATCATTCGCGCCCGCCTGGTCGAGCACCTGACGAAGTTGCTCGGGCAGTCGGCGGTGCAGCGACTCATCGCCCAGCGCGCTCTTCTGCTCAACGAGAACCAGTCGGCCGCGCTCCAGGCTGGGGAAATCGAGGCCCGGCTGGAGAAAGTGCAAGCCCAGATGCTGGTAAAATTTCAGGCCTATGAGCGGCGCATCACCGGTCTGGAAAAGGAACTGGCTTCGGCCGAGGAGCAGAACCGTGATCTGATTCGGGCCAAGATCGCCCTGGCCAAGCAGGAACTGGAAGCGGAACTCGCCCGCGGCCGGGTGGATTGGAATTAGTTGAAAGGCCGTCGGGCCTGCGACTCGGCCCCAGACGTTCCTCCTCCAACCGTCCGCAACTGGGTGGGATTGAAAGTGGCGGGCACGGAGTGCGCCCGTCCTCGGGCGCAGCAAGCTGGAGCGCAGCAAGGTGTCGGCAAATTCCAAACTCTTCGGGCGGACGGACGTTGCTGCGCCCGGGGACGGGCGCACTCCGGCTCGTTGGCTTCGCGGCCCGCCACTTTCAATCGCACCGTCCGCAACTCTACGACTTGACCTGTGCCCCGCGCGATTTCTGCTGCACGCTTAAAGCCTTCTCGTAGCACTGCAATGCTTCCGCGTATTTCTTCTGCCGGTTATAGACGCCAGCCTTGAAGAGATAAGCCGTGGCTTGTGAAGCGTCCACCGCGATGGCTTGATCATAGGCGGCGATGGCTTCGTCAATCTTCTGCATCCGCTCCAGCGCACTGCCCTTTTTGATCAGCGCCTCCAGGTAATTTGGATCGAGGTGCAACGCATGCTCGAATTGTTCCAGGGCTTCCGCCGGTTGATGGTCGTTCAAGAGCGACTGACCTTTGGCGAGCAGCGCCGCCACTTGGGCGCTGCCGGTTGCGGGCACGGACAGTGGCTTGTGACCGTTGGTCACAGGGTGCGTCCCGGCGGCCTTGCCTTCCATTTCTTCCAGGCGCTTCTGGAGTCGATCAATCGCCCCGAGCAGATGGCTCCCTCCCGGTTCCATGGCCTCCGGCCCAGCCAGCAAACCGGGCGGCCCTCCGGCGCGCGGCCCCGGCAGCAGGGCTTGAAACTGCCGGGACACATCGGCCAGGCGAGTCATGGTGCGGACTTGCACCACGCCCGCAAACAGGACCGCCAGGAAACCGACGCCCGTGATGAGGCCCACGACGGTTACCATGGTGCGCGTGGTGCTTTGCCATGACTCGATCTGCTGTTGCCGTTGCGCTTCCAGCGTGTGCTCAATCAGCTTCATCCGCGCGGCCATCAGATCGGCGTTGCGCTTGGATTCCGCCTGCGCCTCGGCCCGAGCCTGCTCCACGGCGCGTTCGGTCGCGCGCAACTGTTCCTGAAGCAACTGGATGCTGCGCAGCAACAGCGCGTTGGTGTCGGTCAGGATGGTCGCCGGACCCTCCGGGGAGTCCGCTGGTCGCCCCAAAGCTGGGGCGGCCCCGGCGACCAGGCCCGCCATGAGCAGCGGGAGGAAAAGTTTCGACACGATTACGTTCACGCTACGCGAAGGTAGGGAGCGGCTCGGGAGTCGCAAGGCAAAGTCATTCACAGGTTGTGATCAGGTTGTTCGCGCGCGGCGCAGCAGGTCGTAGTGATACAGCGCCACCACCACCAGCGGGTGACGAATTTGCCCCTCCTGCACCAGCTTCGGAATGTCCTTCCAAGGCACCAGCCGTGTCACCAAATCCTCGCTGTGATCGAACTCCGTCTCGTGCTTGAGCACGCAATTCTCAACCAGCACAAAATGCAGCCGGTTGTTCATGATGGCGGGGTTGGCGTAAACCCAGCCCAACGCCCGCGCCGAGTCTCCGACGTAGCCGCTCTCCTCGCGCAGTTCGCGTTCCCCGGTCGCGACCGGATCTTTCTCGTGCGGATCCATCATGCCGCCGGGGGTTTCCAGTTCCACCGAGTTCGAGCCGTGCCGGTATTGTTCCACCATCACCAGTTCGTCATGGGGCGTCACCGCGAGGATGTTCACCCAGTCCACGGATTCGATGACGAAGAAGTCGCAGGGCTGGCCGGTGCGGGGATTGAGCTTCTCGTCGGACCGAATTTTGAAGATCCGGAAATCGCCCGCCATCTTGGAACCAGTTTTTTGCCAGTGCTTGAGCATATTCGCGGGCTGAGATTCCGCGCTGGCGCGGCGGATGTCAAAGCTGCCCGGGCCGCGAGGTGCGATTGGAAGTGGCGGGCCGCGAAGCCGGCCCGCCGGAGTGCGCCCGTCCCCGGGCGCAGCAACGTCCGCCCGCGCGAGAACTTGAGAAAATTTCGGCACCCCGCTGCGCTCCAGCTTGCTGCGCCCGAGGACGGGCGCACTCCGTGCCCGCCACTTTCAATCCCACCCCGTGCCGCGAGCGCGAGGAAAAGTGGTGGTTACGGAGTGCGCCCCACTCGGGCACGGCCACGTCCGCCCTCTGGCAAGCGGTTGCCGGCCGGCCCCATCGCCGGGCGGAGCAGTGGCGGCTGGTGTCGCGCCGTCGCGCCGTTTTCAGATTCGCCCGGAACATCCCTTTTGGGCGTTGCTGCTGCTGGCCCGCCGCGTTAGCCTCGAAACGAATCCAGCGCGGCATTAACGGAGGCAACACGTATGTATTTCGGCGTCGATTATTATCCTGAACATTGGGTCTTTCCTTATGCGGGCACGGCGGAGGAACCGGAGGCCCGCTGGCTCGTGGACATCCAGCTCATGCTCGAAGCCGGCGTGAACGTCGTGCGCATGGGGGAATTCGCCTGGGGTCTTTATGAGCCGGAGGAAGGCCAGTTCAACTTCTCCTTGATGCGTCGGGCGATGGACCTCTTCCACGATGTCGGCATCAAGGTCGTGCTCGGCACGCCCACGGCCGCGCCACCGGTCTGGCTCCTGAAGAAACACCCGGAGATTCTGCCCATCGACGCCCACGGCCAGATCAAACACGAAGGCACGCGCCGGGCCTATTGCGCCAACAGCGATGTGTATTGGGCCTATTCGCAGAAGATCATTCGCGCCCTGGTCGGGGCTCTCGGCCATCATCCCGCGCTGATCGCCTGGCAGATTGACAACGGCCTGGGCGGACACGACACCGAAACCTCCTTCAACGAGGAGACGCGCCGCGACTGGCACGCCTGGCTGGCGGCCAAATACGAGACGGTGGATCGGCTGAACGACCTGCTCGGGTTGAGCTTTTGGTCCCAGCGCGTCACCAAATTTGAAGATGTGCCGATGCCCCAGCACACGCCCACCGTCCACAATCCGGCCCTGGTCGTGGACTGGATGCGTTTCTCCAGCGACACCTTGGTGGCCTATGTGCGGATGCAGGCCGAGTTGCTGCACACGCTCACGCCGGGCCTCCCGGTCACGAACAATCTGCGCGCGCTCTGGCGCAGCTTCGATCACTTCGACATGGCCGAAGCGCTGGACTTCGTCTCGCTGGACAGCAACGCCACCATCAAGAGCAAGTCCGCCGAGCTGGCCTGCGAGATCGACATGATGCGCTCGCTCAAGAAGCACGGCGTGAAGACGCCGGACGGCGACTGCGGCTTCTGGGTCATCGAGCAAAAGGCCGGGAACGTGAACTGGCAGGACGTGAACTCGCTGGTCCGTCCGGGTGTGGTGCGGCTCTTCACCCATCAACTGATTTCGCGCGGCGCGTGCGGCGTGCTTTACTTCCTCTGGCGCCAGCCGCGCATCGGCTCGGAGAAGTTTTACGGCGGCGTACTCGGCCACGACGGTTCGCCCGAGACCCGGGCCTACAAGGAGATCAAACAAATCGGCCAGGAGATCAAACGCCTCGCGCCCGTGCTCAAGAACACCCGGGTGATGGCCGACGTCTGCATCCTCTACAGCCACGACAACGACTGGAGCCTGCGCCTGACCAAGCAGCCCAACCAGCACTTCCGTTACCGCGAGCACATCCAGCTTTTCTACACCGCGCTGCACGACAAAAACATCCCGGTCGATTTCGCCCGGCCCACCGAGGACTTGTCGCGCTACAAGATCGTCTTCGCCCCCTCGCTCAGTTTGCTCGCCGGCGGCGAGGCCGATTTGTTGAAACTCTACGTGCAGAACGGCGGCACCCTCGTCAGCACCTTCAACACCGGACTGGTGGACGAACACCACATCGCGCCGGACAGCGGCTACCCGCACGACCTGACCGATGTCTTCGGCCTGGAGGTGCGCGAGTTCGATCCCTTGCCGCCGGGCGAGGAGAACCACCTCACCTTTCGCGGCGCGTTTCCGGCCACGCATCTCCATCCGGGGAAACTGTGGTGTGACATCATTGAGCCGAAGGGCTGCCAGGTCATCGGTGTTTACTCGAAGGACTTCTACGCGGGCAAACCGGCCATGACCCTGAACCAGTATGGCCAGGGTCGCGCCGTTTACCTCGGCACCATGAGCGACCAGTCCTTCTACCACGACCTCGTGACCTGGTTGCGCAATCTGTGCGGCCTGCATCCGCTGCTCAAGGTGCCGGACACCATCGAGGTCAGCCTGCGCGAGAAAGACGGCCAGCGCATCTTCTTCCTGCTCAACCACCAGAGTTCCCCCGTGCGCCTGCACTTCTACAAACCCATGCACGACTTCCTCTCCGGCAACACCTTCACCGGCAGCTACGACATGCCGCCCCACGGCGTGCTCGTGCTGGACGAACAACCCGAGCATCGCCAAGCTGCCGCAGAAAATGCGACGACCGCCCCAGTTCATTCCGGCCAAGGGAGCGCCCCGCCTCTCCCAGCGGGATAAAGTCCTCGCCGCCTGGCGCGGCGTGGATGTCACTCCGCTGGTCAAGGCCGGGCAGCGCCGGGAAAAAGGCGCGGGCCTTCTCGTCTCCAGTGTCATGCAAAGCCTCGGCATGGACCGGCGTCGCGCCGAGGCGGAAATCGTCCGCGTGTGGAACCACCTCATCGACCCCGAAGTCGCCGCCCACGCCCAGCCCACCGGCATTCACAAGGGCACGCTCTTCGTGACCGTGGACAACAACGTCTGGCTCTCCGAGATCGTGCGCTACCGCCGCAAGGAAATCATCGACCGCCTCCAGAACAGCTTCGGCAAGGAAACGATCGCGCGCATTTCGTTCCGGTGCGGTTAGGCCGTTTTTGCTTCTGCCGCCCTCAACCCTCAACCCTCCACCGCCTCCACCCCTCACTTGATCCGCACAATCCACACCACTTCGTAATAGGTCGGCAGGCTCGACGCGGGGTCGCTCCCGTAATTGCCCGGAGGAAACACCGCCACATCCGCGCCCTGCTGCACGGTCCCGCCGTTGATGTTCAAGGGCAGCCCGTGCGAGTGCGTCTCGCTGCCGCCGGTGCCACCGCTGACGTTGGCCCCGCGCAGAAAAAGCGGCACCCCTCCTTGCGCGCCATTGAGGTCGGGCACGCTCAGTCCGTGGAAGGGCGAGGCCGGATCATTGATCGCCTGCCCGTTGCACTCGGCCCAAGTCGCGGGCAGCGCAGGCGTGTTGGGAAAACTTTTCAACCACGCGGCCAGTCCGCCGACGGGCCCGCTGCCGAGGGTGAGGGCGTGCAGGCTGTTGAGTTGCTGGCGCATCTCGCCTGCATCGAGCGGCGAGTTGTGGGCGGGAAGATTCGGATCAAAGGGCATGGTTGGTGAAGGTTGAGAGTTGAGGGTTGAGGGCGGATGGAAAACAGGTCGCGCGAGAGGGCGAAGGTCGCGCGGTGAGGATCACGGTTTGCGTTTTCTTCTCCGCCGTCGCGCGACCCAAAACGCCGGTGCTTTTCGCTTCCCAGCCGATGCTTCGAGGTGGGTGTCGCCACCGGTGACCATCCCCGGCGCAACTTCGGGATACGCCGCCGAACCTGGGAGGGTCAGCGGGGCTACTTTTAGGTGGTGGCCCGAGGCTCAAAGCATCGGTCGGGCACCTTCGAGCATCGCCTGGGCACCTCGGAGAGTCGGACGGGGAGCTAAAAGTATCGCCGGGGTCCCTCCAAGGGTCGGCCGGGCACCTCCGAGCATCCAGGGGGTACCTCCGAGGCACTCCCTGGATCTTATTAAGACTCGCAATCACAATGCTTTAAGGATTGACCGGCGGCGGCGGGGTCGTCGGGTTGGCTCCGGGGAACCGGGAGCGCAGGTCGGTATAAATGACCTCGGCCCCGGCCCGATTCCGGCGACTGGCCTCGCGCACACTCTGGTAATAGGCCAGGTCCGCCATCCAGAGTTCACTGTTGATCACCATGAGCGTGTCCTCCACCCCATCGCACAGGGTGCGCAGGTCCGGCACGAACTCCATGAAGGCCTCGCGCAGTTCGCGGTCCTTCAACACCTCGGCCAGGACGATGAAGCCGGGCAGGAAGGCCGGGTTGCTCGCCATGTAGGCGGCGCACTTGGCGTCGAAGCCCATCTACTTGTCGCCCAGCTTGGCCATCTCCATGCGGTCCTGGTTGCTGAGCGAAATCAGGAAGGGCAGCAGAGTGCGGATGGCCGCGATGCCGTCCTTGATCGCGGTGGTGTTGGCGGTGGTGAGGGTGGCCGATACTTTATTGTCATCTGTCATAACGTGGGGTGTGTTCGGAGGCGGCGGCACGAAACCATTCCAGGTCAGGCCCGGGGCGTTCCAAGTTTGCCCCGGGGCATTCCACAGTAACGGATCGGCCATGCCATTTTGTTCCGCCGCCCTCGCACCTGCACCGCCCATCCGGGCCGCGCCAGGGATCGGATGCAATCGCCGACCAGGCACGCGGGCCTTGGGAACGCCGCAAGCATTTCATCCGCAATCGGCGGTGGGCAATGCGGCAAACTATACATTTGGGGACAAGCGCTCCGAGGTGGCAGTCGTCGCGCGGCGACTGCCCGGCCCGCGCCGAGCGGGCCGCCCGAGAGGCGCGGCGCACGACCATCATGCCGCGTGAAACGCCCGCTTCCCCAAGCCCAAAGGGATGGCATCGCGTCGCCCAAGGTAGCTCGTCCGACTCGCAACGCTGGGCTATGGGATGGAACCCCGTTGGGGTTCGGAGAAAGCGCCGCCACCTTGGCCGTGGCCGAGGTGGCAGTGGTCGCGCGGCGGCGACTCGGCCCGCGCCGAACGGGCGGTTTCGACCTTCCGCTGCAGCCGCCGAAAGGCCCGGGGCCAGACCCCATGCTCACGTTTGAACGCGCGGCCAAAAGCCGAAGACTGGCTGTACTTGAGCAGTTGCGAGATCTCCTTGATCGAGAGCCGGCTCCCGCGCAGCAGATTCACCGCGCGCCGATCCCGCTCGGCCTCCAGCCACTGCTCGGGTGTCAGGTGGAGCCGCTCCTGAAACTCGCGCAGCAACCGGCGGCGGTGGATTTTGAAATGTGCGGCCATTTCCTTGGCGCTGTAATTTCGGGCCGCCGCAAAATCCGGATCGTTTTCCAGGCAGGAGAAATCCATGAAGGCCAAACACATCCCGCCCGCCGAGGGTTCAATCAGCGATGTAAAATCCACGGACCGACCAGCCATCGGATGATTTGGCTGGTCAAGCGGAGCCGGTTCGCCAAGAGTTCCCTCCGTCCACCAATCAAATCTGTATGTAACAAAATTCTAAACCAACTTTTGCGAGCATTGGCTCCGGTCTGTCTCGAAACCGCGAATTTCCTCCTCAGAACCGCCCAAGCACGCGCCCTACGGCGCGGCTTGGCGTACTTCTGAGGAGGCGCTTCGCGGTGCCAGAGACGGGGTGCGTTAAGTTCGCGCCCTTCTATTTCTGGAACCGCCCGCAGCACCTCAGCAATCCCATGAAACAACCGCTCCCTCTTTTCCTTTTCCTCGCGCTGCTCATCAGCCTCCTCACCCTCACCGCCGCGCGCGCCGCCACCGACCTGCGCCTCACCTCCATCGTGCGCGACGGCGAATGCACCACGCTCACCTGGGTCAGCCATCCGGGTGAGTTCTACACCGTGTATTGGACCGACCGTCTCATCCCGCCCATTTTCTGGCGGGTGGCGGAAGTGAACGTGCCCAGTGGTGGCACCAACACTTGGTGGTCGGAGGGCAATTGCGCGGAGATGATGATGATGCGCCTGGCTTCCTCGCCACCCGCGACCGCGACGAAAGTTTTGTCCCAGGAGGAAGCGGAGCAATGG
>JANOQV010000057.1:0-6140 GCA_031414955.1 Pedosphaera sp. | reverse complement strand
GCCGCAATCCTTGCGGCGCGACAACAGCCCGATACTCATCGAGCCGCAAGGATTGCGGCGCTCCGCCAAACAGGGTTTTGTAATCGCCTCGAGAATCGCAACGTAATCCTGGACCAAACAGCCCGCCCGGGAACCGAGTCTGCGGCGGGCACGCTCCAAGACACGGGGTGGGAACAGTTGGAACCCCGTCTCGACCAGGCGGGAAAATGACCGTGACATGAAGTCGCTCTGCGATAAAATTTTGGCTCAACAATCGGCGAGCGCAAAATAGTCATGGAAATTTCAACAACGGAACTGAAGTCGAAAATCATCGAGTCCCTGAAGCTGCAAGATGTGTCGCCGGACAAAATCGGCGACGACGATCCCTTGTTCGGCGAGGGTCTCGGGCTGGATTCCATCGACGCGCTCGAACTGGTCGTGATGCTGGAGAAGAACTACGGCATCGTGATCAAAGACATCGAGGAAGGCCGCCCGGCTTTTCGTTCGGTGCGCGCCCTGGCCGAATTTATCAACGCCCGCCGCCCTAAATAAGTGTCCTCGCGCCTCTCAGTCGTCACCGGTCTGGGCCTCGTGACCTCGGCGGGCTGCGGCGTAAACGAAGTCTGGCCGGCCATCACCCGCGGCGCTTCCGGGCTGAAGCCGCTCAGCCTCTTCGAGTCGCCACGCTACGGACAAATTCTCGCCGGCGAAATCCAGCAGGATTTGATCGCTCTCGGCGCACCGCTCCGTGGTTCGCGCAGTGATAAACTCGGCTGGCTGGCGGCGCGTGAAGCCATCCGTTCCTCCGGGATAAACCTCGATGATGGCGGCGACCGCGCGGGGGTGCTGCTCGGCAGTTCCGTGGGCGGCTCCTACGACAGCGAACGCTTTCTCACCACCCTGATCAAGCAGGGCAAAATGCGCGCCCGCGCCACGCGCTTCCATGAATGCTCCTCGACCGTGGACATCATCGCCGATGCGTTTGGCTTCCACGGTCCGAGCATGGCGGTGGCCACGGCGTGTTCCTCCGGCGCGCTGGCCATTGGCTCCGCGGCGGACCTGATCCAGTCCGGCGCGGCCGATGTGATGCTGGCGGGCGGCGCTGATTCATTGTCGAAGATGACCTGGGGCGGCTTTCATTCGCTCTTGCTGGTGGACTCGGCCGGTTGCCGCCCATTTGATGTCAACCGGGGCGGCATGACGCTCGGGGAAGGCGCGGCCTTCCTCGTTTTGGAGTCGGAGGCGCACGCCCAGAAGCGCGGGGCAAAGATCCTGGCGCGACTCAGCGGCTGGGGCGCGAGCTGCGACGCCCATCATGCCACCGCGCCGCATCCCGAGGGCGCGGGCGCCTTGGCCGCGATGCAATCCGCCTTGCGGCGCGCGGCGCTGGAACCGTCGGCGATTCAATATGTCAACGCCCACGGCACCGGCACGCGGGACAACGATCTGGCCGAAGCGAAGGCGCTGAAGGCGCTTTTCGGGGACCGGGTGCCGCCGTTTTCCAGCACCAAGAGATTTTTCGGCCACGCGCTGGCCGCGAGCGGGGCCATCGAGGCGGTGCTCTGCGTGGAAGCCTTGCGCCGCCAGGAGATGCCGCCCAATCCGGGCTTCACCACGGCCGACCCCGCCATCGGACTGGTGCCCGTGACAACCTTGCAGCCCGCGCCGCTCACCCATGTGATGAGCAATTCGTTCGGCTTCGGCGGCAACAACGCGGTGCTGGTTTTTTCCCGGGCGGACACGGCGGTGCGGACGCGCCCGCCGCAGTGGGGGCCGGTCGCCATCACTGGACTCGGCGTCATCGGACCAGGGCAGACGCGGGTGCGCGAGGTGGAGCCGCCGCTGCCCGCAGGACAGGTGCTCGCGCACGACTGCGGGCCGCTGGCGGAGGCGGCGTTGCTCTCGCCCAACCAGCGCCGCCGCCTGAGCCGCCTGTTGCAAATGGCGATCCTCGCCGCCCGGCGCAGTCACACCACCGATCCGGCGCAGCGACTCGCCGTCGCCATCGGCACGGGCATGGGTTGCATGGAGGATGCCGGCACGTTTCTTGAGAACCTGATCTCCAAGGATGAGCGCGAGCCGATGCCGGCGCGTTTTCCGAATTCCGTCCACAACTCCGCCGCCGCGCAGGTGGCCATCGATCACGCCGCGCACGGATTGAACTCCGCGCCCACGGCGGGCGAGATTTCCTTCGAGGGCGCGCTCTGGCAGGCGATGAGCCAGTTGGCGGCGGGCGAAGCGGACTGTGCGCTGGCCGGAGCCGTGGATGAGTTGAGCAAATACGTGCTCAGCATCG
The DNA here is from genome assembly GCA_031414955.1 of Pedosphaera sp. Lineage (GTDB taxonomy): Bacteria > Verrucomicrobiota > Verrucomicrobiia > Limisphaerales > SIBH01 > JANNGC01. Next base: position 3,865 of record JANOQV010000057.1, on the reverse strand, counting down.
GAAAGCGTTGGGGCGTGTGGACGGAGAAAACTTTGCCGGGTGAAGGCGCGATGGTCGCAAGCCTGGTGCGCGACGAGTCGGCGACCGCGCCCCTGGCCAGGGTGACAGCGCTGCGGCTCGGTCGCTATCGCCGTCCCTTCGATGCGGAGCGCGAAGCGGATTGGATCGCGGCGGCGGTGAACCTGGCGGACGTGGAGGTCCTGCTCAGTGGAGGCGGAGGGTATCCCGTTTTGGACCCGCGCTACGCGGCCGTGGCGGCGGTGCTGGCCAGGCGCACGGGCGGACGGATCGCCCACGAGACTTACAAGCAGCAGTGCGGGGAGTTTCACGCCGCCTCGGCGTTTGGATTTTCTGTGGCCGTGGACCGGGTGCGCCAAGGCTGTCGCGGCCTCCTGCTCTACACGCTGTCGTTGCGTGGAGGAAAAGCGCTATGCTGCCTTCAACCGTGAATGAGCCTGCGGCTCGCCGGGCCCGGACGCGCCCAATCCGGCACTCCCGGCTTGGGTTTGGGCGGTGCATGAGCACGAGGACTCGGCGCTCCGCGCTCCAGACATGACTCGCTTTCACTTCGCAATCGTGGCCGCGCTGGTGCTGGGAGCACTGGCCGTGGTCTTGGGCAATCTGCCCCTGGGTCTCTCGGTGGCGGGCGTCTTCTTCATCGTCATGGGCCTCGGGGTGGCCATCCCGCAGATGCGCTTTTTCGGTCCGTTCATTTGCCACGGTCCGGGCGACCACACCCGGCCCGCCGTCGCACTCACGTTCGACGACGGACCGGATGCGCGCTCCACGCCCGCGCTGCTTGACCTGCTGCGCGAGGCCGGCGTGCCGGCGGCCTTCTTCTGCGTTGGCCGGCGCGTGGAGACCAGCCCGGACGTGGCCCAAAGGATCGTGCGCGAAGGACATCTTCTGGAGAACCATTCTCATTTCCACAGCAACGCCACGAACTTTTACTCCGTGGCCAGCCTGGAGCGGGAATTGGCGCAAGCCCAGGCCGCGATTGTTTCCGCCACCGGCACCTTGCCGGGCCGGTTTCGCCCGCCCATCGGACTCTCGAACCCGAACATCTTCCGGGCCGCGCAGAAGCTGGGACTCCAGGTCGTCGGCTGGAGCGTGCGCAGCTTGGACACGCGCATCACCGACCCGGAGCGGGTGGTCGCGCGCATCCTGCGCGGGCTGAAGCCGGGCGGGATCATCCTGCTCCATGACGGAAACATCCCAGTCGTGCGTCTCATCCCCACGGTCCAACTGCTGTTGGACTCGCTGCGCGCGCGCGGTTATGAAGTCGTGCGTTTGGATCAGTTGTTGAAATGAAAACTCGCCGGATTCTTCCTTGGGGGCTGAGGGCCGTTTGCGCCCTGGTCATTTTGTGGGCCACCTGTTCGGACGCCGCCGAGGAGCCGGCGCTCCAGCCCGTCGCCGACCCGGCGCCGATTCTGAGGGACTTGCAGCGCAAGATGTCGTCCCTGCAATCGGTCTATCTGGAATTTACCCAGGAACGGCACTTGCAGCTTTTCGCCGAGCCGCTCAAGAGCGAAGGCATCATGCTGATCAACCAGCCCGACCAGATCCGCTGGGAGACGACCGCGCCGTATCAATCCATCCTGTTGGGCAATCAAAAGTCCGTGGCCCAATTTGAGCGCACCGACGGCCAGTGGAAGAAGTTGAAGCTGGGTTTCCCCCAGATGCTGAAGCGCGTGATGGACCAGATGGTCCTCATGCACCAGGGCAAGCTCGACGCCTTGACCGCCGACTTCAATATCACCGTGGCCACCGGCGCGGTGGCGGTGCTGACCCTGGAGCCGAAGGACAAGACCGTGCGCGAGATGCTGGCCTCGCTCGAAGTGCGGATGCGGCCGGACTTGTCGGCCACGCGCGAAGTGGTCATGCGTGAACCCTCCGGCGAGTTCACCAAAATCATATTCCGACGCGAAAAACGGGGGGTGAAATTCGTGCCGGGCGCTTTCGATCAGACCAAGCCCCTCGACGTGAGCGCCATCCGCTCTGCGGTTGAGCGTACGCCCTGACCACGGGGCGTTCGCGCGACCAATGGTACCGCTGCTTCACGACCGACTCATCAAGGCCCAAGTCCGCCTCGACCATCTTCGCGCGGCGTGGTCGTCACTTTCCGCACAGCGCGCAGGGTGTGTCCGGCGGCCAGCGTGTCCTCGATGAACTTGAGGAAACCGGCGGCCGGGCGACAGGGAACCACGTCGAAGGGCACGAGAACTTCTCCGGCGCGCACCACGTTTTTGTTGTGGGCGTCAAACACTCCGAGGTTGTCTTCCCCGCGATAATAACCGGCTTCTGTCACCTTGCGGAAACCCTGCGCGGCGAACCACGCGTCAATCTCCGCGCTGGTCACCGGCACAATGTCGAACCGCGGTTGCGAGGTCACAATCGCGAGATCGCCGTCCTCCTGCGCGATGATGCCTTCGAGGAAATTGAGGTCCGGGACGAGGAGGTTATGGAGAGCAAGGCGTTCGAGATATTCCAACGGCGCTGCTTCCCAAAGGTGAAAACGCCGGGCGTCCTGCGAAGACGAGACCAGGGCCAATTCAATGCCGGGCGACAAACCAAAGATGCCGTGGCGCGTGACTTTGAAATACCGGTCCCGGGCCGTGTCGTGGAAAAGATCATGTTCCTGGCCGCCGCGAACCGTCTTGGAGGGGAGATGGTCCGCGTTCAGCAGCAGACCCAGACCGCGCGCCCATTCACGAAGGTCTTCTTTCTGCCGGGCGACAGTGGGCGTCCCAGATGCGCCGCCATCTCGCGGTAAGCTTCCTCGGAGGTGAGCGAGCGCCGCGCGGACAAGACCCGGTCCATCTGCTCGGGAGTGAGCAGCGGCTTCACCGGCTGATCCGGGCTGGCGGTTCGTTTCATCGGCCATAGCTCTAGCTCTGCGCGGGCTGATTGACAAGCGGCGGGGTCACACCGTCAAGCTCTGATCCCTGCGATGACCGCCTGGGTGGCGCGGCGGCGGGCGGCCCCTGAACGGTGGGGTGAAACTCCGTCGAACCGTCACTGCCGACGCAGGAGGCGCGAGCCACTCGAGCCTCCCGGGCGCAACCAGCGGTCAGCGGCGGGTTCATTAGTTCCGTCGCGCCAAGGAGTCGAGACTTGCCAGCACGGGATCTGAAACCTAGTTTCGCGCCATGACAACGACCGTGGAAGCCATTTACGAAAACGGCAGGCTCCTGTTGCCGCGTCCGTTGTCCCTGCCGGAAAATTCCCATGTGCGCGTGACCATCGAATCCGATTCGGAACGCGAAGCGTGGCTCAAACTCTCCGAGGAAACCTTGACGAAGGTTTGGGCCAACGACGCGGACGACGTCTTCAATGAACTGCTCAAGAAATGAAAACGCTCCAGGAAATTGAAAACGCGATTGGCATCCTGCCTTTGCCCGAACGTCTCCAGCTCTACAAGGACATGCCGCAACTGATCGGGCGCACCGCCGAAGACCTCGACTGGCAGCGGTTGGCCCTCGAAAAGTTTTTTCAGGACGACTCGCCTGATGATGCCATCTATGACCGCGTTTAAGGTTGGCGACGTTGTCTCCGTCGAATTTCCCTTTTCCGATCTTCAAACTCACAAGCGCCGTCCCGGTCTGGTTCTCATCAGCGGCGACGTTGATTTGCTGGTGGCCCGCCTCACCACGCACCCGGCGCGCGAAGCTTCCGACGTGGCTTTGCAACGCTGGTCGGAAATTGGTTTGCCCCGCGCCTCCACCATTCGCCTGACGAAACTCGCCACCATCGACCATCGCCTCGTTCACCATAAAATCGGGCGGCTGCATCCCGACGATGGCCGGGCGGTCGTGCAGGCTTGGCAGCAAATGACCGCCGCGTTCGCTGCTGAATTGTTGAA
>JANOQV010000056.1:0-121048 GCA_031414955.1 Pedosphaera sp. | reverse complement strand
GACGCGCTCGGGCAAGTCGCCGCAGGTCCACGCGCGAAGGTTGAAGCGTTCCCACTGCTGGGCGACGCGTTGCCAGGCGGCGGGTTCCTTCGTGGGTTCGGCCTTCACTTGCGCCAGACCGCGGCGGAGTTGGTCGAGATCCCGACCGGTGCCGAGCGTCTTGTGATCATGACTGAAGATCTCAATGCGCGGGCGCAGATGAGCGGGGATGGCGTCAGCTGGCCACGCGGACGCAGGCACCTCGACGCCGTAACGCTCGTGGAGGAAGCGTCCGAGATCCGCGAGAAACGAAGCGCCGGCGGGCTTAAAGTCGCGCACAATCTCCACGACCTTGGGCGGGAAGGGCATGAGGTCGCGGCGAATCGCCTTGGGCAACGCGCGCAGCAGCGTGCTGATTTTCTCCTCGCGCAAACCGGGCACGGCCCATTCGAGCAGCGAGGCGGAGGCGGAATGCGCCAGGCTGAAGGGAAGCCGGATGGTGACGCCGTCGTGGTCCTCGCCGGGCGCGTAGGCGTAGGCGAGCGCGACCGGTTGGCCGCCCACCGGCAGCGCGTCGGGGAACGCCTCGGTGTCGTAGCTTGAGACCGGGCCACCCGCGAGATCCGCCTCGTGGATGCAGAGGAAGTTGGGATCGGTCTGTTCGCGGAGCACGCGGTTCAAGTCGTGCGTGGAGGAAACATTTTCCAGATGCTTCGCGTAAAAATCGAAGAGCGCCTGATCCAAATCCGCGAAGTCGTAGCGGCGGACCCGGGTCTGCCAGTTTTCGATCTTCTGCCGCACCGCGCGGTTGTGGGTCAAAAAGCGAAAGGCCGAATTCGCGCTGCGGGGGGATGACGAAACCTCCTCGGTCTCATCGGCTGCCTCGGCTTCCAGCGCGGAGGTTGCGCGCATCCCTCGCGGCACGTTTTTCGGTTCCAGATTGTCCTCCACCAACGCCGAGCGGATGAAGATGGCCGTGGCGTCCGTGGGGTTGATGTTGCCGTAGGCCACCTTGCGGCGCTGCACTTCCATTCCTTGCAAGGTGATGATTTCCTCGGCCAGCACGCGCCCGGCGCTGGCGCTCCAGTGCGGCGTCTGATGCGTGACTTTGCAGCAGTGCGGCGCGAGTTGGAAAATCCACTGCGGATCAATCCCCGCCAAAGTGCGGGCAAAGAGCTGCGAGGTCTCGACGATTTCGCCGGCCACGATCCACTGCGGCTGGCTGGAGCGCGGCTTGGGCGCGGCCGGGGCATTCCTGGCCGCCGGCTTCCGCGGCGGTTCACCGCGTTCAAAGAGCGCCGAGCCGGGGAAGACATTGAGCAGCTTGTTTCCCGCCGCCTGGTAGCTGTTGCGCTCCTCGCGCCGGGCGACGTGGCCGGTCAGCCCAGCGAGGATCGAGCGGTGGATGGCGTCGTAGGCGGCGTTGCTCTCGTTGAGCTTCAAGGTGCCAAGGTTGTCCAGCGCGTCGTGCAGTTGCGTGTAGAGATCCTGCCACTCGCGCATCCGCAGATAGGAGAGGAAGTGCTGCCGGCAAAACTTCCGGCGTGCGTTTTGAGTGCGGAGCTGGTCCCACTGATCGTGGACGGCGTTCCAGATGTTGAGCAGGGCGAGGAAGTCCGATTTGGGAGCGTTGAACCTCTTGTGCGCGGCGGCGGCGGCTTCCTTCTGGTCGAGCGGACGGTCGCGCGGATCCTGGATGCTCAGGCCGGCGGCGATGACGAGCATCTCCTTGGTTGCGTGTTCGTGCTTCGACTGAAGGAGCATCCGGCCAATCGTCGGGTCAATCGGCAGACGCGCCAGATCGCGACCGAGCGGAGTGAGTTCGCGCTGCTCGTCGAGCGCGCCGAGTTCTTGCAGCAGCGCGAAGCCGTGGCTGATGGACGCGGGCGCGGGCGGCTGAACGAAAGGAAATGTTTCCACGTCGCCGAGGCCAAACGCCTTCATGCGCAGGATGACCTCCGCCAGATTCGCGCGCTGAATTTCCGGCTGGGTAAACGGCGGGCGCGCGTTGAAATCCTCCTCGGAGTAAAGCCGGATGCAGATGCCCGCCTCGATGCGGCCGGCGCGGCCCTTGCGCTGGTTGGCGCTGCTCTGCGAGACGGCTTCAACGGGCAAGCGCCGGGTGCGGGTGCGCGGATTGTAGCGGCTGATGCGCGCCAGCCCGGCATCGATGACGTAGCGGATGCCGGGAATCGTGAGCGACGTTTCGGCGATGTTGGTGGCAATGATAATTTTGCGGCGTGGCGAGCTGGAGAAGACGCGTTGTTGATCGCCCGCGCTCAAGCGGCCGAAGAGCGGAATGACTTCCGCCTCTCCCGAGAAGCGGCCTTCAAGCTGATCGCTCGTCTCGCGGATGTCGCGCTCGCCCGGCATGAAGATGAGCACGTCACCGAAGTTCGTCTCGAACAGGATGCGCTCGGTCGCCTCCACGGCGGCATCGACGTAGCTGATGTCGCCGCGCTCTTCGGAGTCGGCATTGAGCGGCTGGTAAACGACCTCGACGGGATACAGCCGCCCGGACACTTCGATGATGGGCGCGTCGTTGAAGTGCCGCGAGAACGCCTGCGTGTCGATGGTGGCCGAGGTGACGATAAGCTTGAGATCCTGGCGGCGCACGAGCAGGCCCTTCAAGTAGCCTAGGAGAAAATCAATGTTCAGCGAACGCTCGTGGGCTTCGTCGAGGATGAGCGCGTTGTACTCGGCGAGCGTCGGGTCGCCTTGCGTTTCCGCGAGCAGGATGCCGTCCGTCATCAACTTGATGTAGGTGTGCGCGCCGGAACGATCGTCGAAGCGGATCTTGCAGCCGACCTCGCGACCCCAGGTCACGTTCAATTCCTCCGCGATGCGCTGTGAGATGGAGAGCGCGGCCACGCGGCGTGGCTGGGTGCAGCCGATCATCGCGCCGATGCCAAGCCCGGCTTCCAGGCACATCTTGGGAATCTGGGTGGTCTTGCCCGAGCCGGTCTCGCCCGCGATGACGACGACCTGGTGCTCGCGAATGGCGGCAACGATCTCGTCCTTGCGCGCCGTGATCGGCAGGTCCGGCGGATAAGTGACGTGCGGGACGTTGATCCGCCGGGCTTCGCGCAAGGCGATGGAGGCGCGCACCTCGTCGAGGATGCGCCGGAGCAGTGCTTCGTGCTTGTCGGGATGATGACGATCCTTGAGCAACCGCACGAGCCGCGAGCCGAGCCGCACCCAGTCGTGCAGCAGGCATTGCGGCAGGAGCGTCTTCAGTTCTTCGATCCGTTCATCAGCCATGCGAGAGCGCGCGACGGTAGCGGGAGAAGTGGGGAAGCGAAAGATGAGAACTGGAATCCTTCAGGGCCGACGCATCTAAATCAACGGCAGCAGCGGGGCGGAAATCCCAAGCTCCAAAACATCCCACTTCCCTCGGACGGTGGAGGCGTCTGTTCCAACTCACGTCCCGCCGCCCGTTGGAGCTTGGACTTTGGATCTTCTCTGGTGCTTGGTGTTTGGTGCTTGGGATTTCCACTCCGCTGCTTCGATGGATTTAGATGCATCAGCCCAGCCCAACGACCGGCCTGCGCTTGTCTGCCTCCGCGACTCCCTTACAGTGGCGGCGCGATGATTCATGACGCATCTCTCGACGCGCTGCTCCAGAAGGTCTGGGATGGCGGTCGTGTCGAACAGTCCGAGGCCCTGCGCCTGTTCCATCTTCCGCTGGAGGAACTGGGGGCGCTGGCCGACCGCCGCCGCCAGTTGCACCGCGCCGCCGCTCATGGCGGACGCGGCAACGACGTGGTGACTTACATCGTGGATCGCAACATCAACTACACCAACGTCTGCAACGTGTATTGCAAGTTCTGCGCTTTCTACCGCACGGAGAAGGACGCGGACTCCTACGTCATTTCGCTGGAGGAGATGGACCGCAAGATCGAGGAGACGCTCGCGCTCGGCGGCACGCAGATTCTCATGCAGGGCGGGCATCACCCCAAGTTGACCAAGCAGAGGTATCTCGATCTGCTCGCGCATATCCGGGCCAAGTATCCGCAGGTGAATGTCCACGGCTTCAGCCCGAGCGAGATGGTGGCGTTCTCGGAATTCTTCAACGAGCCGGTGGAACAGATTCTCAAGGACTTCGTGGCGGCCGGACTCGGGTCGCTGCCGGGTGGTGGCGGGGAAATTCTCGTGGAGCGCGTGCGCAACCGCATTGCCCCCCTCAAGGCGAACTCGGAGCAATGGATGGGCGTGATGGACATCGCGCACCGGCTCGGTTTGGCCACCAGCATCACCATGATGTTCGGCCATGTGGAGACGGTGGCGGAACGCATCGAGCATCTGGAGTTCGTGCGCCAGCAACAGGACAAGTCGCTGGGGAGATTGCGGATTGGAACCGGCGCTTCCGTCTCCCTCTCCCCTCAACGGGGAGAGGGCCGGGGTGAGGGGTGGGAAGGTGCAGGTGAATCGCCGATAGCCGATGGTCAATCGCCCATTGAGCGCGCCGCCGCCTTCGCCCAGGCCGTCGAATCCGGCGCGATCAACGGCGGCGCCTTCACCGCTTTCATCTGCTGGACCTTCCAGCCCGAGAACGCCGTGCTCAAGGCTCCCACCGTGGGCGCGCACGAGTATTTGCGCACCCAGGCGGTGAGCCGCATCTACCTCGACAACATTCCTAGCGTGCAAAGCTCGTGGGTCACACAGGGCCTGGACATCGGGCAGATTGCACTCAAATACGGCGCGAACGATCTGGGCAGCATCATGATCGAGGAAAACGTGGTCAGCGCGGCGGGCACCACCTTCCGCATGGGTACCGCCGATATGCAACGGCTCATCACGGACCTCGGCTACGAGCCGCATCAGCGCGATAATTGGTACCGGCTGGTGAAGTGAGGCAGGAGCGCCGGAGGCGCGGCAGAAAGTAGCCCACGGCGTCAGCCGTGGGATGTGCGTGGCAGGAGGATTTCAGCTCCAGCGGGGCGACAGAAGCCCGGCTGGTTGGAGATTTTTTCTTTCGCCCCGATGGGGCTGGTTGTTTTCCGTTCGCGGACCCATGGCTTGCGCCGTGGGCTACTCTCTGACGCCGCGCTGCGGCTGGAGCATGAGCGATCGCCGCCCGCTCAGCGCCGCGACTCGTTGAAATAAATCTTCACGTTCTTCGTGGCGCGGCCGGCGGCGATGATGTCCAGCTTGCCGTCGCCGTTCACGTCGGCCAGGCACAGGTCTTCACAGGCCATGCCGTTGTCGTCCACGAGCGTGGTGCGCCATTCCTTCAAGTCGTTCGCCAGCGGCGTGTAGAGCTTGATGCCGACCTTGGCCTTGCTCCCCATCGCGCGCCAGCCGGCGATGATTTGATCGCGCCCGAGTCCGAGCAGATCGCCGCAACCCAGCGCATGGCCATCGGCGAGCGATGAGTCGAGCACTCGGCGGTTGTAGAAATGGGTCGGGCCGTCAGCAGATGGAGTAAAAAGGGCGACGTTTGTTCCATGCATCGGTTCAATGGCCGAAAAGAAGGACACCTTCCGGTTCATTCGCCCCGCGCGCACTTCGCCCATCCCGCCCACTTGGTTCTCGGCGATCTTCATTTCGTTGTGTCGTTCCGGGGGGATGCTAACGCCACCGAGACGAGTGAGGCCGAAGATACCCTCCTTCGCGGCAATCCAAATCATATTGGCATCCGCATCGAAGTTGTGCGTCTTATGCCACTGCTTCACCAACGTGTTCGTCTCCCACGGCTGCCGAGGATCAGCAGGCTTGCGATACGTCATGATGTTCACACCTTCGCCCTCGCCGTTCTTGTTGCCGTAGCCGTGCAGTGGAACGGAGAGCAACTCGAACCCGCCCTTCGGTGATTCAATCCACCGCATCCGGTGAATGGTCGGCACATGCGGCAGCGCGATGGCTTCCCATTTCTGCGTGCGGTCCTTGGGCGCGACCAGGTAGAAGACCGCGCCGCTGGTCAGAGTGTCGTTCGGGTTCCAGCCGCCTCCCACGGCGATCTCCGCTTTGCCGTCGCCGTCGATGTCGTGCGCGGCGATGCACACGTTGTCCTGCTTGGTCAGATTCTCGGCCAGAATGAACTTCTCCCAGGTCGGGTTGCGGTACCAGACGAACTGCTTGGCATCCGCCAGCACGATGTCGGTCTTGCCGTCGCCGTCCACGTCGGCGGTGGCCACGCCGTAGCCGATCTGGATTTTGTCGTCGATGGTCACGGCGCGGAACTTAGGCTCGGGCAACTCCGCCGCGAAGCAAGCCGCCAGGCTCAGCGCCAATCCTGCGATGGTCTTAATCTTCATAAGGTTGTCCTCGTCGCGTCGTAGCCGCCGCCGTGCGCCGCGCCAAACAATTGGTGCGCCGACTCGTCTCGACAGCTACGGACTGAACGCGATCCTGTTCCCAATTCGGACGGCCTTCGAGAGAAAATTTTCGCGGCGTGCCGAGCGGTTCAGGTTTGGACGGGGAGCCAGTGCGCCTCGCGCGGCTGCGCGTCACCACGCCCAAAGTGGTTTCCATCCGAGAGGTGGGCCTGCTTTACGGCGGAGACGGGGCCACGATCACAAACTTGCGTCCGCTGGCCGTGAAGTGAAGAGTCGCGCCGCATGTCTGAAACAGAAGTCCAAAATGCACTCTTTGAAGTGAAGCCTTCGCGCATCCACGGCACGGGCGTTTTCGCGCGCACCGCCATCGCCGAAGAGACGCGCATCCTCGAATACGTCGGCGAACGGCTGGGCAAGGAAGAATCGTGGCGACGGCGGCAGGCCGATAATTTCTTCATCTTCACCGTCACGGAGGACTTCGACCTCGATGGCGCGGTGGACTGGAACCCGGCGCGCTTCATCAACCACAGTTGCGGGCCAAACTGCGAGGCGCGCATGGAGGACGAGCACATTTGGATTTACGCGTTGCGCGACCTGGCGGCGGGCGAGGAGCTGTCCTTCAACTACGGCTACGACCTGGAGGACTACGTGGATCATGTCTGCGCGTGCGGCTCGCCGCAGTGCATCGGGTTCATGGTGGCAGAGGAACACTTCGAGGAGGTCCGGTGCCAGGAGCAGCGGCGCCAGGGATGAGTCGCCTGGCCATGTCGCGGCCGAACGAACGCGTTTCGTATTGGCTGAGGCCCGCCGCGCCGGAGCGGGCGCAACTCTCGGAGATGATTCGCCAGCTTGCTCATCAGTTTGACGCCCCGGTCTTCGAGCCGCATGTGACGCTCTACAGCGGACCGGTCGAGTCTCTCGAACGAATCGACCGCGTCCTGCGCGCCGCGGCGGGGCTGGGATCAGAAATCACGCTGCGTTCGACCGATCTGGCCCACTCGGATCAATTCACCAGGACCCTCTTTATGGAGTTCGCCCCCGAGGCTGGCCTGATTTCGCTGGCGGCAGAATTGAATCGGCTCTCGCGGCCAGCCGGGGATTACGAACTGAAGCCGCACCTGAGTTTGGTTTACGCCGAACTGGCGGCGGAACGAAGGGAGGAGCTCGCTCGCTCGCTCGTCGTCCCGGCGACGATCCGCTTTGCGTCTTTGCAAGCAGTCGGCACGGGTGGTTCGACTCTTTCACGCGCTGATGTGGAAACGTGGCAGGTCTGGGGAGAACAATCCCTGGGTTGAACCGGGGGCGGCTTCAAACTCGGCCGAGGCGCGGCACGCACAGCTTGCAGAACAAGCCGCCAGTCACATCTCACATTACCTCCACCACGCGAAGCGATGGCTGGGGTGGCGACGGAGAAATGCTGAAGGCGGCGGCCAGGAGCTGCTTGGCCTGCCGAGCCTGTTCCGGGGTTCGTGCGTGGATGCGGCAGAGCGCGGCCCCGGCCTGAATCGGTTCGCCCAATGCGCGGATTTGATCCACGCCCACTTCAAAATCAATGGCCGACTCCTGGGTCATGCGTCCGCCGCCCAAGTCGCGGACCACCTCGCCAATGATGCGCGCATCGGCCCGCGCGAGGTAGCCATCGGCCGGAGCAAGCAACTCAACCAACTCGGGCGCAGTGTGATCGCGTCGGAGTTTGGTCAGGAAAGCATCGAGGTCGGCACCCTGTGCCCGCAGCATCTCGTCCCATTTTCGGCGGGGTGCGCCCGAGACCAGGGCTTGATGCGCTTGAGCGCGGGCCGAATCGAGATCGTCCGCCTTCCGTGTCAGCACGAGCAGGTGGGCCGCGCAATCGACGACCAGTTCCAGCAGATCAGCCGGCCCGGTGCCTTCGAGGCATTGCAAAGACTCTTTGACCTCGAGCCAGTTGCCGGTGGCACGGCCCAGCGGCGTGTTCATGTCGGTGAGCAAGGCCCGTGTCCGCACGCCCGACTCGCTGGCGATGGCGGTCATCGACTGTGCCAGCGTGCGCGCCTGTTCCAGCGTCGGCATGAAGGCGGCGCAGCCGAACTTAACGTCCAGCAGGAGTGCTTCGATTCCTTCGGAAAGTTTCTTGGAGAGAATTGACGCCGTGATAAGCGGGATGCTCGGCACGGTGCCGGTCACGTCACCCAAGGAGTAAAGCTGCCGGTCCGCCGGGCACATTGTCTCGGTCTGGCCGCAAATGACGCAACCGACTGCCTGCACTTGTTGGACAATTTCCTCGGCGCTGAGGCGCGAGCGGAAGCCTGGAATCGAATCCAGCTTGTCGAGCGTACCGCCGGTGATGCCCAGCCCGCGCCCGGAAATCATGGGCACACGAAATCCCAGGCAGGCCAGCAATGGCGCGAGCGGCAGCGAGACCTTGTCGCCGATACCGCCGGTGGAGTGCTTGTCCACGACCGGACGCGCCGAGTCTTTCGGAAACAGCAGCACGTCTCCGGAGTCGCGCATGGCTCCGGTGAGTGCGCGGGTTTCATGCCCGTCGAGTCCACGGAAGTAAATCGCCATGAGCAGCGCGGCGAGCTGGTAATCAGGGATGGCACCGCGTGTGGTGGCGGCGATCAGGTCGCGGATCTGGCCGTTGGAAAGGATTCCGCCATCGCGCTTGGCTTCGATGAGCGGGAGGACGTTCACGTTCCTGTTCCTGCGGCCTGTTGTTGTGCGGCGGCGATTTGCGCGGCCATGGCGGCGGATGGTGCTGGCCGTCCCGGAACAACAAGGGAGCCAATGCCAATGCCACATCCCTTGAGCGGATTATGCCAGAGAATCGTGCCCGTCGCCGCTTCCAAGCAGTAGGCCTCGCCCTGGCTCAAGGCGAAAACCCGGTTTCCGTCATCGACCACGTTGACGAAAAAGGCTCCAGCCACCGAAGTCTGCCAGAGAATGGCACCAGTATTGTAGTCAAGGGCCAGGACCCGGCCTTTGATGCCAACGTAAATCTGCCTCGCGCCCATGCGGCGCACGGTAGCAAAGGTGAACGGTCAGCCAACAAATTTTCGCGCCACGGTGCAGGCATTGTGGCCGCCGAAGCCGAACGAGTTGTTCACGATGGCGTTGACCTTCATCTCGCGCGCGGTGTGCGGCACGTAGTCGAGGTCGCACTGGGGATCGGGGTGGTCGAGATTGATGGTCGGCGGGACGACTTGCTGTTCGAGAGCCTTCACGCAAATTGCCATCTCCACCGCACCGGCCGCACCGAGCATGTGGCCGGTCGCGCCCTTGGTGGAACTGACGGCGATTTGTTTCGCGTGTTCCCCAAAGACGGTCTTGATGGCCTGCGTCTCGCAGACATCGCCCTGCGGCGTGGAGGTGCCGTGGGCGTTGATGTATTGGATGTCGCCGGGATTCAGGCCAGCGTTCTTGAGCGCCATCTTCATGCAGCGCGCGGCGCCTTCGCCTTCGGGCGACGGCGCAGTCATGTGATTCGCGTCGGCCGTGTTGCCGTAGCCCACGAGTTCCGCATAGATGCGCGCACCCCGGGCCTTGGCGTGTTCCAGTTCTTCGAGCACCAGCACGCCCGAGCCTTCGCCCATGACGAAGCCGTCGCGATCCTTGTCGAAGGGCCGTGAGGAACGCTTCGGTTCATCATTGCGCGTGCTCATGGCGCGCATGGCGCAGAAGCCGCCGATGCCGATGGGCACGATGGTCGCCTCGCTGCCGCCGGCGAACATGACCGAGGCGTCGCCCATCTTGATGGTGCGCCAGGCTTCGCCGAGCGCATGGGTGGCGGTCGCGCAGGCCGAGCAAGTGGCGACGTTGGGGCCGCGCAGCTTGTAGTACATGGAGAAAACGCCCGAAGCCATGTTCAGAATGAGCATGGGAATCATGAAGGGCGAAAGGCGTCCCGGTCCCTTCTCGAAGAGCACCCGCGCTTGCTCCTGCGTGGTGTGGAGGCCGCCGATGCCCGAGCCGAGGAACACGCCCACCTCGTCGCGGTTCACCTTCTCGAGGTCGAGACCGGAATCCTTCAGCGCCTGATAGGCGGCCGACACGCCAAACTGCGTGAAGCGGTCGGTGCGGCGGATTTCCTTGGGCGAGGGGAAGGCGGCGCTGGGATCGAAGCCCTTCACCTCGGCTGCAATCTTGGTGTCGAAAGCCGCCGCATCGAACAGTGTGATCTTGTCGATACCGCACTGGCCGGCGAGCAGGTTTTGCCAAAGCTCGTCCATGGTGTTGCCCAAGGGCGACACAGCTCCCATGCCGGTGATGACGACGCGGCGCTCGGTCCAGTTCGCAGTCATAAAACAAAGGGGCAGCCTCGCTCAAACCACGAAGCTGCCCCGAAAAATTCCCCCAATTATTTCTTCTGCGTGTCTTCGACGTACTTGATCACGTCGCCGACGGTCTGGAGCTTCTCGGCCTCCTCGTCGGGGATTTCGTTGCCGAACTCCTCTTCCAGCGCCATGACCAGCTCGACTGTGTCGAGCGAGTCCGCACCCAAGTCTTCGATGAACTTGGCGTCGGGCGTCACCTGGTCCTCCTTGACGCCGAGCTGCTCGACAATAATTTCTTTTACCCGCTGTTCGATGGTTTTGTCAGACATGGTTACTCCGTAATTTTGCGCGTTCTCTAGGCCACGACCCAACACCCGTCAAGCCTCGATTCGTGAGTTGTTCCGGTCACATCACCATTCCGCCGTCCACCACGAGCACTTGCCCGGTGATGTAACGGCCTGAAGGTCCGGCGAGGAACAACGCGGCGTTCGCAATGTCCCCGGCCTGTCCGAAACAAGCGAGAGGAATTTTCTCCAGCAACTGCCGGCGCACTTCCTCGTTCAGCGCCGCCGTCATGTCTGTCTCAATGAAGCCGGGGGCCAGCGCGTTGGCCGTGATGCCGCGCGAGCCGAACTCGCGCGCGATGGACTTGGTGAAGCCGATCAGCGCCGCCTTGCTCGCCGCGTAGTTGGCCTGGCCGGCGTTGCCGATCAAACCAATGATGGACGCGACGTTGATGATGCGTCCTGAGCGTTGCTTGAGCAGGCTGCGGGTGAAGGCTTTGGTGAAGGAGAAGGCGCCCTTGAGGTTCGTGTTCAACACCGTGTCCCAATCCTCATCGCTCATGCGCATGAGCAGGCCGTCCCTCGTCACGCCGGCGTTGTTGACCAGAATGTCCACGCGGCCGGCTTCGGCGAGAATCTTCTGGCCCGCAGCCGCGACTGCCTGGGAGTCCGCCACGTCCACGGCGTAAGCCCAGGCCTGGCGGCCGAGCGCGCGGACTTCGGCGGCGACTTTCTCCGAGTTCTCCGCCGTGCGGGAAACGCAGGCGATGTTCGCGCCTTCTTCGGCGAATTTGAGCGCGATGGCCCGGCCGATGCCGCGGCCTGCACCGGTGACGACGGCGACTTGATTGTCGAGTTGACCCATAAGCGCCGGGAGATTTGGAGAGGCGCACCCGGGAGTCGAGTGCATTTTCAGGACATCCTCGTAGTTGGATGTGATGGGAGAGAGCTGTGGTCGGGTCAGATTGCGCGACGGGCAAAGTGCCACGTTGCGACAAGCTGTGCTCAGCCCATGGGCACAAAGGGAGGGCGGGAGGCTCCGTCCGGTCGGGAAGCCGGGGGATCCGCCCACGAAACGCAGACGGAGTGGTCGTAGCCGTGACCTCAAGGCCACGACGCAGACCTCAAGGCACACCCGACGGATTCGCGCCGTGGTTCGTTCGCCGGTCGTAGTCCTTTTCCCGGGCGCGATAGTCCGCCACGGCTTGTTCGGCCTGCTCGTCCGCCATTTTTCGCAGGGCCGCGCACTCGGCCTGCGGGGCTGTTCCTTTGATTTTTTGACCGACTTCCTCGCCGGCAGCGGTCCCGAGGCGCGCGTGACCAAGTTCATGCTGGGCCAGGGCGGTGTAGAATCGCGACCACTGCTCCTTCACCGCGGAATCCACATCGGCGGGCGGCGTCCAGCGCGGTAGCGTGATGACGATCTTCGTGCTCACGGAGTAACTGGTGATGGCGCAGCCGCCGGGGCGTTCGGCGTACTGAAATTTCCAGCGGACATCCCAGCGCGTGTCGCCGTCGAATCGGTCCTTCCACGGACGGGCTTTGGCGATGGACGCGCGGATCTCACGGAAGGTTGAGCCGGTGACATTGTAGAAATTGGTGGTGCAGGTGGTGGAGTTCTGGGCGTGAGCCACGCAGCCCATCAGGGCCAGAAACAAAAGGGCCAGTGAAAGGTAGGGCGTCGCTGTCCTCAGCGCGCCGGGGTGAGGTATGCACCAGCGCGTAAAGTTCTGTCCGCCTCGGGGCGCGGCGCGGTGGGGACACCGCGCCCTACCTGTGCTCGCCACCCGGAGATCATTCCTGGCCATCACGATCAGCGCCGCTGCGGCGCGCCGTTGCCCTCATCGAAATACTTCGCCGGGCCCACGGTGCTGAACTTGAGGTATTGCTGCCAGCGGAAGAGTCCCAGTTCGCGCGTGGCCTCGATGGTCTGAATATCGGGCGCCGGCGTCGCGGTGGTGGAGCGGGCCAGGGCTTCGTGGAGGACGCGGCCATCCATCGTGGCGGGAGCTTTCATGCCGAGCAGCCAGAGAATGGTCGGGGCCACGTCGATGTTGCCGCTGGGCACGTCGCTGATGGTGCCGCGTTTGAAGCCCGGCCCGTGCGCGACCAGCGTGTTGTTCATGTCGAAACGGCTCAACGAAGCGTGGGAACCCTTGCCACTGGTGCCGCCCACGGTGGTCATCATGCCCGGAGCGCCGTGGCTGTTGGTCTCGGCACTCCAGCGCAGCGAGACGACCAGATCGGGCGCGTCATTGGTCGCGGAGTACCCGACGGCTTCGAGCGGGAAGGTTCCTTCCACCGGGATGCGGGAGAAAATGACGCCGGTGTAGTCGGTGGTTTGGAGGTAATCGACGAGTTTGCGAATCACGGCTTCCTGCTGATCAATCACGTAGAGCAAGACGCTACCGCCGAGACCGACGACCATCACGTCGCCCGGCTCGGGGTCTTCAAACTTGGTGTGGGCGTTGAAGCCGGCTTTCTTGAGCAGCGCGGAGACGTTCGGGGTGCGGTTGATGGTGGAGAAGCCGTGATCGGAGACGAGCATCAGGTCGGTCTGGTCCCAGACGCCCTTGTCCTTCAAGGCCTTGACCACTTCGCCGAGATTTTTGTCGCTGGCCTCGATACCGTCGAGGGCGATGGGCGCGCCCACGCCGTGTTCGTGCTGGGATTTGTCGGGGTCGCTCAGCCAGAGCATGGTGTATTTCGGCACGCCTTTCTTCCAGAGCGAGCGCGTCAACGCGTGCGTGGTCCAGTTGTCCTGCGCGGTGTTGGGGTAAGTGATGTTGGTTTGAAATGGCTTGTCGTCATTGACCTTCTTCAGGCTGTCCACGAGATCGCGCGGGATGGTCTTGCCTTCATACACCGTGACCGATTCTTTTTCCGCCGCCGTCTTCTTGAGGCGTGACCGATCGTGGAAAAGCGCCACCGGCTTGCTGCCGGCGATGATGGTCGAGATGCCGGCACCATGCAGGATCTCCGCCACTGTCGGCGTCATGATGTAATGACCGCCGCTCAAGAGATCGCCGCGCCGCACCGCGTCGTTGCCCTCCGTGGCGTGGGAGCCGAGGAAACTGATCTGCGGATCGTATTCGGTGTTGGCGAGAATGCCGTTGCGGCCCGGATGGGAGCCGGTGGCCAGGGCTGCGCCGTTCACCTCAGTGGAACTGATGAAGGCCGGGTGATGCTTGCGGAAGAAGACTCCGTTCGTGGCCAGCGCGTAAAGGTTCGGACAAAACTGTGGGGCCACAAAGTCGGGCCTCATCCCGTCCCATACGACGAGCACGACATGCTCGGCCGGACGCGGATTCACGGACTGGGCCGGAAGCAGCGGCCCAGCGGCGGCCAGCGCGAGAGTGATAAACGCACGGAACAAAGTGAAATTCATCGCCAGACGAGTACGGCCACCGATGCCGTGTGGCGAGAAGAAATTGAGCACTCCTGGAGGGCGCGCCCGACGAGGCCGGGTGACAGATTCTTCATTTGCTTTCGGGGTTGCGCGGCCAAATCATCCGGAATTAGTTCACTTCCAATCACCATGCAGTGTGCCGACATGAAACGGTTGCCCCAGACCGCCCCAACTCAGCTCGCGAGCCTGACGGCCGGGCTGTGTGTCGTCCTGCTGAGTGGATGCCAGCTTCCGCCACCCGACCACAGCCGGGTCGGAGCCTCCTTGGAGAAGCGTTCGGGGCGGACGATCGGTGACGCGCCGGCGGGTGCGTTCACGCTTCCTCCGGGAGTGCCATTGCAAGAAGGGCTGACGGAAGAGGCTTCAATCCAGATTGCGCTGTGGAACAACGCGGCCTTCCAGGAAACGCTCGCCGACCTTGGCATCTCCCGCGCGGACCTCGTGCAAGCCGGCCTGTTGCCCAACCCGACGCTGTCCATGCTCGTGCCCTGGGGCGCGAAGGGCTTGGAACTCACGGCCAAGTACCCGCTGGAGGCTTTATGGCTGCGGCCCAAGCGCGTCGCGAATGCCGAGGCGAGCTACGAACAAACCGTGCATCGGCTCACGCAAGCGGGACTGGATTTGATTCGTGATGTGAAGCTGGGCTTCGCCGACCTCACGCTGGCCAAGGAGCGGCTGCTCCTGGCCGGGCAGACTGTTTCGCTCGCCGCTGAGATTTCCAAATTGTCGAAGGCGCGGCTCGACGCGGGCGACGCGAGCGAACTGGAGGCGGGCGTGGCGCGCGTCGATGCGCTGCAAGCCGGGGAAGTGCTGGCGCGGGCGCGGCACGATGAACGCATCGCCTCGGAACGGTTGCGCGCGTTGCTCGGCATGGGGCAACAGCCTTTCCCGCAGAAGGTCATTCCGCCTGCGACTGTCCGCGTGGAGCCGGATGTGACCGGACTTGTGACCAACGCCTTGACCCTGCGGCCTGATTTGCGCGCGGCGGAGATTGCCGTCGAGTCCTCGGGCAAACGCATCGGTCTCGCGCGGTGGGAAGCTTTCACGCTGGCCGCCGGCGTGAATGCGAAGGATGTGAACAAGGAATTCCTCGCCGGGCCGACCGTGGATTTGGCCGTGCCCGTCGTGAACCAGAATCAGGGCGGCATCGCGCTCGCGAAGGCGAACTTCGAGAAGGCTGCGCGTCATTACTACTCGGTGCGCGACCGCATCGTGCTCGAAGTCCGCGAAGCCCACACCCGCGCCGCGCAGGCGCAGGAAAGTTTTGATAACTGGCAGCAGCGCATCCTGCCGCCGCTCGAAGACGCCGTGCGCCAGTCGCAGAAGGCTTACGAAGTGGGCGAGGCGTCCTTGCTGCTCACGCTGGAAAGTTCCCGCCGCCTCGAAGACGCCCGCGCCAAAGCCGCGCTGGCCCGCGCTGATTTGCACCGCGCCACCGCCGAGTTGGAACGGAGCCTGGGAGGTCGCCTGCCACCATCGTCCGCTGAACAATTGAAATAATGAAAGCAACTCACCTGATCTGCCACGCCGCGCTTGCGTGGCTCTGCACCACGTTGCTTTGCAGCAACGCGTGGAGTGCCGAGCCGAAGAATCCCCCCGCCAACGTCAAGCCGGCCAAGGAAGCCGACCTCGGCACCATCATCCTCACGCCGCAAGCGGAGCAGCGCCTCGGCGTCGAGACCGCGCCAGTCGTGAAAAAGAAAGTGGAGCGCGTGCGGGTCTTTGGCGGCGACCTCATCATGCCGCAAACGGCGGCCACAAATGGCCAGACGATTTTCTCCATCCTGCCCGCGCTTTCGCCCACGGAACTCATCCGCGTGGCCGAGGCGCAGATTGATTCGGACAGCCAGATGGATCGCGCCAAAGTGCAACTCGACGCCGCGAAGGTGACGCTGGAACGTGCCGAAAAATTGCTCGCCGAAAAGGCCGGCAGCGCGCGCGCCGCCGATGACGCGCGCGCGCAGGTGGGCCTGGCCGAGTCCGCTGTGCGCGCGGCGAAGGCACGGCGTGAACTGCTCGGCGCGATTGTGCTGGAGGTCGCGAATTTGAAACAGTTCTGGGTGCGCGTGCCGGTTTATGTCGGGGACGTGGCGCGGCTCGACACTGCGGCGAGTGCTCAGGTCGGCGTTCTATCCGCGCCCGCCGGAGCGAAGATGCAGCCAGCAAAACCAGTGCAAGCACCGCCGTCCGCCAACGCCGCCGCTTCAACCGTGGATTTGTTTTACGAGCTGGCGAATGAGGGCGGCGCGTTCCGTTTCGGGCAGAAAGTCGGCGTGAGCATTCCGTTGCGCGACGGCGAAGAAAGCCTGGTCGTGCCGTGGTCCGCTGTGACTCACGACATCAACGGCGGAACGTGGGTGTATGAAAACACCGCGCCGCAAACCTTCGTGCGCCGCCGCGTGCAAGTGCGCCATGTCGTCGGCACGGAAGCGGTCCTGGAGTCCGGCCCCAAGGTCGGCGCGAAAGTCGTGAGCGTGGCCGTGGCTGAATTGTTCGGCACGGAGTTCGGCATCGGAAAATAGACCATGATGACCTGGCTCATTTCCGCGTCCCTCCGGCAGCGGGTGCTCGTCCTCGCCGTCGCCTGCGCGCTCGTCGTTTTCGGCATTCGCGCGGTGAAGACCACGCCGCTCGATGTCTTTCCCGAATTCGCGCCGCCGCTGGTGGAGATTCAAACCGAGGCACCGGGTCTCTCGACGGAAGAAGTCGAAAGCCTGATCAGCGTGCCGCTGGAAAACGCGGTCAATGGCGTCTCGTGGCTGAAGACGCTGCGCTCGAAATCCGTCCTCGGCCTCTCCTCGGTGGTTTGCATTTTCAAACCCGGTACCGACCTCATGCGCGCGCGGCAGCTCGTGCAGGAACGCGTGGCCACGGTGACGCCGCGCCTGCCCGCTGTCGCGCACGCGCCGGTGATTCTCCCGCCGCTGTCCTCGACCAGCCGGGCCATGAAGATCGGTGTGTGGTCGAAGACGCTTTCGCAAATGGATCTGTCCGAGCTGGCGCTGTGGACGATTCGCCCGCGCCTCATGTCCGTGCCCGGCGTGGCCAATGTCGCGATCTGGGGCCAGCGTGACCGGCAGTTCCAGGTGCTCGTCGATCCCGAGCGGCTCGCGGCGCATGGCGTGTCACTGGATGCCGTGGTGCGCGCCGCTGGCGATGCCACGGTGCTTTCCGGCGGCGGCTTCGTCGATACGCCGAACCAGCGTTTGCCCGTCCGTCACTTGTCGCCGGTGGAAACGGCGGAAGACCTCGCGCGCACGGTGGTGTCCTTCACGAACGGCGTGCCATTGCGCCTCGGCGACGTCGCGCAAGTCGTCATCAGTCATCCGCCGCCCATCGGCGACGCGGTGATCAATGACGCTCCCGGCCTGTTGCTCATCGTCGAGAAGCAGCCGTGGGGCAACACGCTCGATGTAACACGCCAGGTGGAAGCGGCGCTCAACGCGCTGCGCCCCGGCCTCAAGGACGTGGAGATTGATTCCACCATTTTCCGCCCGGCCACGTTCATCGAACGCTCGTTGCTGAATCTCAGCCACGCGATGCTGCTGGGCTGCGGGCTGGTCGTGATCATCCTCGTCGCGTTTCTTTACGACTGGCGCACGGCGGTCATCAGCCTCTCGGCCATCCCGCTTTCGCTGCTGGCGGCGGCTGTCATTCTCTACCTGCGCGGCGGCACCATGAACACGATGGTCATCGCCGGACTCGTCATCGCCGTCGGCGAAGTAGTGGACGACGCGATCATAGATGTGGAGAACATCATGCGCCGGTTGCGGCAGAACCGCGCGGCGGGAAATCCCGTGCCCGTCTTCAAGGTCGTGCTCGACGCGTCGCTCGAAGTGCGGAGCGCGGTGGTCTTCGCCAGCCTCATCGTGGCGCTGGTGTTCGTGCCGGTGTTTTTCCTCGATGGATTGGCGGGAACTTTCTTCCGGCCACTGGCGCTGTCGTACGTGCTGGCTATTCTCGCCTCACTGATCGTGGCGCTCACGGTCACGCCCGCGCTGTGTTTGCTGCTGCTGCCGGCCGCGCGCGAACGCCGCCAGGACGCGCCGCTGGTGCGGGCATTGAAGGCGGGCTATCGCGCGGTGCTGCCGAAGCTCATCGGGAAGCCGTGGTTTGCCGTGGGCTTTCTGGCGCTGACCTTTCTCGTGACGGGACTCGCGCTGCCGAAGCTGGGCGAGGAGTTTTTGCCGAACTTCAAGGAGACGGACTTCCTCATGCACTGGGTCGAGAAGCCCGGCACGTCGCTCGAAGCAATGACGCGCGTAACCGTGCAGGCGAGCAAGGAACTGCGGGCCATTCCCGGCGTGCGCAACTTCGGCTCGCACATCGGTCGCGCGGAAGTGGCCGATGAAGTGGTGGGCCCGAACTTCACCGAGCTGTGGATCAGCCTCGATCCGACGGTGGATTACGACGCGACGGTTCACAAAGTTCAGGAAGTGGTGGACGGCTATCCCGGCCTGTATCGCGACCTGTTGACCTACTTGAAGGAGCGCATCAAGGAAGTGCTGACCGGCGCGAGCGCGACCGTGGTGGTCCGCATCTTCGGGCCGGACATGGCCGTGCTGCGCGACAAGGCGCAGGAGGTGAACAAGGCCATGACCGGCGTGGCGGGGGTGACGAGCCTGAAGGTCGAGCCGCAGGTGCTCGTGCCGCAGTTGCAGGTGCGCCTGCGCCCCGAGGCCGCCGCGAACTTCGGGCTGACCCCCGGCCAGGTGCGCCGCGCGGCAACGACGCTCGTGAAGGGTCTCAAGGTCGGCGAAGTGTACAAGGAGCAGAAAGTGTACGACGTGGCCGTGTGGGGCGCGGAGAAAGTGCGCACGGACATTCAGTCCTTGCGCGAGATGCTCATCGAAACACCCGGCGGCGCGCGCGTGCCGCTTGGCGACGTGGCGGACATCCAAATCGTCCCGGCACCGAACGAAATCAAACGCGAGGGCGCGTCTCGCCGCATCGACGTGACCTGCAACGTGGCCGGCAAAGACCTCGGCAGCGTGGCGCGCGAGATCGAGAAGCGCGTGGGTGCCGTCGCCTTCGAGCGCGGCTATCACCCGGAGTTCCTCGGCGAATACAAGGCGCGGCAGGAATCGAGCAGCCGGCTGCTGCTCTTCAGCGCGTTCTCGCTGGTCGGGATTCTGGTGCTGCTGCAAGTTGATTTCCGATCCGCGCGGCTCGTGCTGCTGGTGGCGCTCACACTGCCGTTCGCGCTCATCGGCAGCGTGGCCGGCGCGTTTCTCGGCGGCGGGATTTTGTCGCTCGGTTCGCTGGTGGGATTCGTGACCGTGCTGGGCATCGCCGCGCGCAACGGCATCATGCTCATCAGCCACTACCGCCATTTGGAGGTCGAGGAGAACGAACCCTTCGGACTGGCGCTCGTGTTGCGCGGCGCGGAGGAACGCCTCGCGCCCATTTTGATGACCGCCTCCTGCGCTGCGCTCGCACTGCTGCCGCTGGTGTGGCGCGGGAACATTCCAGGTCACGAGATCGAGTACCCGATGGCGATTGTGATTCTCGGCGGGCTGGTGACGTCCACGCTGCTGAATCTTTTCCTCATGCCGGCGCTGTATCTGGCGTTTGGCCGGAAGCGCTGAGCACCGGGTTGAATCCAAGTCCAACTCGAAGTGTTTTGGCTCGCCCGGGTCAGTAGTGGAGCAGCCCGACCTTGAAGCACAGCCACGTCAGGCCGAAGGCCACGACCGCCGTGGCGGGAATGGTCAGCACTCACGCCCAAAGGATCCGTTCGATGACCTTGAGTTTGAGGGCGCTGAAGCGTTTGGCGCAACCCACGCCCATGATCGAAGCCGTGCGCCGCAGCGTGCAACTGGCCGGCGCTTCGCTCGTGGACGCCGTGCTCATGGCCGCGGTCAACCCCGCGCGCCAGATAGGGCGGGAACGCGAGTTGGGCACCACTGAGCGCGGTAAACGCGCCGACTTGGTTTGGTTCGATGATCAGTTCCGGGTCCGCGGCGTGTGGCTGAATGGGGATCTGCGGTTTCTAGCGTAGTCCGCAAGCCTGCGTTGCGCCGTCCGACTGGAAGGTGTTTCTCGCTTTTTGAATCGTCGCCGGTAGGCCGCCTGGGAAGCCGGGAGGTAAGACGGCGGGCGAGTGAGATTACACGGTTACGCCGGATGAAGGGAGAGCGGTTGACGGTATCCCTTCCCGAATTTCGCTTCCTCGCCACCGCTGCGCCGCTTGGTGAGGAGCTTCTGTTGGCGATGCCGAATCTGGCGCGAGAGCCTGGCCAGGACTTTACGGATGGTCGCTTCCGGCGTGTGGTCCTTGTCCTCGGCGTAAAGGTCCGGACCGGGAATCACCAGATGTACCCTGGCCAGAAAGGGCGGACTGCTGGCCGAATTCTTCTCGAGTGTTACTTCGGCGGATTCAATCCGCACCAGCCCGGCCAGCTTGGAGATTTTTTTGTTTCAACTGGGCCGATAGAGATTTGTTCGGCTGCAGCCATCGATGGTTGAGAATGAATTTCATGATTTGTTTTTGTTCCTGGTCGATCCCGATTCGTTCGTGACCGACAACCCAGATGTAGCTGCCGGGGTGCCATCGCCAGCCCCAAGCCCCCGGTTGGAAAACTCCTCTATTCGGCCCATTCGGCCGGCAGCACGGACAAACAGGTGCTCATCCGGCGGTCAGTTAAGACCGGTCGAGGGATCGACTTCTTCCTCAGCCCGCCAGAATTTATGCAGGGATGGGCCGGACGGAACAGCGATGGTTGGCGGGCTTGGTCTGTGGAGGCATGGGTGGAAATTACAACGCTTCGGCATGGGTGCAGGGCGGTGGCATAAAGTTAGCCAGGCAGTGCGCATGACTATTTTACTGTTTGCGATGCTGATTGGAGTGGTGCTGTTCGCCAGCTTGATTGTGCTAAGTGCCGTCGCCGCCACTTCGCTGAAGTTCCAGACGACCCCCATTCCTTTGACCATGGTTGCCCCAGATTTCAACCAGGCGATGCGTGGTCAGGCGATGAGAGCCGCCTGAAGTGACAGCCCTCTGACCCGGCAAGTCTTGCCGTACAGAACCGTGTCAGGGAAAGACGCCACCGTGTTACTGGCAAAGGCCAACACGAGCTCGAGGAATTCAGCGCAGCTCGCAGCCCCTGCGAAGAGAAATCGAAAGCGCGGAGGTTAGCGCCCCGAACTCCAGCCCACCAAAGCAAATCAACCGTCCGTTGAGGTCAGTTACTTGTCTCTTCCCCAGCCTCCGCCTTCAGGCCGAAGTGTTGGAGCTTCTCGCGCACGGTCTGACGGGACATCTTCAGCCAGCGCGCGGCCTTCGCCTGATTTCCTTGTGCGAGCTTGATGGCACGAGTGAAAAGTTCCCGCTCCATCGCTTCGAACACTTTCGCGTGAACGTCGATGTCCGCTCCGGCTTTCGCTTCGGCGAGCAGGCTGTCCATCAACGCTTCCAGTGCGCCGTCGCCTTCGGGCCGGTTGATCAGCGTCGTGTCTCCGCCCTTGGCGAACACGCCTTCGATCACTTCGCGGCTGATGGGAAATCCGCGCGAGGCGAGCAGTCCCTGGCGGATGACGTTCTCTAACTGCCGCACGTTGCCCGGCCAGCGTAGCTCCTGCAGCCACGCCAGCGCGTCGGGTTGGAGCGAGGCATCGGTCAGCTTCAACTCCTCGCGGAAGCGCCGGAGAAAATAGCCGGCCAGTGCGGGAATGTCCTCGGCGCGTTCGCGCAAGGGCGGGAGTTTGATGACCACGGACCCAAGACGATAATAGAGGTCTTCGCGAAACAGCTTCTCCGCAATCGCCCGCTCCAGATCCCGGTGCGTCGCGGCGATGATGCGGACGTCCACGGGGATGTTCTCCTTGCCGCCGACACGCTGGATGACTTTGTCCTGCAGCACGCGCAGCAGCTTGGCCTGGGTGAAGGCGCTCATGTCGCCAATCTCGTCGAGGAACAGCGTGCCTTGATGCGCCTGCTCGAAGCGACCGATGCGTCGCGCGTCGGCACCGGTGAACGCGCCGCGTTCATGACCGAACAGCTCGCTCTCCAAAAGTGTCTCGGGAATCGCCGCGCAGTTCACCGCGATGAAGGGCTTGGCGGAGCGATCGCTGTGCTGGTAGATGGCGCGGGCGACGAGTTCCTTGCCTGTGCCGGTCTCGCCGCGAACCAGCACCGTCGCCGCCGTTGTCGCCACCCGGCCAATCTCCTTGTACACCGTCTGCATCGCGCGGCTGTTGCCCACGATGGCCTGCGCCGTCGGCAGATCAGACGCGGCACCGAGTTCTACACGTTCACTCATCAGTCGCGAACCGGCCACCGCGCGCTTCACCACTTCTAGCATCTCAGCGATGTCGAACGGCTTGAGGATGTATTCGAACGCGCCGTGCTTGGTGGCTTCGATGGCTGTCTCAGTCGTGCCGAAGGCGGTCATCAACACCATCGGCAGGCGTGGCTTCACCGCGTGGAGCTGACGGATGAGTTCGAGCCCATCGACTCCGGGCATGCGAAAATCCGTGATGACGAGCGCGAAGTCTTCGTTCGTCGCGAGTTCGAAGCCTTTGTCGCCACGATGGCAG
Organism: Pedosphaera sp.; assembly: GCA_031414955.1. Taxonomy (GTDB): domain Bacteria; phylum Verrucomicrobiota; class Verrucomicrobiia; order Limisphaerales; family SIBH01; genus JANNGC01. The sequence goes on along the minus strand of JANOQV010000056.1, from coordinate 98,307 downwards.
AGCGTGACGGCGTAGCCCTGCGACTTGAGCAGCTTCTCCAGCGATTGCGCGGAGCGCGTGTCGTCTTCAATGACCAGGATGCGGGCGGTGTTCATGGGTGGGCGATGGGGAGCACGATGCGAAAGGTGGTGCCGCGATTCAACTGCGTCGAGTATTCGAGCGTGCCACTGTGCTTTTCCAGAATACGGGCGGCGATGCTCAGGCCCAGGCCGGTGCCGCTGGCTTTGGTGGTGAAGAAAGGATCGAAGAGGCGTTTGACCACGTTGGGCGGGATGCCGGGTCCGTTGTCGGCGACTTCGAGGATGACGACGTTGGTGGCACGGGGGCCAAGCCCGCGCCGCTCGGTGCGGGTGCGGAGAGTGACGATGCCGCCGTCGGGCATCGCTTCGGCCGCATTCTTCACAAGGTTGATGAGCACCTGCTTGAGCTGGGCGGCGTCGGCTTTGATGTGCGGGTCGGAGAGGAAATCCTCTCTCAACTGCACGTTCGAGTTGCGGAGCGAAGGCTGGAGGAGCGGCAGCAGATCCCGCAGGGGTTGAGTGGCTTTCAAGATTGCAAACTCGGGGTCGCTAGGGCGGGCGAAGGCCAGAAAGTCATTCACGATTTTTTCGAGCCGGGAAATTTCCCCGGCCAGAAAGACATTGTCGTCGGATTCCTCCGAGCCTGGCTTCAGCAACTGCTGCTGGGTGAACAGCCGGACTTTGATGGAGGTGAGCGGATTGCGGATTTCGTGCGCGATGCCCGCCGCGAGCACGCCGAGCGAAGAAAGTTTTTCCTGCCGCTCAATGATGAGCTGGCTGCGGCGGAGCCTCTCGCGCAAGGGCGCGATGATGCCGCGATAGACGAGGACCGCCAGCCCCGCACCCATGGCCAGCAGGACGACGGAAGACCACGTCAGGATGCGGTGGAGTTCAGCAATGTCCTGCTGCGTGGGCACGTAGTCCGCGCTGCGCCGCAGGTCGTCCACGCGCTGCCAGGTGTAGGCTTCCGTCCAGACGATGATGCCCAGCGCGATGGCAATGGCGATGTAGTAAGGAAGATAGCGCAGTTTCGCGGTGAATTTCATGAGCTCGACTCGGGCTTCAACGGTTCATTTGCCAGAGCGTGAAGTTCAGGACTGAGGCAAAGCTGACCCACGCGAGATACGGTACGAGCAGCCAGGCGGCCGTGCGTTGTTTCGGCCAGAACGCGATGATCGTCGCTCCAATGCCCAGCCACAGGAGCACGATCTCGCCGAAGGCGAGCGCGGGATTTTTCAACCCGAAGAACAGCCAGGACCAAAGGGAGTTGAGGAACAATTGCGTCAGGAATAGCGACAGCGGGAGCTGGTTGAGCTTGAAGCCGCCGCGTCGCCACACCAGCCAGGCGGCCACGGCCATCATCGTGTAGAGCGCCGACCAAACCAGGCCGAAGATCCAGTTGGGTGGATTCCAGGTTGGTTTCTTCAGGGAGGCATACCATTCGCCCGGCATGAACTGCGAGCCGAAGGCCGCCGCGCTGAAACACAGCACGATCCATCCGATGAGCGCGACGACGGATTTCACAGCAGGCGGTCCGCTCAGCGCAGGTATATTTTCAAAAGTCACTGGTGAAATGATTAGCAGCCTTCGGACCTTCGGCAAATCTTCGAGAGTTCGGGCGAATGCAAAACAGGAGGTTCACCAACTGGCAACGGAGTGAGCAACGATGGCTTCCGGAAAGCCACACGGCCGACCGTGGCGGCAGGAAATCCCGAGTTTGCCGCTCATTCCGCCCGCTCCTCGCGTGGCACAATGGCAGCTAAGGGAGGATGACCGGAGCGCGAGTCGCGACGGCAAACGAAACACATGAAGAACGTGTCGAGTGAAAACAGCATGGCAAAAAACTCAATCAACGCTTCAAACAACAACCAACATCTCGAACCCATGACAACTCAAGATCGAATCATTGAACTGCCTGAACCTTCCGCTGCTCCTGCGCTGAAGAAGCGCATTCTGATCGCTGATGACTCGCCACAGATTCGCGAATCTCTCGGCAAATTGCTGCGCCGCGCGAACTACGATGTTGCGTTCGCCGCCCACGGCGGGCACGTCCTCGATCTCGCGTTTAACGAAGACTTCGACCTGCTCCTGCTCGACCTCAACATGCCGGAGGTGGATGGCTGGGACGCGCTGGATCGGCTAGCCAGCATGAAGCCGACGCTGCCGATTATCATCATCACGGCGCAGCCCAACCAGCGCGAGTGGATCACCACGGCCGGAGCCCATGCGCTGCTGGAGAAGCCCCTCGACCTGCCGCTGCTTCTGAAGACCATTGAAGACTTCGTTCAGGACCCGCCGGTAACCCAATCCGACCGCACCACCGCCAAGCGTGAACGATTTCGCTTCGGCTGGCCCCGCCGAAATGGCAGTGGAACAGGCCAGGGTTTATCTCTCGGCGAAATCGACCAATAGACCCTGACCCGTTTTGACGAGGGCGGGAGTCGGGGGCCTGCCGCGACAATGATGCGTGCGAGGCACCGTCGCTCATCACTTTGCTGCCATCGTTGGGTTGCTGGCTGCGCGGATGTTCACGAGCGGCTCCCGCCAGCGAGAAAGTCTGTCGGGTCGCGTCGCTCGTGACGCGAACGCCGTGACCCGCTAGCTTTCGCGCATGACAGTTATTGTGACCGAAGTCCTCGTGCTGCTGCTTCTCCTCGTGGCGAACGGTGTGTTCGCCATGACGGAGATCGCCATCGTCTCCGCGCGCAAACCACGCTTGCGCCGTCTCGCCGAGCAAGGCGACTCGCGCGCACGCACGGCGCTGGAACTCGCGGAGTCGCCGAACCGTTTCCTTTCCACCGTGCAGTTGGGTATCACGCTCGTCGGCATTTTCGCGGGCGCGTTCGGCGGCGCGACGCTGGCTGAGAAACTGGCCCAGCCGTTGGGGCAAATTGCCTGGCTCGCTCCCTACGCAAAACAGGTTTCGCTCGGTCTGGTCGTGATCGCCATCACCTACTTTTCGCTCGTCATCGGCGAGCTGGTGCCCAAGCGCATCGGCCTGGGCAATCCCGAAGGCATCGCGCTCGTCATGGCGAAATTCATGAACCGGCTTTCCGTGCTCACCGCGCCGCTCATCACCTTTCTCAGCAAATCCACCGAGGTGCTGCTGCGGTTGTTCGGCGTGAAGCCCCGTGCCGACGCGGCCGTCACCGAGGACGAGGTGCGCGGCTTGATGCAGGAAGGCGTTCGCGCCGGTGCCTTCAACAAGGTCGAGAGCCACATCATCCACAGCGCGCTCGATCTTGATCAGCTGACCGTGCGGGATCTGATGGCTCCGCGTCCGAAAATCATCTGGGTCAACAAGAACGATCCGCACGACGTCATCTGGCACAAGATCGTCGTCAGCGGCCATTCGCACTTCCCGGTTTATGAAGGCCAGCGCGACAACGTCGTGGGCATCGTTTCGGTGAAGTCGATTTACGCGAACCTCGCCGCCGGGACCACCGCGCGGACCGCCGACATCATGACCAAGCCGTTCATCGTTCCAGCAACACAAACCGCCATCCAACTGCTCGACGTTTTTAAGCAGACCGGCAAACACCTTGCGCTGGTCACGGACGAGTTCGGCAGCATCGTCGGTCTGGTGGCATTGCACGACGTGATGGAGGCTCTCGTCGGTGAATTTCCCTCGCTCGAAGAACGTGCCCGGCCCGCGATCAAGAAACGCGACGATGGCTCCTGGCTTATCGACGCGATGATTGAGATTGAGCGTGTCGAGGCAGCGTTGCCCGGCTTCCGCTTGAGCGCCGCGCAGAACAAGGATTTTCAGACCCTCGCTGGTTTTGTCGTGAAGGCGCTGGGCCGCGTGCCACGCGAAGGCGAGACCGTCGAAGCGCAAGGCTACGTCTTCGAGATCCTCGACATGGACGGTCATCGAGTGGACAAAGTGCTGGCTCTCACTTCGCAGCCGGCCGGCCAAAAGCCGCCGAGCAACTGACGGCGGATCGTGGCCGAGGGGATTCACTCCGGGCCAGCGGTTGAGCAGGGGAGGCTTCCTTCTGGCCATGCCCGCCTTTTGCGGAGGAGCGTAATTCTTTCGTTCCCTCAGCAAACCTGCGGTTCCTCATCGAGTCAGTCGCTGGCACACTGGCAGCTAAAGGGGGATCGGTCCGGCGACTTCTCAAGCGTCGGTCGATGACAATGATGACAGATACAATGTGGCTGTGGGTCGGTTTCAACCTCTTCGTGCTCGCGATGCTGGCGATCGACCTCGGCGTCTTTCACCGCAAATCGCACGTCGTCACCTTCAAGGAGTCCATGACCTGGACGGTGGTGTGGGTGACGCTCGCCTTGGCGTTCAACGTCGGCGTGTGGCATTTCGCCGGATCGCAGAAGGGACTGGAGTTCTTCACCGGATACGTCATCGAGAAATCCTTGAGCGTGGACAACGTGTTTGTCTTCGCCCTCCTGTTCTCGTACTTCGCTGTGCCGCCACTCTATCAGCACAAGGTTTTGTTCTGGGGCATCCTCGGCGCGCTCATCATGCGGGCTGTCATGATTGTCGGGGGCGCGGCGCTCATCACGAAGTTCGCCTGGATCATCTATATCTTTGGCGGGTTCCTTGTTCTCACGGGCATCAAAATGATCGTGAAGCGCGCCGAGGAGATCCACCCCGAGCGCAACCCGGTGGTGAGAGGGTTCAAGCGACTCATGCCCGTGACCAGTGACTATCGCGGCGACAAGTTCTTCGTTCGTGAAAATGGCATTCGCATGGCCACGCCTCTGTTTGTCGTGCTGCTGCTGGTGGAGATCACCGATGTCATCTTCGCGGTGGACAGCATCCCGGCCATCTTCGCCGTCACCACCGATCCGTTCATCGTCTATACCTCGAACGTCTTCGCCATCCTTGGCTTGCGCTCGCTCTACTTCGCGCTGGCGGGAGTGATGGACAAATTCCATTACCTCAAGATCGGCTTGGGCGCCGTGCTGACCTTCGTCGGCGTGAAAATGCTTCTCGCCCACACGGCTTGGAAGCTCGACACGCTGGTCTCCCTCGTCGTCATCGTGCTCATCCTCGGCACGAGCGTCGTCTGGTCGTTGCTGCGACCCAGGCCAGTCAAAAAGACTTCAACTCCGCCGCTGCCGGACTCGGCGGCCACCCCGATCTCCGCGCATTAACCAAAGAACCAAAGCCTATGCCAGCCGACCGCATGCAACGCCAGCGCTTCGAGCAGAAATACATGCTCGACGAACACCAGGCCCGGGCCATCCGCCATGAGCTGCTCGCGCATCTCGAACTCGACGAGAACGGCGTCGGCAAGCCGGATTTCAGCTACCCGGTCCACAGTCTCTACCTCGACTCCGGGGGGCTCGAAACCTTCTGGTCCACCATCAATGGCGACAAGAACCGCTACAAGCTGCGTCTGCGCTTCTACAACGACCAGCCCGAGTCGCCGGTCTTTTTTGAAATCAAGCGGCGCGTGAACAACTGCATTCTGAAGCAGCGCGGCGGCGTGCGAAAAGCTGCGGTGCCCTGGCTGCTCGCCGGCCATCTGCCCGGCCCGAAAGACCTCCTGAGCGATAGCCCCAAGTCGCTCCTCGCCATTCAGAATTTCCTGAAACTCATCGAGCGCATTCACGCCCGCCCGATGGCGCACATCGCCTATTTGCGCGAGGCCTACGTGGATCCAATGAGTGACAATGTGCGCGTCACCCTGGATCGCGCCGTCCGCACCGAGGCCCGGGCCACCGCCAGCTTTCGCACCAGGATGGAAAATCCCGCCGAACCTTTTGGCGACCGGGTCATCCTGGAGCTGAAGTTCACGGACCGTTTCCCGGAGTGGTGCCGGCACATGGTCGAACGCTTCGACCTCGTGCAATGCGGCGCGGCGAAATACTGCGAAGGGTTGGCGGGCCTGCCGGAGTTTGGCGTGAGCCATGCGGGTGACTTCCGGGAAAATCCCCGCACTGGCCGCGAGCACCTGCTGCCGAAGGTTCCCCAGCGTCGCGCCCTGCGCGTACCATCACATTTTTCACGCACACTCGCCCAAGCCTGAACGATGACAGCCACTTGCTTGCGGCTCACCTCCTCCCCCCGGCTTCCTGCACGGCATCGCCAGCGTAATCATATTCTCTGGCCTGCTCGTTGGCCTGGAGACGAACACCGCATTGGTGGCGCGCTTCGATCCATGGCTTCCTTTCTCCCACGCCTGCGTGATGGGCATGTTTATCATCGAAATGGCTTTGCGCCTCGGGGCTCACGGGCGCCGGCCCTGGGAGTTTTTCCGCGAAGGCTGGAATGTTTTCGACTTCGTCATCGTCTTGTTGTGCCTGCTGTCGGCCGCGGGGCCCTTGGGCGCGGTGCTGAGGGTCGCCCGCGGGCTGCGCCTGATTTCTGCGCTCCCGAAGCTCCAACTCCTTGTTGGCGCGCTGCTCAGAAGTCTGGGCGCCATGGGCTACGTGGCGCTGTTGCTGGGTCGGATCTCCTAGATCTATGCCGTGGCCGGCGCGTTTCTCGGCGGCGGGATTTTGTCGCTCGGTTCGCTGGTGGGATTTGTGACCGTGCTCGGCATTGCCGCGCGCAACGGCATCATGCTCATCAGTCATTACCGGCACTTGGAGGTCGAGGAGAACGAACCTTTCGGACTCAAGCTTGTCCTGCGCGGCGCGGAGGAACGGCTCGCGCCCATCCTGATGACCGCCGCCTGTGCCGCGCTCGCACTGCTGCCGCTGGTGTGGCGTGGAAACATTCCTGGCCACGAGATCGAATTCCCGATGGCGATCGTGATTCTCGGCGGGCTGGTGACTTCCACGTTGTTGAACTTGTTCCTGATGCCGGCGCTTTATCTGGCCTTCGGACGCCGGCGGGCCTGAGTTGGGGAGCGTAAAAGCAAAAACGGTGCGGGGACTCCGCACCGTTTCGCGCCGAGTCTGGTCGAGTGTCAGAACTTGATCATCCCGAGCTTGTTGCCCAGCCAGACCAGGGCAAAGGCCACGGAACCCGCCGCCGGAATGGTCAGCACCCAGGCCCAAAGAATGGGTTCCACGACGCCAAACTTCAGGGAGCTGAGCCGCTTGGCGCAACCCACGCCGAGAATTGAACTGGTGATGGCGTGCGTGGTCGAGACGGGCATGCCCAGCGTGCCGGTCACGAATAGGACAGTGGCGGCGGTGGTTTCGGCGGCGAAACCGTGGACGGGTTGGAGCTTCACCATCTTGTGGCCCATGGTCCTGATGATCTTCCATCCGCCGGCGGCCGTTCCGGCGGCCATGGTGATGGCGCAGGTCACGACCACCCAGGCCGGGACCACCTGGCTCTTGGCGTCGCCGATGGGCGGCATGTAGCCGAATTGAAGCCAGCTCGGGAGCAGGCCGATGAGCTGGCTGCCCACGGGCAGATGCATCGGATCGGAGCCTTCGGCGGTGCGCAAGAAACTGAACAGGCCCGAGGCGTCGTCCAGCAGGCCGGACTTGGTGCCGGCGACCAAGGCGAGGGTGATGATGCCCATGGTCTTGGTGGCGTCATTCATACCGTGGCTGAAACCCATGTAGCCTGCGCTGACCAGTTGCAGCTTGCCGAAGACGCGATTGACCCAAAAAGGCCGCGCCTTCTGGAGCAGCAGGTAAAGCAGGCTCATGAAGATGAGACCGACGGTGAAACCAATCAGCGGCGAGGTGACCATGGGGATGACGACTTTGTTCAGGATGCCCGCCTTGTCGATCTTGGTCTTCTCCGTGACCATTTGCACGCGCCCTCCGAAGACCACGGCCTGAACCTTGTTGGTGCCGATCTTCACGGTATGAGTGCCGTTCGTCCGGGCGGTCTCGCCGAGCGCGGCCCTCAACTCCGGGGTCGCCTCCACCAGGCTTTTCTCCTTCTTTTCCTTCACTTCATTCCACTTGATGGCGCTCCAGACCGAGACCGGCTGGCCGGCCTTGTCCACCAGGGGCTTTTGGGCGCTCATGCAAATGGCCGCGGCCAGCGCCGCGCCGACCAGGCCGCCCACAATGGCGTGGGTGGAACTGCTCGGGATGCCGAACCACCAGGTGACGAGGTTCCAGGTGATGGCCCCGAGCAGGGCGCAGATGATGACCTCCTGATTGACGAACCCCGAATCGACCAGGCCGCTGGAAATGGTCTTGGCCACGGCCAGACCGAAGAAGGCGCCGAGCAGATTGGTCACGGCGGCGAGCATGATGGCCTCGCGCGCGGTCAGCACCTTGGTCGAGACCACGGTGGCGATGGAATTGGCCGTGTCGTGGAAGCCGTTTATGTATTCAAACACCAAGGCGACGACAATGACCGTGAGGATCAGCGTCATGGGACTTCAGGAGTGTTTCAGCACGACGTGGGAGACGACATTGCCGGCGTCGCGGCAGCGGTCGAAGACCTTTTCCAGCAACTCATAGAGATCTTTGAGGGCCATGGCGGTGAGGGGCTCGTACTTGCCGCTGTAGAGTTCGCGGAATTCCTCGAGCATCAGCTTGTCCGCATCGCCCTCAAGCTTCTGCAGCTTGGAGTTGTGGCGGGCAATGGAGGCGAGATCGTGCTTCTTCAACTCCTTGAGCATGGCGACCACGGTCTGGGTGGCCTCTTCGAGCATGGCGAGTTGGACATCGAACTTCACCCCGCGCAGTTGGGGGGCGCAGAGGATGTAACGCTCGGCGAACTTCTCGATAATCTTGGGCACCTTGTAGAGCACGTTGGAAAGGGCCTCGATGTCCTCGCGTTCCAACGCCGTGACGAAGGTTTTGACCAGCATCTGGCTGATCTCGTTGGTAATGGCCTTGTCCTTGCGCCGGGTGGCGACGAACTCATCCAGGGTGGGAGTGACGGAGGGATTGGTGAGGATGCGCTTGAGCGCGGCCACACTGTGAACCCCTTCCTCGGCACTGGCCTGGAGCAGGTCAAAAAACTTGTCATCTTTTCCAAGGAGCTTTTGCAGTGAAAACATGGGCGGCAGAGTGAGAGACGAAGGCGATGAACGCACGAATAATCTTGGCCGAAAAGTGAGGTTCCACCTGGCTGCGGTTTGAGCCGCAGAACAAGGCCTCGAAGTTCCTGGCCCGGGCAAAGGACGAGCAAGTCCCGGCGAGAAGGGCTGATTTCGTCACCCAGTTGTCACGGATTCGCCCTTTGTCTGTCAGATGTGTCCGCCATGAATGGGCGCGTTCAATTTTACCAGACGCGATGAACATGACTTTTCATTCGGCCAAGATCGGGCGGTGCGGGCCGCTGCGGTGCGCCACGTCCAGCGCTGTGTCGGGCTGATCTTCTGATTCTCCAAACAACGCAACCACCAAACTATGATCAAAAACAAACAACTCACTTGGGCCGCTCTGGGGGCGGTCCTTCTGGCCGCCGGTCTCACCATGCCGATGGTCCAAGCGCAATCCGCCGACGCCTTGCTCGACAAGCTCGTGGATAAAGGCGTGCTCTCGGTCAAAGAGGCGAACGAGCTGCGCGAGCAGTCCGACCAGGGATTCCGCAAGGCCTACCAGTCCAAGTCCGGGATGCCGGACTGGGTGACGCAAATCAAGCTGCACGGCGATCTGCGTGGGCGCTGGGACTTCGTCAAGACGGACAACGAACATCCCGGAGCCAGTGAGCCGAACAAAGATCGCTCCCGCTTCCGCTACCGGATGCGTTTCGGGGCCACGGTGCAAATGAAGGAAGGATTTGAGCTGGGCTTCCGGCTGACTTCGGGCGAGCCAAACTCCCTGGGTGGCGACCCGATTTCTGGCAACGCATCCTTTCAAGACAACGGATCGAAGAAGTTTGTTTACATCGATCTGGCCTACGGCAAATGGACGCCGATCAACAGCGGCCCGTGGTTGTTGAGCACCACTATCGGCAAGATGGAGAACCCGTTCGTGGTCTCGGACATGGTGTTTGATCAAGACTACACGCCGGAGGGCATGGCCATTCAGGCGGGTTATGCCTTCAATGACCAACACTCCCTCAAGCTGAACAACGGTGGGTTCATGCTGGATGAAATCAATCAAGGCTCCCAGGCCAGTGAGGATCCGTATCTCATCGGTTCGCAACTGCGCTACGACGCCAAGTGGACGCCGGAGCTGGTCAGCACGGTGGGGGTGGGGTGGCTGGCGCTCTTCCATGAGCAGAACTTGGGCAATGGCTCGGTGCCGAACATTAACACCGGTAACACGCGCTATCTGGCGGCGTCGGGAACGCACTTGGCGGGCGACCTCGTGGCCAATTTCATGCCCATCGTGGCCGATGCGAGCGTCACCTACAGCGTGGCCAAGTTCCCGCTTTACCCCGGCCCGTTCCCGATCCGGGTCGGTGGCGAATTCATGATGAACACCGGCGCGGACCAGGACAACGAGGGTTACTGGGTGGGATTGTTCCTGGGCAAGACCGGCAAGAAAGGCACTTGGGAGGCTTCCTATCGCTTCAAACGCCTCGAGTCCGACGCCTGGTATGAAGAGTTCGTCGATTCAGACACGGGTGCCTACCGCCAGGTCGCGCTGAGCGGTTCGGCCCAATCCGCCGGCTACCGTCCTGGCACCGGCCTGCAAGGGCACGTCGCCAAGCTGGGGTATTCCCTGTCCGATGCGCTCACCGTGGGGGTGACGTATTACCACTATGAACTCATCGACACCCCGAGAGTCGTAGGCGTGGTCAATGGCCAGCGGGCCAGCACCGAGCAGAGCGGCGCGCACCGGGTGCAACTGGATGCCGTCTGGAAATTCTAAACCTTCTGAGATTTAACAACGCAGACCAACAAGCATATGAAGAAACTGACATTTACCATGGCTGCGGCGCTGGCTCTTTTCGCCGCCGCCGTGCCGGTCCAGGCCGGCAAAATCACGGTCAAAGGTTCTGACACCCTGGTGATTCTCGCCCAGAAATGGGCCGAGGTTTACATGGGCAAGAATGCCGCCACCAAAATCCAGGTCACCGGCGGCGGTTCGGGCGTGGGCATCGCGGCCTTGCAAAACAAGACCACCGATCTCTGCAACTCCTCGCGCAAGATGAAGGCGGCGGAGATCGCCAATTGTGTCGCGGCCTTCGGCAAGCGCCCGACCGAGTACAAGGTTGCCCTCGACGGCCTCACGGTTTACGTGAACGAAGGCAATCCGTTGAAGGAAATCACCCTCGAACAGTTAGATCTGATCTTCACCGGGAAGATCAAGAACTGGAAACAGTTGGGCGGGGCGGACGCGCCCATCACGGTTTACAGCCGTGAGAACAGTTCGGGCACCTACGAGTTCTTCAAGGAGCATGTGCTGGACGGCAAGGACTTCCTGGCCAGCGCGCAGACCATGCCCGGCACGGCGGCGTTGTTGCAGGCGGTGGCCAAGGACAAGAGCGCCATCGGTTACGGCGGTGCGGCCTACGGCCAGGGGGCGAGGGCGTTGCGGGTGAAAAAGGACGACCAAAGCCCGGCCATCGAAGCCAACGAGGAAACCGTGCTCAAGGGCACGTACCCGATCTGGCGCTACCTCTACGTCTATATCAATCCGGCCCTCGACAAGGGTGAGGTCGCGGCCTACCTGAACTGGATTCGGAGCGACGACGGCCAAAAGCTGGTCAAGGACATTGGATACTTTCCTCTGCCCAAGCACCTGCGGGAATAATGGTTGAATTTGATCGTCGGTTCCTCCGCGATCATCGTGGGCGGGCGAGGTCCAAAGTGTAGGGTCTTGCCCGCCTTTTTTCTCACACAACCGTAACTAACGGAACCGGCACGGCTGAGTTAAAACGGCCAGGCAGGAGTTTGAAACCCGACATGGATCCAAGCCCCGACAAAGCAGCCGAGCACAGGGAGCAATGGGCCCGGCTGGCCACGGGCCACAAGCCGCGCCCCTTCGAGTGGGTCGTGGAAAAGGGCATCTTTCTCACCTCCCTCTCGGCCATCGTGATGATCTTTCTGATCTTCGCCTTTGTCGGGAGCAAGGCGTGGCCCATTCTCACCGGCAAGGCGAACAGTTCGAGGGTTTTCAAAGCCATCCCGGTCGCGGACATGGCGAAACATTCCCCGGCGGAACTTCAGGAGTACCTCGGCGTCACGGCACGCCAGTGGGCCAACTTCGACGACGAAACCAAGCGCCTCCTCATGGAAGTGAAGGTTGAAGAATCGAAGGAACGTCCGGCCGACAAGGACGCCGAGTTGGACACCACGGATTGGCGCTACATCCTGCGGCCCCAGCAATGGAGCGGTTACGACAAGCCGGAATACATCTGGCAGCCTGTTTCCAACATCCACAAGTACAACATGGTGCCGCTCATCATCGGCTCGCTCAAGGCCACCTTGGTCGCGCTCCTGTTCAGCTTTCCGCTCGGCCTGGGCGCGGCGATATACGTTTCGCAACTGGCCTCGCCGCGCACGAAAGAGTGGCTCAAGCCCGCCATCGAGATGCTCGCCGGAATTCCCTCGGTCGTGCTTGGGTTCTTCGGCCTCATCGTCATGGCCACCCTGCTGCAAAACGTGTTCGGCTATGACTCCCGGCTCAATGCCTTTGTCGCCGGCATCGCCCTCGGTCTGGCCGTCATTCCCGTCGTCTTCTCCATCGCCGAGGACGCACTCACGAGCGTGCCGCGCAGCTATACTCAGGCCGCGCTGGCCCTCGGTTCCTCCAAGTGGCAGGCGGCGTGGAGGATTGTCCTGCCGGCGGCGCTGCCCGGCGTGTTTGCCGCCTTCGTGCTCGGCTTCGGCCGCGCCATCGGTGAAACCATGATCGTCCTCATGGCCAGCGGCAACGCCAGCATCGTTTCCTGGGACATCTTCGACTCCACCCGCACCATGACCGCGACCATTGCCGCCGAGCTGGCCGAGACCGTCGTGGACGGCCACCACTACCGGATGCTCTTCATGATCGGCGCGCTGCTTTTCGCCGTGGCCTTCGTGGCGAATTTCATCGCCGACCTGGTGATTCATCGCTTGAAACGCAAACTGGAGGGCAACGCGTGAGCGCGACCACCGGTTCAGAAACCAAGCACGACCGGCACTTCCGCCGGTCGCAGTTCGATCTCGGCTCCTGCTTCTTCAGCGGGCTGACCGGGCTGGCCACGTTGCTCATTCTGGCGCTGCTCGCCATCATTCTCGGCAACATCGTCTGGCACGGCTGGGCCGGATTCTCCTGGGGCTTCATCACCCGCGGCACGGAGAAGGACATGTTCGACGTGAACAACGCCGGCGTGTTCCCGATGATTTTCGGCACGGCGGCGCGCGTGATTCTGATGACCTTCTTCGTCATCCCGGTCGGTGTGATCACGGCCATTTACCTGACCGAATACGCCCGGCCCGGTTCGCTGGGCGTGCGCATCATCCGGGGCGCGATCAACAACCTTGCCGGCGTGCCTTCCATTGTGTTCGGGCTGTTCGGGCTGGGTTTCTTCATCGCCTTCGTGGGCAAGAACATGGACGCGCTGCTGCAAAATCCCGAGGCTGTCTGGGGCAAGCCGGCGCTCATTTGGGCGTCGCTGACGCTGGCGGTGATGACGTTGCCCGTCGTCATCGTGGCCACGGAGGAAGCGCTCAAGGCCATCGCGCCCGGCTTGCGTGAAGCCAGCCTCGCGCTGGGCGCGACGAAATTGCAGACTGTCATCAAGGTCGTCCTGCCGCAGGCCATGCCGGGCATTCTCACCGGCGGAATTCTCGCGGTGAGCCGCGCCGCCGGCGAAGTGGCGCCGATCCTTTTTACCGGCGCAGCCTATTACATGGCCACGTTGCCCAAGTCGCTCTCCGACCAGTTCATGGACCTGGGCTACCACGTCTTCACCTTGTCCACGCAATCGCCCAACATCGATCTCACGCGCCCGATCCTCTACGCGACCGTGCTCGTGCTCCTGCTCCTGACCTTCAGTCTCAACATTGTCGCCGTGCTCGTCCGGGCGAAGATTCGCCGCCGGATGCGCGCCATGCATTGATATGTCCACGCTTGTAACAACTCCGATTCGATTCGCCACCACTCCGCCCAGCCCAGCCGGGGAGAGTGCCAACGCCGCTCCCCTGATCGAATTGCGCGACCTCTCGCTCTTCTATGGCCAGAGCAAGGCGCTCAAGAACATCTCCTTCGACATCCGCGAGAAGATCGTCACCGCCTTCATCGGTCCCTCGGGCTGCGGCAAGTCCACCCTGCTGCGCTGCCTCAACCGCATGAACGACCTGATCGACAACGTGCGCATCGAGGGCGCGGTCAAAATCCACGGCCACGACATCTACGGCCGCGAGGTGGACGTGATCGAACTGCGTAAACGCGTCGGCATGGTCTTCCAACGCTCGAATCCATTTCCCAAATCCATCTACGACAACATCGCCTACGGTCTCCGCCTGCACGGCACAAGCGACAAGGCGCAACTTGATGCCGTGGTGGAACAGAGCCTCCGCGGCGCGGCGCTCTGGGACGAGGTCAAGGACCGCTTGCAGGCCAGCGCCATGGGACTCTCGGGCGGACAGCAGCAACGTCTTTGCATCGCCCGGGCCATCGCCATCCGCCCGGAGATCATCCTGATGGATGAACCGGCTTCCGCGCTCGACCCCATCGCCACGGCCAAGATCGAGGAGCTGATTCTGGAATTGAAGAAGGACTTCACCATCGTCATCGTCACGCACAACATGCAACAGGCCGCGCGCATCTCGGATTACACGGCGTTTTTTTACCTCGGCGAACTGGTCGAGTACGATGCTACGGCCAAGGTGTTCACCAATCCGACCAAGAAACAGACCGAAGACTACGTGACCGGCCGGTTCGGCTGAACACTACGTTCGGCCTCCGCACTGCTCTTATGATGACCCACCACGATCAAGAACTGGCCGAGCTGAAGGAGTTGCTCCTCCTCATGGCCGGTCATTCACGCAACGCCGTCACCCGCGCCGTCAAGGCCCTGGTGGATCGGGATGAGGCGCTGGCCCGCCGAGTGATCGAGGACGACTCCATCGTGGATCAGCTCGAGATCAAGGTGGATGAGGTGGCCGTGAATTTGCTTTCCAAAGCGCCGCTCGCCTCTGATCTGCGGCTGATCACCATCGCCATGAAAATTTCGCATGATCTGGAGCGCGTCTGCGACGAGGCCACCACCATTTCGCGCCGGGCCATCGAGTTGAACGCCGAACCACAGCTCAAACCCTACGTCGATATTCCCAAGATGGCCCAGATCGGTCTTCAGATGCTCGACGATGGAATCAACGCCTTCGTCAACCGCAACCCGCAACAGGCGCGGGACGTGATCAAGCGCGACAAGGAAGTGGACGCCCTGAACAAGCAAATGCACCGTGAACTGGCCAGCTTCATGATCGAGAAGCCTGCCACCATCACCCGCGCCCTGAACCTGATGGTCATCTCCAAAAGCCTCGAACGCATCGCCGACCACGCCACCAACATCGGCGAGGAAGTGGTTTACCTCTACGAAGGCCGCGACATCCGGCACTCCGGGCAGGGCTAGGCTGCCTGAGAGCAGTCGGGGCAGATCCGCGCGGAGGGCGTGGGGAAGTTTGCGTGGAGAAACAGTTTGCAGCGCTCGCCACTCGACGGCGCGGGGCGGCGGTTTTGTTTCGAGTCCTGGAGCCTTCCCGTGGCCCGCAGCAGCGCACACTGCGCTGCTCCAACTCGACTCCGGTGCGCGTGCGCGCGTCGCTGAATTTGTTCTCTCCATTTGACCGCCCCCGGCCCCTTTCCTAGAGTCGCGCGCCGATTGGGGAAGATGAAGCGAACATCGAACATTCAACATCGAACACCGAACATCGAAGTGATGCGGCGGGCGGCCCGGCCCCGTTCAGTGTTCGAGGTTCAGCCCCGCTCCTCATGAAAAAACCAGTTTCCAGAAGCGGCCGGTTCACCGCCGGTCCCGCCGCCGAGGTCGCCGCCTTCTCTGAGTCCATCTCCTTTGACCACCGGCTCTGGCGGCAGGACATCATCGGCTCCATCGCCCACGCCACCATGCTGGAGAAAATCGGCGTGCTCACCGCCGTGGAGCGCGCCGCCATCGTCGAGGGTCTGGAGCAGCTCGGGCAGGAGATCGCGGACGGGAAGTTCAAGTGGAAGCCCGCGCTGGAGGACGTCCACATGAACATTGAGGCGGAGTTGACGCGGCGCGTCCCCGCCGGGGCCAAGCTGCACACGGCCCGTTCGCGCAACGACCAGGTGGCCGTCGACATCCGCATGTGGCTGCGCGACGAGCTGGCGGATTTGGACGGGGAATTGCGGGCTTTGCAACGCGCGCTGGTCGGTCTCGGCGAGCGCAACGCCGCCGTGGTCATCCCCGGCTACACGCATTTGCAACGGGCGCAGCCGGTCTATTTCGCGCATCACCTCCTGGCCTACGTGGAGATGATCGAGCGGGACCGGCAGCGGTTCATCGATTGTTTCCAGCGAGTGAACGTGTGTCCGCTGGGCAGCGGCGCGATCGCCGGTTCCACCTTGCCGCTGGACCGCGAGCTGGTGGCCAAGCTGCTCGGCTTCGTGGACACCAAGGGCAAACCGCAGCTCACGCAGAACTCGATGGATGGCGTGAGCGACCGGGATTTCGCGGTGGAGTTTTGCGCCGGAGCGGCGTTGCTGGCGGTGCATCTATCGCGGCTCTCCGAGGACGTGATTCTCTGGGCGAGCAGCGAGTTCAACTTCATCAAGATTGCCGACGCCTACACGACCGGCTCGTCGTTGATGCCGCAGAAGAAGAATCCCGATGTGGCGGAGTTGACGCGGGGCAAGTCGGCCCGGGTCATCGGCAACCTGATGGCGCTGCTCACGCTGTTGAAGGGATTGCCCATGACCTACAACCGCGATTTGCAGGAGGACAAGGAGCGGCTCTTCGACAGCGCGGACACGGTGCGGGCCTGCGCGCGGCTCATGGCTGCGATGCTGGAGCACACGAGCGTGAACTTGGAGAGCTGCCGCGCGGCCGCCAGTGATCCCGCGCTGCTGGCCACGGACCTGGCGGATTATCTGGTGCGCAAAGGGATGGCCTTCCGCCAGGCGCACCATGTGGTGGGGGCCGTGGTGGGCTGGGCGGAGAAGTCGGGCAAGGGGTTGAACGAAATCTCCCTCGCGGAGTTGCGCGCCATCGACAAGCACTTCGGCGACGATGCGGCGGAGGTGTTCAACCTGTCGTCCGCGATGGAGCGGCGGAAGATCGTCGGCGCGCCGGGCACTGGCGAAGTGCGGAAACAACTTGCGCGGTGGCGGAAGACGTTGGCGGAGTAAACCCTCCTTCCGAAACGAGACGCGCGCTCAGCCGCAGAGGTAGGGCAGGCTGAGCGAATCGATTCGAGGAAAGACGGGGCCGCGCCTTTTTGGAAAAATCTTTTTTTGGCTTCGCCTCGGCGTTCGGAGTAAACGGAGCGCGGCTCGCTTCATCCGCGCGATCCGAGGCGAACGGAAACGACTCGAGTTTCTAGCAGTGCCTTGCGGGAAAACGCTTCGTTGGCCGGATGGTGACCGTCCAGCCGGGCAGGAGCAGGCTCAGTCCGACCCAATAAAAAACCCCTTCCGGTTTACCCGGAAGGGGCTGCAGGTAATCAACCTAGCTTAGAACTTGTAGATGATGTTGGCCGCGATAAGAACGGAGTTCTTCTCGTTGGCACCGCCGGTGGTGGGGCCGCTGGCTCCAGCCACAGTGCCGCCGAACGGGCCGTGGCCCGAGATGGCATGGTCCCAACGCACTTCCAAACGGCTCAGGACGTTCGCCCAGAGATCGTATTGAACCGTGCCGGTGAAGGAGAGCACTTCGGCCGGGATGCCGCCGGTGCCGCCGCCACCAAGGCCGTTGTTTCTGCCGCCCGTGGCATTGCCATCGGTGAAGTCAGCCCACTCCGCCCGGACATGGAAACTGAGGTGCTCACGAGCCTGCACAGAGGCATACAAGCCCAGCGCCTGCGAGTAGCCGGCCGGCCCGAAGTTGTTGTCGTGCTGCACCACGTAGTCATAGGACGCACCCACCTTGAGCGCCTTCCAAGGCGTGGTGAGGGTCGTGCCCACGTAATAGGTGGTCTGGTCGTTGAGGCCACCGAAGCCATCCACGATGCCCAGGTAGAGACCGGAGCCGGCGAGCGAACCCCAGCTATCCGGAGCCGTGAGCGTGATCGAACCCATGTAGGTCTTGCTGCCTTCGTTATCTGTGCGACCAGTGCGGCGGTTGATGCCCGCCACCGAGGTGTTCGCGATGCCGAAGGAGGCCCCGATGTTCTTGGTGAATTGGTAGCTGCCCAAGATGCCGGTGTGTTCCGTCGGCTCCATGGTGTAACCCCAGGACCGGGTGTAGTTGGGGTTGCTGCCGGCGTTGAACACTTCGTAGCCGATGATGGTGTCGAAGGAGCCGATCTTGATGTCGAAGCCGTTCCAGAGCGGCGCGCGCAAGGCGACATAGGCCTGCTTGATGCCGAGGTCGCTGGTGGCAGAGCCGACGGAGTTGTTGAAACCCACGGCATTGGGGCCGTAGAGCAAATCCACCTTGTAGCCGGCGGACCAAGTGCCTTCGTCGAGCGGCTTTTCAATCACCACGTTGACGACGTTCAGATTGAAGCCGTCCTGCTTGCTGGGGGTGTTGAACGAATAAGCGGGAGGATTGGCATTCCCGCTGCCGAGCGTCCAGTGAGCCGAGGTATCCACGTAACCACTGATGGTGGTCGAGGACAGGGCGGTGAGCAATTGATTGGGCTTCTCATCAGCCTGGACCATCGCAGGGAGACTGATCAACCCCACGGCTGCCAGACCCAATGTCCATTTGTTAACTTTCATCATGTGTTCCTCCGGGTTCTGTGTTTATTGCGTTACTACTTGCGTTTCAAAGCGGCCAAAAATTGTTTGCCCGCCGCACCTGTGCGGTGCATTTGGGCGTTTTCTAAGGAAACGGCCCTTCTTTGACAATAGATTTTTTGACACTCGTGTCCAGAATGCCTTGGTTCTTTACAGTTTTAGTGGCCTGGCTTGGAGGTTTGGTGAGCGCGGATCGGAACTGGGATCCCGCCATCCGTGAGTCCAACCTCCCTGACCAATCCTGCGGGCGTCGCCTTCCTCGGACGGTGTGGAGACGGGTGTCCTCTGCGCTGGGCGGCTCAAGTTGCTTGCCCAGCCTTCCGGGATTGGGGAGGCTGGCCAAGCTGACCCATATGAAAAACAAAGTGATTTTCACCGCCTTGATCTGCCTGGGGGCCAATCTCCTGTCCCTTGTCCAGGCGGCCGTTCCCGTCGCGCTTTCTCCGCAGGACTGGCCGGCCTGGCGCGGGCCGACGCGCGATGGCCTCGCTGCTCCAGGGCAGAATCCGCCGGTCCAGTGGAACGAGACCGAGAACGTCCTGTGGAAAACGCCGGTGCCGGGTCGGGGGCACGGCTCGCCGACGGTGGTGGGTGGGCACATCTACCTGGCGACTGCGGATCGAGTGAAACAGACCCAATCAGTGCTCTGCCTGGATCGGTACACCGGGAAGCTCGTCTGGCAAACCGAGGTTCACAGCAATCAGGCGGATCCTGGCAAGCAATCCCACTCCTCCGCCGCCTCGTCCACGGTGGCCTGCGATGGGGAGCGGCTGTTCATCAACTTCCTCAACGCCGGCGCGGTTCACACCACGGCGCTGGGTCTGGATGGTAACATTCTATGGCAGCGGAGGGTCTGCGACTTCGTCACGCACCAGGGATTTGGTTCCTCGCCGGTCATTCATGAATCGCTGGTGCTGGTCTCGGCGGACCATCGGGGTGGCGGCGTGATCGCGGGTCTTGACCGCAAGACGGGCCGGGTGATCTGGAGCGAGCCGCGCCCGAAGCTGCCCAACTACACTTCGCCGTCCGTCGTGCAGGCGGGCGGTCGCACCCAGATGGTTCTGGCGGGTTGCAACCTGATTACAAGTCTGGATCCCGCGACGGGCCAAAAACTCTGGGAAGTGAACGGCTCCACGGAAGAGTGCGTGGTCACGGCCGTGACCGATGGGGTGCGCGTGTTCACCGGCGGCGGCTATCCCAAGAATCACACCGTGGCGATCGTGGCCGACGGTTCCGGCCGGATCGCGTGGCAAAACGGAGCGCGCGTTTATGTGCCGTCCATGATCGCCAAGGCCGGCCACCTCTATGCCGTGCTGGATGCGGGCGTGGCCGTATGCTGGAAGTCGGACACGGGCGAAGAATTATGGAAGGAGCGTCTGGGCGGCGATGTCTTCGCCTCGCCTGTGATGGTGGAAGACCGGATTTATTCTTCGAACGTGAGCGGCAAGACGTTTGTCTTCGAGGCCACTCCGAAGAGCTTCAAGCTGCTCGCGCAGAATCAACTGGGTGACGAGTCCTACGCTTCGCCGGTGGTTTGCGGCAGCCGGATTTACCTGCGCGTGGCCAAGCGGAGCGAGAACCGGCAGGAGTTTCTTTACTGCCTCGGGAACGCCGCCCGTGCGGTGCAGCGTTGAAACCATGTTCTCCCCCCGACCAGTTCAGGCGGAAGTGGTCGTAATCCGAGCACCGAGCCTCCGCGCCCGGCCTCGAAACATCGGCCTTCAGCTCGGCCCGGACGGGAAGCCAATAAAGGGTTGCTTTCCCGAAACCCGCCCATAAGTCTCTGGCCCAAATTTATGGCAGCAACACCGATTTATCACGCCAGCATTGAGGGAGCCCAACATGGTGCCAAGAGCCTCGCGGACTTCCTCGACTACGCGAAGCGCTCGGGCGCGGCTGGCGCGCAGCCCTCGAATTACATGCTGCAAGGCGGCAAGCTGTTCAAGAGCGCCAAGGAAATTAAGGACACGTTCGCCTCGCGCGGCATGACGCTCGACGGCATTTCCTCGCACTGCCCCTTTTGGGTTCACACCAGCGCCTGGACCGGCACGCGCAGCGGTAATCCTTTCATCCCCGCTGACGTGGCCAAGAAGTCACCGCAGGAGATCGAGAAGTGGGCCGAGAATTATCTGCTCAAACTCATGGACCTCGCGGCGGAACTGGACGTGAAGATCATGCCCATGTTTTGGGGCGTGGCTTTCGGATGGGAACTGGCCACCGGCTACCCGTGGGGCTTCTGGCAGGGCGGCGACTACGATCTGATTGCGGAAGGCAAGGAACGCTTCGTCAAGAAGACAGCCAAACTCCGCAAGGCGGCGAAGGACCGCGGCATTTATCTCTGCCATGAGATTCACCCTGGCACGGCCGCCATGTGCGCCGATGATTTCAATCTGCTGGTCGAGATTTGCGACGGCGACAAATGCCTGGGCGTGAACGCTGATCCCTCCCACTGCTGGGAAGGCGAAAGCTGGGAGACCCGCTTCCTGAAAGTCGCGCCGCGCATCCATGCCGCCCATGTGAAGAATTTTGTCATCCGCCCCGGCTTCGCGCTGCGCGCGATGGAGCCGAACTGGCAGAAGCGGGCCATGCAGTTCACCGACCTCCCCTCCGGCGACCTCAACATGAGCCGCTACGCCGAAATGCTCGTGCTGGCTGGCTATCCGCAACGCTACCGGGAAATCATGAAACGCAAGACCGCGCCGCTCGTGGTCGAGGCCGAAAGCGCCTATCGCGATCTCGACGCCACCAGCGCCAACGGCGTGGCCTACGTTCGCGACCATCTCTGCTTCCCGCTCGCCGCCGGCTCGTTTGAAGACGGCATGGGCGCGTAGCCCGGTTCCGGCCTTGGTCGAGGCCCGATGATTGGAGCGACGTGGGCCGCGAGTTCCGTCTGATCGGTCGGTCCCGGGTCGGGTGCGCTGATGGATGCAACGGCGGAGTTCCAATCCGCTCTCCGCCGTTGTGCTACGGCTGAAATCGAAATCCTGCGCGGTTGATTTGATTAGCGGAGGAATTCCCGCCAGAAGGTGACCACCGCGAGGGTGAAACCAATTCCTGCGATGAGGTGCCGCACGGCCCGCTGCGGAATGCGTTGCGCGTAATGCGCCCCGAGAAAGTAGCCGCCCAGCGCGCCCACGGTCATGAGGCCCGCCTTGGGCCAGTGGATGAGGTCCGCGCCGATGAACCAGGCCGCAGCGACGAGATTGATGAGCGTGCTGAGCACCGTCTTCAAAGCGTTCATCTCATGAATGTCGCGCAGCCCGAGCAGCCCCAGCGAGGCCAGCATCAGAATGCCGATGCCCGCGCCGAAGTAGCCGCCGTAGATCGCCACGAGGAATTGAAATGCGATGGCGGCGAAAACATGGTGCCGCTTCTCCGGGCCTTCGGCACCGCCTGACCCCAGGGCCAGCCTGCGCACCAGGCCTTGACTCAGAAAAAGGAGAGTGGCGAACAGGATCAGAAACGGCACCAACCGGGCAAATACCTTCTCTTCAGTGTGCGTGAGGAGCGCACTGCCGATCAGTCCGCCCAGGATGCTCACGGCCGCAAACCGCCCGAGCCACTTCTTGATGGCCGCGAGATGGCGCCGGTAACTCATGACGCTCCCCCCCGTGCCG
The DNA here is from genome assembly GCA_031414955.1 of Pedosphaera sp. Taxonomy (GTDB): domain Bacteria; phylum Verrucomicrobiota; class Verrucomicrobiia; order Limisphaerales; family SIBH01; genus JANNGC01. The sequence continues at coordinate 76,010 of JANOQV010000056.1, read as the reverse complement.
AGCATGAGGGCCAGCGTGCTGGTGGCGTTGGCGGCCACCGGCGGGGTGCCGAACAGCAGCAGCGTGGGAAAAGTGATCAGGGTGCCGCCCCCCGCCACGGCGTTGATGGCCCCGGCGGCGGCGGCGGCGGCGATGAGACCTATGATTTCAGCGACGGACATCGTAGTCCCCGGAGGTTAGGGGACGGGGCAGGTGAAACAAGGCTGGGGTGAAGGCGGCGGAAATCGGCTTGCCGCTGGCGGCGCTCCCGCGTACGACAGGCGCATGAACCGCCGACAATTTCTCAAGACGAGCGGCACGGCCGCGTTCGCCATGGCCGCCGCTCCCACCTTCGCCGCCGACTTCGCCGGCCTGAAAAAGCGCGTCGGCCTTATCGGGACCGGTTGGTACGGCAAGATTGACTTGCTCCGACTCATCCAGGTCGCGCCGGTCGAAGTGATTTCCCTGTGCGACGTGGACAAGAAAATGTTGGGCGACGCGGCGGAGCTCGTGGCCTCGCGCCAGCCGTCGGGCAAAAAGCCCCGCTTGTACTCGGACTATCGCGAGATGTTGAAGGAGAAGGATCTCGACCTGGTGCTCATTGGTACGCCGGATCACTGGCACGCGCTCACCATGATCGAGGCCGTGAAGTCGGGCGCGGACGTGTACTGCCAGAAGCCCACCAGCGTCGATGTTGTCGAAAGCCAGGCCATGCTCGCCGCCGCGCGCAAATACCAGCGCGTGGTGCAAATCGGCACCCAGCGCCGCAGCACGCCGCATCTCATCGACGCGCGGGAGAAGGTGATCCAGGCCGGCCTGCTTGGGAAAATTTCCCACGTCGAAATCTGTTGCTACTACCACATGCGCTCGCGGGACACATCGCCCGCGCTGGGTCTGCCGCCGGAGCATCTCGATTATGAAATGTGGACCGGCCCGGCGCGAAAACTTCCCTATCACAAGGCCATGCACCCGCGCGGCTGGCGGGCCTTCATGGAGTACGGAAACGGCATCGTGGGCGACATGTGCGTTCACATGCTGGACATGACGCGCTGGATGCTCGACCTCGGCTGGCCCACCCGCATCAGTTCCAGCGGTGGCATCTATCTGGACAAGAAGAGCGTGGCCAACATTTCCGACACCCAGACCGCGACCTTCGAGTTCCCCGAGTTGAACGTGGTCTGGACGCACCGCGCCTGGGGTGACGCTCCCGATCCGAAGTATCCCTGGGCCGCGATTTTCTACGGCGAGAAAGGTACGCTCAAGGCCGGCGTCAACGGCTACGACTTCTACGAGCGCGGCAAAACCGAGTCCAAGCTCAAGGGCGAGCCGCTCTTCGAGTATGAGAAATTTCCCGAGGACAAAACCGAGAAGGATCTGGAACGGCACGTCGCCTCGGCCGTGCGCGCCCACATGCGGGACTTGCTGAAAAACATCGAGAGCCGCGGCCGTCCGGTGGCCGACATCGAGCAGGGCTACATCTCCAGCGCCTCGTGCATCCTGGCCAACCTTTCTGCCCAAATCGGACGGTCCTTCACCTGGGACGCCGTCGCCGGAAAAATTGCGGGGGACGACGAAGCGAACCGGCTGTTGACCCGTGCCTATCGCCCACCCTGGGTGCATCCCACGGCGGCGGCGGTGTGAGGCGGGCGGGCCCGTGGATTGTCCATGGAGGAACCGTGCCGCTCTCAACGGAAGCACCCTCGCTCGGAGGCGGCGGGTTGGAATCTGCTCCCGATGCTCCCACCGCCGCAGGCGGGACGGGGCCAGAGGAGGCCACGACCACGCGGCCTCGCCGGGGGGAATTCCGCCGGTTGCAGGTGGGACGTTGCAAACCACGCGTTCCCTCTCTAAGTTCCGCCACCATGAATCGGTTCCTCGTACTGCTGACGGCGTGGCTGCTGACGTGCCTCTGGGCGCACGCCGACGGCCCGGATGAGCACTACGTCCGCATCTACCAGATGATTCAGGATGCGGATCGCCTCAACGACACGGGCCAGCCCAAGCTGGCGGCGTCCAAATACGTGGAGGCCCAAAGCGCGCTGACCAATTTCCGTGGAATCTATCCCGGCTGGAACGATCGCGTGGTCAACTACCGGTTGAATTACATCACCACCAAGCTCGCGCCCATCGCCTCGACCTTGGGCGGGACTCCCGCTGCGCCGCCGACACCCCTTGCGCCCGCGCCGGTCGCTCCGACCACGCCGCCGATCCCTGTGCCGCTGATCGTGACGAACCTCTCCCTCACCGGCCCGACCAATCCGGTTCCTTTGTTCACGCCCACGAACAACGCCGCCGCCTGGTCCACCGAGTTCGACCAGCAAGTGCAAAACCTGAAGGCGGAGATTGATCGGCTCCAGGCGGACAACAAACTGCTGGCCGCAAAATTGAAGGAGGCGCTTTCGGTGCAGCCGGCGGGACTCGATCCCAAGGAGTTGGCCCGGGCGGAAGAGCGCATTCGCGCCCTGCAAAAGGAGAACGAGCTGTTCAAGGTGCAACTGGCCCAGCGCGCCAACACCGCGCCGGCGGTCCTGGCCCCGCCTGAACTGGCCTCGAAACTGACCGAGCAGATCGAGGTCATCACCACCTTGCGCTCCGAAAACGAAATCCTGAAGAAACAGTCCGTGGAGTGGCAGGTCCGGCTGGACTCGGCCACGAACATGGTCCGCGAGACCCTGGCCAAAGCGACCGCCAGTTCCGCCGCGCAAGTCGAACAGTTGAACAAAACCGCGGCCCAGAACATCGCCCTACAAAAAGAACTGGAGCTCGCGAAGCAGGTCGCCCTCAACGCCCAGCGTCGTATCCTGACCAACACGGTGATGCCGGCGGAGGCGAAGCGCGAACTGGAGGCCTTGAAGGCTCGCGTGCAGGCGTTGGAAGCGAAACCTGCGCCCTACACCACGGAGGAAATCGCGCTCTTTGCCCGGACTCCGGCGGTCATCACGGCCGCGTTCACCGCCTCCACTCAGCCGGCGGTGCCGACATCGGCCATTCCGCCCCCCGCCGAAGGCCCGCTGCGCAACGCCACCCGTGGCGTTCCCACCGGCGCGCAGAAACTGGTGCAAGCGGCGGAGCGCGCTTTTGCCAGCGGGAATTACACCGAGGCCGCGCAGAAGTACGCCGAACTTCTGCGTCAGGACACGAACAACGTCACCACGCTCGGCAACCTCGCCTCCGCGCAGTTGGAACTGGGTGAACTCGCCGAGACCGAAAGAAACGTCCGGCATGCCCTGGATTCGGACCCAAGCGATTACTTCAGCCTCTACGTTCTGGGCCGGTTGCGCTACCGTCAGGACAAGCTCGACGAGGCGCTGGATGCTCTGAGCCGTTCGTCCAAAGTGAATCCGAATTATCCCGACACGCAAAATTATCTCGGCATCGTGTTGAGCGAGAAAGGGCTGCGCGTCCCGGCGGAGGCGGCCCTGCGCCGCGCCGTGCAACTCGCCCCCGACAATGCCGTGGCCCACAACAATCTCGCCGTGGTCTATGCCACGCAAACTCCGCCCGCCGTGGCACTGGCGCGCTGGCACTACCAGAAAGCGCGCGCGGCGGGCCATCCCCGCAACGAGTCGCTGGAAAAAATCATCCGCCAGCCCTGAGGTTTCCCGGCCCCGATGCTTCGCCAGGTCCAACACGAAATCATCATCGCCACTCGTGGGCGTGCCTTTTACGAGTTTACCAGCGAAGTGGCCTCGCTCCTCCACCAGAGCGGAATCAAGACCGGCCAGGTCACGCTGCACGTCCAGCACACCTCCGCCTCCCTCGTCATCCAGGAAAATGCCGATCCCGAAGTGCGCCGCGACTTCGAGAAGTTTTTCGTCCGCCTCGTCCCGGATGGCGACGCGATCTTCGCCCACACCGCTGAGGGCGAGGACGACATGTCCGCGCACATCCGCACCGCGCTCACGGCCGTGAATGTGACTGTGCCCATCGCACGCGGTGAGCTGGCGCTGGGCACCTGGCAGGGCATTTATCTTTGGGAACACCGCACGCACGCCCACCGCCGCCGCATCGTGGCCCATTTCATTGGAGAGTAGGCGACGGGCCAAGGCACGTCATCGCCGTGCCTGTACCACAGCCAAAAAACGAGCAGTGGAAGCCCTTACTCGGGCAGGGAGAAAACTGGCGGGACCTTGGCCACCGCCTCTCGGCTGGAGAGGTCACGAGCTTCCAGCAAGGTCGTATGGACGATGGGATTGCCTTTGCCCCGCGTATCTGTCCATTCGAGCAGGTAAACGAGCATCTTGGTTGCTTCCATGTAATGCTTGGAACTGCCGGGAGCGAGGCTCCATCCGCGTTCCTGAACTTCGTGGTGGGTCAGCAGATTTCCCTCGACCATTATCCCAAAACCGAAACAGCGGTCGCCGGTCTTTGTCGCTTCGCGCAACGCTCGCGCCCGTGCGGAGTCCAACGTCACTTCACTCAATGCGACCTTCTGCCCGTTGGACAGATACACCATTTGTCCGTGGCCCAACTCAACTGGAAAGGCGCGCCGCTCGAAATTATAGACGCCCGACTGGGATCTGGCCTCGAAAGCGCGGACCTTGCGCAGTTTTCGGGCGAAATTGAGTTCTTCCGTCAGGATCGCGGTCATCTTGGGCAGGTAATCCCGTTCCTTGAATTCATCTCCGCGGAATGCCTGGTACTCTCTGAACTCCCTGATCCATGCCTCAAGGTTTGGATTGAGCCGTCCGAACGTTTGATTCAGGATTTTTGCTCCCTGGACCGATGTTTCCAACGTGTCGTTCCCCAGAAACCTGCTCGCAAAATGCGTGCTCAATTTGTTTTCACCTCCATAGATCTTGAGGTTGAGAACATGATCGTTGGCCGTCAGCGCATAACGAACCGGCAGGCCGTCAATCTGCGGACGAATCCCCAGGTTGGCGCTCGGCAACCTCCCGGTCGCGTCTTTGGGGGTCACGGTTTTGGGTGCGGTCGAGTCGTCCACGGCCGCGCTGGGTGCCGCAGTCGATTCGCTCCCGGTCGTCGGTGTCGGCGCCGTGCTGGGAGTCGCTTCCCCGGCCGAGCCTGGCCCGCTTGGCTCGAAAACCTTGCTCACGTCCTGGATTACACTTGGGATGATCGCGCTGCGATTGATCGCTGTAACTTTCCCATCCTTGACCCTAAGGAAGTCAGAGAGGCTGGCCGCATGGGCATTGGTCGTGGGGAGACCGATTGTTGCCACCAGCAGAAAGGTGGCGAGATTGCGGAAATGAGAGCTGTATTTGAATTTTTTCATGGCTGAACTGGATTAGTGTTTTTGCTTTTTTGGCTTCGATTGAAGCCTTCTTTCGGAGGTAACGGGAGTTCTTGCCAAACGTTACAAGCCTCTCGCTTGGATCTCTGTCCTTCCCGCTGATCCGCAAACTTTTCCAGCGACCAAGACCCAATGCCGCTGGGGGCGGACTGGCCAGAAGTGCTGTCTGTGTTCTCCCTCCGTGTATCAGCGGTGGCTGGCCAGCCCGGATCTCCCGGAGGCGATGAAGGCCAGGCGGCGGGCGCAACACGCGGCCCTGGTTCCATTCGAGCTGAGGTCAAATCGAAAAACTCTTCACTGCGCCCAGCCACCGCGATCCGCTGTTTGGCTCCGCCTGAAAATAGTCTGTAACGATCGAGAGAATTGCACGTTTCCCTCCACGAAGCCGGATGCTGGGCACGTTTAGCCTGTGCGGAAAGCGCTCAGAAAAACCTTAAAAGTTCACAGATACCATGAAAGCCAATCAAACAACGTCCGACCAAACCGTCTCCGGGCCACGGATGAACTGGGCAGCGTCCAGAATACAGCGAATTACGTTCTGTGTTTTCTCCATCTGTCTCATCGCGTTCGCAGCCACAACGCCTCAGACGCAGGCCGCCATGCCGTTGCTCTACAAAATGGGGTTTAACCAAGGCAGAGCAGAGGCGTTGGCCAGCTCTCCGATTCCCGGGGGTGTGGACTCGGGGATGGCAGCCGACGGCTCCTCTCTCCTAGTCTACTGGGCACATGACCAGCCGGGTGCCGAATTTGTGCGCGGCGAAGTGACCCACTTAGGGGGAGGTGCCTTTCCTGTCGGGCCACTTGATCACGGTCAAGGTATCATTGCCGGCGTTTACCCAGATCGAGACTCCAGTCCACTTCACATTCGTCCGCTTGAAATCAAACTCTCTTCGCAGTTTAACGCCAAAGTAATTTTCCCTGGGATGCCCCCCGATCCCGGCTTCGCCCCCATGTTCGCCCCAGGATCGAATCGTGCCGTCTTTCGCATCCGGCTTACACTGCGCGGTCGAGTGGGCTGGCCTAATCCTGATCCAACTCTCCCCCCCGAATGGGAGGATCTCGAAACGCAAACAGTGACCTTTGCCGTGCGGAAGCCACTGATTGTCCTTCTCCACGGTATCCAAAGTGATAAAACCACGTTCACCGAAGATTTTCTTAAGCCACTCCGTGAAGGAGACGGTTCTGATTGGGTTCTGCCTCTCACTTATCCACCAGATGAACCCAATTGGCCGGATCAATTTGCTGCCGCCGTTGCTGTGGTTCAGAGAGAAGTCATCAGCCCGACGGCGTTGGTCCGCAAGAATTGGGCAATCAAACGATTTTTTTTGGTCGGACACTCCCAAGGTGGTGTGTTGGCGGTTGCGATGTGCTCTAGTCGATCCTCCGGCACCCCCTTTCCAAACCAAGATATCATGAATCAAGTGTTTGGCCTGGTGACCATTGGCTCTCCTCTAGTTGGCAGCAGAGTCGCAGGATGGGGCTTGCGTTACCAAAGAGTTGGGATCGGTGATTTACTGACTTACCCACCCTCCGCACCCCCGACTGTCGCAGCTCCAAACACACTTTTTACATACCTCGCCCACTACTGGCTAGGGGCTTACAAATTCGACCCTTGGAACCCCGATGCTCCTTGGAGTCAGCCGAACGCTCTCGTTCCACCGGCTACTTTTCTGAGTTCCCGAATCGATGGTGGACTAGCTTATCCCGGTTACCCACAGGATTTCCTAACGCGCCAGTTTCATTCGTTGCTTGGCATCAATCCGGACAATGCGGCGTTCATTAAGTCGGGCGGATATGACGGCATCGTGGACTATCTGTCTCAAGGTGGCGGAATTCAGCCAGACGAAACAATTTCCGATCACATGGCTCATGCGTCTATCGTGCCCGGGGTCCACGAAGGTACGCAAACGGCGTCGCAAGCAATGGGCGAACGGGTATTGGCCGCCTATCTCGACTCTAGTAAAGGTGCTTTCAACAAAAGAGTGGTCGCTCCAACAATGTCGGATTTAGATGCGATGCAACGTCGCCTGCTTCAAAGTGTGATAGATGATTTCGAGCTGCCGTCATTGGTCCAATTGGGTGGATTCCAGGGCATCAAGATCAACCTGCGGAATTCCGTCACTGGCCAGGGCGTCACCCCGACGACTGTTGACGCCTACCGTTTCGATGGTCTGATTCCAGTTTCACTCCCTGCACAGATCACGGGTTCCGAGGTGGTCGTGGATATCACCAATCTCACGAACGCTGACGTCGTCGTGTCTGCTGCCGGTGGCCCGAACGAGGCCGCCCCGCCACGGCGGATATGGTCCATCCCCGCACTTTCCGCACTGACCGGTCTCTCGTGCAACCCAACCAGCGTGTCGTCGATCTATGCCGGGAGCTTTCGCCCATCATTCACCGGCAGCTTCGGGCCGATGTCGAGAACCCTGATTCTCAATCGAGACGATGTCAGTGTGGCGGTGGCCGGCAGCGGCATTGTCTTCAATGGTGATGATATTGTCGTCTCCACAGGGGCCGTCGGCACGGTCACCTACACCGTAGGACCCGTTTCGACCATGGTGAGCATTCAGCCGGTGGCGGTGCCGGATCTCCCAATAGTCTCCCTGCGCACTACGGTGTTTGCCCGGGCCGGTGATCCAGTGGTGCTATCCAGCATCGCGCAAGGGGGGACTGTGACCAACTACGCATGGCGCCAAGGAGGCAGTTCTAATGTTCTCGGAACCTCCGACGAACTGGTCATCCCTGTGGCGACCAACGCTCACGTCGGCACCTACACCCTTTCGGTTCAAGGACCAGGAGGGTCGAATTCGGCATTTAGCCGACTGGTCTTCGATGCGCCCTTTGCGGCGTGGCGCAGTTCCTACCCGGAGCACTGGAGTAGCTCGACGCCGCCGGCAGTTGATCCGTTGGGGGGAAGTAACATCCTCCTCTTTCGGTATGCCGTGGGCATGACGCCCGGCCTGGAATTCAAGCGCCGCCCTCGCGGAGGCTTCGCGAAGATCGGCGGTTCCTCCTACCTCACGCTCACCTTTCCGCAGCGTTACCGACCGGCGGCCGATCTTGTGCTGACGATTGAAGCATCGACCAATCTCGTCACTTGGCAGGCGATAGCCGCACCGGAGGTCTCGTCGCAGCCGTTGGATGGAGCCTTTCGACAAGTCATGGTGCGAGATGTCCTTCCTGTGGGTACCGGCCAGCGGTTCCTGCGTCTCCGCGTGGCACTCGTTTCGTTATGACGCATTGCGGGCCGTTAAGAGGGAAAACAAATTCTCGAGGCCAGTCTTTTCTGTACAGGCCGGTTGCTTTCCAAACCAGGAAAGCCAACTCGTCCACACCAGCAAAAATAGTTTGTAACGATCGGGAGAATTGCACGTTTCCCTCTACGAAGCCGGATGCCGGGCACGTTTAGCCTGTGCGGAAAGCGCTGAGAAAAACCTTAAAAGTTCACAGATACCATGAATGCCAACCAAACAAAGTCCGACCAAACCGTCTCCGGGCCACGGATGCACGCCGCCCCGTTCAGAAAGCTAATGCCTATCCGAAGTAACATGAGCAAAACCACACTCCTTCTCACAGCGATTTGCACCTATTTGTATTCGCTCCTGACGCCACTCGCGGCACAGACCGGCCAAATCGATGTCGCGGGGATGCTGATCTGCGGTCAGGCAACGGTGGCCAATTCCATAATTGATATCGGGCCGATCAGCGCCATCTTCGATGGCGACACGAACACTCTGGCGCGCACGCAATCCATCAACCCCATGGTCGTCACCTTGAGCTTTGCGACGCCAAAGCAACTGATGAGGTCGCGCACCTGGTTCCTCGCCGGCAACAACCGATGGCGGGTCGAGACGGCTGATACTGTTGCCGATTTGGACGCGGCAACCGGAACATTTCGCGTCGCCCTCGACTGGGTGACCGGCCCGGAAGCCGCATGGCAGGATCGGTCGCTGGCGGTGCCCATTACTTGCCGGGTGGTCCGTCTCAAACTCCAGCGGCTCACGGGCGACAACTACGTCCATCTCAACGAGTGGCAACTCTTCCTGCTCGACCGGCCCTTGGTGATTACCAGTCTGCGAAAGGTCGGCGCAGATACGGAGCTGACATGGAATAGTTCTCTGAATCAGTGGTACGAAATACAGTCCTCCCCAAACTTGGGCACTTCGAACAGTCTGGACCTCGCGGCATGGAACAGTGTCGGGTTTAGAAAGGGATCGGAACACGCCACAATGCTCCAGACGCCGACGCCTCCGGGGGACCACCGCTTTTTTCGAATCCGCAAGGCCTTGCCGGAAGATCGCCCAGCGATCACAAAACGTGTTCTCGTTCTCAACATCGACCCCATATTGGAGGCTCACGGAAACCAGCGGCTGCATCAATACCTTGGGTGGAACGATCCTCACGCGCTTACTGCGGCCTATTTGAATGACTTAAGCACGGCCAGCGGGGGATACGTGCAATGGCAGGTGGCTGCGACGGTCGATCTTGATCTATGGCCCGCGGCGATCGACGGCTTTCGTTACACCGATACCAGCTATCTTCAATCTTGGTCCAACTCACAGCAGTATCCCTGGCACACGCCGAACGGCGCGGACTACGACGCCTTGCTGGATCTTCCTTTGGTAGCGCTCGGGAACAAGACAGCCCATCAAATGGCAGCCTGCGGAGAGGTTGATGAAATTGTGGTCTGGGGTGCTCCATACATGAGCATCGTGTATGAATCCAGGATGGTCGGTAGCACGGCCTACTGGTGCAACGCACCGGCTCTGACTCGCAATTCCCGTCTCTACGTCGTCATGGGGCTAAACTATGAGCGCGGCGTCGCTGAAGCGGTGCATTCGTTCGGGCACCGCTCCGAGTCGATCCTCACGCATGTGTATGGCAGTTGGAGCGGATCCGCGACCGTCAATCACCTGTGGGACAGATTTACGCGGGTTGGGCCGCGGCACGGTGTCAGCACCGCCGGCTGCGGCAATGTTCACTTTCCGCCGAACGCAACGAACGATTACGAGTACAGCGTGTTTTCCCCAGTGACATCCGAGGCCAACCGCTGGCTGAGTTTTCCAAACCTTTCCGGAGCCCTCACCAATGTTAGTGCGAATGCGTGGGGCGGACCCGATTACGGGCGCAACTTTCTTCACTGGTGGATGACCCGCTTTCCCAAAGCGCCCGGCCGTTACATTGATGCGACCAATCCGATCAACAACGGCAAGCTCAACAACTGGTGGAGCTACATCGTGGACATGAATGAATACGCGGAGAGCCGTTGATGAAATCGAGCATCTTGACGGTGCGTGGGGCACACCCATCTGGCCTCATCGGGAGTAGCCGAGGCGGGAGAATCCTGGCCAGGAAGAGCGCATCTTGAGCACGCCGCGCCTGGCGAAGCGGCGACGGGCTTGACCGCCGAAGAGCTTGAGATCTTGGCCAGGTGTTTGGTGCCCCCCTGGGCCAAGCTTCTCCGCCGTCGCACGGGTCAAGGATTTGATACCGGGCTGGTTTCTTGTGCCGCAACATTTGTGGTGAAGGCGCGCGCGGTGTTGCCAAGTTCGATCCGGATCGCCATTTTCCTCCTCGCCCGAAAGCGATGACCGAAGATCTAGCGATTCACTGCGTTGATTGTGGTGCCACCATTCCGGATCAGGCTCCGCTCGGCCTGTGTCTCGCCTGTTTTCAAATCAGTTCGCTGCGCATTTCATCACTGGGCCAGCCCGTCCCGACCGAGGAGCAGGTCGCTCGTTATGGCTGGGTGATCCAGCCGGGCGAGCGGCTGGCACGGGGCCGCTTCCGGCTGGTCGAACCACTCGGCGAGGGCGGCATGGGCCTGGTGTGGCTGGCGGTGGACGAGCATCTCACCCGGGGCGGGGACGTTTTTTTTGTCGCCCTGAAATTTCTCGCGCCGCAAATCCGCGACCGGCCCGAGGCGCTCGACTTTCTGAAACGCGAGGTGCTGCACAGCCGACGGCTGAACCATCCGAACATCATCCGCATCTACGACTGGCACGAGCAGGAGGATGAGCCGGTCTTTTTCTCGATGGAATACGTGCGCGGCTGGTCCGTCGAGGCGCTGCGCGCCGGGCAGCCGGCGGGCCTGTTCCTTTGGGTCGCGATTCTGCCTTGGGTGCGGCAGTTGTGCGCCGCGCTGGAATACGCGCACGGCACGGAGGGCATCGTCCATCGCGACTTGAAGCCGGGCAACTTGATGGTCACCCATGAGGGCGTTTTGAAACTCGCCGACTTCGGCCTCGCCAACCCTGCGGTCGACCGCGCCCAGGCGGGAGAAGAGCGGGAGAGCGGTTGCGGCACGCCGCTTTTTAGCAGCCCGGAGCAGATGGCGGGCGAACCAGCGGCGCTGACGGATGACATTTATTCGTTGGGCGCGACGCTCTACTTTTTGCTCACGGGCACGCCGCCCTTTCGGACCCAGGAGGAAATTTTTGCCGCGCCGCGCGAACTGCCGCAGTCGATGTCGGACCGGCTGGGGGAATTGGGTTACGAGGTGGCGCTGCCGGGCCATGTGAAAGTCGCGGTGACCGCCTGCCTCACGCCCGATCCAGCGTGCCGGCTCCAGAACATGCGCGAAGTCGCGGGGCGGCTTCGCCTGCATCGCGCCTCGGAACCGGTGGCCGACCAAGGGCTGAGACCGGGCCGGACGACTTGGGTGGGCGACGAGGAACCGAAGCCGGCGGCGCGGAACTGGGCGTGGCTGGTGTTGCTGCTGTTCCTCGCGGGCGTGGGCGCAGCCGGATGGAAATGGCGGGGGAGATTAAACTTTCGGCCATCAACGACGAACCCAACTAAAAGTTTTTTGACGAATTTCGTCCCGCCAGCCGTGATGACGCCCCACGGTCGCGGTCGCGGCGGGCCGGATAAAAAGACCGGGCTGGCTTCCGGCTCCCTGCTCCTCACCCGCGCGCCCTCGCTCGGTCGAGAGCCGGTGCGCTTCCAGGTTTTTGATGCCGACAAAAAAACCGTTGCCGAAGGACTTCTCTCCGGCCAGCAGCTCCTCCTCAGCAATCTGCCCGCCGGTCGTCTCGTGGTGGACGCCGCCTCGCTTACCGACACGAACAACCGCGCGCGCACGCGGGTGGAACTCCGCGCCGGGCCGGCAGCGAAACTCGCGCTTGATTTCCGCCCCGGCGTCCTGCGCCTCAAAATCGTCGGCGTGATCGATGCTGCGCCGAACCTCTGGGTCCTCAGCACGGACGAATGGGGCCGCACGGAGCCGTGGCGGTTCAAAAACAACACCGTGCGGAAAGACTTCGTGGAATATCTGCTGTTTGAATTTATGGCCGAGGAACGCGCGCATTCACCCGGCGAAATCAACTACCGGTTTTTTTGCCCCGGCTTCCACACCGTGGAAACTAACTGGATCGTGCAGCCTGGGAGCAAGACCACCAACGTCGTGTGGATGTGGCCCGACCCGACGCCGTAACAGGACATGAACCGCACCCGCTCCTTCGGCGTAGGCTACCTCGCAGTCGGCGACGTTTGGGTCGTGGCCGTGTCCGACGCGGACTGGAGCCAGGCGCGGGAGATAAAATCCTCGAACGGCCTCGCGCGCTCGCGCGAGGCAAAAAAGCGCGGGGCTGTGATTGAGGGTGAATTGCCGTCCGTGGAAGGCGCGGATTTTTCCCTGCGCCAGTGCGGGCCCACGCCCGGTTCCTTGCCGCTCTTCCACCAGATTCACGTCCACGGATTTCTGTGGTGAGCTTCAGGTCGTGAGCACGCGGTAGAGGTGGGCCAGTTCCTCGTCCACTTCCGGCGCGTCCAGCACGGTGGCTCCCACTTCTTCACGCAGCACCTGGCGGTATTCGGCGCGCAACCGGTGGACGCGCACGCGCATGGCCTGCTCCGTAAGCCCAAAACGCGCGCCCAGTTGCGCGTGGTTTTCCGCCACGCGCTCACCCCGCAGAAACGGAGCCAGTGCGACAAATACTGCCTCCTGTCCGGCCTGAGTGAACTTCCGCTCCACGCGGGCCAGTGCCCGGTCCAGCACCGCCTGCGCCCAGGCCCGCTCGTAGAGCTTCGCCGGATCCACGCCGTCGGTCGGCTCGCGCCGGTAATGTTCTTCCGCGACCGTTTCATCGAGCGAAAAAATCAGCGCATGCCCGCCGCGCTTCACGGCCTGCTCCCGCGACCATTGATCCTTCTGATAATTCTTCAAGCACGCCAGGAGGAAGGAGCGGAAGCGGCCTTTGACGCGCGCAACCTCGCGCAATCCGTCCCGGGCGAGCAGCGCCGCGAGGAAGCCCTGCACCAAATCTTGCGCGTTGTGCGGGGCGCAACCCTCGCGGCGCAGGTAGGCGTAGAGCGGATACCAGTAGAGCCGGCACAACTGCTCGCGCGCCGCCGTGTCCCCCGCGCGCGCGTGTGAGACGACGATCGTCCAGGGCGTGGTGAGAAACTGACCGCCGCGCGGCGACTCCTGGAGGTTTTGTTTGGAAAGCGAACTCATAACTCAGGTTCTGGAGCCACTGCTTGCCATGTTATCTCAGTCTTGTCTGTCCAATTCGTGTCGCCCAGGCGTGCGGGTGAGTGGGCTCGGGGCGATCTGGGTCAAGTTTCCTTACCTGGCTTCATTGCGGAAACAGACCGCGCAAGTCAGCTCGGAGATGTTGCACACCATCAGCCACCGCCGGACAACACCCGCGCGATGGGGACGAAGCGCCCCCAAGGGCATCGTCTGAGCCGGCGTGGTGAATCGATCTTCGAGCACACCGCCGAGGGCGAGGACGACATGTCCGCGCACATCCACACCGCGCTCACGGCGGTGAATGTGACTGTGCCCATCGCACGCGGTGAGCTGGCGCTGGGCACCTGGCAGGGCATTTATCTTTGGGAACACCGCACGCTCGCCCACCGCCGCCGCATCGTGGCCCATTTCATTGGGGAGTAGGCGACGGACCAACCCAATTCACCGCTCTGGGCTGACCTTGCCGGCGATCGTAAATACGAGCTCGCCATCCTCGTCCACGACCGAATTCTGGTTCGCAGTCAGATTATGTCAGTTGCCACCCTGGGGCTTGAGTGGGGAGGGCCGGCGCGACAAAAAGCCCGTTGCCGTGAGTCGGGCGCGTGGTTACGCTCGCCGGACTTGTGGAAAGCATCAGGATCGACAGATCGCCCACTTACAATGGGCGGGTAAAGTACACGCCCGAAAAGGCGCGGGCCTACCAAATCCGCGCGGAGCGCAAGGAGCGGGCCGAGCTGCGGTTGGTGGAACGGGCCTTTGGTGTGATCCCACGCGGGCAGGTGCTCGATGCACCTTGCGGCGGGGGCAGGGTGACGATGATGCTCGCCGGCCTGGGCTACAAAATGACGGCGGCGGATTTGTCGGACGCCATGCTCGAAATCGCCCGTGAAAAAATCACCGCCTGCGGTCTGAAGATACCGGTGGAGAAACAAGATTTGGAACAACTTGGCTATTCGGATCGGCACTTCGACGCCATCATCAGCTTCCGGCTCTTCCATCATTTTCCCAACGCGGAGATTCGGCAGCGTGTGGTCACGGAACTTTGCCGCGTGTCAAAAAATTTCGTGGCCCTTTCCTATTTCAGCCCCTACTCCTACACCTCGCTGGGTCGCAAATGGCGCGCGGCCCGCGGCGGCCGCAAGTCGCAGAAGCACGCCACGTCGTTGCGTGAGGTGAAATCGTACTTCGAGAAGTGCGGCTTCGGGCTGGTTCGTGATTTCGCGCGGCTCAATCTCATCCACACCCTGCATCTCGCAGTGTTCCGCCGCCAGTCGTCATGATCGTCCTCGGGCTAGGCGGGGCGGTCGGTCACGATCCGGCGGCGGCGCTGGTGGTGGATGGCAAGGTGGTGGCCGCCGCCGAGGAGGAGCGTTTCAACCGCGACAAGCATGCCAAGGGTTTGCAGGCGGAGCAGGCCGCCAAATTCTGCCTCCAATTTGCCGGGCTTAAACCTTCGGACGTGCAGGCGGTGGCCTATCCCTTCGCTCCGATCAGCATTTTTGGGCCGGCGCGGTGGCATTACGCGCGGCGGCATTATTACGCGCCGGATCGGGCGTTGACCGCGCTGCTCAACGGCAATCGCCGTTATCGCCGAAATGTGGCGGCGGTCTTCGCTGCGCTGGAACGACTGGGCATCGACCCGCGTAAAATCAAATTCATCCCGGTCGAGCACCACCTGGCGCACGCTTCGAGCGCCTATCATGTCTCGGGCTATCGCGACGCGGCCATCATGAGCGTGGACGGTGTGGGCGAGTACTGCACGACCTGGTTTGGGCACGGCGTGGGTGGCGAGATTCGCTGCCTGAAAGAATTCTATGCGCCGGATTCGTTGGGCGGACTCTACGGGGCCGTGACGGAGTTTCTCGGGTTCGAGATGCTGGATGGCGAGTTCAAGGTCATGGGCATGGCACCCTACGGCGACGCCAGCCGGATTGATGTGTCATCGCTGCTGGAGTGGACCGAAAGTGATTTCCGCGTGAACACCTCGCTGGTCAATTGCATTGGCTGGCGGCGGCACAAGCAGGAGGGCAAGGGCACTTACTTCTCACCCAAGCTGATCGAGAAATGGGGTCCGTCGCGCAAAGGCGATGAGATTGACGATCCGTATGTTCACATTGCGGCGGCGGTGCAGCGCCAGCTTGAGGAGGTGCTGCTCGCGCTGACCAAGCATTACCTCGGCGGGCACATCGCCCGGACCCGGCGGCTCTGCTACGCGGGCGGCGTAGCCTTGAACGTGAAGGCCAACCAGCGGCTCATCGCTCAGCTCCCTCCGGGCGGCGAACTGTTTGTGCAGCCGGCGGCCAGCGATTCGGGCACGGCGCTGGGCGCGGCGACTTACGCGGCGCAGCAACTCGGTGACACCATCCAGCCCATGGAGCACGCCTATCTCGGGCCGGAATATTCGGCCGGGGAAATTGAAGCGGCGCTGAAGAAACGAGGCGTGAAATACGAGCGGTGCGCTTCCATCACGGAGGCCGGCGCGGATCTGCTGGCGCGCGGTGAAGTGGTTTCGTGGTTCCAGGGCCGGATGGAATTTGGCCCGCGTTCCCTGGGCAACCGGAGCATCCTGGGCCATCCCGCCAGCCGCGGCACGGCCGACACGATCAACGCCCAGATCAAGTATCGCGAGCGATGGCGGCCCTTCTGCCCCTCGATGCTCGACCATGCGGCGGCGGATATTTTGCAGACGAAGCACCCGTCGCCCTACATGACATTCACCTTCGACGTGGCGGAGCACTGGAAGTTGCGCATCCCGGAAGTGGTGCACGAGGACGGCACGGCCCGCCCGCAAATCGTCACCGCGCAAAGCAACCCGCGCTATTATGAGTTGCTGCGGAAGTTCGAGGCCCGCACCGGCCTGCCAGTACTGTTGAACACCTCGCTCAACCGCCGGGGCGAGCCGATGGTCTGCTCGCCGGACGATGCGCTGAACATGTTCGACGGCAGCGACCTGAGGAACCTGGCCATTGGAGATTTCCTGGTTCGAAAATAGTCTTGGCCCGCCCCGGCCCACCGTTGTCACGGCCAAAATCCATGTTAGACTTCGCCACCATTGTGAAAAACCTGATTCTCATACTGACCCTGGTCTGCGGCCTGGTCGCCAGGCCGGATGCGCGCGCGCAAGCCGTGATCAATTCAAGCAACACCATCGTTCGTTTCAATTTCTTGACCGGCGGCACAAACTTTGGGCACCTCGATCTGGAACTGTTCGACCAGGACAAGCCCGAGACGGTGAAGAACTTCCTGCTCTACGTTTACAGCGGCGGTTATTCGAACCTGGTCTTGCAGCGTTTGGTGCCTAATTTTGTCATGCAGGGCGGCTATGTCACCGTGCCCAATCCAGCCAGTCGGAGAGCGTTCGCCTCGTATGTCACGGGACCGAACTTCGGCCGGATCACCAACGAGTACAGCGTGGGACCAGAAATGAGCAATCTCTATGGAACCATCGCCATGGCGCGGGTCGGTGGGGTGACCAACTCGGCGGATGCGCAGTTCTTCTTCAACCTGAACAACAACACCAATCTGGATGCAGTCGATGGTGGGTTTACCGTCTTTGGCCATGTCGTGAACACGACGGGCCCGGAGAATGGGACCAACTTGCTGAACTTTTTCAACACCCTCTCGAGCGGGCATGGGATTCGTGGCGTAGGCGTGGCCCGTCCGGCGGATTTATTTGAGTCTTTGCCGGTCAACACCAACCGCCTGACCCAGCCCCGGTATCGAGATCTGTTCGTGGTCCAGGCTTTGGTCCTCACGAATGGCCGCCCGCACGAGTTCAACAGTCCGGCCCTCACCCTCGACGCCACGACCGACTTGGAGACCACGAACGAAAGCCTCACCGTAAGCGGCACGTCGGGTGATGACACCACCGTGGATCGAATTCTTTTTCAGATGCCCTACGGATTTGTCACCAGCCCCGGGGCCACGAACTGGTCCACCGTCTTGAAACTGTTTCCTGGCACCAACGATTTCGTCGTCTGGAGCGTGGATGCCTTCGGCAATCGGTCCGCGCCGCAAAAGCGGAAAGTTTTTTATCTGCTCTACACGCCCCTCCATTTGAACGTGGATGGGCCCGGGCACACCAGCGGACCGACCAACGGCCAGATCCTGAAGGCCGGAGTGAATTACTACCTCCAGGCCCGGCCCAGCCCGGGCAAGTATTTTCTGGGCTGGCGCGGCGATATCTTCGCCAATGTCCGCTCGATTGGGTTCCGCATGAGCGAGAACCTTTCCGTCTCGGCGCGTTTCTCCGACACGCTGTTGGGCCAGCCTCAGGGCACTTATCACGGCCTGTTTTTCCCCAAGGGCAGCGGTCCCAAGTCCAGCCTGGGCTGGCTGTCCCTAAACCTGACCTCTTGGGGCGAGTACAACGGGCGGTTGGCTCCGTTGGGGGCAAGTTATGAAACCCGGGGCACTTTCGCCCCCAGCGGCCGTAGCCTCATCTCTGGGGAAGTTGGCCTGGATCGACTCATTCTGGTCCTGAGATACGTCGAAGGCACGGAGGCCATCTTGGCCGATTATTCGAAGGGTCACGTCACTGCGGCCGGCGTGCTCTTCCGGGTGCAGAGATTCACCGGCACCAATCACGCCGTCTCGACCGGGCGCTATACCTATCTGCTCTCCCCGACTCGCGACACGAACTTTCTTGCGGGCGACGGTTACGGCCACGGCACCATGGTCGTGAGCCCGTCCGGTCGGATTACCATGTCGGGCAAGCTGGGCGACGGGGAATCAATAAAGCAGCGCGCTTCCATCCTCCAAGGCGAGCGCTGGCCGCTCTTCGCCCCGGCGTACTTCGGAGGGGGTGGAGTGCTGGGCTTCGGATTGTTCAACAGCAATCATGTCATCGATACCACGGTGAGCTGGTTCAACCCTGATTTCCCTGGAAACACCAACGTGACCGTGCGGTGGTCGGTTTCGCCTTACACGCCGCCCTCGCAGGCCCGGTTGTTTCCATGGACCAACGGCGTCGTCGAACTGGCCGAGGGAGGGCTGGCCGCGCCGATTAGCGCCCAACTGCTGCTCAACCCGGACGGCACCTTCACCATTCCCTCGAACACCAACAACATCTCCCTCGCGGTGGCGGATGAGACCGGCCTGCTCACGGGCAGTTTTACTCATCCGGTGTCCCTCTCGCTCACGCCGTTGCGCGGCGCGGTCTTGCAGAGCAGCAATATCGCGGCCGGCTACTTCGGCCTGGGTCGCCACAACGGATCCGTCCTCATCCGTGCCCCGTAAGTGCGCTGGCCGTTTCTCCGGCGGACGCCGGCGAACTGCTCAGGCATGCTGCAACACTTCCAGCGTCTTCATGGCCCAGCGCGACCAGACGGCCGCTTCGATCCTGCCTGTAACCGGGTCCATGGACTCCCAGAGCCGGAAACTGCATTGCACCATCGATTCCAGGGGTTGAAAAGGGTGTCGCCGGGCCGTGATGTGGATGATGGGTTCGGGACTGGCCTGCTCCAGCCCGTGCGTGACTTGCCACTGCACGGACGGGTAGCACATCGAGAGATAGCAAAGCAGCTCCTCGATAACTTCACCGACTTCCAAAATCATTCCGGGAATAGCCTACCTGTCGCCGGGGCCGGCCGGTATCGGGCAATCCGCCAAGCCGGGCATCAGGGAGTCCCCGTGACGGTAGCGGGGGATCGCGCCGCGCCGCGCGGCAACTACGGCGCAGGCTCCTGCTGCGAGATGCAGTGGAAGGAACCCAACCCCCAGATCAGCTCCATTGAATCCAGCCCGACCACCCGGTGCGCGGGGAACTCGCGCTGGAGAATCTCCAGCGCCTCGCGGTCGTTTGGATCGCGGTAAGTCGGCACCAGCACCAGGCCGTTGGCGAGGTAGAAGTTCGCGTAGCTGGCCGGCAGGCGCTGCCCTTCGTGTTCCAGGCGGCGCGGCATGGGCAGTTCCACGATGCGCAAGAGCCGGCCGTCCTGATCCTTCAAGGTGCGCAGCCGCTCCAGGTTTTCACGCAGCGGCTCGTGGTTTTCGTCCGCCGGGTCCGGCTCGACCACAGTCACCACCGTGGTCGGGTTCACGAATCGCGTCAGGTCATCGATGTGGCCGTCGGTGTCGTCGCCCACGATGCCTTCGCCCAGCCAGAGAATGTTCGTCACGCCGAGATAATCGCGCAGGTGCTGCTCGATTTGCGCCTGGTTCAGGTGCGGGTTGCGGTTCGGGTTCAACAGGCACGCCTCGGTCGTGAGCAACGTGCCGCAGCCGTTCACTTCGATCGAACCGCCTTCCATCACGATGCCGGGCGAGAACAGCGGCAGGCCGCGCAACTTGGCCACATGTTGCGGCACAGCATCATCCAGATCGAAGGGCGGATACTTGCCGCCCCAGGCGTTGTAGCCCCAATCCACCACCGCGCGCTCGCGGCGTCCCTGACTCTCTCGCACGACAAAGATCGGCCCGTGATCGCGGCACCAAGGTTCGTAAGCTGGGAAGTGATGGAAGTGAACGCGTTCCAACGGCGTGCCCTGAGCCTGCAGCAATCCGCGCACCCACGCCTCCATCTCCGCGTGCCAGACATTGATGTGGACCTCTTCCACCGCGACCAGGTGCCGGATCAACTCCGCATAGACCGGCGGCACGGTGTCGTACTTGCCGGGAAAGCTGATGCCCTCCGGTCGCGGCCAGGAGAACCAGGTGCCGAGATGCGGCTCCCACTCGGCGGGCATGCGATAGCCGAGGGCAGCAGGCGTGAGGTGGGATGCGTGGGATGTGCTCACAAGAAAACCGGGATCAATTCAAGGCAGCCGCGCGCCGCGCGCCGCTTCCATCAGCCGGTACCATTCATCCCGCGAAAGTTTCACCTCCCCAGCTTTGGCCTGTTCGCGAATATGCTCGGGCCGGGCGCTGCCGATCACGGGGATGATCCCCGCCGGATGTTTTAGCAGCCAGGCCAGCGCGACGAGCGGACGCGCCACTTGGTGATCACGCGCGATGTCATCCAGCGTTTCGCGCACGCCGATGCGCCGCGCGTGGTCGGGACCGTTGATGTCGATGGGCAGCGTGTCCGCGAGCCGTCCGCCGCCCAACGGACTCCAGGCCATCGGCGTGATGTTCTCCCCGAGGCACTGCTCCAGAGTGCCGTCTTCGAAGCAGTCCAACTTCGCCAGGCTCATCTCCACCTGGTGCACCGCGAGCCGGAACGGGCAGGCCTTCTGGAGCAAGGCCAGTTGCTGCGGACGAAAATTGCTCACGCCGAACTCCCGCACCTTGCCTTGCTGCTTCAGCTTCACGAACGCCGCCGCCACCTCCGCCGGGTCCATCAGGTAATCCGGCCGGTGCAGTTGAAACACGTCAATCGTCTCCACGCCCAGCCGTTGGAGAGACTCTTCACAAGCCTGAACAATGAACTCGGCGGAAAAATCGTAGCGATACGGCGAGTCAGGAGCGGGTGTGCCTTTGCGCCGGATGCCGCACTTGGTGGTGATGACCACGCGCTCCCGCAGGCCGGGCGTCTGCTTGAGCACCTCGCCAAAAATGCGCTCCGCCGCGCCGTCGGCGTACACGTCGGCCAGATCAAAGAAAGTGAAGCCCGCTTCGCAGGCCGCCTGCACGGCCTGGCGCGCGGTGGCTTCGCGTCCGGCGTCGAGTGCCGCGCCTTCCGGACCGAGGATGCGCCAGCAGCCGTAGGCGAGGCGACTGACCGGCATCGAACTGGAACCCAGCGAAATCGTTTGCATGAGGCGCGCGAGCGTAAGACGACGTTCCGTCACGGCGAAAGAAATCTTTTACCGGCGCGCGGGCGTTGAAAACCCGCGCTCCGGGATTTGGGCGACCCGCACTTCCCATGCGCCCGGTTAATCCAACACCGCTCTTCACACGCCGCCCATTTTCAATTACCAACAGCGCCATGAAACACCTGTTCGCCATCTCCATCGCTTGTCTTGCGCCCATGCTGTCTCCGGCGGCTGAGATTCGTCTCGGCCTCATCGGCCTCGACACTTCGCACGTCACCGCCTTTACCGAGACGCTGAACAACCCCAAGGCCAAGGACCATGTGCCGGGCGCGCGCGTGGTCGCGGCCTTCAAGGGCGGCAGCGCCGACATCCCGTCGAGCATCGACCGGGTGGAAGGCTACACCACGACCTTGCGCGACAAATACGGTGTGAAGATTTACGACACCATCCAGGAGGTCTGCGCCAACGTGGACGCCGTGCTCATCGAAGCCGTGGATGGCCGGCCGCATCTCGAACAGGCGCGCATCGTCATCGCCGCGAAGAAGCCGCTCTACATCGACAAGCCCGTGGCCGGTACACTGCGTGACGCCCTGGAGATTTACCGTCTCGCCGAGGCGGCGGGCGTGCCCATCTTCAGCTCCTCGTCGTTGCGCTATGCCAAGACTTCGCAGGCCGTGCGCGGCGGCAACATCGGCAAGGTCTTGAGCGCCGAGACCACCAGTCCGGCCAGTCTCGACTCGCACCATCCCGATCTTTTCTGGTATGGCGTTCATGGTTGCGAATCGCTCTTCACCGTCATGGGCATCGGCTGCGAAACCGTCGAGCGCCGCAAGACCGCCGAAGGCAAAATCGAGGTCGTGGGCCAGTGGAAGGGCGGGCGCACCGGCACCTTTCGCGAAGACTCGAAGTACGGCGGCAAGGCTATGGGCGAAAAGGGCGAGTCACCCGTCGGCGCGTTCGATGGCTACACGCCGCTCGTGGTGGAGATCGTGAAGTTCTTCCAGACTAAGCAGCCGCCCGTGTCGGCCGCCGAGACCATCGAGCTGTTCGCCTTCATGGAGGCGGCGGATGAGAGCAAGCGGCAGGGCGGCAAGGTGGTGACGATTGCGGAGGTGCTGGCGAAGGCGAAGCGATGAAAACATCAAACACCAAACTTCAAACATCAGAGAAACACCAAGCTCCAAGTTCCAACATGGGACCACGAGCGGGCGCAACGCCCGGCGCCTCTGAATGTCCGTTCGTGCAGAATCGGTTGCTGTTTGCTGTTTGCTGTTTTTTTGGTGTTTGTTTTTTGATGTTTGGTGTTTCCGCCAAAGGCGCCTCCTTGCGCGCCGGTGCCGCCCTCATCGACATCACTCCGACGAATCTGCCCATTCGCACCGCCGGCAATCTCACCCTCACCCTCGTCAGTATAGTTCACGACCCGCTGCACTCGCGCGCCATCGTGCTCGAGGACGGCGTGACGGCGCTTGCGCTGGCGGTGGTGGACAGTTGCATGGTGGCGCGGGAGGACCTCGATGCGGCCAAGGCCATCGCCAGCCGGGCCACCGGCATTTCCGTCTCCAACATGATGATTTCCTCCACGCACACTCACACCGCGCCGTGCGTGTATGGCTGCCACGGCAACGATCCCGAGCCGGAGTATCGCGCCTGGCTCGTGCCGCGCATCGCCGGGAGCATCGTGCAGGCGTGGAAGAACTTGCAGCCCGCGCGCGCGGGCTGGGGCAGCAGCGATCTGCCGGAGTTCGTGCATTGCCGCCGCTGGCTCATGCGGCCCGGCACGGCGAATACTTTGAATTCCTCTTTCACCGGCGCGGCCACGAACCTCGCCATGATGAATCCCGGCTTCGGCAATACGAACAAGATCCGCCAGACTGGCCCGGTCGATCCGGCGGTCACCGTCCTTTCGGTGCAGACCCGTGACGGTCGGCCGCTCGGACTGCTGGCAAATTATTCGACGCACTACGCCAGTGCGCCGTCGGGGGAAATTTCCGCCGACTACTTCGGTGAGTTCTGCCGGGTGATGGCGCAAGAGCTGAAGGCGGAGACAAACTTCGTCGCACTGATGAGCAACGGCACCAGCGGCGACGCCAATCCAATCGACTTCACCAAGACCAACTGGGTGGCCACGCCGCCTGTCGTTGCCAAGGCCGTGGCCGGTGCGGCGCTCAAGACCCTGGCCGGGATGAAGTATCACGACGCGGTGCCGTTGCGTGCCATCACGCGGCCTCTCACCCTCGGCGTGCGCCGGCCTGCGCCCGCGCAACTCGCCGAGGCCCGCGAGTATCTCGCCACGAAGGTTATCAACCGCCCGACGCGCAGCTGGGAGGAAAACTACGCGCGCGAAACCACGCTTCTGGCCGATTGGCCCGCGACCAAGGAAATCATTTTGCAGGCAGTGACGATCGGCGACTTCGCCCTCGCCGCCGTGCCTTGCGAAACCTTCGGCAGCACTGGCCTCGCGATCAAAAAGGCCAGCCCGTTCCCGCTTACGATGGTCGTCGGCCTGGCCAACGGCTATCACGGCTACCTGCCGCCGCCGGATCAATTCCCGCTCGGCGGCTACACGACGTGGCGCGCAAGGAGCAGTTATCTGGAACGCGAAGCGGAGCCGAAGATTCGTGGCGTGATTTCTGATCTTCTTAACGAGGCAAAACCATGACGCCGGTATTCTACGCCCGAGTCGCCGCAACCCTGGGCACCGCTCTCAGCTTGGTGATGACCAACGTCACCTTCGGTGCCAAAGCGATCCTCGAGGAAGACTACAACCAGTGGAAGCAGGCGCTCGGGACAAATCTCGCCACGCAGGCCGGGCACATCACGGCCTTGCCCGGCTTCAAGGTGGAACTCATCCGTTCGGCGCAGACGAATGAAGGCTCCTGGGTCGCGATGGCTTTTGATCCCAAGGGCCGCGTCGTCATCGCGCGTGAGGATCGCGGGCTGTTGCGCCTGACGCTGGCGACGAACCGCTCCGCTGTCACCCGCGTCGAGACCATCAACACCAACCTGCTCGAATGTCGCGGGCTGCTCTTCGCGTACGGCGCTCTTTACGCGAACGCCAACAACTCGAAGGCGCTCGTCCGCCTGCGCGACACGGACGGCGACGATCAGTTCGACGACCTCAAGGTGTTGCGCCCCACGCCGGGCGGCGTCGGGCATGGGCGCAACCAGCTCGCGCTCGGGCCGGACGGTTTCATCTACAGCATTCACGGGGATGACGTGGGCCTGCCGACGAATGGCATCTCGGCCAGTTCGCCGCTGCGGCATTACGCGGAGGATCGATTGCTGCCGTGCGCCTGGGACAAGCATCTGTTCAATGCCAGTGCCTCGATGCCATTCGGCCATCTCGTTCGCACCGACCGCGACGGCCAGACGTGGGAAGTGATGGCGGGCGGGCTGCGCAATCCCTTCGGCCTCGACTTCAACGCGGCGGGCGATGTGTTCACCTTCGACGCGGACATGGAATGGGACGTGGGCCTGTCGTGGTATCATCCGACGCGCGTGCTGCACCTGGTGCCGGGCGGCGATTACGGCTGGCGTCGCGGCACGGGCGTGCTGCCCGTGTGGTCGCCGGACACGCTGCCGAGTGCGGTGGACATCGGCGTGAGTTCGCCGACGGCGATCAAGTTCGGCACGAAAAGCAACTGGCCCGAGCCGTGGCGCAGCGCGCTGTTCATCCAGGACTGGTCCTACGGAAAAATCATCGCCGTGCATCTGGCCCAACACGGCGCGAGCTACGGCGGGCGCAGTGAAGTGTTCCTGAAAGGCCGCCCGCTGAACGTGACCGGGCTGGAGTTCGGCCTCGATGGCGCGATGTATTTCACCACGGGCGGTCGGCGGACGCAGTCGGGATTGTATCGCGTGAGTTGGATTGGAGCGCCGAGCATCGCTCGGCCGGTCTCGCCAAAACCCGAGCCGAGCGATGCTCGGCGCTCCGCGGATGATTTGTGGTCACGCCTCGACGATTCCGATCACTGGGTCCGATACGCTGGGCGGGTGGAACTGGAGGGTCAGCCCGTCGGCCTTTGGTCCGAACGCGCGCTCACTGAATCAAAACGCAATGCGGCTCTCACGGCGCTGCTCGCCTTGAGCCGCTGCGCTGATGGCCAATGGCGCGACAGAATAGTTTTGCGCCTCATCGAACTCAGTAACACCCGGCTCAACGCCGACCAGCAACTCATCGCCATCCGTGCGCTGGCCGTCAGCTTCATTCGGCAGGGAGCACCGGACGCGATTCTCGCCGGACGCACGCTGGCCGCGTGGGAGCCAATGTTTCCTGCGACCGATGCGCGCGTGAACCAGTCGCTGTGCGAACTGCTCGTCTATCTCGGCTCAACGAACGTCGTCGGCAAAACGATCCCGATGCTCGCCACCGCCGTGACCCAGGAGGAGAAGTTCCATTACCTGTTCACGTTGCGGTCGGTGACGAACGGTTGGTCGATCGCGAACCGAAAGACCTACTTCGAGTGGCTCGGCCGCGCGCGACGCGAGTTCAACGGCGCGAATATGCTGCCCACCGCGCTCAACTACATCCGCGCCGACGCAGAGTCCACGCTCACGCCGGATGAGCGCGCTGCCTTGCAGGATACTTTCGCGGTGTTGGACAAACCGCCTGCACCCGCGCCGACGACCGCCGCCCGGCAGTTGGTGAAGGAGTGGACGATGGCGGATTTGGAACCGGCGCTGACCAACCCTGGGGCGCGTGATGCCGCGCGGGGCCAACGGCTGTACTCCGAGGCGGGTTGCGCCCAGTGCCACCGGCTCGGCCACGAAGGCGGATTCGTCGGTCCTGATCTCACGGCAGTTTCTTCGCGCTTCGATCGGAGAGCCTTGCTTGAAAGCATCGTCGAGCCTTCGCGCGTCATCGCGGAAAATTACCGCAGCGTGACGGTGACCTTGAAGTCCGGCGCGATTCACGACGGCCGCATCGTGGGCGAAGATGCGAAGTCGCTCACGCTGGCCATCAATCCCGTCGATCCTGATCAGCGGCGGAAGTTGACGAAGGCCGACATCGCCGCCCAGCGCGTGTCCGAAGTTTCGCCCATGTCCGGCGGCCTGCTCGACACGCTGACGCGCGAGGAGATTCTGGACTTGCTGGCGTGGATTGAGGTTGGAGGGGCAAGGCAGTCCCAATGACCGATTGCATCCGCAGGTAGGGCGGCGCTGTCCTCAGCGCGCCGGGTGGGGGTGTGAACCATTCTGAGCGTGTCCGTCGAGTCGCAGCCCGGCGCGGTGAGGACACCGGCGCCCTACCGCGCCTGGCCTTATGATGCGCCCGAAATGAGGCCATCCCGCATTGAAGCTGTATTCCCAATCTCATCTTTCTAAACTGCGCCGCATGAATTCACCCGAGCAACCGAGGAAGACCCGTTGACTTCGCCCATGCACGCCGCCTCGACTTTTTTACCCTCACTCCGCTCCACGGCCTGGCTGGTCGTGGCGCTGCTCTTCCCGGTGGCGCTGTTGAACTATCTCGACCGGCAGATGCTCGCCGCGATGAAGGTCTCGGTGATGCACGACATCCCGGACATCGCCTCGCAACAGAACTGGGGCTTCCTGCTCGGCTCATTCAAGTGGGTCTATGCGGTGCTCAGTCCGGTGGGCGGTTACCTCGCGGATCGTTTCAGCCGGCGGCATGTCATCGCCGGAAGTTTGTTTGTCTGGTCGGTGGTGACGTGGGCGACCGGGCAGGTCACTTCGTACGATCAGTTGGTGACGGCGCGGGCGCTGATGGGCATCAGCGAGGCTTGCTACATTCCCGCCGCGCTGGCGCTCATCGCGGACTTTCACACCGGACCAACGAGGTCGCGCGCCGTGGGCGTGCATCAAATGGGCATCTACACGGGTGTCATCATCGGCGGGTTCAGCGGCTACGTCGCGGACTCTCCGCAACTTGGCTGGCGCTTGGCCTTCAGCGTCTGCGGCCTCATCGGGGTGCTTTACGCGCTGCCGCTCCTGCTCCTGCTCAAGAATGCGCCGCGCACGGGCGGCACTGTGACCTCGGCGGGGAAGACTTCGCCTTTGGGCGCGCTCGGAGCCTTGCTGGGCAACACTTCCTTCCTCCTGCTGGTGCTCTACTTCACTTTGCCGGCGCTGGCGGGTTGGGTGGTGCGCGACTGGATGCCGGCCATTCTGCAAAAGCAGTTCAACATCAGTCAGGGCCGCGCGGGGGTGTCGGCCACACTTTACTGGCAGGTGGCGGCGTTGTGTTGCGCGCTGCTGGGCGGATGGCTGGCGGATCGCTGGATGCGCCGCACGGAGCGGGGGCGCATTTACGTCAGCGCCATCGGCATGGCCTGCATCGTGCCGGCCATGTTTGGCGTGGGCAACGCCGGCACGCTGGCCGTGGCCGTCGCGTTCCTGGTGCTGTTCGGCATCGGCTGGGGTTTCTTTGATTGCAACAACATGCCCATCCTCTGCCAGATCGTGCGGCCTGAATTGCGCGCCACGGGCTACGGGGTGATGAACCTGGTCAGCATCAGTTGCGGTGGCTTCGCGGATTGGGGCTTCGGCACGCTGCAAGATCGTGGTGTGCCACTGAACATCATCTTCAGCATCTTCGCCGGTGCGGCCGTTGTTTCCGTCGTGCTGGTGCTGTTGATCCGGCCGCGCAACACCGAGCCAGCGGGCGCCTCATGACTACGGACCTCACCCACCCCGCCCGCCGCGCGCAACTGGCCGCGCTCTATCGCGCCACACTGCTCGACGACGTGATCCCGTTTTGGCTCCGGCACGGACTGGACCGCGAGCATGGCGGCATCTTCACCGCGCTGGATCGGGATGGCTCGTTGCTCGACTCGGACAAGAGTGTGTGGTTTCAAGGCCGGGCCGGCTGGATGTTCGCCACACTTTTCAACACCGTGGAGAAACGCCCCGAGTGGCTGGAGGCGGCGCGCTCGTGCGTCGAGTTTTCGCGGCGGCACTGTTCTTCCTTGGAGGGGAAAATGTATTTCACCGTCACGCGCGACGGTCGCCCGCTGCGGATGCGGCGCTACGTGTTCAGCGAGAGTTTCGCGGCGATCAGCTACGCCGCGTTCGCGAAAGCGGCCGGCGAGGCGCGCGCGGCGGAGGACGCGGCGAAGGCGTTCGCCGCGTATCTGCGCTTCAGCTTTGAGCCGGGCGCGATGCTACCGAAATACGAGCCGACGCGCCCGACGAAAGGCATCGGCGCGCACATGATCGGTATCGTCACCGCGCAGGAGCTTCGCGCGAACCTCGGCGACATCAGGATCTCCGGGCAGACGTGCAGCGATTGGATTGATGCGAGCATCGCGGAGATCGAGCGCGATTTTCTAAAGCCAGAGCACGAGGCGCTGATGGAAGTCGTCGCGCCCGACGGCTCAATTCTCGACCACCTCGACGGACGCACTTTGAACCCCGGTCACGCCCTCGAATGCGCGTGGTTCATCATGCACGAGGGCCGGTTGCGCCAAGACCGGCGACTTATCGCGCTCGGGGCGCGCATTCTCGACTGGATGTGGGCGCGCGGCTGGGATCGCGAGTATGGCGGATTGCTTTACTTCACCGACCTGCACGGCAAGCCGGTCCAGGAATACTGGCACGACATGAAGTTCTGGTGGCCGCACTGCGAAGCCATCATCGCCACACTGCTGGCTTGGAAGCTCACCGGTGAGCCGCGTTACGCCGCGATGCACGCGCAGGTCCACGACTGGAGCTTCGCGCACTTTCCCGACCGCGAGCACGGCGAGTGGTTTGGATATCTGCATCGCGATGGCACCGTCTCGCAACGGGCCAAGGGCAACCTGTTCAAAGGCCCGTTCCACCTGCCGCGCATGTTGTGGTTCAGCGCGCGGGAACTGGGCGGGCATCCAGTCGAGCCATGAGGCCCGCCCGCGGCCCCGTTGCAATTGCCGGCCAAGCCATTACCATCCTCGAAACAACGGCCGGCATGAACGAACCGAAACCAACGCGGCAGCGCGAACGCCTCATGGACCCGTGGTGGCGCAAGGCGCGCATTGCGGCCCGGCTCATCCAGAAGAAGGAAGCCGGCCAGCCGTGGACGGCGCGCGATCAACGACTGGCGAAACTGTTGGCCGACGATCCCGGCGTGACCAACCGGCTGCTCGATCAGGCGTGGTGGTCAAACAGAGCAAGGAAACTATATGGACCTGGACTCATGGGCTGGTTCGGTAAATCTCGACACGCCAGCAGGTGAATTGCTGCGCAAGTTCGTCAGCATACTGCCGCATCACCGCCGGTTTGACATGACCGTGTTCGGTTCTGCCCCCATCCAAATCACGGTTGATGCCGGACTCACCAGCGCTGATGTCGATCTGTTCGGCGACTCGGAAGATCTGAGAGCACTGGCCGATGCGGCCGGTTTGGGGCAGGACAAGGCGCAGTTCTACATTCAGGTGAGCAGTGAACTGAACTTCCGCACCAGTCCGCGCTGGCGCGACCGGGCTCAAATCATCCAGTTGGATCACTGCACGATTCGTTTCCCGCATCCGATCGATATTCTCATCGCGAAACTCAACCGGCTGGACGAAAAGGATCTTGAAGCTTTCCGCGTCGTCATCCGCAAGACGGGGCATCCGACCGAGGCGGAACTGATTCACGAATTGCAGATGGCGGTGGATTTGTTCCGTCCGAGCTTCGACGAGGAGCAGGGGCACGACGTGGCGAACAATTGCCGGCGGTTGTGGCCCGTCATCTTCGGGCGAGAGATCGATCCGCGCACGGAGATCATCGCGCCCGCGCTGCAAAAGCGCCGCGCGGGCTACGGCGAGCCGACCCGCGACTACAAACAGGAGTTGCGCGACGCGGTGCAAAGCTACGGCCGGACATGAAATACCATCGTCTGTTTCTGTTTCTCTGCTGCGCACTCTGCGGAAGTCTCACGGCGGCGGAGAAATCCGCGCCGCCGAACATTCTCTTCGTCATCGCCGACCAATGGCGCGCGCAGGCCTTTGGTTTCGCAGGCGACCCGAACGTGAAGACGCCGAACCTGGATCAGTTCGAGCGCCAGGCGGTGCGCTTCACCCAGGCGGTGGCGGGCATGCCGGTCTGTTCGCCCACGCGCGCATCGCTGCTCACCGGACAGCGGCCGCAGACGCACGGCATTTTTTTGAACGACGTGCCGTTGAGCACGAACGCCGTGACACTGCCCAAGGTGCTGAAGGCCGCCGGCTACGACACGGGCTGCATCGGCAAGTGGCACATCGACGGGCACGGGAGCCGCTCGGCTTTTATTCCGCGGGAGCGGCGGCAGGGCTTCGGTTACTGGAAGGTTCTCGAATGCACCCACGCCTATAACAACTCGCCGTATTACGCCGATGGGCCGGAGAAACTGAAGTGGGAAGGCTACGACGCCATCGCCCAGACGCGTGATGCGCAGGCATACCTTCGTGGCAGGGCACAGTCGGGGAAGCCGTTCCTGCTCTGGCTGGCCTGGGGGCCGCCGCACAATCCGTATGAAACCGCGCCGCCGAAGTATCGCGCGATGTACGCGCCGGAGAACCTCAAGCTGCACCCGAACGTCTCGCCTTCAAACCAGGCCGCCGCCCGCAAGGAACTGGCCGGCTACTACGCGCACTGCACGGCGCTGGATGATTGCTTCGCCGAGCTATTGCGCACGCTGGACGAAACCGGGTTGGCCACGAACACCATCGTCGTCTTCACCTCCGATCACGGCGACATGCTTTGGTCGCATGACCAGCAGCGCAAGCAGCGGCCGTGGGAGGAATCGGCCCGGGTGCCCATGATGTTCCGGTTGCCAGCGGCGCTCGGCCTCAAGCCGCAACGCAATCCTGCCACCATCAACACCGAGGATGTGATGCCCACGTTGTTGAGCCTCTGTGGTCAGCCGATTCCGCCCACGGTTGAGGGACTCGATTTCACCGGCGCGATGCGCGGTGGGTTTGATCCCTCGGATGGCGCGACCATCGTGCGTTGCATTACGCCCTTCGGGGAATTCACCCGCCGGCGCGGGGGCCGCGAATACCGTGCCTTGCGCAGCGCGAACTATACTTATGTCCGTGACCTCACCGGACCCTGGCTGCTCTACGACAACGAAGCGGATCCCTTTCAACTCAGCAATCTGGTCGGGAAGCCCCGGCACGCTCGCCTGCAATCCGGCCTGGAGGAACTGTTGAAGCAGAAGCTGGCCGCGCAGCACGACGACTTCCGTCCCGGCTCCGAATACATCTCCCAGTGGGGTTACAAAGTGGACGCCGACGAGACCGTTCGTTACGAGCCGTGAGGCAGCGTTTCACTCCGGTGCAATCCACGGCTCGTAAACACGCGGACCGAAGTAAGCGTAGCCACGATTTTCCGCAGGCGTGCCTGTGACCAGGGCGTGGATGAAACCATTCCTCTCCACCTGCACGGTGTGAAGCACGGCCTTGGTGGGATTTTCTTTCAGGAAGAATTTTACCCGGCCACCCAGCGCGGTGTGGCGTTGCCACTGGGCATCGGCGTCGCGCGCGAAGGGGAACAGCGTGCCGAGGTCCGCGAGCATGGCCTGGCTTCGTCCCCAGGTGCCGCCGTTCTCGCTCACAAAGGTCTTCCCGTTGAGCAGCGCGATGCGGTCGTGATAGGCGAGCACGCAGAGGAAGTGGTTGGTCGAGGCATTGAGCCAGCGCGCCAGCTTGGTGTGGTGGCTGCGCGCCGCGTCGTAGGCGTAATTGCTGTCGAGGAAGGCGATGCGCCCGATGTCATCCGGGATTTGCTCCAGGCCATTGAGGAAGCTGAAAGTGAAGCTGCCCCCGCCACTGTGACCAGTGAGGACGAGTTCAGGTTTCAGCCCGCCGAATTGCCGGCGCAGTTCAGCCACCATGCCGACGCTGCGTTGACCATCAGGATCATGCTTCGCCCGCCACGCCGGCCAGGATTTGCCGGTGCATTCGAGATAGGCGACGACGAGGCTGGACTCCGGCATCCGCTCGCGCAGCCAGCGCGTTTGTGCGCCGATGTGCTGGATGTTGAATTGCCAGTCGTCGCCCGGCTCGAACCGCCGCCCGATGGTTTGCTCGATGGTATTGCCGTTGGGCAGCGCGAAGAGGACGAGGCGGACGGGCTTATGGGGGGCCGGAGCGGCGGGAGAATTTACCACGACGCGCACCTCCGGATGAAAATGCAATGTGACTTCCCGTTCTTGGAACCGATTCGTGCCGGCCCGCGATGGCGGAACCAAGGGCTGGTATCGCGTCCTGTGCAGCGGCCCTTCGTCACTGAGCAATCCGGACAGCCTCGGATCAGCCAGCACCGCCTCCGCAGTGGTGGCTGCGCCATTTATGAGCACCCGCCGCTGGACCAAGCGCACGCCGTGGCTGTAGTCCGTCCACGATTCGTCGTGGCCGAGGTAAAGTGGCTGGATGGGTTGTCCATCCGGTTTGTGCCAGCCGAAGATCGCCACCTTGCCGGATGAACCGGCGAGGCGGGTTGAAATCACCACGTCTTTTTTGTGACCGGCGACGAGCGTGCCTAACGGAAATTGGGTGAGCCGCTCGGCGCGCTGGTGTCGTACCGATTCGTTGTGCTGGAGGAACACCGGCACGGTGACCATCGCCGCACTTGGCGGGAGGGGAGCGGGTTTGAGCTTGACCGGAGCGGCCGCGTAAATTGCCTCCACCATGCGGCGGGTCGGCAGAAGGCAGTCGATCTCGTCGGCGATGCCCTGGGCTGTGCCGGGCGAGATCGGGGCGAGGAAATAGTCGTCGTCAGATCCGATGGCGAGATAGTCCGGTGCGACGAAGCAGGAAGCGCGCAGTTCGCGGCCATCGATGGTGCGCGACATCTTCACCTCGACGAAACGCCGCCAGAAGTCAGGAACATTCCCCCGGGTAAACTCTGTTTGGATTGCCTTTTCGCGCGCCGAAAAGGGCAGATTGGTGATGCTCTGCGCAAAGGCGCGGCCTCCAGGTGCCGTCGTCGGTCGCGGAGGCAAAGTGATCTCACCGGCCGATGTGGAAGCCGCCACCATGGAAGCTGCGAGTAGAATCGCCCGGATGAACATTCCTGTTGTTACCCCCAAATCCTTGCCCTGCCCAGTCGAAGCTGGGCGTGACGTTCAGCTTGAATCTCAGCGCTGGTAGAGCGGGATGTAGTGGTAGGGCATGGCGAGGATCATGGTGTACACACTGGTGCAGTAGATCAGCCCCACGTTGCGGCCGCCATCGAGTTGTGTCTCGGCGGAATCCCAAAAGGCGGTGTCGCCCTTGACCGTGGCGCGCTTGACCAAGGTTTCGTTCAAGCGGCCGTACCACTTCTCCCAGGTCTCGCCCCCGCGCATATACTGGGCGGGGGCGGCGTAGAAATGGCCGTAGGTGAACCACTCGGCGCGCGAGTCCCGATAGTTCCGGTTCAGATACTCGGAGCCGCTCTTGACCATCGGGTCATCGTAGAGGCCGCAGACTTGCAGCGAGTAAATCGCCGCCGCCGTGCGCGCAAAGCCCGGCGTCTGGCCCGGCTGATAACAGAACCCGCCGCTGGGTTCGTGGAAGCATTTCTTCACGTAGCTGATGGCCTGGTCGATGGTCTTCTGCGGCACGTCCAGGCCGGCGTTCTTGGCCGCGCGCAATCCCACCACTTGCAGCACTGTCACCGAGACGTCGGCCTGATAGGCGATGGGCCGGTAGCGCCAGCCGCCCTCGTTGTTCTGCGAGCTGACGATGACCTTCACGATCTTGTCGAGCTTGGCCCGCACGGCCGGCGACTTGGTCTGCCCGTAGAGTTCGGCCAGCGCGATGGTCGCGACGCCGTGGCCGTACATGTACTGGCCGTTCTGCTTGTTGCCCATCAGGCCGTCGGGTGTGATCGAGTCGATGAGATACTGCATCCCGAGGGAGACGTTCTTTCCGTACTCACCTTCGCCGGGCAACTGGCCCGCCGCCTGAAAGGCCATGAGCGCGTAGCCGGTGATGGCGATGGGATGTTGCTGTTCCATCTCGGAGCCGGCCCAGGCGCCGTTGGGCGACTGTTTGGAGGCGAGCCACTTGAGCGCGCCTTTGATGATGGCCTCGGTTTTTTCATCGACGCGGACGGGATCGCGAACAGCGGCAGGAGCGTCAGCGGCGTGCGCTGAAGAAGATTCAAGATCCAAGACCCAAGATCCAAAGAAGCACCAAGCTCCAAACACCAACAGCCGACACCGGCTCAGGTGCGCGCTTGAGGCTTGGTATTTGATGTTTCTCTGGAGCTTGGAGCTTGGAGCTTGGAGCTTCCTCATTCGTCGCCTTGATCAGAAAGATTCTTCAAATACTGCTCCACCAGAGGCCCGTATTCCTGCGGATACTTCTCGGCCTGTGATTGTTGAATCGCCGCGCGGTCGCGCTTGGGCAAGCCGATGAAGGTGCCGCTGCCGGCGGTGCCTGAACGCGCGCCGTTCGCGCCGCCCGCGCCGCCCCAGTTTCCATCCTTGCCGGTGCCGCGTGGCGGCGGAGTGCCTTTGCCCGGGCCTGGATTTTGCGCGTCCTTGCCCTGGCCCTGCCCCTGGCCCGGAGTCTGTCCCTGGCCGGGCTGCTGCCCCTGGCCTTGGGCCATCTCGGAACTGAGTCCGGCCTGCGCGAGCGCGAGCGCGGCCTGGGCCTGGGCCAGCGCCTCGGCGGCTTGCGCGGCGTTGGCCTGCGCGGGTTTGTTCTGCTTCGCGCCCGCCTGCGCGGCGGCTTGAGTGAGCGCGGCTTGGGCGGACTGAACGGCCTGTTGGGCAGCGCCCGGCAGCGGACCGGCCGCGCCGGCCGCGATGGGCGACACCTCGGCCAGCGCCTGTTCAAGTTGTTGCGCCGCGTTCTGCATGGCCTGTTCGGTCACGCCCTGTTGGGCCGCCAGCAATTGCTCGGCGAGTTCCTTCACGTCTTTCTGCTGTGCGCCAAGCTGGGGCAAGGTCGGCGTGTCCGAAGGCGACTTCGGCGCGCCTTGTTGCGCGGCATCGATGCCGGCCTGGGCCTTTTGCATCGAGGCCACGGCACCCGGCAAATTGTTGTCGGCGAGTTGTTGCGCCGCCTGGGCCGCGGCTTTCTGGGCCTCGGAAGTTTTCTGCGCCGGGGAAGCCTGGGCGTGTTCGCCGAGTGAATTGGCAATGGCCTGCTGTTGCTTCTGCAAATTCTCCAGCAGCCCGGCGGGCGCGTTGGCCATCTCGGACATGGCGTTGTTCACTTCCTTCTGCGCCTTGTCCAGGGCGGCGGCGGCATCGGCCAGGTTCTGCGACGGATCATTCTCCTGTCCGAGTTCCTTGCGCAGCTCGGTTATCTTGGACTCGATTTCCTTCTTCGCTGCGAACAGCTCGTTGAGCGCCTGGTTCTGCGGCGGCTGCGCGTCTTTCGACTGGCGTTGGTCGAGTTTTTCCTTGGCGTTGGTCATCTGATTCTTCGCCGCGCCGAGATGCTGCGCCGCCTTGGGTGCCGGCTCCTGCGCGTCCTTTTGGGCCTCGGCGGCCTTGACCCCGGTCTCCTGCTGCTTCTGCGCAATCTCGCTGACCGGCTTGGTCTCCGGCTGGAGCGCGTGCTTGGCCGTATCGAGTCGCACGGCCTGCTGATCCTTGATGACAACCTCGACCTTCTCCAAAAGCTTCTCCAGCGCGGCCAGTTGCTTCTCGTCTTTCTCCAGCTTCGCAATTTTATCGCCGAGTTCCTGATCGGCGCGCTTCAACGCCTCGATGGCCGCCTGTTCGGCCTCGGGTGGATTCTTCGCCCGGGCCAGCTCCTTCTGCGCCTTCTCCATCTGGTTGGCCGCCTCGTTTAAGGCCGCCGCCGCCTCGGGCGCGTCGTTGGCCGCCTTCTGTTGAACCTCCTGCGTACGGTCGCGAATCTCACCCTGCGCCGACGCCAGAGCCTTCAACTCCTCCGCTTTCTTTTCCACGGCGGCAGTTTCCTCCTTGAGCAGTTGCTCCCGCTTGATCAGTTCCTGCACTTCCTTCTGCAACTCACGCAGGTTGGCCAGCACGCCTTCAGGCTTGAGCGCCTCCTGCTCCGCCTTGGCCAGTTGATCCTGCAAGGCGCGCTTGGCCAGTTCGAGACTGGCGACCGCGTTCGCCTGGAGGGGCGGCGTTTCTCGCAATCTCGTGTTGATGTCCTTGCCTTCGCGTAAAATCCTCCGTGCCTCCTGCATCTGGTCGTAAGCCGTCTTGAGGTAGGAGGCGCCGGCGGGCGCGACATCCCGGACATCGCGATGGATTAAGTCCGTGTTGTCCACCACCTCGAACTGCTTTTCCCCGGCGTCAGCGGCGTCCTCCTTGCGCTCCATTTTGCGGGTTACCTCCATGACTTGCTGCTGCTGGAGAATGGCGCTCTCGGTTTCGTGGATGGCGGCGCGCAGCAGATCGACGAGATCCTTGGCCAGCAACATGGTGCGCGCCACGTCGCGCATCTGGTCGCGCGCGCGCTTCTCGTTGCCGGTGGCGCTGAGCAGCTTGCCCGCCTTCAAATCCTCCAGCGCACCGTCGAGCGCGGTCAGCAGGCCGCCGGTGCGCGCCAGTTCCAGCGCCGCCTTGGGGCGCTCGCCGGTGGCCGTGCCGTCGCTTTCGCGGGAAAGTTTTTCCAACTTGGTCAGCAGCAGGCCGACCTCGTCCTTGATCGCCGCCTCGTCGATCTCCTGCTGGTGCAGGTAACGCTTCTCGTCGTCGTTGAACTGCTGGGCCTGCCGACGCTCCGTCTGCATGGCCAGCCACGCGCCCACGCGCAGGTTGGCCGACTGCCGGGCCGCGATGCCGCGGAGCATGATCGACATTTCGTAGAGGGCCTGCTGCCGTTGGTATTCGAGGAGCAGTTGCTTGAGCTGGGTGATGATGCCTTTCTGGCTGGCGTAGGCTTCGGTCACGTCCTTCTTCGCCGCCGTGTCCTCGCCGGCCAGTTGCGCCTGCTGGAGCAGCGCCACCACCACCGCCATGTCCTGGTCGCTCAGCCGCGCGATCACTCCACGAATGGCGCGCAGCACCTTCACGTCCTCGCCTGCGATGCCGTTGCGGTCGAACTCGGTGATGATGGAGGAGAGTTGCTCGCCGACGCGCTGGGTGGTGCGCTGAATCTGCTGCTGCTTCAACTGACTTTGCCGCAGGCGATCCCCGGTGGGTGAAGCGGCTTGGCCGGCCAAGGCGAACAAAAGCGCGCTCGCGACCGCGCAGGTGAAAAGCTTTGGCAGTTGCATAAATAGAGCCGCCAGCGCGGCGCTGGTCAGACTGCATGAGGAAAGGGGCTTATTCAACCGCAAAGCCGGCGTTATCGTGAGGCAATTGCAAAAGTCGGAGCGCCGCAATCTTTGCGGCGCTCCACCAAACAGGGTTTTGCAATCGCCTCACCGTAGCGCCGGCTTTCCAGCCGGCAGGTTGCGACACTTTCCAGTGTCGCGGTGCCCGGCAGAACCACAGTGGTACTTCCAAGATGCGCCCGGTTCCTCTCAAGCTCGACGATCACCGCCGCTGCGGACTTTGGACTTTGGACTTTGGACTTTGGACTCTAGCGTCTGCCCATGGTTGCCCGTGTCACCCTCGAGATCGCGCTTCGCAAGGAGTTCGACTACGCCATTCCCCCGGAACTGGCGGCGCGCATCGACGTCGGCACGCGGGTCAAGGTGCCCTTTGGACCGCGCCAGGTGAACGGCGTCGTGACGGAGGTGATCGAGGAAAGCACCCACACTAATCTGCGGCCCCTCACCAAAATCATTGGCACGCCCAGCATGGTCACGCCCCAGGTGCTCAGGCTCGCTCGTTGGATCGGCGACTACTACTGCTGCGCGCCGGAAATTGCGCTCAAGAGCGTCCTGCCCGAGGCGGTGCGCAAGGAGGACGCGCGCTTCAAGGAGCGGCTCTTCGTTCGCTTGATTCCTGTGCGCGGCGAACCCCCCAAGTTGACCAAACGCCAGCAGGAAATTCTCAGCGTGATCGAGGAGTGGCGTGAACTGCCCTTGCAACGCCTGCTCACCTTGACGGGTGCCACGCCATCAACCATCCGCAAGCTGGAAGACAAGGCGTTGCTCACCATCGCGTCGGAGGTGGACGAGCGCGACCCGTACGCGAAGGAAGAGATCCTTCCGACCCAGGCGCTGGTCATGAACGCGGAACAGTTGATCGCGCTGGAGCGGATCAAGACGGCGATGAAATCCGTTCGTGGATCAGTGAGTGAGTGGGTGGGTGGGAAAGAGCCGGCAACAACTTTACTCCCACCCACCCACCCACTCACCAAACCTTTTCTCCTCCACGGTGTCACCGGCTCGGGCAAGACGGAGGTTTATCTCCAGGCCATCGCGCACGCGCTGGAGCAGGGCCAGGGCGCCATCGTGCTCGTGCCGGAAATCTCGCTCACGCCGCAGACCGTCGAGCGGTTCAAGGCGCGCTTCAGCAACGGACCGTTGCGCACCCTGGTGGCGGTGCTGCATTCGCATCTCTCCGGTGGCGAGCGGCACGATGAGTGGCACAAGATTCGCCAGGGCCGCGCC
This sequence comes from Pedosphaera sp., assembly GCA_031414955.1. GTDB lineage: Bacteria > Verrucomicrobiota > Verrucomicrobiia > Limisphaerales > SIBH01 > JANNGC01. The sequence goes on along the minus strand of JANOQV010000056.1, from coordinate 37,219 downwards.
CGCATCGTCATTGGTGCGCGCTCGGCGATCTTCGCGCCGGTCCATCCGCTCGGCCTTATCATCGTGGATGAGGAACACGAGCATTCGTACAAGCAGGAGGAATCGCCGCGTTATCACGCGCGCGACGTGGCCGTGGTGCGCGGGCAGATGGAAGGCGCCGTGGTGGTGCTGGGCAGTGCCACGCCTTCCATGGAAAGTTTCTACAATGCGAAGCGTGGCAAATACGATCTGCTCGAACTGACCCTGCGCGTGGACGACCAGAAGATGCCCGTGGTGCGCGTGGTCGACATGCGCAGCGAAGGCCGCAAGCAGAAGGGCATCCCGATCTTTTCCAATCAGCTCAAAGAGGCGATCACCCAACGCCTGGAACGCAAGGAGCAGACCATCCTGTTCCTCAACCGCCGCGGCTACTCGACCTCGCTGCAATGCCCCGACTGCGGCTACGTGGCTGAGTGTCCGAATTGTTCGGTGTCACTCACGTTTCACCGTCGCGCGGCCAAATTGCTCTGCCACATCTGCGGGCACTCGGCCAAGGCTCCGGTGGCCTGCCCCGAGCCGAAGTGCGGCCAGAGCGGCATCCGCTACTCCGGCCTCGGCACGGAGAGGGTCGAGGACACGCTGGCGAAACTGTTTCCCCACGCGCGCATCACGCGCATGGATTCGGACACGCTGAAGAAGAAGGACGATTTCCGGCGCATCCTCGGCGACTTCCGCACCGGCAAGATCGACATCCTCGTCGGCACGCAGATGATCGCAAAGGGGCTGCACTTCCCCAATGTGACGCTGGTCGGAATCATCCATGCCGACCTGAGCCTGCACATTCCCGACTTCCGCGCCGGTGAGCGGACGTTCCAGTTGCTCACGCAAGTGGCTGGACGCGCTGGACGCGGCGATGTCGAGGGCGAGGTGTTCGTGCAGGCCTTCACGCCGTTTCATCCGGCGATTCAATACGCGCGCCGCCACGACTTCACAGGCTTCTACGAGCAGGAGATTGAGTTCCGCGAACAGCTCAAGTATCCGCCGCTCGCGCGCATCGCGTTGCTCACGCTCAAGGGGCGCAATGAGGACAAGGTGCGGATGAGTGCCGACCATGTGCGGACGGAGCTGGAGAAGTCCCTCTCCCCGTCTGCAAGTCTCCCCGTCCCCAAGTCAACGGGCAGCGGACCAGGAGACAAGGAGATGGTGGGACTGGGCGATTTGGTGATCGCTGGACCTGCGCCGGCACCACTGGCTCGTGCGGAAACATTCTACCGCTATCAAATCATGCTGCGCACGCGGGGCATGACGAGACTGAGTCGCGCCATCGCGAAGTTGCAAACCACGCTCTCCCTCCCAGACGACGTGCAGATGGCGGTGGACATCGACCCGGTGAACTTGGCGTGAGCCGCGAGCCGCATCTGCCCACCAAATCGGGGGAACTTCAGTTTTCGTTGCCGGACGGGTCCATCCGGTTCACGGGATCGCTCTGGCAGTATTGGTAGCGGTGAAGCGACGCAGGTTGCTCTGGCCTCCCCGCGAACGAATCCCGGCTGATGAACCTACCCGTGCCGGTGTTCAGATACCGGGCGCGCAGGTAGGTGAGTCCGGTTTCAGGGCTGAGCCGTTCGCCGCTGTAGCGGAACTCGTTGACTATGCTGCCGGTGCTGGCGAGGGACACGCCGAAGGCATCGTAGGCGTAGGTGTCGATGACAGTCGCGCCGCTGCCGGTCAGGTAACGGGTGTTGCCGTTGCCGTCGTAGCCGAAGTAGCTCACCGTGCCGCTGCGGTTCTGGGCCACGAGGTCGAGGCCGAGGAGATAGATCACCGAGAGGTTGGTCACGCCGCCGGTCACGGTGGCTTCTTCCAGCGTTTGCGCGTAGCCCGTCGGGTTGCGGTCATCGACCAGGTAAAGCGTCGTGGTGCTGCCGACCGTCTTGCGCACCAGCCAGCCGTCGCCGTTGTAGACGTAGCGGGCCGCGCCGTTGTTGTAGTTCGTGAGCCGGTTCTCTACGTCGTAGAGGAAGGGCAGGCCGCCGTTGGTGCGCGTGTTGCCGTTGCTGTCGAACACATCGAGGGAGAGCCAGTCGTTGGTGTTGAAGGTGAAGTTCTGGTTGGTGAAGCCACCCACGCTCACCGTGGTCGTGCGGTTGGTGCGGTTGCCCACAGCGTCGTAACGATTGGTGGTGTTCCCCGTGGGCGCGGCCCCGCTGAGGTTCTCCGCCGTGAGCTGGTAGAGCGGATCGTAAAACCATGCGTTGGTGCGCAACGTGCCGTTGACGTTTTCCGCGAGGTTCGTCCGGTTGCCCGCGGCGGCGAGCCGATAAACAAAACTTGCGATGGTCCCGCTGCTCGTCTTGGCGGTGACATTGGTCAGCCGGTTGAGCGCATCATAAAGCCAGGTGTTGGTCACGCCGTGGCCGTGGCGCGCGGTCTGGAGGCTGCCCACGTCATCAAAGCCGTAGAGCACCGAAGCGCCGTTGCCACTGGCATTGGTCACGCGGTTGAGCGGGTCGTAGTTGTAGCTGAGGCTGGCCCCGCCGCTGCGCGCGGAGGCGGTGCTCTGCAAATTGCCGAACGGCTCGTAGGCATAAACCAGCGTGCCCTGCGGCGAAGTGTTGGTGATGAGCCGGTCGCGCGTGTCGTAGGCGTAAACGGTCGCGCCGCTCGGATCGCTCATCGCGGCCCGTCGGCCGGTCATGGAGTAGCCGAAGGCGACCGCGTAGCCGCCGATGAGGACATGGCTCAACCACAACAAGATCGAAGCCCGGAAAATCATGGGTGGAGCAAGTTTGCGGAAACTACAGCAATGCGTCCACCAAATCGGGGCAAGGCCATCACTCACATTTGCCTCCACCAAACCTTCCCGTTGTGAATGTGGAGATACGCCAAAATTCCTTGATGCTCTGAGCTTGGAACCGCACCGGGACGAGCCAAGGTCGCTTTGCCCGTGCTCAATAATTCGATGCGCAGTCCTTTGGAAAAAATCCGCTCACGCGCTCGATGCCAAGCCTCGCCTCCGCCGCGAATTTGCGAATATTCTTCGTCAAACAGCGCTTTGACCTCAGCGAAGGCATCCGTGGCTTCGAAACGCCCTCCAGTATTCGGCATGTCATCGCTGACCTCCCTGGCGTAGCCAATCAAGATTCCCCCGACTTGAATTGCGTAATCGTTGCCCTTCATGGTGCTCAACGTGTTGTTGTCGCACCCACGATCGCGTTTCCCGGAACATAACCGAAGATGAGAACCTCGGCTGCTAAGGCGGCGAGACCTCGAACATAATCATCGCTCAGAGTCGCAAGTAGAACAGGATTCGTGAAATCAAGATAAGGACCCGGAACTTTGTTCAAATCAATCTTCACGACTGGATTCCGTGGATTGTCGCGATACAAAGAAAGCGGAACAGTGAAAAGCCGGCTCGAAGAGATCCATGGCGAGAGATCGGTGCCTCGAATGTGTTCGCTGGGCGAAACAGTTATTGCCGTTGGGGCTGTCGCGAGGATTCCTACGGTCCTGAATGGAGTGGCGGCCTGCTCGTCGGAGAGACGGCGGTAAACGAAGTTTCCATAAACATCATCACCGCTCAATGTCAGCGCTATCACTCCAGCAATAGCGATTGTTTTGACTAATGCTTTGCTGATGACCAACGTTGGCAAGCCTTGGAATATTCCGCCGATGTTAATCCCGCCAAGCAAGCCGCCTACTGTGGTCTCCGTTAACCCACTTGGATCAATTCGATTTACTGGGTTCGCGGACACGTAGGCGTAGCGATGAAGGCTTCGCGGATCGAAAATTAACCCTGCAAACGCATCCCGGCTGATGAACCTCCCCGTGGCGGTGTTCAGGTATCTGGCACGCAGGTAGGTGAGTCCGGTTTCCGGGCTGAGCCGTTCGCCGCTGTAGCGGAACTCGTTGGCCGTGCTGCCGGTGCTGGCGAGGGCCACGCCGAAGGCGTCGTAGGCGTAGGTGTCGGTGATGGTCGCGCCGCTGCCGGTCAGATAACGGGTGTTGCCGTTGCCGTCGTAGCCGTAGTAGCTCACGGTGCCGCCGCGGTTCTGGGCCACGAGGTCGAGGCCGAGCAGGTAGATCACCGAGAGGTTCGTGACGCCGCTGATCACGGTGGCTTCTTCCAGCGTTTGCGCGTAGCCCGTTGGGTTGCGGTCATCGACCAGGTAAAGCGTCGTGGTGCTGCCGACGGTCTTGCGCACCAGCCAGCCGTCGCCGTTGTACACGTAGCTGGCCGCGCTGTTGTTGTAGTTGGTCAGCCGGTTTTCCACGTCGTAAAGGAAGGGCAGGCCGCCGTTGGTGCGCGTGTTGCCGTTGCTGTCGAACACGTCAATCGAGAGCCAGTCGTTGGTGTTGAAGGTGAAGCTCTGGTTGGTGAAGCCGCCCACGCTCACGGTGGTCGTGCGGTTCGTTCGATTGCCCACGGCGTCGTATCGGTTGGTGGTGTTCCCCGTGGGCGTGGCCCCGCTGATGTTCTCCGCCGTGAGGCGGTAGAGTGGATCGTAAAACCACGCGTTCGTGCGCAACGTGCCGTTCACGTTCTCGGCGAGGTTCGTCCGGTTGCCCCCGGCGGCGAGCCGGTAAACGAAACTCGCGATGGTCCCGCTGCTCGTCTTGGCGGTGACATTGGTCAGCCGGTTGAGCGCATCATAAAGCCAGGTGTTGGTCACGCCGTGGCCGTGGCGCGCGGTCTGGAGGCTGCCCACGTCATTGAAGCCGTAGAGCACCGAGGCGCTGTTGCCGCTGGCATTGGTCACGCGGTTGAGCGGGTCGTAATTGTAGCTGAGGCTGGCCCCGCCGCCGCGCGTGGAAGCCAGGCTCTGCAAATTGCCGAACGGTTCGTAGGCATACACCAGCGTGCCCTGCGGCGAACTGTTGGTCATGAGCCGGTCGCGGGTGTCGTAAGCGTAGGTGGTCGCTCCGCTCGGATCGCTCATTGTGGCCCGCTTGCCGGTCACGGAGTAGCTGAAGGCGACCGTGTAGCCGCCAGCGGATGATTTGTTGGTGAGGCGGTTCAGTGCGTCGTATTGATTGGTGAGAATGACGCCGTTGAAGTTCGTGTGCCGGATCAGGTTGCCGGTCGCGTCATAGGCGAAGAGTTCGACCTGACTGCCGGGAAGGGCCGTGCGGGTGCGGCGGCTCAGGGTGTCGTACTCGAACAGCGTCTTGCGATTGAGCGCGTCCATCTGGTTGGTCTGGTTGCCCACTTCGTCGTAGGCGTAGGTCGCCCAATTGCTCGTGCCGGTACCGACGGCGTTCGTCACGGCGGTCAGGCGTCCCAGCCCATCGTAGGCAAAGCGCGTGGCGATGAGCGCCTGGTTGGTCGCAAACACGCGGCGGTTCAATCCGTCATAGACGTAACTCTCGATCGTGTTGTCCGGGTGAGTGATTTGCGACTGACGATTGAGCCGGTCGAAGGTCAGCGTGTTCGTGCGCAACAGGGCGTCCACCGTTTTGGTCTGGTTGCCGTTGGCGTCGTAGAACATCTGGCTCACTTGTTTGAGTGCGTTGGTGGTGGCGGTGCGCCGGCCCGCCGCGTCGTACGCATAGCGCGTAGCGAGGCCGGGCGTCGGCAGAACCGGTCCGCCCACCGGGCGCGGTCCCTGCACGGTCGCGAAAATTCTTCCCGCAGTGTCGTATTGGTTTTCCGTATATGAGCCGTCCGGGAGCGTGGTGCGCTTCAAACGGCCCACGCCATCGAACAGGTAGCTGGTCACACGTCCGGCGCGATCCACGCTGTTGGTGCGGCGACCTTCGGCGTCGTAGCGGCTCGCTTCGCCGGCCTGCAACGCCGTGCCGAGCGCGAACACCGTGTTGGTCAGCAACCCGCGCGCGTCGTAATCAAACCGCGTGACGATGCCGATCTTGTTCGTGGTGTAGGCGACTTTGTTGATGGCGTTGAACACGGTGCGATTGGTGAACCCGTCCGCTTCGATGATCGCCACAACGCGGTTTGCCCCGTCATAAACATTCGTCGTCCACAACGCCTGTTTCGTCCCGTTCGCCAGGGTGCGTTCCCGCCGTTCGGTGAGGCGGTTGCCATTGCCGTCGTACGAATAGGCCATGCTGTTGCCGAGCGGGTCCGCGGTGTTCGTGAGGTAGCCGAAACCGTCGTAGAGATTGGTGACAACCACCTGCTCGACCAGACCGAACGCGTTCGTCTCCGCCTTGCGATTTCCCTGCGCGTCGAAGCTATAAAGGCTCACCACCCCGATGGCATTCGTCACTGCCAGCAGATTGCCTTTGCTGTCGTAACCATTCGTCGTGCCGAAGCCCATTGCATCCACCACGGTCAGGGGCAGCCCAAAAGAATTGTACGTGGCACTGGAGATGAAGCTCAGTTCGTTGGTCACACCGGTGAGTTCGTCGCGTTCGTTGTAGGCGTAGCTGTTCGTGGCTCCGATGGGCGTGACTTCCGCGATCCGCCGTCCGTTGGCGCCATACGTGTAGCTCGTCACAGCGCCCTCGGCATCCTGCACGCTTTCCAATTGCCCCGCCTCGGTGAGATCCTGACGGACAGTGCGTCCGTTCCGATCCGTGACGATCTGCCGCCGTCCGTTGTCCTCGTAGGCAAATGACGTGTAATTTCCCAGCGCATCGTATTGGCGGGTCAACCGCCCGAACGAATCGAAAAGGTTGCTCGTCACCAAGATTCCCCGCGCATCAATGACGCGGGTGATGAGGTTCGTCAGGGTGGGGTCATCGTAGCGATAAGAATTGGTCTCGTACCTTGCTGCGGCACGATCCACCAGCCGCAAGACATCCGTCATTCGACCAGCACCGTCGTAACTGTATTTGATGGCGGCAGGCCCGCTGCTCGCGATGGCAATCGGGTCCTTGATTTCTGTGATGCGGCCCGAGTCGCGGGTGAAGTCGATGCGCTTGGTGCTGCCATGCGTGATACTCGTCGTGGTGTAGGTCAGCGTGTTGCCATTGCGATCAATGCGCTGCGAGAGCTTCCCGTTCGTGTCGAACTTGTATTGCGTGCCGTCCGGCGCGGTGAAGGTGAACAAATCCCAACCGGGTTCGTAGCTGGCGAAGCAGGCACCTGCCCCATCGTGCTCACACGGCGTCACGCTGCCGCCCCATTCTCCGCCCTCTGACAGGTCTGAAACCATGCCAATCTCGTCAGGCGCATTGATGGACGCGAGCGTGCCACCCAGAGATCCAACGGCATCGAAAACGTAGCGAATATCAGCCTCGGGAGTGACGGTGCTGTGGCCCGTGCACTCGGTTCCACCAATTTGAAATACAATGCGCGGGCGGAAGTAATATTGTTCTGTAGCACTCAGTGAAATGGTGATGAGGGCCCGGCCATTCCCTGCCACGATGCAATCCTGGCTGACCGTGTAGAGCGCGCTGTAGCCGACATCAAGTGTGGTTGATTTCGTGATTTGAATCGCCTCGAAATCCAGCCGCGCGTTGTAGCCCACGGCGTTGCCGCCGCCGAAGCGAGGATCGTGCGTGCGATTGATGGCGATGGGCAGTCCCGCCACCGGAATCGACAGGTCATTCGCTCCGAACGTGAACCGCCCTATGTCCGTCGGAAAATTAACGGTGATGCTCACGGGACTCGACGCGAGAGCGAGATGACTGGTGTCGGACGAGGTGGCAACGGCGGTAAGTGAGTGGTTGCCTGCCGGAACATTGCGCCAGTCGAACGTCCACAGCGCATTCGCGCCGCCCAGGTTCGTCGCTTTGCCAATCAGTTGTGAGCCGGCGTAGAACTGGACCTGCGTGACGCTCAAGTTTGCGCCAAAGCTCGACCCGTTCGTCGAGGCTTCCAGCGCAATGTTGGTCGGCACATTGAAGGTGCTGCTGGCGGCGGGCCGGGTGAGCGTGATGGCTATCTTGGGATTGCGAGCGATGGTCACGCGGTTGGACACCGCCCAATAGCCATCGTTCGCCACGAGGTCCAACACATAGATGCCATCCACCGGCAGCGTGGCGGAGGAGTTCGTCGCGTTCACATTGCCAAACGTCACCGTGGCCGGCCCGCTTACCTGCCGCCAGAAATTGGAGACCGGAGCCGCCAGACCGTCGTCCTGCACCGTCCCCGCCAGCGTCACGGAACTGCCCGCCGTGCTTTGCTGATTTCCGGCCAAGACCACCGGCGGGCAATTCACGCTGTAGTTGCCTGTCGCGACGTCACTGTCGATGAAGTCCGTGCGGAAGGCCCGCGCCTTCGCCGTGGTCAGGCACGAGATGAGCAGCTTCGCGCCGCTGGCGATGTAGCTGTCACTGGCCGTCGGCGTGACGTTGTTCGTAGTGTAGTAAATGACTGCGCCCGGCGTGTCGCACGTCACGGTCACCTGCACCGAAGCATTCCCGCTCGCGCTGGCGGGACTGAAAACAGGCGTTGCGACTTTCGGCGGAGGATTCGTCGTGGCGATGAAATTCGACGACACCATGAAGTAGCCCTGGTTCGTGTCCGGCAGCGCAAGATCAAACACCACCGTGTTCGTGAACTTGCCGAGCAGCGGCCAAACGGCCGTGTTAGTGGTGAGCGCATTCGTGAAGAACACATCGTAGTGAATGTTCGTGACCGGTCCGCCACTCACCACAAGGCGGACGGTGTTGCTCGCCGGAAAAGTGGGTGGGCTGAGAGTGAGTTGCGCCACCGCTGCGGGTGGCAAGGCAAGCCATACCGCGAAGAAGAGGCTTAGAAATTGCACGAACGGGCTGGGCGCTTTGGTCTTCATACTCATGTTTTCCTTTCACGAAAGCTCGCTTCGGGCTTGTCAAGCCGTCGGACTGGCCGGGAACACATGCTGTTTTGATAACCTATTGGCAAAACACAATCACTTTCTTCGCGCACGAATAGCATCCGCCCTTCAATGGGTCGGAAGCCAAAAGACCGCCGCGACGCTTATGGAGCATGGTTGCATCATCTCCGAACAGAGCGGCATCTGACCCAGGAGCAACTCGCGGCTCTTCTCGGGGTGCCAAGGACCACTCTCGCGTATTGGGAACGCACTGGGAATCTTACCGGTCGCACCGTCGTTCTGAAAATGGCCGAGACGTTCGGCATCTCCGTCGCAAAGCTCCTCCGGCCGGAAAAGAGCCTTGGCGAAAATCGATGATTCGTTCACCTCGCGGGCGGCAGGCGTTTACGGCGACGCGGCGCCATCACCAAGTTCTGGCGGGCAAGCCGGCGGAATCAGTGCAAGACCTCTTGGCGTGGCGGACAAAACCGGCCTCGTGGGTCCTTCCTCTGGCAGCCGAATGCACAAAACGAACCAACAAAACTCAGCCGCGATAGAGCGCGGCTTCGTCAATGACTGCGGCCACACCAAACGGCAGGAGATGCGATACGGTCTGACCGGCCTGGACGCGGGCGCGGACCTGGGACGAGGAAAGTTTCAACGGCCAGCCGCCCAGCACGCGGATGCGAAAAGGCGCGTCAAGAGTCGCGGGTGTTTCGCCGGGACGCGGGATGACGACGAACTGGACCAACTGTGCGAGCGCCTCGGCTTCGCGCCACTTCGGCAGCGTGGGTACATGGTCGGCGCCGATCAGGTAGAACAGTTCCGCCTCTGGGAAGCGCCGCGCGTAATCACGCACGGTGTCGATGGTGAAAGAAACGCCACCGCGGGAAATCTCCTGCGCATCGATCTCGTACTTCGACTGGCCGGCCAGCGCGAGCCGGAGCATGCGCTGGCGGATTGCCGCGGGCGTCGGTTGCGACTCCGGTTTGAACGGCGACTGCGCGGCGGGGATGAAGAACAGGCGGTCGAGCGCGAGTTCCTCACACGCCGCCTGGGCCACGAGCAGATGCCCGAGGTGAACGGGATCAAAGGAGCCGCCAAACAGCCCGATGCGTTTCATGGGTGGAAAATGCTGAAAGGCTGAAAGGCTGAAAAGCGGAAAGACGGAAGAACTGTCGCTGGGACTAGCTTCACGTTTCGGTTTTTAGCAACAGCGGTTGATGCCCTCGAAGCGTTCTTCGGCGGCGCGCACGTAAGCCTGCTCGCGGGTCACGCAGGCCGGGCGCGGTTCGTCATTCACATTCAGGCGCGCGCGCTGTGGCTCGACGCAGGCGCACTGTTGTTCCAGGCGATCCACCTTGGCCTCGCCGGAAATCTCGCGCAGCAGCGCCAGGCCGAGGGTGATGATGCTGGCGGCGTGGGGCGGCTTCGCTTCGGCCACGGCGTATCCGGCAGCCAGGTCGGCTCGGTCTCGCGCAGCACAGCGAGCTTCTTGCGCGCGAGAAGCAGAATCCACTCGCGCACGCTGATGAGAAAAATGCCGGCGACGAGCGTGAGGAAGAAAGTCGTGACGGCAGCGTCGAGCCGCAGGTTGAAGACCTGCTTGCGCAGCGGTGCGATGGCCTTGCTGTTGGCCACGGGATCAGTCGCGCGCAACTGCTCCAGCTTGGCGGCGGCGGCGTTGGCCCCGGCCAGAAACCCGATCTTCGGATCGGAATGCAGAACCTTCTGCACCGCCGCCGTGCCGGTGACGGACAGCAGCCAGAGCAGCGGAACGAGCGTGACCAGCGCGAGCGCCGGATGACGAAGGACTTTGGACCTTGGACCTTGGACCTTGGACTCCGCCCCCAACTGCATCTTGAGAATCACCGTCGTGGCCAGGCAGAGCGCGGTGGCGGCGAGCAGTTGGTTGGCGATGCCGAAGATGGGCCAGAGCGCCTTGATGCCGCCGTCCGGATCGTAAACCGCCGCCACGAGAAAATATCCCCACGCGCCCACGACGAGTGCGCTGGCGAACAGGTTCGCCATAAGGCTGCGCACATTGCCGAGGGGCTTCCACACATGGCCGAGCGCGTCCTGCAACAGGTAGCGTCCGACGCGCGTGCCGGCGTCGAGAGTGGTGAGGATGAAGAGCGCCTCGAACATGAGCGCGAAGTGGTACCAGATGCCGAGCCAGCGCTGGCCGACGACTTTGGAAAACAGGTTCGCCATGCCCACGGCCAGCGTGGCCGCGCCACCGGTGCGGCCGTAGAGCGTTTCCTCCTTCACCTCGCGCGCCAGTTCAGTCATGCGCTCGGTGGTGAGCGCGAATTCGGGGCCGTAGGAATTCACCTTCGCCACGGTGGCGGTCGCGATGGCGGCGGCATCCGTGCCCGGCACCTTGATGTTCATGGCGAGATACACGCCGGGGTCGAGCGTGCAGGCGGCGATCATGGCCATGATGGCGACGAGCGATTCAAGGCACATCGCGCCGTAGCCCACGGGCCGGGCGTAGCTTTCGCGGGTGATGATCTTGGGCGTGATGCCGCTGCTGATGAGGGTGTGGAATCCGCTGATGGCCCCGCAGGCGATGGTGATGAAACAGAAGGGAAACAATTTGCCCGGCACGACCGGTCCCGAGCCGTCGATGAATTGCGTCAGCGCGGGCATCTGCATTTTTGGCAGCACGAGCAGCACGCCGAGCGCGAGCAGGAAGATGGTGCCAAGCTTCATGAAGGTGCTGAGGTAATCGCGCGGCGCGAGCAGCAGCCAGACCGGCAGCACACTGGCGGCGAAGGCGTAGATGATCACCGACCACGCGAGAGGCGCGGCCTTGAGATGAAACAGTTCCCGGAGCGTGGCGTGCTCGGAGACGAATTGCCCGCCCCACACCGCGAGCAGCAGCAGCGCGACACCGATGACGGAGCCTTCCATCACCTTGCCGGCGCGAATCCAGCGCAGGTAGCCGCCCATGAGCAGCGCGATGGGAATGGTGGCGGCGACGGTGAAGACGCCCCAGGGGGATTCAGCCAGGGCGTTCACCACCACCAGCGCCAGCACGGCCAGCAGGATGACCATGATGGAGAGAATGGCGATGACGCCAATGACCCCGGCGGCGGTGTTGAGTTCGTCGCGGACCATTTGCGCGAGTGATTTGCCGTCGCGGCGCATGGAGGCGAAGAGAATCACAAAATCCTGCACCGCGCCGCCCAGGACCACACCGATCAGAATCCAGAGCGTGCCGGGCAGGTAGCCGAATTGCGCCGCGAGCACGGGACCGACCAGCGGACCCGGGCCGCTGATGGCGGCGAAGTGGTGGCCGAACACGATCCACTTGTTCGTCTTCACGAAGTCCTTGCCGTCGTCGTGGACTTCGCAGGGCGTGGCCCGTCGGTCATCAAGGGCGAGAATGCGCGCGGCGATCCATTTCGAGTAAAAGCGGTAGCCGATGGCGTAAGTGCAAAGTGCGGCGACCAGAATGTAGCCGGAGTTGATTGGTTCGCCGCGCTGGAAAGCGAGCGCGGCGTAGGCTCCCGCGCCGAGGAAGGCGACGAGAAGCCAGAGCAGTGCGGTTGCGGTTCGTTTCATGGTCGCCGGAATGAAAGGCCACGGGGGCGGAAATTCCAAACTCCAAATCCTCCGCTCCCGAGCGCCAGCAGCTCCGGCGATGCAGCAACTCCTCAAGTTTTGCCACCAACTGTCCGCTCATGGTTCTGCCGGGATGTGTGTTCCGGTGAAATAATATCAAGCGCATGACCGCAACGCTTAACCCTGGTGAAGAGTCTCAGTTGTTGCAGACAATTGAGATGTTCGAGGTCATCACCCAGTCGCAACCGCAGGATTACCAATCGTTGGAAATCCTGAAGGAAGCCTACATGAAGCTGGGCCGGGAGGATGATACCGTCAACACCTCGCGCCGCATTGCGCAGGCTTATGTGCATCTCGGCCAGCTTTCCTCGGCCATCCTCGAATACGAGAGCATCCTCCAGCGCCGCCCCGACGACGCGGATGTGCTGGCCGCGCTCGGCGACATCGAGAGCCGAGCCAGCAGCCTGAATGCGCCGGAGCCGGTGCTGGAATTGGCCGAGCCCTTGATGCGCGTGCAGCCCACGGAAAATTCCGTGAGCGGAGGCTTTGGCCCGAAGCCAGTCCCGGTGGAACTCGACGACGGAAGCGCGATGATGCGCAAGCTGTTCGTGGACAGCCGGCTGATTGCGCAAGGCGATTTCGATTTGTGCTGGCAGGTGCCGAACCTGCATCTGCCCCCCGGACGCCCGCTTGATCCGTTTATCCAGTTGCTGGCGGACAAAAACGCCCTGGCCCTGGACAAGTCCCTCCGGCTGCTGTCCGAAAAGGCGCGGTTAAGTTATCTGCCTTTGGATCGCTACGACGCGGACCTGGATCTCGCTCGCTCCTTTCCCATCGAGACCTGCCAACGGTGGTGTGTGCTGCCGTTCGACAAAATGAGCAAATCGGTGCTGGTGGCGACGGCCAATCCGTTCAATCGCCAGGCGGCCAAGGAAATCGAGGCCGCGACCCAGGCCCGCCTCCTCTGGTATCTGGCCCCGCCCGCCGACATCATCAAGTGGCTCCGCCGCGCATTCCGATAATATCATGGCTGCCCCCCCTAAATCATTTGGCGAACGCATCGCCGACGCCCTCGTGGAAGATGGTTTGTTGACCGCGCAGCAGGTGGTCGAGTTGCTTGAGCAACAGAAGAAGGAAGGCACGCGCCTGCTCAAACTCGTGACCGAAAAAGGTTACGTGGGCGAACTGGATCTAGCCGTCTCCATGGGCCGCGTGCTCAACGTGCCGCCCGTGAACCTGGCCCGCACGCACATCCCCAGCGACATCTCCGAACTCCTGCCGCGCGATGTGGCCAGCAACTACCGAGTCATCCCCGTCTCACGCCTGGAGAACCGGCTTTTTCTGGCCATGGCCGATCCGCTGAACGTCCTCGCCATCGACGACGTCAAGCGCATCACCAAACTCGAGATCATCCCGATGATCGCCGCCGAGCGGGCCATCACCGACAAGCTCCACCAGATCGAGAGTGCCAAAACCGGCACGATGGAGGACATCATCCAGGATGCCGAGCAACAGGCGGCGGATGAAGCCGATGGTCTGGAGACGGTCAAGGAAGTCGTCGAGGAGGTAAACATCGACCACCTCTCGGCTTCGACGGAGGAAGCCCCGGTCATCAAGCTGGCCAACCTGGTCATCGTGCAGGCCATCAAAGAGCGTGCCAGCGACATTCACATTGAGCCATTTGAGAAGATGGTCCGCCTGCGCTATCGCGTGGACGGCATTCTGATCGACCGGACGCCGCCGCCCAAGAATCTGCAGGTGCCGCTCATGTCCCGCATCAAGATCATGAGCAACCTCGACATCGCCGAGCGGCGTCTGCCGCAGGACGGGCGCATGAGGGTGAAGGTCAATGGGCGCGATTACGATTTGCGCGTCTCGTTCATGCCCACGGTCCACGGCGAGAAGGTCGTGCTCCGCGTGCTCGACAAGTCCAACCTCTCCGCGACGATGGAGAAGCTGGGCATGGACCAGGACACGTTCCGCCGCTTCGCCTCGGCCGTGGCCGCGCCGCACGGCTTGCTCCTCGTGACGGGTCCGACCGGTTCTGGCAAGACCACCACGCTCTACTCCGCGCTCAACGAGCTGAACTGCCCGGAGTACAACATTGTCACCGTGGAAGATCCGGTGGAATTCCAGGTGCCCGGCATCAACCAGGTGCCGGTGCGCAAGGAGATAGGTCTGACTTTCGCCAGTTCACTCCGCTCGATCCTGCGCCAGGACCCGGACATCGTGATGATCGGAGAAATTCGCGACACCGAGACGGCCGAAATCGCCGTTGAAGCCGCGCTGACTGGCCATCAAGTGTTGAGCACGATGCACTGTAACGACGCCGCTGGTGCCATCGCCCGCCTCGATGACATGGGCATTGCGCCCTTTTTGATCTCGTCCTCCTTGATCATCGCCTGCGCGCAACGGCTCGTGCGGCGCATCTGTGCCGGGTGTAAGGAACCAGTCACCTACCCGCAACAGATGTTTCGCGACCTTGGCATCCCCCCCGGCTACTTCGACGGTGTGCAAATCAATCGCGGCCGCGGCTGCGAGCGTTGCAACAACACCGGTTATGCGGGCCGTATGTGCATCATCGAGGCCATGAGCATCACCGATGAAATCCGCAAGCTCATCATCTCGCGCTGTTCGGCCATGGAGATTGGCAACCTCGCCATCAGCCAGGGCATGAAGACGCTGCGCATGGTGGCGCTGGAGAAAGTCCGCGAGGGTCTGACCACGCTGGAACAGGTGCTCGTGGTCACGGCGGCCGGGCACTGAGGAATTGCGCCTGACTTCGCGGCGCGCTTTCAACATGCTGCGCCATGCTCGAAGTCGAGGAGGCGCAGGCCCGAATCATCTCCGCAGTGGAAATCCTGCCGTCGGAGAGAGTGCCCCTGCCGGAATGCGGCGGGCGCACCCTCCGTGAGTCCATTTCCTCCCCGCTCGATCTGCCGCGGGCCGATGTGAGCGCGATGGACGGCTACGCCGTGACCGCTGCCGCCACGAACGCGGCCTCCCCCACGAAGCCCGCCTTGTTGCGCTGTGTTGGCGAGTTGGCCGCGGGCCATCAGCATGGCTTCGAGCTGGGCGTGACGGACTGTGTGCGCGTCTTCACCGGCTCCTGGCTGCCACGCGGCACCGACGCGGTGGTGATGCAGGAAGACACGCGTGAGGCCGGCGACTTGGTCGAAGTGTGCGAGGCGGTGAAGCCTTTCGAGAACGTCCGCCTCAAAGGCGAAGATGTTGCGCGCGGCCAGTTGGTGGCCCGCGAGGGCGACCGAATTTTCGCCGGGCACATCGGCCTGCTGGGCGCGCTCGGCCTTGGTCGGGTTCCGGTCTCCCGCCCGCCCGTCATCGGCCTGGTGTCGACGGGCGATGAACTGGTGGAAGCTGGCCAGCCTTTGAGCGACGGACAGATTTACGAGAGCAACCGGGCCATGATAGCCGCGCTGGTCGTGTCGTGTGGAGGACGGACCCGCGCGCTTCCATTCGTGCGGGATTCGCTGGACGCCACGCGCGCGACGCTGGCCGGAGCCTTCGCGGAATGCGACGCCGTGATTACATCGGGCGGCGTTTCAGTCGGCGAACATGATTACGTCAAAGCGGCCTTTGAGGAGATGGGTGGCCGACTGGATTTCTGGAAAGTTGCGATGAAGCCCGGCAAGCCCTTCGTGTTTGGTCGCCTGGAGCGCCAGCTACTTTTCGGTTTGCCGGGAAATCCCGTCTCCGCCTTCGTCACCTTTCTCCTTCTGGTGCGTCCCGCCCTGCTCAAAATGCAGGGCGCGAACGACCTCGCGCTGCCGGGCCACCCGGGTGTTCTCGCCGAGGCCGTGCGAAATCGTGGGGAACGCCGGCATTATCTGCGCGTGCTGGTTGGAGCAGACGGCACCGTGCGCAGCGCCGGCCGGCAGGCTTCCCACGCCTTGAGTTCGCTGGCCGTAGCGAATGGACTGCTGGCGGTGCCGCCGGAAACTTCCTGGGAGGCGGGCCGGACGGTGAGCGTACTGCGCTGGGAGCTTTAGAAACGGCGCACAGGAAATTCCCGCACCGTGGGTTGGCGGTTCAACGGCGTCTGGAAAGGCGCGGCCGTGGGCGAAGGAGCCGCCGCCGCCGGAGGCATGTACCGCTTGTGTTCGCTCTCAAAGACTGGCCCGCTCCAGCGTTCCTGCTGGCGATTAAAGGTGACCGTGGGATCGGTGGGCGATTGGCCCGGCAGTGAAGTCCCACGGCCCAGGACGGGCAGGTGGAGTCCGGCCACCGGCTGCGCGGGGGCGGCATTGGCCGTCACCGGGTCGAGCGACCCTGGCCCTTTGACCGTGGATTCGGCACTCGGGTTGAGAAGTTTTTCGAAGGCCGCCCGCCGTTCCATTTGTTGGGCCGTTGGTTTTTCCCTGGACTGCGGCGAATAAATCTCGAAGGGCGAGCCTGACCGGTACGCGTCGTTGCCAATTTTTTCCACCACATCGAATGGATTGCGTTCGCGTTGCTTCTCGCGGTCGGTGGCATTGCGCCCGGTGCGGCCGGACTCTGCGGAGCGGCGCCCTGACTCAAGCTCGTCCCGACCAAACTCGGGGGTCGGCAACAGCGAGCGCCCTTCGTTCTTGCGCCGGATGTTCGATGGGTCGAGCGACCAGGCTGCGGGGGCCGCCTCCTTCTCCGGCCCAGGCTGGGTCGCATCGCGCATTTTGGAAGGGTCGCGAAGATCCAATGGGTCGCGTCCATTCATCCGGTCCTTGTCCTGCATGGCTTGCTCGAATTTTCGATTGGGATCGCGCAGGGCCAGCGGGCTGAGATCTTCCGGTTCCGGGCGGCGGATCGGAAGAGGAATACGGCGCGCACGCATTTGCGAAGCCGAATCCAGCGCGGACGGGGGGACACTCGATCCGAAGTCCATGTTCGGTTCCTTCGGCTCAGGCAGGCTGGTGAATTCCTGGCCTGGCTGGGCCAGCGGTACCGCTGGTCTGGAAAAGCGGATGCGCTCGGCCCCGCTGAGGAAAAGACTGGCGCTGGAGGCCAGGGCCAACAGCGACAGGCGGGTCAGGACTGGAAATTTTCGGCGCAAACGCATTGTCAAAACGCTGGACTATAGAACCGCAGTTTCCATGGTCAAACGGCAATCTATTGACCACGCCGTCCGGCTTCTGTTCAAAACTCGACGAAGCCACATCGGTTGCGTCGGATACAAATTACCCCCCGGCTAGAAATGGTGCCAGGGACGAGGTCTGCGGTCGTCTTGGAGACTGTGGCCGCAGGTCAGACGCGCCGCCGCTTGCCACCATGCCGCGGCGCGTCCAAGTCCCTGCCCCATGCGCGCGGGTCTTGGCGAACGCCACGGCAACAACATTCCCGGCCGCATCTTTCTCCAAATCGATGAAAACCGCGACCCCAAGATCGCCGGCCCGCTCGAAGCCAAGGCGTCTCGCTGATTCGTGGGGCCATTCCTGAAACCCGGCTTGGTTCACCACTCAGTCGCGCTGTCGGTCGCCCGCCCGGATTGACCTGCAACGGTCGTTCCGCTTCGGCCCGCAAGTGCCTTGAATATGTCCGTTTCGCCACTGGTCAGACGAAGCGAGCATTTGTAAGATGCCCGCGACACCATGCTGACCATTTTCGGAAAACGGACGCCGAGCTTTTGCGACGGCGTGTCCCGCCGCGACTTCCTCAAAGTCGGCGGGCTCAGCCTGGGCGGTTTGGCGTTGCCGCAGCTCTTTGCCGCCGAGTCCGCCTCGGGCATCCGCCGCTCGCACAAGGCGGTCATCATGATCTTCCTGCCGGGCGGTCCCTCGCATCAGGACATGTTTGATTTGAAGATGGATGCGCCGTCGGAAGTGCGCGGCGAGTTCACCCCCATCAGCACCAAGGTTCCCGGCATCCAGATTTGCGAGCACCTGCCGCTCATCGCCAGGCAGATGGACAAGTTCGCCATCATCCGCTCAATGGTGGGCGCGCTGGATGACCACGACGCTTTCCAATGCCTGACGGGACGCCCCGTGCGCAATCAACCGCCCGGCGGCTGGCCTTCCCTCGGCTCGGTCGTGTCCAAACTCCAGGGTCCGGTGAACAAATACGTGCCGCCGTTCGTGGGCCTCTCGCCCAAGATGGGCGAGATGCGCTGGGCGCGGGCGGGTGAGCCGGGTTTCCTCGGACCGGCCTTCGGTCCCTTTAAGCCGGAAGGTGCCGGCAAGACCGACATGGTGCTAAACGGCGTCACCCTTGATCGGCTGGCGGATCGCAAGGCGCTTCTTTCCAGCTTCGACAATTTCCGCCGGGACGTGGATTCCAGCGGCATGATGGAAGGCATGGACGCCTTCAACCAACAGGCGTTTGGACTACTCACTTCGAGCAAGCTGCTGGAGGCGCTCGACATCAACAAGGAAGACTCAAAGGTCCGCGCGCGCTACGGCAAGGGCGATCCGAAGAACCGCGACGACGGCGGGCCGAAGTTGATGGAACACTTCCTGACCGCTCGGCGGCTGGTCGAGGCCGGTGCGCGCTGTGTGACGCTGGCCTTCAGCCGTTGGGATCATCACGGCAAGAACTTCGATGCGCTGCGCCAGGATTTGCCCTTGCTCGATCAAGGCGTGAGCGCGCTCATCGAGGACCTTCATGCGCGCGGGCTGGAGAAGGATGTCTCGGTTATCGTCTGGGGAGAATTTGGTCGCACGCCCACCATCAACAAGGAAGGGGGCCGCGACCACTGGCCGCGTGTTTCCTGCGCCTTGCTGGCCGGTGGCGGGATGAAAACCGGGCAGGTCATCGGGGCTACAGATCGACTCGGTGGTGAGGCCACCGAAAGACCCGTGCAGTTCGGCGAGGTTTTCGCCACGCTCTATCACAACCTCGGCATCGACGCGAACAAGGTCACGCTCAACGATCTCTCCAGCCGCCCCCAGTTCCTCGTGGACAACAACTATCAGCCCGTCCGCGAGCTGATCTGACCCATGCTGACCATTCCCGGCTCATCAGCAAAGTTCTGCGACGGTGTTTCGCGGCGGAACTTTCTCAAGATCGGCGGACTGGGGCTGGGCGGGCTTTCGTTGCCGGAACTTTTTCGCGCTGAGGCCGCGTCGGCTATCCGTCGCTCGCACAAGTCGGTCATCATGATCTACCTGCCCGGCGGCCCGCCGCACCAGGACACCTTCGACCTCAAGCTTGATGCGCCGTCGGAGATTCGCGGCGAGTTCAAACCGATTCGCACCAACGTGTCCGGCATCGAAATCTGCGAGCATCTGCCGCTCATGGCAAAGATGGCGGACAAGATCGCCTTCATCCGCAGCATGGTCGGCGCGGAGGACAACCACTACGACTACCAGTGCCTGACCGGCCGGCTCAAACGTACCGAACCGCCCGGCGGCTGGCCGTCCATCGGCTCGGTGGTGTCGAAGCTGCAAGGGGCCACCCATCCGGCGGTGCCGCCCTTCGTCGGGCTGGAGCCGGTGATGCAGCATCGTCCCTACAACTCTTCCGGCCCTGGATTTCTTGGGATGCCACACCGCTCCTTCCGCCCGGCAGGCCAAGGCCAGGCCGACATGGTGCTCAACGGCGTCTCCCTCGACCGCCTGAATGATCGCAAGACGCTGCTCGCGAGCCTCGATCGTTTCCGCCGCGACGTGGATGGCAGCGGCGCGATGGAAGGAATGGATGCCTTCAATCAGCAGGCTTTCGGCGTGCTCACTTCAAGCAAGCTGCTCGAAGCACTCGACCTTGGCCGCGAGGACAAGAAGATCGTTGAGCTTTACGGCAAGGGCGATCCTAAGCCGCACGGCGACGCGGCCCCGATGCTCACGGAACAGTTCCTCATGGCCCGTCGCCTCGTCGAAGCCGGAGCGCGCTTCGTCACTGTCGCTTTTGGCTTCTGGGATTATCACGGCAAGAATTTCGACAACGCGCGCAAAGACCTCCCGCTGCTGGATCGCGGTGTCACTGCTCTCGTGCAAGATCTGCATAACCGCGGACTGGACAAGGATGTTTCGGTCATCGTCTGGGGTGAGTTTGGGCGCACGCCGACCATCAACAAGGACGGGGGACGTGATCATTGGCCGCGCGTCTCCTGCGCGCTGCTGGCCGGTGGCGGAATGAAGACCGGCCAGGTGATCGGTGCGACGGATCGTCTCGGCGGCGAGGCATCGGAGCGGCCCGTGCATTTCCAGGAAGTGTTTGCGACCCTTTACCACAATCTCGGCATCGACGTGAACAAGGCCACGATCAACGACCTCACCGGCCGCCCGCAATTCCTCGTGGACAACAACCACCAGCCGATGCGCGAATTGATTTGAAGATCGCGGCACTCATTTTCATGGCACACCGACACTCAACCTGGCTGCTCGTCGCGGCGTTGCTCGCGGGGACAATCCATGCGCAAGCCGCTGCGCCCGCCAAGCCCGTCGCGCTGGAGATCACGACCGGCGACACGGACGCGGGAGCTACGCTGCGTCTGCGCAACAGCGATGCCCGCCACCAACTGCTCGTCAGCGCGAAGTTTGCCGACGGCTCGATCCGCGATTTCGCGCGTCGCGTGAAATACGACGTCAAGCCGCCCGGCGTGGTGACCGTGGACACCAATGGCTTCGTCGTTCCAGTCGGTGACGGCACGGCGACCCTCACGGCGCGCAGCCCGGAGGGAATCACGGGCAAGCTGACCGCCACGGTGGAAAACTTCCGCACCGTCGTCCCGATCAATTTCCCCAACCAGATCGTGCCCATCTTCACCAAGACCGGTTGCAACGGCGGCGGCTGCCACGGCAAGTCGGGCGGACAAAATGGATTCCGTCTCTCGCTCCTCGGCTTCGAGCCGACGGAAGATTTTGAGCACCTCGTCAAGGAAGCGCGCGGCCGGCGGCTTTTCCCAGCCGCGCCCGACCGCAGTCTTCTGCTGACGAAGGGCACGGCCACGCTGCCTCACGGCGGCGGCAAACGCCTCGATCCGAACTCGGACGATTACCGCCTGCTGGTCCGTTGGATTTCGCAAGGCATGCCCTACGGCAAAACCAACGATCCCGTGGTGGATCGCATCGAAGTCTTTCCGAAAGAGCGCACCATGTCTTTCGGCGGGGAACAGCAACTCGCTGTCATGGCCATTTACACCGACGGCCGCACCGAGGACGTGACCCGCAGCGCGCTCTACGAGGCCAACGACAAGGACATGGCCAAGACCGAGGAGAGCGGCCTGGTGAAGTTGTATCAGCAACCGGGCGATGTGGCGGTGATGGTGCGTTACCAGGCGAAGGTCGCCGTCTTCCGCGCCACCATTCCGCTCGGGGCCACCGTGACGAATCTGCCCGTGGCGAAGAACTTCATCGACGAACTGGTCTTCAAGAAGCTCAAGACCATCGGCATGCCGCCGTCTGGCGTGTGCGACGATGCCACCTTCATTCGCCGCGTGACCATTGATGTCGCCGGACGTCTGCCGACGCCCACCGAGACAAAGCAATTCCTCGCCGACCAGCGCGCGGACAAACGCGACCGCCTCGTTGACCGCCTGCTTGCCTCGGGCGACTACGCCGATTACTTCGCGAACAAGTGGACCGCGCTACTCCGCAACAAGCGCGCCGACGGCAAGCAGGCCCGCATGACCTTCGCCTTCTACGACTGGGTGCGCGACAGCCTGCTCGACAACAAGCCCTACGATCAATTTGCGCGTGAACTGGTTACGGCTTCCGGTGAAGTCGCGCAGAATCCGCCCGTGGCGTGGTTCCGGCAAATGCGCGAAACGACAACGCAACTTGAGGACACCGCGCAGGTCTTCCTCGGCCAGCGCCTGAAATGCGCCGAGTGCCATCACCATCCCTTCGAGCGCTGGAGCCAGCAGGATTATTACAGCTTCGCCGCCTTTTTCTCCCAGGTGAACCGCAAGCCCGGCTCGCAGCCGGGTGACGAAATTGTTTTCGCTAAACGCACCACTGCCTCCGCCACGAATAAGAAGACCAAGCAGTCCGTGAAGCCCGCCGGCCTTGGTGCGACGCCCGTGAGCCTGTCTCCCGACGACGACGCGCGCCAGGCGCTGGCTGAATGGATGACCAATCCTGACAACCGCTACTTCGCGCGGATGCTCGTGAACCGTTACTGGAAGCACTTCTTCAATCGCGGCCTCGTCGAACCGGAGGACGACCTGCGCGACACGAATCCCGCGACAAATCCCGAACTGCTCGACACGCTGGCCAAATCCTTCGGCAGCAGCGGCTACGACATGAAGGCTCTGGTGCGGAACATCTGCACCTCGCGCACCTACCAGCTCAGCGCGGTGCCGAACCAGCACAACCGCGTCGATAAACAGAATTTCTCCCGCTACTACCCGAAGCGCCTGACCGCCGAGGTGCTGCTCGACGCCGTGAACACCGTGACCAAATCGGAAGGTGCGTTTGCCGGGTTGCCGGCCAGCACCCGCGCCGTGCAATTGCCCGACAACAGCTTCAACGCCGGCTCGTATTTCCTGACCGTGTTCGGCCGGCCGGACATGGCGAGTTCGTGCGAATGCGAGCGCTCGCAGGACGCCAGCCTTGCGCAGAGCCTCCATCTGCTGAACGCCAAGGACATCCAGGAAAAAATCTCCCGCGACACCAGCCGCGCCGCGAGCTTCGCCAGCGACAGCACGCGTAGCGACGACGACAAGCTGCGCGAACTCTACCTGCTCGCCTTCGCCCGCGAACCGGACGCCAAGGAACTCGCCACCGCCCGGAGCCATCTCGCCAAGAGCACCCAACCCCGCGAAGGCAAGGAAGCACCCGGCCCACGCCCGGCCTACGAAGACATCGTGTGGGCTCTGCTCAACACGAAGGAGTTTTTGTTCAATCACTAACCGGACGGCGCAGAGCGCAAATGGTCAACATGAGGACGCACTCCGAACGCGATTCATTGAGCTCCGCCGCACATGCCCTCCTGCGCGTCCTGATCTTCGCAGGCTTCGTCTTTTCAGGTTCACGGGCGTGCGTTGCCCAAACTCCGAGCTCAAGATTGCTGGCTGCATTTCCCCCCGGCACCAAGTCCGGTTCCGCCGCTGAAGTCACCGTGAGCGGGCAGGACTTGGGCGACGAGAAGACGCTGCGTTTTTCTCACCCGGGCATCACGGCTAGTTTCGCGGGTACAAATAAGTTCAAGATTGAGATTGAGCGCAATGTGCCGGCCGGGATTTACGATGTGCGCGTGGTCGGCAGCAACGGGATTTCCAATCCGCGAGCCTTCGCCGTCGGCACGTTGAACGAGATGACGCTGGAGAAGGCGCCCACGGCGCGCGAGTCGGCCAAGGACATTCCGTTCAATTCCGTGGTGAACGCGCGGGCTGAGGCCAACGCAATTCAATACTTCGAGGTCTCGGCACACGCGGGTCAGCGTGTGCTGGTGCGCTGTGAGGCGCGGGAGGTTGATTCCCGGCTGGAACCGGTGCTCTCGGCGCTCGATGAAACCGGGCGAGAGATTGATCATGACCGCACCGGTGGCCTGCTGGATTTCACGCCGCCCGCCGATGGCCGGTTCATCATCAAGGTTCACGACGCCATCTTCCGCGGCGGGCCGGAGTATTGGTATCGGCTGTCCGTCGGCACATTCGCGCAGGTGGACTTCGCGATTCCATCCGCCGTCACGCCTGGCCGGAACAAGATCACTTTGTTCGGACGTAATCTCCCCGGCGGCAAACTGCGCGAGGACGTGAAGACGGAAGGCAAGTCGCTGGAGGCATTGGAAGTAGAAATTGACGTGCCGTCGGACTCAGCCACCCGCCGCGCGTCCCTCGCCGGTGTGCCCGTCGCGACGGCGCAGGCTGGGCTTGACCTGTTTGCCTACCGCTTCGCTGCGAAGGCTGGCGTGGCGAACCCCGTTCTGCTCAGCGTCGCGCGCTCGCCGGTCACGCTCGCCTCTGGCGCGCAAAGCATTTCCCCGCCCTGCGATATCGCCGGACAATTCCGCGCCCGTGGCCGCGAGCTGTTCACCTTCAAAGCGAAGAAGGGCGAGGCCTGGTGGCTCGATGTGCTGTCGCAACGTCTCGGCCTGCCCACCGATCCGCTGCTGGTCGTGCAGCGCATCACCGACACTGTCACCAACGACGTGCTGGAATTGAATGACTCCGAGGCAAACATCGGCGGAGCGGAGTTCAACACCACGCACCGCGATCCCTCGGGGCGGTTCGAGGTAAAGGAGGATGGCACCTACCGCGTGATGCTGCGCGATCTGTTCGCGCCCTCGCTTCTCGACCCGCGCCGCGTGTTTCATCTCTCCATCCGCAAACCCGCGCCGGACTTCAGCCTGGTGGCGATCCCGCAAAGCCCGCCCTCGACGAAGAAGGACGCCAAAGACATCACGCTCGCCGCGCTCGCCGCCGGTCGCGGCGAAACGGTTGCATTGAAAGTTCTGGCCCTGCGCCGCGACGGCTTTGGTGGCGACATCGAATTGAGCGCCGGCGATCTGCCGGACGGCGTCAGCGTCGCGCCCACGCGGATTGATGGCGGCAAGAACTCAACGCTGGTCTTCCTCACGGTGAGTGAAGACGCACCGCTGACCAACGCGGCGATTGCGCTTCAAGGCTCGGCGACCAACGACGGAGCCAGGCTGGTTCGCTCTGCTGCACCGGCCACGCTGGTCTGGGGCACGCCCGATCCTGCCACCGACGCCGCCGTGGCCCGGCTCGCGACTGACACCGCCCTCTCCGTGCTGGAGGCCAGCCTGCCGCTGCGCGTGCGCGCGAGTTCCAATGTCATCGAAACCGTGGCCGGCAAATCAGTGAAGGTGAACTTCCTCATCGAGCGCCGCGCGCCCTACAAGGGCGGGGTGAAGTTAAAGACCTTCGGTCTGGCCGCGCTGGACTCAGTGGCGGAACTGGACGTGGACGCCGCCGCCACGAACCTCGTGCTGCAAATCGATCTGAAGGAAAAGAAAATCCCCGCCGGCACCCACGTCTTCGCGTTGCAAGTGACTCCACAAGGCAAGGTCACCGACGGCAGCAAGAAGCCGAAGGATGCCACGACTACGTTTTACTCCGCGCCGGTGGTGCTGCGCGTGAAACCCGCGCCGGTGGCGGCAACGAACGCTCCAGCGAAATGACGAATGACAAAGGCCAAATGACGAAGAACGGAAAAGAACAAGCGCCCCGACGACTGGCAGTGCTGATCCGTCTGCTCCGCTCATCGCAGTTCGCTCGCTGCGTTTTACCTCTCGTCATTCGTCATTCGTCATTCGTCATTCTCTTCCTCGCCTTTTCCGCTCCCGCCGCCACGCCGCCACCGAAAAGTCTGCCCATCGCCAAGATCAAGCACTCCGGCCCGGTGGAATTCGAGCGGGAGATTTTGCCCGTGCTCAGGAACAACTGCCTGGCCTGCCACAACCAGACCAAGGCCAAGGGCGGGCTGATTCTCGAAACACCTCAGACGATTCTCAAAGGCGGTGACTCTGGTCCGTCTGTCGTGCCGAAGAAACCAAACGACAGCCTGCTGCTCAAGGCCGCCGCGCACCGCGACCCGGAGATGATCATGCCGCCGCCGGACAACAAGGTCGCCGCCGTGGCACTCCGGCCGGAGGAACTCGGATTGCTTCAGCTCTGGATCGAGCAGGGCGCGAAGGGCGAAGTGCGGGCCAGCATCCCCATCACCTGGCAGCCCATGCCAGCGGGATTGAACGCCATCTACGCCGTGGCCGTGACGCGCGACGGCCGGTTCGCCGCCTGTGGACGCGGCAACCAGATTTCGATCTATGAACTGCCGGCCAGCCGCCTCGTCGCGCGACTGGAGGATGCGCCCATTCGCGCCGCCCATCGCGACACCGTGAACTCCCTCGCCTTCAGTCTGGATGGCGCGGTGCTGGCGTCGGGCGGCTATCGCGAGGTGAAGTTTTGGCGGCGCGCGCCGGTGACAAACCTCGTGGCGCAGGCTGCGAATGGTGCCAGCCCGTCTGCGATTGCCGAGACGAACAAACTCGCCACCCTCGTCACCAACGGCGAGCTTCGACTGCTCAATGTTTCCACCCAGCGCCTTGCCGCGTTCAAGCTGCATGGCGGATTGCGCTTCGCCCAGGCCGAGGCGGAACGTGAGTTGAGTTTCGCGCGCTCCGAGATGGATTACCGCAAGGCCGGACTCAAGACCGCGGAGACCAACCAGACCAACGCCGCCACGCGCGTGGCCAAAAGCACCGCCACCAACGCCATCCTGGAAAAGATTTTCCGTGAGAAGCAAAGCGCGCTGACCAACGCCACTGACGCAAAGAACGCCGCCGCCCGTGTGCTCAATGAAATCGATCCCCAGATCAAAGCTGCGCTGACGAAGATTGCCGTCGCCGAGACCAATCTGACGAACGCCACCACCGCCGCCAAGCCAGCCAAGGACGCGACCGATAAGCGCAAGGCGGAGAAACTCGTCGCCGAACTCGCTTCCAAGTCCAACGCGCTCGCCACGGCCAAGGCAGAGTTCGACAAGCTGCCCGCCGAGTTGAAGAACCAGCACAAGGCCGCCAGCGAAAAACTCGCCGCCACCAGCAAGTCGCTGACCGAAACGGAAAAGGAGTTCAAGAAAGCCCAGGCCGCGCACTCGACCGCCGAGAACGAAATGAATCTTGCCACTCGCGCCGAACAGAAAATCAAAACCGCTCTGGAGAATGCAAAGGCCGCCGTGACGGCCGCCGAGCAGCAGGCCACCGAGGCGAAGGCAGCGGCGGAGTCGGCCAAGCTTGCGCTGGAGCGCGCCGACCGACCGGTTCGCGCCGCCGCTTTCTCACCGGATGAGGCGTTGCTCGCCGCGCTGGCCGAGGCTGGTCTGGTTAATCTGTGGAACGCGAAATCTGGCGCGGCGCTGGAGTCCATCGCCACCGGCCACAATTCCGCCGGCTGGCTCGCCTGGTCGAATGCCGACACGCTGGTTGTTTCCAGCGCCTCTGGCGGCTCGGTCTTGAACCTCAAACCTTCCTGGGCTTTGAGTCACACCATCGGCGGCGACCAGCGTTCGCCGCTCGCCGACCGCGTCAACGCTTTGCGGTTCGCTTCCGACGGAAAGCAGTTGTTCACCGGCGGCGGCGAGCCGACCCGCGGCGGCGAGATCAAGTTGTGGCGCACCGGGGACGGCGCGTTCGTGCGCGAACTGCCAAACGTCCACAGCGATTCCGTCCTCGCGCTCGATGTTTCAGCAGACGGCAAATTCCTCGCCTCCGGCGGCGCGGATCGGCTGGGCAAGGTGACCGACCTCGTGAGCGGCAAGGTCGTGAGGACGCTCGAAGGCCACACCCATCACGTCCTCGGCGTGGCGTGGAAGCGCGACGGACGGACGCTCGTGACCGCCGGCGCCGACAACGTCGCCAAAGTCTGGGACGCCACCACGGGCGAGCGGCGCAAGAACATCGAAGGCTTCGGCAAGGAAGTGACGGCAGCGACCTTCGTCGGCGTGAGCGACGAAGCCGTGCTCTGCTCCGGCGACGGGCAGGTCGCGCTGATCAAGGAGAAGGGTGATCGCGTGCGCTCGTTTGCCGGCGCGACGGATTACGTCAACGCCGCCGCCGCCACTCCGGACGGCAGCGTGGTCATCGCTGGCGGAGCCGATGGCGTGCTGCGCGTCTGGAACGGCAAGGATGGCAAACTCGTGGCGGAGTTTGCAGACCGGTAGGAGCGGCGGACACTTCGCTGTTCACGATGGAAGACAAGTTAATGGAACGATCCGGCGCGGACTGCGGACAGGGCTGTCCGCAACACCTCAGTCACTCGCGGACTCAGAGCCGGTCTGAAAAGTCACTGGGGCAGCGAAAGCTGCCAGCCCCGGAGTGCGCCCGTCCTCGGGCGCAGCAACGTGCGAACCTCAGCGGGCATGGGTTTTTCCCACGGCCCCCCAGAAACCACCTTCCGGCCCCCGTGCCGGGGCGCACTCCGCCTGCGAATTTTCAGACAGGCTCTCAGCGGTTCGCGCTCCAACCCAGTCAAGAGGCACCCGCCTTGCGCCGGCTCATCACCACGCCCGCCACGCCGAAGAGCACGACGAGCAAGAGCACCTTCATCCCCCACGCCGCGCCGCGGGCCGCCTTGGTCTCCAATTTAATCTTCATCTCGGCCCACGGGTTCACTTCCACGGCGCGCTTGAAGGTCAGCACCCGGCCCTGCTCGGGAATGGCGGCGTGGATGGCGGCGGGCGCAACCACGGCGGCGTCCTGCTGCTGGATCATCTTCTCGGCCAGGCGCATGAGCGCGGCGTTCTCCGCCGCCGGATTGTTGTCGAAGAGCTGCTTGGCCTCGTCTTGCGAGTAGCCGTTGTCGCGGCGGTTGCGCAACTCGCGCACCTTGCCTGCGAGCGCGCCGGCCGCTTCGCCGCCGGTGGCAAGCTGCCGGACGTTCAAGCCGACGAGCGCTTGCTGGATTTTCACGTTGTGCAGTTGCACGCGCGCGTCCTCGTTGAACGCCTGGTCGTGCTGCGAAAAATTGTAGGCGTTGTTGAAGGCCATGCGGGCCTGCTGCGGCGCGCCCTGCGACAGCAGGCTGTTGCCGAGCTGCAACTGCTGTTCGGCCACTTTCGTCTTCTCGCTGCGCAACGCCGACTCGCGTTGCAGGTAACTGCCCAAATCCATCACCGACCCGCCCGCCGCGCGCGCTTCGAGCAGTTGCAGCGTGCCCTTCCAATCCTTCACCTGCCACTTCTCGTTCAAGTACACCTGCCAGGTGATGTCCTCCAGCGGCAGATCAAATTTCGGCCCGAGCAAATTCATGTCGAGCGCCCGGCCCCGCGCCCCGCCCACGGCGCTGCTGTAGAACAATTCGACCGCAATCGCGGCGTCCGGCTTCGACTGCTGTTCGAGCGGAACTAAAATCCGGTTCTGCCTGATCCACGGCGCCACACCGTTCTGGTTCACGAAAGCGAACCAGAATTTCGCATCCTTCGGCAGCGTGACCTCGAGCAACCGCTTGTCGCCCGGCACCAGGTCGAGCCGCACCTGCGTCAGCATCATGCCGTCGTCCGAGACCACGGACTTGAGCGTGGTCTTGTTGACGCGCGCCGCGAGCAGCTTGGCCGCCTCGTGCCGCTGCACTTTCACCGGCAACACGAAGGCCGGTTCGACGAGGCGGAAGGTGAAGTTCGCCGCCG
Source organism: Pedosphaera sp. (assembly GCA_031414955.1). Taxonomy (GTDB): domain Bacteria; phylum Verrucomicrobiota; class Verrucomicrobiia; order Limisphaerales; family SIBH01; genus JANNGC01. The sequence continues at coordinate 7,941 of JANOQV010000056.1, read as the reverse complement.
CCGCCTGCAAATCCTGGCGCAGCGCGCGCGGCACCGTCTGCCACTCGCTCGGTTGCAACGCGGGCAGCGTGGCTGTCTCGATTTGCAGCCGGCCCGATGATTCCACCGTGAGGAAACCCCGCTGCAAATTCACCCCGCCCGCCTCCACGCCGCGCACCGTCACCTCGCGCGCCTGCTCGGCGGTCAGCACCTGATACGTCACCTGCAAGAAATACGAGCCGATGATGCGCCGGTGCAGCTTCACTTCCCATTCCTGCATCGCATTCGTCACCGCGCCCTCGCGCGGCAGGAAATCCGCCACCTGGTCGCCGCGAATCTGCACGCTCTTGCCCGCGTCCACCGGCAGCCACACCCGCAACGCCTTCAGCCCCGTGTTCTCGATCTGGTATTGCAGGTTGGCCGTGGCCTTCAACTGCGCCTCGCCCACCACGACGTGCTGCAAGCTGTTCACCTGCACCCACGGATCAACCTGTTCGAGGTCGAGCGCGAGGCTCCAGTCGCTTTGCAATAAACGGAACGCGAGCACGCCTTTCTGCCGGATGCCGGACTTCTGCGGGTCAAGCTGCGTGAGTCCGTCGCGCGTCGCGACCTGCGCGCGCGTTCCCTGCTCCGGCACGATGACGAGCGCGCCAGCCTGCTTGGTCGCCTCGCGCAGCGACAGCTTCGGCACGGCCCAGTTGGTCACGGCCTTCACGCCCGGCCCGGCGAGGCTGATGGAGAATTGCTGCGAGCCGAGCGTCTTCGCATTCAAGTGCAGCGTGATGATGCGCTGGGCGTCCGTCTTCGCTTCCGTCCAATGACTCAGCGCCGCGCCGCTGATCGATTCCACGTCGAGTCCGGTGGGGAGAACAAAGCTCAGGCGGAAGATTCCGGCGCGGGAGATTTCCACCGTCAGGTTGGCCGCCAGCACCGTGCGGTCTTCACCCAGCGACAAGGTCTGCTGCGATTGCGGCTCCACGCGCACGTCCGGCTCCACTGCCGACGCGGTCACCGTTGCCAGCGCCCCCGGCTCCGCGTAACGGAACGCGCGCCGCAGCGTCAGGCCGGGGAATTGCGCCGACATCCTTTGCACTAGGCTGGAGGGATAATCTTCAAGATTGATCGGTGTGAGCGTGGCCGAAGTCACGTTGTCGAGCTGCACATCCGGCCCCGTGGCCACGCCGAGCGAACCAATTTGTCCGGCGGCATTTGCCACCGACAACAGCCCGACGCTCTGCTGCATCGGCAGCGGCCCCACGGCGAACTGTGATTTGATCAGCACCGAGAACGGCTTCGACTGCGCGGGCCGGAGCGTGACGCGCAGTTGCCGCGCATCGGGATCGAAACGCCAGAGCGAGACGAGTGAAACGCGATTGGTCGAAGCCAGCGGATCGAGCACGTCGCTGATGGTCGCGCCCGCCGGCACGTTGAAGATAAGTTCGCTCAACTCGCCCTGCGACGGACGAATCAGCGCCTGATGCTGGCCTTCAATCGCACCCGCCGCCGGCACGTAGAGCTGGAACAGCTCGGCGAAGAAGACCGCCTTCTCGCGTTTGGTGTCGCGGCTGCGCGGACGCCAGCCAATCCACGGCTCGCTCGCCGGCGGCAGCACCAGCTTCGCGACGGTGTTGCTGGTGGCGCCGGCAGCTTGTGGTTCGACCGACACCGCATTGGGTGCGTTGATGTCCACATCGAGATTCACCAGCGTGAGCGTGAGTTCGTTCACCAGCGCGCCATGCGTCGGCAATTCAAAACCGCTCCCGCCGTCGCGCGCCTTGGGCTGCAACTGGTATTCCAGCTCGATCTCGAACGTGCCGCTCTCGACCGCCGCGAGTTCGTAGCGTTTCCGAAGCTGCCCGCTCTGGATGAGCTTGAGCGCGTTCGTCGGGTAGGTGATGCGGGTCAGCACGGCGGGTTCGAGGAGGATGGGCAGACTCTGGCCCTTGGTGGCGTTCCACCGAATCTTCGCCGTGGCAAAGGCGAACTTGTCCTCGACACGAAGCTGTTGCGTGACGGACTCGGCCATCGCCGGCTCCAGTTCACGGCGTGAGCGCGAAGGAATTCTGATCGCGGATGAATCCGCCGCCGCGAAAAGCACGGGTGCGTCCAAGGTGGCACCGCTCGCGCTGCGAGCGGTGTTCAAGAACTCGCCTCGCAGCGCGAGGCTTTCCACCAGCCGGCCACCCTCTCCCCTCAACGGGGAGAGGGAATGAGGGTGAGGGGTGGTGCGGTCGAGAGACGTCCACATGGCGGAAGCCTCACCGAGTTCCCACCCCTCACCCCGGCCCTCTCCCCGTTGAGGGGAGAGGGAGTGGCGCTCGGTCGCCGTTGAAATTATGAACGGTGTTACGACTGCGGACGCTTCAGTGCTCAAGAGCACAAGGCAGCCCATCACCAGCGCCGTCACCACCGGCGCGATGTTCTCCGGCGGCGGCGTGCCCTGCGGCTTGGGCGGCAATTGCCACAGTCGCCGCACGGCGGGAAGGATGAGGTGCAGCAGAACAAACAATCCCAGGAGCCCGAGGAACAGGAGTACACCGTTCGGCCAGCGCAGCGCGGCCCAGAACAGCAGCGTCCAGGCCGTCGCGCCCGCCACGCGACGCGAGGAACCACCGCGCGAAAACCCGTAGAGCCATACCACCAGCGCCAGCAACGCCGGCCACGCGTGGCCCGCCACCCGGCCGGCGGTGAACTTGTCCTCCACGTTTCGCACCTCGACGATCATCTCGTGCGCCGCCTTCTGGATGGGCGCGACGAAGCTGATGCCCTTGGGCGCGCTGTAAGCCGCGCGTTCCGTCACGTTGGTCGCGGCCACCAACGACATTGCGCTGAACACCAGCGCCGCCGTGCCGACGATCAAGCCAAGCATCTGCTGCGCGCTGAACTTGAACACACCCTCGCGTCCCGCCCAGCGCCACACCACGAGGCCAATCGTCAGCAACGCGAACGCCACCGCGAGCAAAGCCAACGCCCGCCAGTCGCGCAGCAGTTGCACCAGTCCGGCGAAGCCCGAGTTGTCGAACACGCCCTGCGCCGGCGCGAGCGTGCCGCCGTCGTATTCCAGGCGCTGGCCCGCGTCGGCTTCCAGCTTCCAATCGGCGAGCAAGACCGGCGCGCCCACCACCGGCGCGGCCACGCGAACGTGGCCCGGCTTCGGCGATTTCGAGGCCAGTTTTAATTCCACCATCGTCACCGCGTTCGGGTCGGCGCGCTGCGGCATGGGGATGAGATGATCCTTGCCGTCCTTGGTCGGCACCGCCGTCACGCCGTTCACCGTGGCGGACCAAAGCTCGCTGCCTTCCTGCAAGGTGAGTTTGAAATTCGGCTGCCCGCGGTTCTTCACAAAATACTTCGCGGCCGTGACGACCTGCCCTTCCTTGGAGATGCGGGTGGTGATGGAGGCGCGATCCGCGACCTGGTTCAAAGTGTCGCCTTGCGCGAGCGGGCTGAGCACGAGTTGCAGATTGAACGGGCGCGACGCGTAGCGATAAGCGGCGAGAATTGGCGCGTCGAAGAACAGCCGGTATTCCGCCGGCACTTCCGCCGCCTCCAGCGCGAGCAATCCGGCCGACACGTTCGCGGGCTTCACGTCGAACTGATAGGCGCTGACCACGATGGTGTGGCCCTGCTCGCTCTGCGCGTCGAGCGGGCGCGCGCCGGTGAAGGCCAGCGTCTCGCCCGCACCCTTGAAGGGCCGCTCGTAGCTCGCCAGCAGCGTGTAGGCGCCCGAGACCGGCGTGTGCAGATGAATCTCGAAGCCGTTGGTGGTGCGCGTCCAGTTGCGCACGTCTTTGCCGAGGAACTCGACGTTGAAGTACTCTCCGCTCAACTCAATGTGGAAGGTCGCGAGCGGCGCGCCGGAAATCTGGTAGTTCATCACGCTGCTGCCGTAGGCGATGCGTTCGGCGATGGAGAACAGGTGAAAGGCATCGACCTGAATCGACTGCGGCAACCGCTCGACGCGCATCGTGGCCTGCCACGCGGCGTCGCTCAGGCGCAGCGCGCTCTGGATGTTCGCCAGCTTGCGCGGGAAAAACGCGGTGGCGATCTCGGTCAATCCCTGCGTCGTCGCAGGCGTGACGCGGAAGCCGGCGTCGGCCGAGACCGCGACGTGGCCGCGCGTGGATTTGGCCTTCGCCACTTCGAGGCGCGGCAAAACCCAGTTCGTGTCACCCAGCGCCTTGTTGCGTTCCAGCCGCAGCGCCACGACCTGCCGACCGCTCACGGGCTGGCCGAAGACCAGTCGCAGATCGACGTTCGGCTGGTTGTCCTGTTCCTTCGCCAGCACCGAATCGCTCATGCTTGCGGCCGTGAGCCGGGCCAGCGCGTAGCCCTTGGGCACGCTGATGAGCAGTTCGCGTAGCGGCGCCTCGCGGATGTCGATCTCGAACTCGGCGTCGATGGCCAGTTCCGTTTCGCCGAGGTTGTAGGCGATGAGTTGCGACACGGAAATTTCCGGCAGCACGTTGTCCGCCGCGATTCGCAGCGCGTGGTCCGCGCCGGAGAAGCGATAGACGAACCGCTGCCGTGCATCAGTGCGCAGCACGGAGCGCGTGACGTCGCTCTCGGGGAACTGCTCGGGCGACACCTGCGTCAACCCGGTCGCGCCGGCCACTTCCAGGCGGACCGCGCCTTCGTTCACGATGCGAGCGTAACCGGCGAAGCGCGTCGCACCCTCGGGCTGGAGGCGCATGGCGTCGAACGTCTGCGGGAACGCGGCCAGCGGCGACTGCATTTGCACGAGCAGCGTGAAGGCGTCCTTCTGCGGCTGGTTGAACTGCACGACGAGCCGGCGGTCGGTGGAGTTCGCGATCGGCTCGACATCCCACGAACGGAGTTGATCGACCTGCACGCGGGTGACCTCGCCCGCACCGATGAGCCGCAGCGTGACGCGCGTGAGTTCGCCCTGCATGACCTTGCCCTCGAGGAGCGCAGACTGGCGCATCAAGCCCGGCGCGACGGAAATCTGGGCGAGCATTTCGGCGGAGTAGAAAAGTTTCCCTTCGGCCTCGGCGCGCGCGGCCTTCCACGATAGTTGCGCCGCACCATCGGCGGGGAGGAAGCTGACGAAGTTCACGCCCGCGCGCTCCGGCTTGGCACCGCCGCTGAACCGAAACTGCGTGTCCGCCGGCAGGCCCGCTAGTGTGACCGGCTGCAACGCGCTCGACGCCACGCGGAAGTCGAGGCTGTTCCAGCCGTCGGCATGGCGCACGGTGGCGTTGAAGCGCAAGCGGATCGGATACTCGCCCGGCTCGTCGAACACGGCGATGAAGCGGCCGTTCTCGAACTTGATGCGCCCGCCCGAGACGCCGAAGCGCGGACCTCCCTCTCCCCTCAACGGGGAGAGGGATTGAGGGTGAGGGGTGGTGCCACCCACAGCTCCCGATGGCTTCTTAAGCGCGCCGTCGGCATTCTCACCCCTCACCCCGGCCCTCTCCCCGTTGAGGGGAGAGGGAGAAGCGTTCGCCGCCGTGTCGCCAAATCCGGTCAGGGCCACGTTGCCCGAGAGCAGTTCAATCTCGCCGCCCTTGGGATTCTTCACCCGTGCCGTGGCCGTGAGCGTGAAGGCGGCGGAGTCCTCGGCGAGCTGGCCGCTGAGTTTGAAATTCGCGAGCGTCACGCGCCGCGCCTCGGGATCGGCGACGGTGATTTGCAGCGGCAGCGAGTAACCTCCGCCTTGGAAACGAAACGCCAGCGGCTCATCGTTCGTCACGCCTACACCGCGCAGCACTTCCGGGAGATACTTGTCCTCCACCGCGATCACGCCCGACGGATTCGCCGATTTGACACTCAAGGCCGCTTCCGCATCGACGCGCACGAAGCCGTGCCCCAGCGCGGGCTGCGACGACGCCAGTGCCAGCGGCGTGATGGACTTCGGCAGTTCGCCCAATTCCGTTTCCGCCGCGACCATCACGGACAGGTTCGTCACCGCGCGGTCGGCTTTCTTCGGGCGCAGGACGAGGAATCGCTTCGCATCCTGCTGCCGCACGCTCCAGTCGAGCAAGCCATCGCCCGTGACCTGTTTCACCTCGCCTTCGCCCGACAGCGCGAGCGGAATCTCCTTCGGCTCGCCCTGTAGCACCTCGACCTGCACGCGGATGGCATGGGTGATCTTCTCGAAGGACACCTTCATCGAGTGTTGCACCGCGCTGGCAAAGATGACTTTGGCTTGATCATCTCCGATCGGTTTCAACCTCGCTTCGATGACCAGGCGGGCGGTGCCGTCCTCGACACCGCCGTTGAGCGAGAGGCTTTTGATCTCGGCGGTGGCGTCGGCGGCCAGAACCGAAAAAGCTCCAAGCACCAAGATCCAAGCACCAGAGAAGATCCAAGATCCAAGATCCAATGACCGCGCGTGAAGCCTGGTCACCAAACTTTGCCGAAACCGGCTGCGGCTCGCTTTGGCGCTTGGTGCTTGGAGCTTCTCTGGATCTTGGATCTTGGATCTTGGATCTTCCGCCCCGGCGATTCGTATGTGTTTGTTCATGTGCTTGGTCATCTCACTTCCCCGAAATGCTCTTCGCCTGGCGGATCATCCACTCCAGTTTCTTCGGCCGGGTGTCCGCGCCGAAAACTTCCGGCACGCCGGACATCATTTGCAGCAACCGATCCGTCGTGACTTCGCCGGAGAACGGGCTGCTCGCGAGCCATTCAGAGAAAGTCGACGCGCTCGTGGCCAGACGCATCGCGGTGCTGGACTGCTCCACATCCACCGCCGAGCCGTAGGGCACGACCCACTCGTGCTCGCGATAGTCGCTGGTCTGCGGCACGCGGAAACGCGCGCGCACGGTGGCAATCGGCCCTTCGCCGCGCGGATTCGTCTCGATGATGTAAAGGCCGTTGCCCGCCTCGCTCGCGCCGATTTCCGCCGCGTCCACCGTGTTGTCGCGGAACTGCTGCTTGGTGAGCTGGTGCTTCGCGTAGCCGACCTGCCGATACGCCGTCACGCGCTTGGGATTGAACTCCACCTGCACCTTCACGTCCGACGCGGCGACGCGCAGCGCGCCCGCGAGTTGACCGACGAATTCCGTGGCCGCTTCCTCCGGCGTGTTGACGAAGCCGTAGCGGCCGTCGCCATTGCGCGAAAGCTGTTCGAGCAAGTCGTCGTTGAAGCCGTCCCAGCCGATGCCGAAGCAATCGAGCGCCACGCCCTGCTGGCGGAAGCCCTCGACCTTCGCCTTGAGCGCCTTGGGCACGACCTTGCCGAGATTCGCCGCGCCGTCCGTGAGCAGCACGACGCGATTGATGCTCGTAGCCGCGTAATGCCGCAGCGCGGTGCGATACGCGAGGTCCATCGCCTCTTCGAGATTCGTGCCGCCTTCGGGCGTGAGCGCGCCGATTTGTTTCGCGACCTCGACGGCCTGCGCGCCGGTCACGCCGTCCGCCCAGAGCCGCGGCGTGCGCGCGAAGGTGACGACACTGAGCTTGTCCTGCGGCTTGAGTTGCGCGGCCAGCGAGCGCAGCGATTCCTGAATGATGCGCACGCGGTCCGAGCGCTCCATCGAGCCGGAGTTGTCGAGCAGCAGCACGATGTTCAACGGCTTGCCGCTCTCGCGTCCCTGCGCGGCGGTCTTGACCGAGAAGCGCAGCACGTCGCGGTTGTGCGCGAACGGATAGCGCGCCCGTTCCCACGCGAACGCCACCGGCACGCCCGCCGCCGGCATCGGGTCGCGATAATCGAAGGCGTTGAGAAACTCCTCGCTGCGCAGGCTCGCCACCTCCGGCATCGCGCCCTTCTCCAGACTCGCCGCCGCGAGCTTGAACGATACGTCGGAGACGTTGAGCGAGAAGGTGGAGAAGGCGTTGTCGCGCGTGAGCACTTCGGGCTGGGGGGGGGGCACGGGGGCGGACGGGCGCTTGGGAGCTTCAGTTTCAACGCGCGAGCTGAAAGCATTCGATCGCACAAAACTCGAAGCGGTCGAGAGAGTGGGTTTCGCCGCTTCGACTCTATCCCGTCCTTGG